>JAZDMX010000009.1:0-2046 GCA_043800555.1 Candidatus Omnitrophota bacterium | reverse complement strand
GGGTAAATTTAGGTGCCACGGGCATGCCGGTGGGGTGTTCCATATGGAAGCTGTAAGAAAAATAGTAACTTGGGCAAGGATAAAATCACCGTGGATCCTGCATTTTAATACCGGGGCATGCAATGCCTGCGATATTGAAATTATCGCCACGCTCACCCCCAGGTACGATTTGGAGCGTTTTGGGGTGCTGCTTAAAGGGACTCCGCGCCATGCAGATATATTGGTTTGTTCCGGTCCGGTGTCTAAACAGACAAAGGATAGGCTGGTGCGTATTTACGAGCAGATGCCTGAGCCGAAATTTGTGGTAGCCGTAGGCGCCTGTGCCTGTTCCGGCGGCGTGATGCATGGTTGCTATAATGTGTGTTCGGGGATTAATGAAGTTATTCCGGTTTCGGCGTATATCCCGGGTTGCCCGGCGAGCCCCAAGGCAATTATTGACGGAGTGGTTAAGCTTTTGGCCAGTTTGAAAGAAAAGGAAACAAATGAACATAAATCCTAAATCGCCTGCCTGCTCAGCAGGCAGGCGAATCCTAAACCCTAAACAAACTCAAAATACAAAACACAAAACTCGAAAACTAGCTAACTTTTGGAAATTTGGATTTTGGGTTTTGGAGTTGTTTAGGATGTAGTGTTTAGGGTTTAGAGTTTATCATTGGAATATGGAGGGGATCAATATGTCCCAGGAAGAGAATATCAAAGAAAACCTGCTTAAGAAATTTAGTTATCTTGAAGGGGCAATTAATATAGTCCGGCCGCGGCGCATGTCTATTGAGGTAAGCCTGGATAATTTTATCCCGGTCTTTGCGTATTTAGCCAAGGATGAAAAACTTACGCATCTATGCACCATAACCGGCTTGGATGAGCAGGAAAGATTAGGGTTCATCTATCATCTGGCTGGAGATTCAGGGATTATGGTGAACTTAAAGACCAGCGTGGCCAAGGCCAATCCATTGATTAAAACAGTTACTGCTTATTTCCCGGGAGCTGAGATTTATGAAAGAGAGCTGGTAGATTTATTCGGAGCGGAAATTAGCGGCCTACCCCAGGGCTATCGTTATCCCCTTACTGATGACTGGCCTAAAGGGACCTTTCCTTTAAGAAAAGATTGGAAACCTGGTCCGAATATGAGAAAACCTGACTCTCCGAGCAAGCAGGCCTGCCTACCGCCAGGCAGGGAGGGAGCCAATAATGCATAATTCGCAAGATTTTAAAATTCCCATCGGCCCGCAGCATCCGGCATTAAAAGAGCCGGAGAGTTTTAGTGTGGCTCTTAAAGGCGAAAAGATTCTTGGCGTAGATATACGCTTAGGTTACAATCACCGGGGAATAGAAAAGGCTGCCGAAGAAAGAACTTATATACAGGATATTTATCTGATTGAACGCGTCTGCGGCATATGTTCGAATTCGCACTCTACGTGTTTTATCCAGGCAATAGAAGAGATCGCGGGTTTAGTTATTCCGCGTCGCGCTGCTTATATCCGCACCATTATCGGAGAATTAGAAAGGATCCATAGCCATCTTTTGTGGCTGGGAGTGGCAGGCCATGAGATTGGTTTTGATACCTTGCTTATGTATTCCTGGAGGGATAGGGAAGTAGTAATGGATATCCTTGCTTCTATTACCGGCAATAGGGTTAATTACGGTATGAATACAATAGGAGGGGTAAGGCGCGATATAAGCCTTGAGCAATCCCAAGAAATACTCAAAGGCCTTGATATACTTGAAGAGAGGACAAAGTATTACATTGAAATTGCTACGCAAGAAACTACTATAATCAAAAGGTTATCCGGGGTAGGGGTGCTATCTTATGATGATGCGCTAAGGCTGGATGCGGTAGGCCCGACTGCCCGGGCATCCGGTGTTAAGCGCGATGTGAGGCTGAATGACCCGTACGCGGCATACGCAGAGCTTTCCTTTGACATGATTACCGATAATCATTGCGATGTTTACGGCAGGACGCTGGTGCGTGTTAAAGAGCTTATGGAGTCTTATAAGATAATCCGCCAGGCGCTTAAGAATTTACCCGATGGCCCGGTGTTAATAAAG
>JAZDMX010000006.1:0-2005 GCA_043800555.1 Candidatus Omnitrophota bacterium | reverse complement strand
CTTAATGAGGATATCTCGACCCTGAAAAAAATGTACGAAAAAACAGGCTTCAGCCAGGTAGAGATAGAATACCGGGTCGATCTTAACCAGGAGACCAACCGGGCTAGGGTGGAATTTAATGTCGTGGAAGGCAAAAGGATCCGGATTAAAAATATATTCGTGGAGGGCAATACGGCATATTCCGACCGCCGCATGCTGCGTTTGATGAAAACCAAGCGGGCCTGGTTTTTGAACCCCGGCGTATTAAAAGATGAGGTCCTCAGGGAAGATATTGAACGTCTGAAGTCTTTTTACCACCGCCAGGGCTACATTTATGCCGAGGTTAGCTACGAAATCAAAATTGACCCCAAAAGGCCGTTCTTATATATAACCATTAAAATCCGCGAAGATAAAAAGTATTTAGTAGGATCACTGTTCATTAAAGGTAACCGGGATATCGCCGAATATGAGATTTTGAACAAACTGAATGCCTGCGTCCCGGGCAAGGTCTTCAGCCAAGAGGCCTTGAAAGAGGATATCGCCAATATCAGCAGTTTGTATTTTGACCGGGGTTATGTCGCGGCTCAGGTCGAAGAATCCACTTCTCTTAACTCCTATACCGGCAGAGTAGATATCAGCTACAATATTGCCGAACACGATGTTGCCTATGTAGACAAAATTAAAATTAAGGGCAACGTCAAGACTAAAGACCTGGTTATCCGCCGGGAATTAAGAATAAGGCCGGGGGATAAGTTTGACGGAGAGAAACTCAGGCGCAGCAAAGAGAGATTGCAGAATTTAGGTTTTTTTGAAGAGATAAGTTATGAGACGCAGGACACCGCAGCTGCCAATAAAAAAGATTTAATTGTTGAGGTAAAAGAATCCAAGACCGGCGCCTTCAGTTTCGGCGGAGGTTACAGCACGGTTGATGAGTTTGTGGGTTTTGTGGAGATAGAGCAGAAGAACTTTGACTGGAAGAATTTCCCTTATTTTACGGGCGCAGGGCAGGATTTAAGATTAAGGGCTTCGATGGGGACCCTTACCAGCGGCTTTGATTTAAGCTTTACCGAACCCTGGCTTTTTGATTATCCGCTATCTTTTGGTTTTGATGCCTATAAGCGCACGCACGACAGGGAGACGGATATCGGTTACGGTTACGATGAAGACTTAACCGGCGGAGATTTACGTTTAGCCAAAGAAATCACAGAATATGTCAAAGCCAGCCTCAGCTATCGTTATAATAGTATCGAAATTACCAATATTATCGATACTGCCAGCTCGGACTTAAAGTCAGAAGAAGGCAAGAACATCATCACCGGTCCGGAAATCGGCCTTATTTATGATAGCCGGGACAATATCTTTGATACTCATAGGGGAGATGTCTTAAGCGGAACTTTGCAATGTGTGGGCGGTGTTTTTGGCGGAGATAAGGATTTCCTGAAATTATCCGGCCGGGCATCGCATTTCTTTCCCCTCTTCCGTAATTCGGTACTGGAGTTAAGGGCGAGGGCTGGCCTGGCTGATACTTATGGGAATACAGAAAAAATACCGATATACGAAAGGTTCTTTGCCGGCGGCGCATACAGCATACGAGGTTATGATGAGCGTAAAGTCGGGCCCGTGGATTCGGCCTCTAAAGATCCTCTCGGTGGCGAATCCTTGCTTATCGGTAATGTGGAATATACTTACCCGCTTTTTGATTTCTTGAAGGCAGCGTTATTTTATGATACGGGAAATGTCTGGTCAAAACAAAGCGATATAGGCGACGGAGGATTTAAGTCCAGCTTCGGTCTGGGCTTCCGCATCAAAACCCCTATCGGCCCGATAATGCTTGACTACGGCATACCTTTAAATAAAGAGTCCGGAGAAGAAGAGAAAGGCGACGGCAGATTTCACTTTAGCGTAAGCCACGGATTTTAATGCCTAAGAAAAATAAAACCCGAAATTAAAAAGGAGGAGTGATGAAGAAACGCGCACTGATTTTCTGGGGGATTATGACGTTAGCAGTTATTTTGGTAGGCACAGT
>JAZDMX010000025.1:0-5461 GCA_043800555.1 Candidatus Omnitrophota bacterium | reverse complement strand
GAGCCTGTCTGTGGAGGGGATAATCCCCGCCTCTACCATCTTTTGGATATCTTGCCACTCCTGGATGAGATTGATACCCAGGAGTTCTTTCGTAGAGAGAGCTCCTTGATGAAGGCTTACCTGCAAGTTGCTCATGGCCTGAGTAATGATGGGGAGAAAACGCAAGTCAATGCCTCCGGGATTCTGCCTGGGAGCGCTAGAAAGCGGAGGCGAGGCATCGATGAAATCCTGCCGCGGCATTTGTGTAGCCGTTGAAGATGCGCTTTCCTTAGCCTCCGGGGTGAGAATGGCTGACTGCTGGATAGCCGAGGAAGCGGCTGTTAAAGGCGATGTAACCCGGACATTTAACATAGGTATTCCCTGCGAAAGAGGAAGAATCTCTCCTTCTTCGGGGTCATGGGACAAGCCCAAAGGCAGGATACTTTTAGTTTCTACCTGTTCTTTCTTTACGTATTTTCCCCCGGCAGAAGTATCCGTATCTTTTACGTTAAGCGCTTCTTCCAGCTTTCCTAGTTTTTCCGGAGAAATAAAAAGGAAAAACGCCATCTGCTGCCTGGTCCATTCCGATAACTCAATCTGATAGAAATCAGACCAGCGCAATTCATCCTTGCCTTGAGAAAACTTCTTGATACCGCCTAAACTTTGGTAACTCAACGTTCCCCTGTTTGTGGTTGTTATGATTGCCGGAAGGCCATTTATCCGGTTATCCCCCAGTAAAATTGCCAGCTTGTTTAAGGTATTCACCGCAAAATCTGCCGAATAACAGGAAGAGATTATCATCGTCAAGTCGGATAGCTTCCCCTTATTTTCTTTTGAACGTTTATACAAAGCTTGGGCTAATTCCTCGTAACTTAAGGTATAAGGAGCGTGCAAGTTGCCTTTTTCCGGACAATTCTTCTCGTAAAGCAACAGGTGCATTGTGCTGCCATGCCCGTCAAAATAGAAAACCGAGTAACGCGGGTCTTCTATCGCTTGCAGTAAAGTTTCTTTTGCTTTACTAAGCTCTGCGGCATCGCCGCTTCCCTTGGCGCACAGAAATACATTCGGGTCTTCAGTATTAATGCCAAATTGATTACGCATGAATTCGGCAAATTCAGCCGGGGCAAACCTAGGTTCATTGTGGAAACCTGCGATTATGCGGGAATCCTTGTTTATAACTAACCTTTTGCCCTGGTTCTCCCAGGCTTCAAGCACAAAAGGAAAAACTATCTCTATATTCCGGTCATTAACATCCTTATTATACCGGGTGAGTATGTTTTCTATGCCTCGCGCCAGGCTAAACTGGTGGATTTTATCCAGGCTGTCGGTCTGTTTACGGAACTGCTTATTCCCGTAGATTAGAAACAGGTTATAAGGAGAAAATGCCTCCGCTTTAATGTCGTATATCCTGTCGGAAAAACAACTAAAAAGCCTTGCATATGGATGCTGTTCATCCAAAACAGCGCTAAATTCTCCTAAAACAATAGCCGCTGTCATACGGACATCTGCATCCGGGTCGGCCATAACCTTGATTAAATCATCCAGCGCGTTCAGGTCCTCGAAAGCGACAACCGCCGCCATGCGCTCATCCGCATCCGGGCTAGCTAAAAACTTAAGCAGGATATCCGATGTTTTTGGGTCTCGCGAATTCCCTAAAGATACAATTGCCCTCATGCGGACATTTTTAGCCGGATCAACCAGGGCTTTCATTAAATCATCAAGCGATCTTGTATCCTCAAGCTCTCTTAAAGCGTCAACTGCTTTCAAGTTGACAATTGGGTCCGGGTCAAACAAGGCATTAAATAGCGGAACGAACACTCCCGGATTTTTAAGTTTGCTTAAAATATCCACTGCCTGTTTACGGATTTCTACATATAAACTACGCAAATCCCTGGATAAAACACGGATTGCCCTGGGATCGTTAATTTTTATTAAAGCACTGGCTGCTTCGTGACGGACTGCGTCATCTTGATCCAGTAAAAGTTTATATAAAACATTAAAGGCCATTGGGTCCCTAAGCTCGCCTAAAGCATAAACTATGGGAATGCGGATAGGTATATTACCGGGTTTGGCCAAGGCCTTAAGCAAGGGCCTGACTGCTCCCGGGTCTTTCAACACCCCTAAAGCATAAACCGCATTACCACGGATATTTATGTTTGGGTTATCCAGGGCTTTAATCAGGGTATCGAGTATTTTAGGATTTTCAAGGTCTTCTAAAGAATAAGCCGCGCTTATGCGGTCAATAGCTTCCGGGCTCTTAAGAACTTTATCCAGCAAATCATCAACCTGGCTGGTGTTGGTTGCAATAATTTGGCCTTCAGGCGCGATTCCCAAAGGTGCGCCTGATTTTGTTCCTGTTGCGCAAGAAGGGCTCATGCCGGTCAATGTGCCGGATAAAACCAATATCGCTAATACCAATTTTCTAAGAGTAGGGAATAAGCTTATTTTCGCCGGCTCTTCTTGTTTCTCCGGTGCCGGAGAAACTTTTATAGAACCGCCATTATCCCTAACGTATTGCTCTAAAATTTCTATAAACTTCTTGGGATCCCCTCTGGCTTTATATGATGCACGACTGAACATAGGATAATTGTATAGATTTTGGGGCATCCTCGGGAAAATATCGTTCGCTATGCGGTCCAATATCGCCAGGAATTCTTTGCCATCTTTTGCTATATCAACCACGCTTTTTATTATGTCTTCCAAGAAAACATCTTGCTTCTTTACCGACAATATAACCCCTAATGCACCCAAATATACCTCTCTTTGGCGCCCGTATTTACCTGTTATTGCAGATATTGCATCAGCAAGCATCCAAAATTTAAGAAAGCTCGTATGTAATTTGAGGCTTATGCCGGTTATCTTAAAGACCTCTCCCCACAAGGCTTCATCTTCTCCTAAAGCACTCCGTAATTTAGGCAAATTATCATTAATAAAAATATCCCTCTTAGATTCAGACAACCCTCTAAAAAACTCCTTTAATTCCGGAAATTTTTCAAACAATTCTTCGCCATATCTGGATTCCATTTCAAGATCCAGCTCATCAGCTAATTTTGGCTTAACTACTCTTTGAATATGAAGAAGGTCCCGCAATAATCTCTCGCAGGAGATTTTAACTGATTCAGGGGGGACCGGAGTTGAATGCCCTGCCGGATACCCCTCTATTACCGCCGGAAGATGGCTACGCCCCATTTGCATAAATATTTTGTTTTTATCCGGATGCTTGTTTAAAAGTATTAGTATTTTCTCGCGCGTCAATAAATTAGAAAGTCTTAACGCATCTTCATGGACTTTATAATTACGCTGGCTCAACTTTTCCCACTCTTGCCGCTTAACCACCTCTGCGAGATACCGGGTTAACTCTTCAGTAACTTCTTGCATTAATGAGACATCCTTAATCTGATTTGCCACGTAGAATACGTCTTCCACTATATCAATTGTAGGGATTCCTTCCAAAAAGAGCGAAATAAAAACATTCAAGAATAATTCTGCGCGTTTCCCAAGCCCCTGCTTAAGAAAAATGCGCGTTACATCTTTATGCACCGAGCTTACTACGGCATACTCTAATGGTATATCATGCTCTTGGGCAAATTTAACTGCCCGTATAATCTCTTTTTCTTCCTGTCCGGGCCAACCCTCAACTATAAACAACCACTTATTTTCCTCCCCTTTCCTGATTTGCCTAAATACGGCATCCGTAGCAGTAACGGCTTCAGGTTTACCATGATTTACACCGAGTGCATACCATACATTATTACCCTGCCTGACCTCAAACATCTCTGCGTGTGAATGAGCTTCTTTTGAACCATAAAGCGTATGTTTTATAATCTCTTGGCCATTTAAAGGATTCAGGGAATACCCTACTCCCTCAAGCTGCATCCCTTTATGCATTACAAAAGAATCATTTTCTAACGGAGAGGAAACGCTCGGAACTTCAATTAAATTCTTTACCGGAGGAACAGATAGTTTTGCCGGGATCAACATCATTGAAGAACTGGCTATTCCTTTAAAGTTCAACCCCCCGCTAAAGTAGCTCCTGATGCTTTGTCCGGTAGGGGTGTAAACCGGCTCTTTAATGTTGTATTCGCCTTCGGCAAAGGACTTCTGGTAAGCCTTAAAGTAGGTGGTTTTAGACCAGCCTTCTTGGGAAGTAAGGTTAGCGAGGTTACAAGAGTCTATGAGCGCAAGAAGAGCGGCAGCTGAAGCAGGGGGCGCTTTTCTTTGAAGGGCTTCCTGGTAGCTTTGAGGGAAAACGCCCCCTTCTGCCTTAGCCCTGGCCTTAAACCACTGGGCCAGGATAAGAGAGTAATAGACCTGCCTTAGAGGGGCGTATCTCTTGGAAGAGTTGACTTCTCTGGTAAGCTTGGGGATGATCAGCTCCCGGATGAGCTGGCTGGAATATTCATTGAGAGCCCTGGCGCGGGTATCCGGGAAGCTGTAAGGGTTGTTCTCTGCCAGGGATATTCCTCTTCCCGAAGAAGAGCTCTCCTTGAGGTAGTCTGACTCCAGCATGACTTTCAGGGTAGCCTTGTAGATGTAGGCTGAAGGAGCTTCCGGGACTGTCCCCATAGGGGGCTGTCCCGGGCCAAGGGCCTCTCTGATGATGATCTCACCCGGGACTATCCAGGGCCGGGTGAGAGTGGGGATAGTGATGCTGTCATAGCCGTAGAGCTCTTCTGCCTTCTTATAGAGCTTATTCCAGTATTCCCTGCCTTCAGATGTCTGGGGTGAGGTATACAGGGCGGTGTCTTTCTTTAGTTGCAGGTCTGCTTCCAGCATGATCCTGCCGGCGTCAGTCTTAGAGAGATACTCATCGATGATGTTATCCGGTGAGTCTGGACGCAGGTTGACCCAGAAGGAGCTGTTGGGCAGGGTGAGGCCGGTCAAGAAGTAGCTAAGCAAGGCCTTAGTTGAGCTCTTAAGCTCTTGGGCAGGCAAGCTCTTAAGGTCGCCTTTATCCAAAAGCACCTTAAAGTTATTGTTCCGGCTATCATAAGCGAGATAACGCAGGTGCAGGGGCCGGAATTTGGCTTGGGTAAAGCTGCTAGCCATCCTGGAAAGGTGGCTGGCGATATCCAACTCTGCGGCAACCTGGGCAAAGCCGGATTGCTGGAAGAATAATACAACCGATAAAACTAAAGCCAGGATTTTTGAAATTCTTTTGCTCATTTTTTATTTGTTAAAAAAGTGGATAAAAAATAAAAAGCCGGCAATTGACCTCAATTTATCACCCTGGGATAAGTTTAGGGTGACGCTTCGCGTCAATCCGGCTTCGAATTTTACCGTGGCAATCCTTTGGCTACCTCCATAGCCAAGGACTACCGGATTATTAATATAAGTTTAACATATAGGTAGAAGAAATCAAGGCTAAAAAAAGGGGGTGATGTTACCATTTTAAAATGTTAAGAGTTATTACTATTTTGAAATGTTAAGTTTTTAGTTTTCATGGTAGCCTATTTTTAAGGAGGCTACCCATGCAAAAACT
>JAZDMX010000024.1:0-10865 GCA_043800555.1 Candidatus Omnitrophota bacterium | reverse complement strand
GAGCCTGTCTGTGGAGGGGATAATCCCCGCCTCTACCATCTTTTGGATATCTTGCCACTCCTGGATGAGATTGATACCCAGGAGTTCTTTCGTAGAGAGAGCTCCTTGATGAAGGCTTACCTGCAAGTTGCTCATGGCCTGGGTAATGATGGGGAGAAAACGCAAGTCGATTCCTCCTACATCGGCTTGGGTGGGGGCTTTGGCAAGGGGGGAGGAACCAGCAGCTTGAAGCGCAAAATCTCCGGCCGCTTCTTCCGGGATAAAAACTGGCTCGGCATTAAAAATCCTGTGCGCTTCATCTAACCCTGTTTTGGCATTTGTCGCTCTTCTGGCGGCTATGGAATCAATCTCCTCCTCAACCTCCTGCCAGCGTCCTCTGTATTGGCTATAGAACCTTCCAGAGTTGGCCGGGATATCTACGGTCCTACTAGCAGCGTTTAGTTTCTCAATTATATCCAGGGCCTTGGCTGCTATACCAGCCGCGGTTTCTCTTCCGGAAAAATCATCGCTGGTAACAGAAACAGCTTCAAAGCTCACAGAAAAACCAAAGCCATGTTCAGAAAGGAGATCGTTTATATTCTTGCTTACGGCGGTAAGGGCCTGGCTAATCGAAGCTTCATCCAAAATACCGTTATTATCCCTCTGTATCTGATTATTCAAAACATATAGCAAATAAATATTAACCAGCTTAATAAGCTGGTTTCCAAAATAATGCCCTAAGGCATCAAAATCATTAATTACTTTAAAGGGGAATTTGCCCTGCGCCATAAGGCCCCTTCCGGATCCGGTAATAATAGCGCGGAAGTCCCTTCCAAGGGTTGAACCCTCCGGCGTCAATATATTCTGCCTGACTGCCGTAACCTGCCATTTACCTTTAGACGCTGTAACTATATAGAAATTATCG
The DNA here is from genome assembly GCA_043800555.1 of Candidatus Omnitrophota bacterium. Classification (GTDB taxonomy): domain Bacteria; phylum Omnitrophota; class Gorgyraeia; order Gygaellales; family Profunditerraquicolaceae; genus UBA6233. The sequence goes on along the minus strand of JAZDMX010000024.1, from coordinate 9,961 downwards.
GGCGGTCCCCTGACTGCAAATATAAAGCTGTCTGAAGATTTCATTTTATCCATCGCATACCTTAAGATTAAATACAGGTTCTTACGCATAAAAGCGGCGTAGCCATTATCAAGCTGCACCTGTTTGGCCGCATTATCGCCGTAACTCTTTTCCGCAAATTCTCTTAACGGCTGCAATAATGCTTCAAGCTTACCCCTGTATTCTCCTATATTTGAAAATACGGAATCCGGCAGGCTTGCCCCTTCTTTTCTCTGCGGCCTTTCAATCAATCCCTTTACTCCCGCCATCTGCCCTTCTTCTTTAGCCGCTCTCTGGAGAATCTCGGCTTCTTTTAATGAAGCTTCCAGCTTACTCTCAATATCCCCGCTCCCTTGAAGCTCCGCAGCCCCGGCAGGTAAATAAGGCGGCAATGCTTCTTCGACTTCACCCACCCCCGGGCTCTGGCCGGATTCTTTGAGTATTCTGTCTAAAGTTGAACGCCCGTTTATGTCGCCGCTATCTTTCTCAAAAAACACGGTAGTTACATACTCGCCGATTCCTTTTAGGCCTTCTCTGGCGCTCCTTTGGGCCTCCCGGACGCCTTCAGAACTCTTAATTTGCTCAACCATGCCGTCGGGCAACCTGGCAATATAATAATTTTGATATTCTTTTTTAATCTCCCATTGGACAGCCTGAAGTATTTTCTTAATCTCTTCATCTTTCAGCGAACCGGGTAAAACCATAGCAATTTCATCTGACCTGTCTCCCAAACGAAAGCCTATACCGCCGGACCTAGATAAAACTTTTTTTGCAATCCGGATTGCGTCTGCAATAAAGATATCCGCGATCTCTTTCCCGTAGTAATGATTCCTAAGGCTCAATTTAAGCATATCTGCAAAAACAACCCACGCGCGAGAATCAATTTTTAATAAATCCATTGCCTTGGCCTGATCCGGGTCAAAATATAGAGCCGCTGGACTGGCAACAGGCCCCACCCGGGAATCCGGTCCTTCAATAACAGAACTGCTGGCGGAAACTACCACCTCTTCCATCCTCTCGGAAGGAGTAAATTTTTGAGGGCTTATGATTACCAGCTTGTCTCCCACCGGAGAGCTTCCGGTAATCGCCCGGCTAAGCTCTGCGCTGCCAAGCATCAACCCCCCGCTAAAGTAGCTCCTGATGCTTTGTCCGGTAGGGGTGTAAACCGGCTCTTTAATGTTGTATTCGCCTTCGGCAAAGGACTTCTGGTAAGCCTTAAAGTAGGTGGTTTTAGACCAGGGTTCTTGAGAGGTAAGCCTGGTAAGATTGTTTGAGTCTATGATGGAGGAAATTGCTGCACCTTCTGCCATAGCCTGGCTCTTGTGCCTGGCTTTAAACCACTGGGCCAGGATAAGAGAGTAATAGGCCTGCCTTAGAAGGGCGTATCTCTTAGAGGAGTTGACTTCCCTGGTAAGCTTAGGGATGATCAGCTCCCGGATGAGCTGGGATGAATACTCGTTTAAGGCCCTGGAGCGGGTATCCGGGAAGGCATAGGGGTTGTTTCCTGCTGCCAAGGCTGGGCCTCTATCTTGAGAAGGGGCTTCTTTAAGGTAGTCTGACTCCAGCATGACTTTCAGGGTAGCCTTGTAGATGTAGACAGAGGGGCTATTGAGAGTTTCGCGGATGATGATCTCACCCGGTACTATCCAGGGCCGGGTCAGGGTGGGGATGGTGACGTTATCATAGCCGTAGAGCTCTTCTGCCTTCTTGTAGAGCTTATCCCAGTATATCCGGCCTTCAGGGGTAGTTGGCGAGGTAAAACTGGCAGTGTCGCGCTTTAGTTGCAGGTCAGCTTCCAGCATAATCCTGCCGACGTCAGTCTTAGAGAGATACTCATCGATGATGTTATCTGCGGCATCCGGCCTCAGGTTTACCCAGAAGGAAGAGTTGGGCAGGGCCAGGCCGATGAAGAAGTAGTTGAGCAGGGTTTGGGTTTCCTCCTTAAGCTTGGGGTTATCCGCAGGTTGCTTGAGTCCTTTGCCCATGGTAAGGACGAAATTGGGGAATTGGTCGCCTTTGTCCAGGAAGAGTTTAAAGCTATTATCCCGGGGAAGATACTGTAGGTAGCGCAGGTGGATGGGTCGGAACTTATCTGCGGTGAGGCTATTGGCCATAGCAGAGAGATGGCCGGCTATGTTTAGCTCTATGGCCAGCTGGGCAAAGCCGGATTGTTGCAAGAGAAATAAGAAACAAAGCAAAATAGAAACAAATTTAGGGAATTTATGTTTTAGCATTTTTTAGTTTGTATTGGGGTTTTAAAGCTCATCAGCTTTGTATATTAAGTATGCTATATAGGTATGCAATTGCAAGGCTAAAACAGGAGAAAAAGAAAAGGCTTTCTTATTTATTCTTGACTTCTTTCTGCTTTTGTTTTTCTTCGATGAGCTTCTGGGTAATCTCCTGCGGGACCGGGAGGTATTTGGAAAATTCCATTGTGGCGTTGGCGCGGCCGCTGGATAGGGAACGAAAAGCGCTAGTGTATCCGAACATTTCCGATAAGGGAACTTCTGCCGATATTATTTTTTGCTTGCCCTTGGGTTCTGCGTTCAGGATTTTACCGCGGCGGGAGCAAATATAACCTATGCAGGCATTCGCGTATTCTTCTATCGTCGCTACCTCAAGCGACATATAAGGCTCTAAGAGAACCGGCTTGGCCTTCATAAAGGCTTCTTTAAAACCAAAAATACCCGCCATCTTAAAGGCCAGTTCCGAAGAATCTACCTCGTGGAACGAGCCGTCGTATAATTCGACTTTTACATCCACTACCGGAAATCCCACATAAACGCCGTTTTGCATGGCTTCGATTACGCCTTTTTCTACCGAAGGTATAAAGGAGCGGGGGATTGAGCCTCCTTTGATGCCATCAATAAACTCAAACCCTTCTCCGGGGCCGGCTGGAGCCAGCCTTAATAAAACATGGCCGTATTGGCCGCGGCCTCCGGACTGCTTGATATATTTTCCTTCGCCTTCGGATTCTTCCAGGATTGTCTCCCGATAAGCAACCTTGGGCTGGCCCACGACCGCCTCCACCCCAAACTCGGTTCTTAACCTGTCCACAACGATCTCCAAATGCAGCTCGCCCATTCCGGTAAGCACCACTTCTTTGGTTTCATCGTCGGTGTTGACCATGAACGTCGGGTCCTCTTCTGTTAACTTGGCCAGGCCCTTAGCAAGCTTGTCCTGGTCCGCGCGGCTCTTCGGGGCGATGCTCAAAGAGACAACCGGAGCAGGAAATTTAATTGCTTCCAAAAGCGCCGGGTTATCCGGGTCGCAAAGCGTATCCCCGGTTATAGTATCGCCTAAGCCCACGACCGCCACAATATCTCCGGCAAACGCGTATTCTATATTTTCCCTGAGGTTTGCGTGCATCTGCACTATGCGCGCCACCCTCTCCTTTTTATTCTTGGTCGAATTTAAAACATAGCTTCCGGTGGACAAAAACCCGGAGTAAACCCGGACATAAACCAATTTACCCATATGCGGATCAGATTGCACCTTAAAAGCCAGGCCTGTAAACGGCTCATTTATATCCGGATGCCTTAAAATCTCTTTCTCCTTGTTATCCGGATCATGGCCGTTAATTGCCGGCAAATCCAAAGGCGAAGGCAAATACATGTTTACCGCATCCAGCAGCTTCTGGATCCCTTTATTCTTGAAGGCCGCGCCGCAAAGCAAAGGCACTGCCTTATTCGCCACGGTCCCCTTGCGTATAGCGCCGGTTAATTCCTGGGAGCTGATTTCCCCCTCGCCTGACTCAAGGTATTTTTTCGTCAAGGCTTCATCGAAACCGGCGGCCTTCTCTACCATGATATGCCGGTATTTTTTAGCCTGCTCCAGGTAATCCTCCGGTATTTCTTCAATGCGATACTCTTTACCCTGGGTCTGGTCATCGTAAAAATAAGCCTTCATTTCGATTAAGTCGATCACTCCTTTAAAATTCTCTTCGGCGCCTATAGGAATCTCAATGGGGATAGCATTACCCCCCAGGTCCTGGTCAATGCCTTTTAATACCGCGAAGAAGTCCGCTCCGGTCCGGTCCATCTTGTTTACAAAGCCGATTTTAGGGACATTATACTTATTTGATTGATGCCAGACTGTCTCTGACTGCGGCTCAATCCCCCCGACTGCGCAGAAAACCGCGACCGCCCCGTCTAAAACGCGCAATGAACGCTCAACTTCCACCGTAAAATCTATGTGCCCGGGCGTATCAATTATATTGATACGGTAATCTTTCCAGAAACAAGTAGTGGCCGCCGAGGTAATGGTAATCCCTCTCTCCTGCTCCTGCTTCATCCAGTCCATAACTGCCGCGCCTTCATGCACTTCTCCGATTTTATGCGACTTGCCGGTATAAAAAAGGATCCTTTCGGTGGTTGTGGTCTTGCCGGCGTCGATATGCGCCATAATACCGATATTGCGCGTTTTTTCTAATGAGTATTTAGGCTTTGGCCGCGGGGCGTCTTTACCAATTCTTTCTTCTTGTTTTGGCCCTTCCGGAACCGGGACTTCTTCGGCCGGTTCTTTTGGGGCAGGGGCTTCTTCTCCGATAACAGGCTTTTCTTCGGCTGCAGGATTTTCTTCTTTTTGCCCGGCAGTTATTTCCGGGGCAGGCTCCTGCGGCTTTCCCTCAATAGGTTCTTCCGGGGGGTTTTCCTTAGCAACCTCTTCTTTAACTTCTTCCCTGGGAGGCTCCGGGGGGTTTTCTGCGGCCGCCTCTTCGGGCTTTTCTTCGATCGATTCAACCTTGGGTTCCTCTTGGGGTTTTTCCTCAACAACCGGATTGGTTACATTGAGCCCTGCCTGCCCGGGCTGTCTTTTTAACCGCGCGATCTCCTCTGCAAAACTTTGCAGCTTGTCTTCTTTTGCCTCAAGCTCTTTCTCCAGTTCCGTATATTCTTCGTTTAACTGGTTAAATTCGGACTTAGGCACCCACTCACTGATCTTTTCTTTATTTTTAAATTCGTTGACCAGCAATTCCTGCGATTTAATATCCTTGACGTATTTTTCAATCTGGTGCTTTTGGATCTCTATTTGCTCGCTTTTATCTTTGAGAGAACACTCAAGGGCGCTGATTCTTTCGTTTATCTCCCGGGTTTCCCTGGCCGCGCTGACATTTTTGGCGAATTCATCCCCCAGTTCTTTCTCCTTATCCATGAACTTCTTCTTTAGCTCCGAGTTTTCGGCTTTAATTTTGTTAAGCATTCCCTCGGAAGAAGCGACCCATTCCTGTTTGCGCTTTATTTCCTGCTCCATCTGCTCATACTTATCGATTGCTTCCTGGAAACGGGCTTTAGCGCTGAAATACTCGGATTTAATCTTTTCGGATTCGGCCTGGGAGGCTTTCAACTCTTCCTCCAGGCGCGCAATCCTTTTATCCTGAAAGGCATAAAGAGGGTCTGTCGGCCCGGAACCGGGTCTCTTCTTTTTGGATTTTGAGGAACTGCCTTTGGAATCAGGCAAGAATACCACAATCAGGGCAAACGCCACCAGGGCTGTTCCAACCGCCGCGAATATTATTAACGGGTTCATTTATTCCTTAACCTTACGCGCCATTTTAACTTTCGCCTTAACCCCTGCGCGCCTGCGGAAGAAAGGCGCGTAGGGCTTGCTTATTCTTTGCGTAATTTATCCAAGCGCTCTTTTATCTTTGCTTCATACCCTATTTGCGCCGGTTCATAATAGCGGACCTTCTTGCGCGTATACTTTTGTTTGACGTAATGGCCCGGGTAATCATGCGCGTATTTATAACCTTTGCCATGGCCTAAAGTTTCGGCATCGCCGGTTGAATCCTTAAGGTGGTCCGGGACATCCTGCGCCTTTTCATTTTCTATGTCCCGCATGGCTTTGTCAATAGCTAAATAGGCGGCGTTGGATTTCGGGGCGCAGGAGACGTAAATTACTGCCTGGGCCAAAGGGATCCGGGCTTCAGGCATCCCTACAAACTCCGAAATTTGCAAGGCGGAATTGGCCAGGACCAAGGCCAGGGGATCGGCATTGCCTACGTCCTCGGCCGCCAGGATACAAACCCGGCGGGCAATGAACCTGGGGTCTTCTCCGGCATAAAGCATCTTGGCCATCCAGTAAAGCGCCGCATCCGGGTCAGATCCGCGCATAGATTTGATAAAGGCCGAGGCCGTATCGTAATGCGCGTCTTCATCCTTATCATAAACAACCGCTTTTTTCTGGATTGATTCCTGGGCTGCTTCCAGATTAAAATTAATAACCCCCGCTTCGGATTTCAAAGTGGTTAAAACGCCGACCTCTAAAGCGTTAAGCGCCCTCCGGGCATCGCCCTCGCAGATTTTTGCCAAAAACCCCAGGGCCTTCTTGTCCGCGTTAACCTTTAAATTGCCTAATCCGCGCATGCGATCCTCAAGGGCAGAGTTTAAAATAGCCAAAATCTCGCTTTCCTTCAAAGATTTCAATTCGCAAACGAGCGAACGGGACAAAAGCGGCGAGGCAAGCGAAAAAAATGGGTTGTGGACGGTCGCGCCGATTAATATGGGGTTTCCGTCTTCGACATCCGGCAGAAGCACGTCCTGCTGGGCCTTATTGAAACGGTGGATCTCGTCGATAAAAAGAATGGTTTTTTTGCCGGTATTGGCTTCTTTTTGTTTGGCGCCGGCAATAGCCTTCCTTAATTCTTCGACATTGGAAGTAGTGGCGTTAATGGATACATAGTGGCTTTGGGTTAAATTGGCGATGCACCAGGCTAAGGATGTCTTACCCACTCCCGGGGGGCCGAATAAGACCAAAGAGCTTAGGCGGTCTGCTTCGATTGCCCGGCGCAAAAGTTTCCCCTTGCCCAGTATGTGGGATTGGCCAAAGAATTCATCCAGCTTCCGGGGCCGCATACGCACTGCCAAGGGCATCTTGCTTAAATCTATTTTTTTGTCTTCCATAAAGAAATCCATGGATACCGCCTGTTATTGCCGAGCAAAAAAAATCCCCGCATAAGTGCCGTTGGATTGAATAGTCTGAACCGTTTTGGTTTCAGGTGGGTGCCCTAACGGGCATCCTTGAAATTAGTGTTGGTTCAACAATTATCAAATTTCCAACGAGCACTGCAGGGATATCTAAAGAGCTGGTTTTATTCTTGCATAAGAAGTATAGCACATAGGGGACAAAAATCAAGCCTATATTGAATTGCAAGTGGAAAAGGGGGACGTTTCTACTTTTCCGGCAGCCAGAGCGTGAGAAAAGTAGAAACGTCCCCTATTTCCCTATAACTTTCTAAAGAACGGTGGCAATTCCTGCATAACTGTAGGGCTAGGAACTGGTTAAAAAGAGGCGGTTCTGTTGTTTTCCTATTGTTTTTTCTGATGTCTATGACTTTCTCTGTTTTTCCTTTCAATAAAACTGAATGGCGCAAGGCCTAAAGCTCCACCGAATAAAGTTAAAATTCCCATCGTCCACCAAAAGTAATGAATTCTAAACCCTATGATTTTTATTAATAGAAGCAATAAAAGACTTATAAAGCCCATCAAAAAAACGGTAAACATAACCTGTTTATCGCGATTATTAAGAAATTCTAGTTTATTGATTATCTTTCTTTCTAAGAAAATTCCATAGAATTTAGCAAAAATAAGAACATATGCGATACAAACTAAAAAAGCGATTCCTCTGTTTTGTGGTAAATAAAAAATATCCTTAATCATTCTTCTCCCTCGCTAGACATCGTCCCTTTGTTATTAATTACCTTGCTTTTTATAATCGAGATACCCCCAATAATACGCATTAACTGTATCGCCAATAGTCCACCCCAACATAATGGCTGATCCTATGGAAAGAACGGAACCTCGTATCCCTAATTTGGCAAAAGAATAGTATTTTATACCGCTCCCGTATTGATTTGCCCATTGATAAGCGGTTCTGCCTCCTTGTATGAAATTTTCATTTCCATAACCGATGCCCTTAGGAATAAGCCCAACATTAATATAAGCTCCAGAACTAACTCCTATAAGCCCAAAGATATCCTGCATATTGGTCATATAGCCTTTTTGCATTTCAGCGCCAACCAGAGTCAGATAAAGCTGTATCTTCTCTCCTAACGATTTCTCCTTACACATCCCCCGCAGATCCACTGCGTTCACCGGATCATTTTTGCAGTAGACATAAAGGTTCGGCCCATCGGTCATCCCGCTTGGATCCCTACTAATGAATCGTCCGATCCTCGGATCATAATACCTGGCTCCGAAGTAAACAAGCCCGGAGGCATCGGTTTGCTTAGTGAGGGAAATAGGGGACGTTTCTACTTTTCCGGCAGCCAGAGCGTGAGAAAAGTAGAAACGTCCCCTATTTCCCTATAACTTTCTAAAGAACGGTGGCAGTTCCTGCATAACTGTAGGGCTAGGAACTGGTTAAAAGGAGGCGGTTCTGTTGTTTTATTTAATCTCTGATATTTTAGTATACTATACATTCGTGACTCTTTGAACTAAATTCTCTCGCGGCATAAACCAGGCTTGCCCTGGGGCGGGCCGAAGCGATAGTATTGCAAGATACGGGAGCGCGCCCAAGCGAGCGGGGGCGGATTAAGATTGGAGATTAACGGTTCTTGTAAAGAGCTTATGTCTCATCAAGAGGAACCGTATAACAAAAATGACGTATAAAGCGTAGATGGAAAGAATTAAAAAAGATAAAATATCGACGGGCATAGTGAAGGTGTATCCTTTTTTGATTCTGAATAAGAATAAGCCGAAGCTGAATAATGTCCTATATAGAGAGTAGACCATCAGAAGGAATAAAATATAGGGAGCGATTTTGTTTCCGATAATTAAACCTAAGCCGGTTAGTATAAATACTAAGGCTCCAACTAAATAAATAATTTTTAAGGCAAGGCATGATTGTATTGAACAGCTAATTACATTTTGTAAGGTAAAATATACGCCACTAATTACCGTTATTATCCCTATTATCTTGATTGTTATTCTTTCATTCATTTGCGGCTCTCAAAATAATCTTCGGTTTTTTTAACAATAGGTAGATTCACCGTTTGGGATTCAGGTACGTCTTTCCAATTATAAATAGCCCATCTTGTCGATGGGGCATGATTGATTACCTGCCAAGTCTGAACAACCCAGCTTGTTGGTTGCATATTTTCTTTTGCTCCATAAACAATAATTCTTGAAGAACCGGACCAAAGTTCCCCCGTGCTTATTGTAGTCAGAATGCCGTAATTATTCTTGAATACATTCGTCAAATTTTCTATCCAGCGCATATCTGTTTTTAAATATACCACGAGATAATCTGCATAAATCGCCAGATTACCCGGTTCCCGATATACGCCGAGCTTACTATTGCTCGTTTTACACATCCCCCACAGATCCACTGCGTTCACCGGATCATTTTTGCAGTAGACATAAAGGTTCGGCCCATCAGTCATCCCACTGGGATCAGCGCTAATGAATCGTCCGATCCTCGGATCAGTCTATGGGGTGCTTCGTTAGCACTTCCGCCTTGTAAAAGAGCGATTTTGGTCCGACTACAGCGAAAATTCTTGAATTTTTTGCTGTAGTCAACCTGCCTTTATTTTAATACTCTAAAGAGCAAAGTCCAGCGAAATATAGGGCGCAGGGCGCAAGCCTTCGGCTGGGCTGCGCCGGCAGGCGGGCGCGGGCGCCTGCTGGCGCAGCCCTTGACGCCCTATGATTAAAAACCCGGTGTTTTTAAGGCGTATGTGTTTAATCTCCATTGTGCGTCAAGGGCTGTCATTGACACCGACAGCCGCGAATTCCAAGTCTTTGTTTTTATAATTATCAACAAATATTTGAACTCGCTCGGAGATGTGTTGACATATTGGAAGTAAAACGGGATCATGTTAACCTTTTTGGTATAATTAGTTTGGACAAACCAAAAACCAGAAAGGAGAATCTAACATGACCCCGCAAGAGATGCTTCTAAAGCATAAGCTGTCTTTGCTGCAGCTTGCAGAGCAGTTACAAAA
>JAZDMX010000023.1:0-79695 GCA_043800555.1 Candidatus Omnitrophota bacterium | reverse complement strand
GACCTTGTACCTTTGGATGTCTTTCATGGTAACTAAGAGTTTTTGCATGGGTAGCCTCCTTAAAAATAGGCTACCATGAAAACTAAAAACTTAACATTTCAAAATAGTAATAACTCTTAACATTTTAAAATGGTAACATCAGTCGATAGGGTGATACTTGAAAATTTAAATTAATATGTTATACTTAGGATGGGCAAGGGGTAAACTACCAGCGGGCAGGCAATGCCCAGCAAAGAACAAACAAAAATAAATTTCCCCTTGCCTTTTTACCCGCGTTGAAGCAAACGCGGGATTTTTTTTGGTTATTTTCCGGGTTTCCGGTTGCATAATTCCTTCCGGCAATACCCTGCAGAAAGGATAACTCAAGAAATATTCGTGAGATTTTACGCCTCCTTGCGTCTATTAGGATAGGAGGTGGTTAAAATGAAAAGGTTGGTTGTGGTTTTCTTGATTTGGCAGGCCTTGGCCCGGCTGGCAGCTGCCGCTGAAATGTCTTGGGAAGAAATAGGCCGGGGAGAAACCGGCATAAGCGCGGTTTTGATCCATCCGCAAAATCCGCGCGTTATTCTTATGGGCGGCAGGCGCGGAGTATTCAAATCCGAAGATGCCGGCAAGAATTGGAGGAATGTATTGTCAATCAGGGGCCAGGATAAGAGGGTGAATGCGCTCTTGTTCGGTCCCGGGAACCCCGCTTTAGTATTTGCCGCAACAGGCGAAGGGCTTTTTGCCAGCAGGAATAACGCCGTTACCTGGAAGAGGATTTTCCGGGGTAAGGATTGTTTTGAAGGCGATTCCAGCGCTTTGGCTGTTTTGCCCGGGGAAATATATTTAGGGACAGGCCGCGGGCTTTTTATAAGTAGGGATATGGGGCGTAGCTGGTCCAAACCGCAAGGCAGGCTTTCTTCCAGCCGTATATTTTCCATCGCTTATAGCAAGACAGGCAAAGGCTGCGTTTATGTCGCCTGCGCCGCCGGCGTATATAAGAAGGGATTCGATAAAGACGGCTGGGAGAGGATTTTTACATCCGGGGCTCCGGAGAACGCCGATGAGAGCGAAGATGCTCTTATTGAGGAGCAGGGAGATGAGGATAGCCAAAATATTAATTATATAAGTTGCAGCCCTTATGACAATGCGGTATATATTTCCACTCCCCGCGGGTTATATTTAAGCCGCGATGGCGGCAGGGCCTGGAGTTGTTTAAGCGAGTACGGATTATTGGACAAAAACGTGATTTTTCTGTTACCGCATACCGCTGGAGGCATATATGGAGTTACCGCCAGGGGTGTCTTTGAATACAGGGACGGCCGCTGGCATGAATTATCATTCGGCCTTGCTGCGGATGGAATAAAGTATTTGGCTTCGGATAATAAAGGCGTTTTATATGCCGCCTCTGAAAGAGGGTTGTTTCGAGGGGCTATGCTTGCCGCCGAAGCAGGCGGTGGTTATCGCAACCGGCCGGATATTTGCGTATCTGGCGAACCGGAGATCGCAGATGTGCAAAAGGTGGCTATACAGTATGCCGAGGTCTCTCCGGAGAAAATCAAGCTATGGAGGAAGCAGGTGGCGGTTAAGGCGATCTTGCCGAAGCTTACTGCCGGGATAGGCAGGGATACCGGAGATTTGTGGCACTGGGAGAGCGGCTCAAGCACTAAAGCATACGATGATGTTTTGATAAAAGGAAGGGACGCCCTGGATTGGGACGTAACCTTGAGCTGGGATTTAAGCGAGGTCATCTGGAATCCTGACCAGACTTCCATTGATGTGCGCTCGAAGCTGATGGTGCAGCTAAGAGATGATATATTGGATGAAGTGACGAAGCTGTATTTTGAGCGGATCAGGGTCAGGATGGAATTGGATAACCTGCAGATTGAAGATAAGAAACGGCGTTTTGAGAAGGAGTTACGGGTTAAGGAATTAACCGCTTCTCTGGATGCTCTTACCGGCGGCTACTTCTCGAGCCAAATTCAGGCGAAGGGGGCAAAAACATAGAGCCAGCTTAAGGGGAAGGTTAAAAGGGGGACGTTTCTACTTTTCCGGCTTTAGGCGCGGGAAAAGTAGAAACGTCCCCCTTTTCTAGAAGCGTCTCTCCTTTTTAGTTCTTGATAGTGTGGCGCGCTAAAATTTCTTGCAATTACCTCCTAGTTGTGATAATTTATTACGACCTCGCCGATTAATAATCATTCAACAAAAGGATTGGAAAGTATGAGCATACAGCATTTTACCGACAGCAATTTCAGGAAGGAAGTCCTTGAATCTAATGTCCCGGTAGTAGTGGATTTTTGGGCTAATTGGTGCGGCCCCTGCAAGATGATTGGCCCGGTAGTTGAGGAGCTGGCTAAGGAATATACCGGAAAGGTGAAGATCGGCAAACTCGATGTCGACACTAATCCTCAAAGCGCTTCCACCTACGGGATTATGTCTATACCCAGCCTGATATTTTTTAAAAATGGCAAAGTTATGGAGCAGGTAACCGGAGCTTTGAATAAGGCCAGTCTTAAGAAAAAAATCGAAGAAAATATCTAATGGCCATTCGCATCAGGCTTACTCATGGTCCTTGTCTGCTTCGAGAAGCCCGGTTGGGCTGGAAGTGCGCTAAGGGGAGCCGAACCCAACGAGTAAATGGAGCCCGGAGATGAGAAAGATATTCATCGCCGCTACCGAGCAGAATGACGGCAAGACCACGGTCTCCTTGGGGTTAATCCGGAATTTTCAGGGTATCTTTAAGAAAGTCGGCTTCATCAAGCCTATCGGCCAGCGCTACCTCGAAGAAGAAGGCTTAAAGATAGACGAAGATTCTGTTTTGATCGAAGAGGTCTGCGGCATAAAATGCGGGTTAAAAGACATGAGCCCGATTGCCGTGGAAAAAGGTTTTACGGAAAAATATATTATCCGGCCGGATAAACAGGCTATCAGCCGCCAGATTAAGGATTCTTTCCGCCGGGTTTCCAAGGGCCAGAATTTAGTTATCGTTGAAGGGACCGGGCATGCCGGCGTAGGCTCGGTTTTTGACCATTCCAACGCTGCCGTCGCCAAGTTGATCGGTTCCAAGGCAATACTTATTTCTTCAGGCGGCGTAGGCAGGCCGATAGACGAGATAATCCTGAATAAAGCGCTCTTTGAACGCGAAGGGGTAAAGCTCTTAGGCGTAATCATAAATAAGGTCCTGGCGGATAAGTTCGACAGGATAAGCAATTTGGTCAGGCGCGGCTTAAAGCGAAAAGGAGTGGATGTCCTGGGGGTGGTCCCTTATAACCCTATGCTTAGCCGCCCTACTATCGAGCAGATCCTGGAAGAGATGGATTTTGAGCTTTTATGCGGCGAGGAATACCTGGAGTCTTCAGTTTCGCAGGTTATTGTCGGGGCGATGGAGCCTCATGACGCCGTCAAATATATCCAGGAAGGCAGCCTGATGATTACTCCCGGGGACAGGGAAGATATGATTATGACTGTTTTGAGCTGTTTTAGCGATAAAGGCGGTAAAAGGCTTAAGGTGAGCGGCATAGTCTTCTCCGGGGGCATTACGCCGGAACAACCGATTATGAATTTATTGTATAAGGCCGGGATCCCCGTTTTAAAGGCAAAATCCGATACTTATGACGTGGCTACATCCATTCATGATTTGACCGTTAAGATACGGCCGCGCGACGCAGAAAAGATTGACGCGATAGTAAGGTTGATCAAAGATAACGTAGATTTAGATAAAATATTGTCTGGTATGTAAACTTGAGGAAATCTAGAAAAGGGGCGAAAGAAAATGGATGCGATTACCAGGATTCACCAGCGGGCAAGAAAGAAAATAAAATCAATAGTCCTTCCCGAATATAATGATCGGCGTGTGGCAGAGGCTGCGCGTATCGTTAAGGCTGAAGGTTTGGCCGAAGTAACGCTTTTTACCGGGGATATGGTTAATAATGACGAGAAAAAGCGTTATATCCAAGAGTATTACCAGATGTATCAAGCTAAAGATATAGATATGGGCGCGGTGGAAAAACTTTTTGAGGACGTCCTTTATTATACGGCGATGATGACCAAAGAAGGCAAGTTCGACGGCCTGGTCGCCGGCGCCGCGCATACTACCCGGGATATAGTTAGGGCTTCGATGCGCTGCATCGGCATAGATGAGCGGATTACTCTTATCTCAAGCTGTTTTATCATGGAGGTCCCTGCTTGCGCCTACGGGAATAATGGCGTGTTTGTTTTTGCCGATTGTGGAGTAATCCCCGAGCCGAATTCGCGCCAGTTATCCCGTATCGCGCTTTCAGCGGCCGAATTAGCCGGAAAGGTCCTGGATTTGGTCCCGCGCATCGCGTTTTTAAGCTATTCTACAAAAGGTTCGGCTAAGGCGAAATCCGCGGATAAAATTTCCGAGGCCCTCTCCATGCTTAAAGAAATAGCCCCGCATTTAAGCGCCGATGGAGAAATGCAGGTGGACGCGGCTATTGTCCCCGAAGTAGCCAAGATTAAATATCCGGATAGCCCGGTTGGCGGAAACGCCAATGTATTGATCTTTCCGAATTTAGAAGCGGGGAATATCGGTTATAAGCTTACCCAGCGTTTGGCTAAGGCGCGCGCGTTAGGGCCGTTGCTTTTGGGTTTGAATAAGCCGGCAAGCGACTTGTCTCGCGGTTGTTTGGTCGAAGACGTAGTGGATTGCGTGGCAGTAACGGCGATTCGGGCGCAGTAAGGCATATGAGTATCCTAAGGTAAACGAAAAAATGAATATACTGGTAATAAATAGCGGAAGCTCATCGATAAAATACAAATTCTTTAAGATGCCCCAAAAAAAGCTCTTAAGCAAGGGGGTAATCGAGCATATCGGAGAAGAAGGCTCGGAGGTCCAGGACCATTATACCGGATTGAAGATGGTCCTGGATAAAGTCAATTCCGTGGACGCCGTAGGCCACAGGGTGGTCCACGGCGCCGAAAGCTTTAAAGAGCCGGCATTAGTCGACCCCCTGGTTATCAGGAAGATCCGGCAGTGTTGCGGAATAGCGCCTTTGCATAATCCGGCTAATTTATCCGGGATACTGGCTTGTAATAAATTATTACCCGGTTTAAAGCAAGTAGCGGTTTTTGATACGGCCTTTCACCAAACTATTCCGGATTTTGCCTACATCTACGGGTTGCCTTATGAGTTCTATACGAGCTTCGGCATACGTAAATACGGTTTCCATGGCACAAGCCATGAATACGTGGCCCATGAAGCAGCTCGCGTCCTAAATACGCCTTTAAATAAATTAAAGATTATTACTTGCCACTTGGGGAACGGCTGCAGTATTACTGCGGTGGAAAAAGGCAAATCCATAGACACGAGCATGGGATTTACCCCTCTGGAAGGATTGGTCATGGGCACGCGCTGCGGAGACGTGGACCCCGCTTTAATTACGCATATCATGAGAAAGAAAAAAATGGATATGGATTCCATGGATGTCCTTTTGAATAGAGCCAGCGGCCTTAAAGGGATTTCGGGATTAAGCAACGATATGCGCGTTTTAGACGAAAAGGCCAGGCGGGGAAACAAACGGGCCGCCCTGGCGCGGGATATATTTGTTTATCGCATCAAGAAATACATCGGAGCCTATACCGGGATAATGTCGGGTTGCGATGCGCTTGTGTTTACCGGGGGCATCGGAGAAAACCAGAAGGATATCCGTCGGAAGATTACGCGGAACATTTTTAAGCATTTGCGAAAGAAGCCCAGGGTGCTGGTTATTCCTACTAACGAAGAGCTGATGATTGCCAGGCAGACTTATAGCCTAATCAAGGCTTAAGGTGCGGCAGGCGGGTCAATGCGAAAGGCCCGGGATGCATCCTTGGCGGTCAAAGCGGGCCGAATAATGAAAACAGCGGTGATGATTATCAGCCAGGAGATGTTTCGCGACGAAGAATTGCTGCATACTAAAGAGGCCCTTGAGAGAAACGGGATAGGGGTTAAAATCGCTTCGACGGAATTAAGCGAAGCTAAGGGTAAGCTCGGGGCAAAGGTAATGCCGGATATGCTCTTTAAAGATATAAACCTCAAGGATTTTGACGCGATAATCTTCGTCGGCGGCCCGGGTTCGCTGCGATATTGGCACGACCCGCTGGCGCACAAATTGCTTAAAGAGGCGTTTAGTTCCGGAAAAGTGTGCGCGGGTATTTGCGCTGCCTCCGCGACATTGGCCCACGCGGGGATCTTAAGAGGCAAGCGCTCGACTGTTTTCCCGGGGGATTCCAGGGAGCTTGTTGATAACGGGGCAAATTATACCGCAAGCCACCTGGAAAAGGACGGCCTGGTTATAACCGCTGACGGGCCTTATGCCGCTTATAATTTCGGCGAAGAGATCGCAAAAACATTGAGAGAAGGTATGGGGGATAAATGACCTGCGCCCGGCGCAGGATTAATTGGCGCTGATACCCGAAGGCGGCGTTAATTAGGGAGAAGAAAATGCTAAGGACGATTTTAAAATCTAAAATTCACAGGGCTGTGGTTACCGAAGCGAATTTATATTACGAAGGGAGCATCACAATCGACGTAAAATTAATGAAGGCGGCCGATATCCTGCCGTATGAAAAGGTCGAAGTGCTGAATTTAAACAATGGCCATCGCCTGGAAACTTACGCTATCTGCGGAAAGGCAAATAGCGGCATAATCTGCTTGAATGGCCCGGCCGCTCGCGGTGCCTGCAGCGGGGATGCGGTGGTTATACTCGCTTATGTTAACGCTACGGATGAAGAAGCAGGAAAAATTAACCCAAAAATAGTCAAGGTTGATGGAAAAAACCGGATTAAGAATTAGAAAAATTGGCGACCCGGTTTTAAGAAAGAAGTCGGCCGCGGTCAAGAAGATCACTGCCGGGCATAAAGAGCTTTTAAGCCGGATGGCCCGGGTTATGTATGATGGCCAGGGCATAGGCCTGGCCGCTCCCCAGGTGGGATTAAGCCAGGCTTTGATTGTCGCAGATACCGGATGCGGGCTTTATAAATTAATTAACCCCAGGATTATAAAATGCCTTGGTTGGCAAACCAACAGGGAAGGCTGCCTTAGCGTCCCGGGCATTTCTGTAAAAGTAAAGCGCGCTAAAAAGGTCAAATTGGAAGCGCTGGATGAAAACGGAAAGGCTTTGCATATCGAAGCCGAAGGCCTGCTTGCCTGCGTTTTTCAGCATGAAATCGACCACTTAAACGGCAAGCTGATAGTGGATTATGCGGCTATCCTGGAGAAGATAAAAATAGCCAAGGAGCTTAGGGAATTGCAGAAGAAGGGTAAAAACGAGTCGCTTACTTTATAAATAACCCAAGGCTTGCTTAAGGTATACGGGCTTACGGGTAAATATTAAGCATAATGCTGGATAAGGGGCAAAGCCGGGTATGCAAGCCTGCCGGAATAAAAAAGATAATATTCTAAATTGCAGTTGCCAGCATGACCTTTGCCCGAGAAAAGGCGTATGTTGCGAATGCGTTGCCTATCACCGCAGGAAGAAGGAGCTCCCCGGTTGTTTTTTGCCGCCAAGAGCAGAATAAGCCGCGTTACGCCAGGTTCTTTTAAGGACAAAGCAATGAGATCGCCCGCCCCCTTTTTTTAGGAGAGGGTATTTGGAGATAGGTCTATGCATGATTTGATTATAATCGGCGCAGGGCCGTCAGGCCTTACCGCCGCTATCTATGCCGGAAGGTTCAGGTTAAACGCTTTGGTTCTTGAGAAGATGGCCCCCGGCGGACAGATACTCCTATCGCCTTCAATTGAAAATTACCCCGGGTTCCCGGAAGGCATACCTACTTTTGAATTGATGGATAAATTCAAGAAGCAGGTGGAGTCTTTGGGTTTGCGCATAGAGGACAAAGAGGCATTAGAGGTCCTGCCGCAAGGAAAATTCTACCAGGTTAAAACACCGGGGGAAAATTTTGAAACAAAGGCGGTAATTATAGCTGCGGGGGCCAAACCGAAAAGGCTCGGGGTTAAGGGCGAAGATAAGTTTACCGGCAGAGGGGTTTCTTATTGCGGGACTTGCGATGGGCCGCTTTTTAGGGATAAGGGCATAGTAATAGTCGGAGGAGGGGACCGCGCAATCGAAGATGCTATATTTTTGGCCGGCTATGCTAAATCCGTCCACCTGGTGCACCGGCGCGACGAATTCCGCGCCGCGGAGATATTGGTAGATAAGCTAAGAAAGAACTCCCGGGTAAAATTTGTTATGGATAGCGTTGTAGAAGAGCTTTGCGGTGAAAATAAGGTAGAGTCAGCCAAGCTTAAGAATGTAAAGACGCTGGGACGCTCGGAAATTAAATGTGACGGGGTGTTTATATTTGTAGGCATACTTCCGGATACGGCTTTCGTAAAGAATATATTGGAAACCGATGAATCCGGGTTTATAATTACCGATAAAACAATGCGCGCTTCCAGGGATGGGGTATTTGCCTGCGGGGATTGCGTGAGCAAAAGCCTGTATCAGGTGGTGAATGCCTGCGGAGAAGGAGCTCTTGCCGCCGATTCAGCCTATAAATACTTAGCCAGGATTTGACAAGCGGCCGGGCTTGTTTTAGAGGGGGGGGCTAAAGCCCGGGGAGGGAGTTAACTAATGACGAGGTTTCCTACAAACAACAAAAAATTGAAAGACTGGGTAACGGAAATGGCCAATCTTTGCCAACCCCTGGATATTGTTTGGATAGATGGCACAGAGGCCCAGAAAAATATCCTGGAAAAAGAAGCAGTTGAAACCGGTGAATTAATCCGGTTAAGCCAGGAAAAACACCCCGGTTCTTTCCTGCACCGGACTGCTATAGATGATGTCGCCCGCACCGAGCACCTTACTTATATCTGCACCAGGAAAAAACATGACGCCGGGCCGAATAATAATTGGATGCCGCCGTTTGCCGCCTATAAAAAGGCAAGGTCCATATTTAAAGGAGCGATGAAGGGGAGGGTTATGTATGTCATCCCTTTTTCTATGGGCCCGGTTGGCTCAAGGTTCAGCAAGATCGGGGTTGAGTTGACGGATTCGCGTTATGTCGTGTTGAATATGCTGATTATGACGCGTTCGGGAGAACCGGTGTTAAGGCAGCTTGAAAAAGAAAATAATTTTACCAAATGCCTGCATTCTAAGGCCAAGTTGGATATTAAAAAGAGGCTGATTTTGCATTTTCCGGAAGATAATACTATCTGGAGCGTTGGTTCCGGTTACGGCGGGAACGTGTTGCTCGGTAAAAAATGCTTATCTTTGCGTATCGCAAGTTTCCTGGCGCGCAAGGAATGCTGGTTGGCCGAGCATATGCTGATTATGGGGATTGAAGAGCCTAACGGCCACATCGAATATATTGCCGCGGCTTTTCCAAGCGCTTGCGGCAAGACTAATCTTGCCATGCTTGTCCCTCCGGAAGGGTTAAAAGTAAAGGGTTACCGTATTTGGACGGTTGGCGATGATCTTGCCTGGATGCGCGTGGATTCTGACGGTTCTCTTTGGGCGATTAATCCGGAAACCGGGTTTTTCGGCGTTGCCCCGGGCACCAATTCCAAGACTAACCCCAATATGGTAGAGGCAATAAATAAGGACACTATTTTTACCAATGTTTTGCTAAAGCCGGATAAGACAGTCTGGTGGGAGGGCGCCGATGGCCCGGTGCCTGCATCCGGGATCGATTGGCAGGGCCGTCCCTGGAAACCCGGTTTAAAAGATGCCACTGGCAAGCTTGTTTTGGGCGCTCATCCAAACAGCAGGTTTACCGCGCCGATTGCCAATTGCCCTTCGGTGTCCTTTAGGCTGGAGCAGCATCACGGGGTCCCGATATCGGCGATAGTCTTTGGCGGCCGCAGGCAGCATTTGGCCCCATTGGTTTATGAGTCGTTTGACTGGCAGCATGGCGTGTTTGTCGGCGCGGCTATGGCTTCCGAACGCACCGCAGCCCAGGTGGGGGAAGTGGGGCAAGTGCGCCGGGACCCCATGGCTATGTTGCCGTTCTGCGGTTATAATATGGCGTATTATTTCAGGCATTGGCTGGATATGGGCAAGCGTATGGCCAAGGCCCCGAAGATTTTCCATGTCAATTGGTTCAAGACGGATAAAAACGGTAAATTCTTATGGCCGGGTTTTACCGAAAACTTAAGGGTTTTAGAGTGGGTGCTTGACCGTTGCAACAATAAAGTAGAGGCGTTCAAGACCCCGATAGGATATGTGCCGTATCAAACGGATATTGATATGACCGGGCTAAATCATTCCGAAGGAGCTTTGGAGAAGTTGCTGGAAGTGCGTAAAAAAGACTGGCAGGAAGAATTAAAAGGCATTAAGAAATTCTTTGCCCAATTCAAGAGGGATTTGCCTCCTGAATTATGGCAGGAGTATAACTGCCTTTGTGAGCGCCTCAAATATTATGAATAAAGAAGTATTGCTGGGTACCGATTTTAAGGGCCTGAAATTATTCCGCAAGGGCAAGGTCAGGGATGTTTACGATTTGGGAGATAAGCTCTTGATAGTCTCTACTGACAGGATTTCCTGCTTTGACGCGGTTTTGCCTTGCGGCATACCTTATAAAGGGGAGGTATTAACCGCTTTGTCCTGTTTTTGGTTTGATTTCCTGAAAGATATTATACCCAGCCATTTTATCACCGCCGATGTAAATAAATACCCCAAGGAGTTAAGGCAATTTGAAAAACAATTGGCCGGCCGTTCGATGCTGGCTCTAAAATGCAGGCCGCTTCCCGTAGAATGCATCGTGAGGGGCTATTTATCGGGTTCAGGCTGGAAAGAGTATCAAAAAGGGCAGTCGGTATGCGGGATAAAATTGCCCCCGGGTTTAAAAGAATCGGCTGTGCTTGCGGAGCCTGTTTTCACGCCTTCTACCAAGGAGGATTCCGGCCATGACCGCAATGTCACTGCGGAAGATGTCGAGAAATTAATCGGCAAGGACGCTTTCGACAAAATCCTACGGGCAAGCATCGCTATCTATGAGAAGGCGGCCAAGTTCGCTTTAAATAAGGGCATAATTATAGCCGATACAAAATTCGAATTCGGCATATTTAATAACGAGGTTATTTTGATAGATGAGGTATTGACGCCTGATTCCAGCCGGTTTTGGCCCCGGGATGCGTATGGGCCGGGCAGGGCCCAGGCCAGTTTCGATAAGCAATTCGTGCGCGATTACCTGGAGGCGTTAGGCTGGGATAAAACGCCTCCGGCGCCTTCTTTGCCGGAGGATATTATTGCCAGGACAAGCCGGAAATACCTGGAGGCTTACCAGGCGATAACCGGTAAAGGGATATAATCATGGCAGTCATCAAAAAGATATTTTCAATATTGCTAAGAGTTGCTATAAGCGTTATTCTCCTGGTATTTTTATTCAGGCAGGTGGATGGCAGAAGCATCTTAGAGGTCATAAAGGGCATAAATAAACCGCTTTTGCTTTTGGCCTTTTTGTTTTTCTTCTTGACCTATATCCTGGGCCTTTGCCGCTGGGTAATGCTGCTTAAGGCGGTAAAAATCAATATACCTCTTAAGCGGGTGGTAACTTCTTTTTCCGGGGGAGTATTTTTCAGTTTATTTCTTCCTTCGACAATAGGAGGGGATTTCCTGCGCAGCGTTGATTTGGCTGTATATACCAAGAAACCCAAAGAGGTTATTGCCACGATATTCCTGGACCGCTTAAGCGGCTATATCGGCTTGGTTATTTTAGCTTTGATTGCGATGTTTTTGGGCTGGAAAATCCTTGAAGACAGGAGCGTTGTAATAGCTTTAGGGATAATCATCGGTATGCTGGCTGTCGTTTTATTATTGTTGTTCAACAGTTTTTTATATTCCAAAATCAGCCGCCTTCTCAAAAGCCCTAACGCCGGAAAAATCCGGGACTTAATCACCGATTTGCATGAGGAGATATACCTGTTCAGGGATAAGCCAAAGGTCGTAGTGAAAAATATACTTATTTCCATCGCGGTGCAGGCAGTCCCGTCGTTTACCTTTTATATTGTCGCGCTCTCTTTAGGCTTAAAGATAAGCCTGGCCTATTTCTTTATCTTCCTTCCCATAATCGGGGCGATAACTCTTTTGCCTATATCTATCGGAGGGTTAGGCTTAAGGGATGCTTCCACGATTTTCTTTTTCGCCAAAGCCGGAGTCGAGAAAAACCTGGCTTTTGCCATGTCGCTCTTGAGTTTTTCTTTTATCTTGTTCTATGGCGCGATAGGAGGCTTAATTTATGTCCTTACAGTACATAATCGACGGTTACAATGTAACCAACCATCCCAAGTTCGCAAAGCAAATCCCCCGGAAAAATAATTTAGGCCCCCGCGAGGAATTAATCCGGCTGATTAGGGCTAAAAAATCGGCCTCTAGCCCGAATAATAAGTTTTGGGTTGTATTTGACGGATACCCTGCGCCGGGTTTAGATAACTCCGATAAAGGCAATATCATGGTTATATTCTCGAGGGCAGAGAGCGCTGACGAAAGAATAAAGAAGCTGGTGGAATTGATCCCTAACCCCGGGAATGTAGTTGTTGTTTCGGATGATAAAGAAATAGGGCTATTCGCCAGATTTTCCAGGGCCAGGCAGGAGAGCGTGGAAGATTTCCTTTTGTCCCCGGATAAGCTGATGCGCCCAAGAAATGAGCCTCCGGAGCCGGAGATTACCTACGCCCAGATGCATAAGATAAACGAGGAATTGAGGAAATTATGGCTTTCCTAAAGTTCTTAGGTACCGCAGGCGCGCGGTTTGTGATGATCGAGCAGCTTAGGTCTTCGGGAGGGATTTGGGTTTCATATAAAGATGCCGATGTTTTAATAGACCCCGGGCCCGGGAGCATAGTGAGATGTTCTGCCAGCCGCCCAAGGTTGCATCCTTCGGAATTAAGCGCCATTATCCTCACCCATAAGCATCTGGACCATTCCAATGATATAAATGTAATGATTGAAGCGATGACCGAGGGAGGTTTTAAGAAAAGAGGGGTTGTCTTTTGCCCCCGGGACGCCATAGGAGAGGATTCCGTAATCTTGAAATATGCCGCTAAGCTTCCTGAAAAGATCAGTATTTTAAAGCCAAACGCAAATTACCAAGCCGGTGATTTCAAATTTAAAGTTTCGATGCGGCATATCCATCCGGTTGAGACCTATGGTTTAAAATTTAATCTGGGAGGCACAAGCGTTGGTTTACTTGCCGATACGAAATTCTTCAAAGAATTGGGCAATTTTTATAAAACAGACATATTGATAATCCCGGTGGTTTTCTTTGAGCCCCATCCCGGCATAGAGCATCTTTGTTTGGCGGACGCCGAAAGAATAATTAAGGCCTGCAAGCCTAAAAAGGCCATACTTACCCATTTCGGCAGGACTATGCTTATGGCTAAGCCGCATATCCAGGCAAAGGCATTGGCCGGGCGTTTAGGCGTGGAAGTAGAAGCGGCTTATGACGGAATGACGTTAGGCTTATAACTGAATTCTCTGAAAAAGGGGGACGTTTCTACTTTTCCGGGTTTACTCTTAGAAAAGTAGAAACGTCCCCCTTTTTCAGAGAATTATTTCTTGACATAAACCCATACTCATGATAAAGTTAAGCGAATTATGTAACGCTAACCCCGGAAAGAGTAAGGCCTTAAAGATGCTGTAGTTTAAAGCCAGGGCTTTTGACGGGGCTAACCTAAGGAGGTGGAGGATGAGTAGTTGGCAGATAGTTTTATTAGAGCCAGCCAGGACCGTTCTATCCCAGATCGGGCAGTTCGTAGTGAATATTTTGTTGGTGCTCATTATACTCATTATTGGCTGGTTGATTTCTAAGCTGATCAGGACAGTTGTCACAAAGGGCTTAAGGGCGATTAAGATGGATGAGCTTTCTGACCGGATCGAGTTGGAAGCCTTGTTGGAAAAAGGCGGCATAAGCTATTCTTTCTCCGAGTTAGCCGGGGTTATCTGCTATTGGCTTGCTTTACTGGTTACTTTTATGGTAGCGATTAATTCCGTAGGCCTGACCGTTGCGGCGGATTTATTAAACAAGGTAGTCCTTTACATACCTCATGTTATCGCGGCCGTGTTTATCCTTATCTTGGGTATGTTTACGGCAACTATATTAAGGAATATAGTGTTGACTGCCGCTAATAACGCCGGGCTTAACCAGGGGAAACTTCTGGCTAAGGTTGTCGAGGTGATCATAATTATTTTTTCCATCTTTGTGGCTTTAGAGCAGTTAAATATAGGTATACTTGTGACCCAGATGACCTTATCGGTTATTTTGGGCAGTTTAGGTCTGGGCCTGGCTCTGGCATTTGGCTTGGGCTGCAAGGACATCGCAGGCAAATTTGTAGCTGATTTTATTGAAAAACTGAAGAAAAAGTAGCTGTGAAGTAGTTAACTATAAAAACCCCGCACTTTGATATCAAGGTGCGGGGTTTTTTATGAGAAATCTCCGATGGCAATCAAAAAATACTTACCCGTATTGATGCTGTTTTCTGTGCTTATTTTTCTCTTCGGGATGTCTCTTGCCCCTAAAAAGAAGATGAACCGGCAAACCCAGCGGATATTCCTTCAGGTTGTAGTAGAAGATACCCTTGAGGATATTGAATACGCCTACGCATCCAAGGACCTGAATGATTTTTTCGCTTTATTGGATAAAGGGTTTGAAGGCGGGCAAAGATTTAAACCTGTATTAGAGGCCTATCTTCGTCTTATAAGCAAGCCGTTTATACATTTTTCCATTGATATGATCGTTGCCGATAAAAACGAGGTAAGCGTAAGGGTCCACTGGCAAAGAAGGGGCGTAACCGGTTCGGGCGTAGTTATTAAATCGCAAGGGAAATCGCAATTACAATTCAAAAGGTGCCCTGAAGGGCTCAAGCTCAAGCGCATCGATAAGGATAACCCGTTTTTCTAGGAACATTTTATATGGTTTAAGGACATTGCAGGGCGAGTATGCGAAAGCTTGAATAATGAATACGCGAAAGAATAAATCCAGGGCCGCTCCGTTTCCGGTTTTTATCTTGCTAATCCCGTTTTTATTCCTTCCTAAGGCCGCTTTAGCCGCAGGGCCGATGAAAATATCTTATGGCTGGAGCGTTAATCCGAATGAAGCGGCGGCGGTAGATGAAGCGGTGAAGATGATGAAGCAGGGGCTTGTCCCGGAGCCTCCAAAATTTGTTGCCGTGTTTACGACGGGAGGCAAGTATAACGAAAGGAAGGTCTTGGCCCTTTTAAGGGCCAAATTGGCTTCGCAGACCCGGATATGGGGCCTTAACAGCGACCTTGCGGGGATAGCCGTTCCGGAAGGCATACATTCCGGTTTAACCGTGGCGGGATTTTATTCTCCGTCTATGACGGTGGGAGTAGGAGGCGCTAAGCTTAAATGGCAGGATTTAAATAGCTACCGCAGGGTAGGGAGGGAAGCGATACTGGAAGCGATAAAAAATGCCGGAAAAACGGCTAAAGGGCCCCCGAACATTATCCTGTTTGCCGGGCTTAACCTTGTAACGGATACTGAAATTTGCCGCGGGATTGAAGAAATAACCGGTGTGGTCCCTATTTGGGGAGGTAATGCCGGACAAGAAGTAAAAGATGCTCCGGCCGGGGATGGTTGGTGCTACTCCAATAGCCGGGTGAGCACAGGTTTTATCAGCGTGGCTGCGATTTGGATAGATAGTAAGGTTGGCGTGGCCTATGGCTATGGTTATTCCGGCAAGACGGAGTTCAAGGGCTTGGTTAATAAGGCTGACCCCAAGAAACGGATTATCTACGAGATAGACCACCGGCCTGCCGCTGACGTTTATAACGAATGGACCGGAGGTAAAATTACCGGAATTATAAAAGCCGGCGGAGGCAATGTCCCCTTGTCGGTAAATGGAAGGTATGGGTTGAAAAAGCCGGTAAAGAAAGGCTCATCGGATTACGTATTGGTAGGGTTTCCGGTAGTTTACCCCGATAAATCTGTTTTTGTTACCCATGAAGGCGTGGAGGAAGGGACCGAGCTTAGCTTAAGCGAATTTTCCGATAAAAGAGACCTGCTGAATAAGCCCGCTATTATAGCGACTATTGCCCGCAACAGAGGCAATATCCCCAAAGGGAATATCGCTGGCGCCCTTTTCCTCTATTGTTACGCGCAGCTTTACGTTGTTAAGGAGTATAATTACGATATCAATCCGGCATTTTCGCTCTTAAGTAAAAGCTTAAAAGGCGCTCCCTTTAGCGGTTTTTTTGCCGGAGGAGAAATCGGCCATTCGCCCCAGGGAGGAAACAGGATGATGAGCTTTAGCGCTTCGGTAGCGGTGTTTGGTGAAAACTAATTTAAGGCGGGAAATAAGCGGTGAAAAAAAGTTTTAGATTAAAAGAAAAGCTGATATTAATTACGGCAGTTACCATCTTATTGACGGTAACCCTGGATTCTTATCTGAATATCAGGGATTTCTCACGCACTTACAAAGAAGCTGTCGTTGAAAAAGTATTTTCCCGCTTTCAAACTTTACAGAGGGTCATCGGTGATCTTATGGAATTGGGCCTTGGGCTCGATGAGCTGGAAGGCATAGATAGAGAGTGCCAGAACATGGTTTATAATACCCCTTTTGCCAAATACTGCTTTGTCATGGATAACCGCGGGAAACTCATCTACCACAGCTACTCCGGCATTCCGGGTTTAGTTTATAAAGACTCGATAGCTCAAGCCGGAATGAAATTGGAATGGAGGCAACTGCGCTTTTATACTACGGCCTCCAGGGAAAGAATCTATGATTTTACGCTGCCTATTTACAAGCCTTCAGGCGAACAGGCCGGTTTGATCAAGCTTGGAGTCTTATCGGAAATCGTTGATGTAGAAATCTTCCGTTTGGCCAGGCGCGCTGTAATCACGGGGTTTTTCTTCATATTGCTGGCTATCGGAATGATTTTCTTGCTATCCCGCTATGTCGTGTTAAAGCCGCTAAGCAAACTGATGCAGGGGATAGCCGGATTCGGCAAAGGGGACCTTAACACCCGGGTGGAGCTTGGCAGGGATGATGAAATCGGGGAGCTTGCCAGTTCGTTTAACAGGATGGCGGAAAGCACGTTGAATTATATAGCAGA
This sequence comes from Candidatus Omnitrophota bacterium, assembly GCA_043800555.1. Taxonomy (GTDB): domain Bacteria; phylum Omnitrophota; class Gorgyraeia; order Gygaellales; family Profunditerraquicolaceae; genus UBA6233. The sequence continues at coordinate 62,698 of JAZDMX010000023.1, read as the reverse complement.
GCTTAAGGAATCGGAAAACGAGCTGAAAAACGCCTATGCAAAATTAAAGGAAACGCAGGACCAGCTTATCCACGCGGAGAAATTGCATGCCATAGGGCAATTAGCCAGCGGAGTAGCGCACGAGGTAAGAAATCCTTTGGGAATAATACTGCAGGGGATTAACTACCTGGAAACCCGCATGCCCCCTGATGACTCCGGGGTCCTTGAGGCCGTGAAGATGGTTAAAGATAACATCAAAAGAGCGGATAAAATCATTGATTCCTTGTATGATTTTTCCCGGGCCTCAAGTATCGAGCTTAAGCCACAGGACATAAATTCTATTCTTGAGGTTTCGCTAAGCCTGTTGAAAAATGAACTGAAATTTGGCGGCATAGAGCTGGATAGGCAAATGAAAAAAGGGCTGCCCTCGGTAATGGCGGACAAAAATAAACTGGAGCAGGTATTTATCAACTTACTCTTAAACGCGATACAAGCTATGCCTGACGGAGGAAGGATTATCATACGCAGCTATGGCGAGAAGGCGCTTGAGCCAGAGGCCGGGGCGCAAGCTAAAGAAAAGGGAAGGCGTTCTTTTGCCGGAGAAAATGCCGTTATAGTCGAGATTGAAGATACGGGCATAGGGATACCCGCGGAGAACCTGGAAAAGGTTTTCGATCCGTTTTTTACTACTAAGGGCCCGCGCGAAGGAGCAGGGTTGGGCTTATCGGTAACTAAAAATATAATAACCATGCATGGAGGGCGCATAGAGCTAAGGAGCAGGCAGAAAGAGGGGACCAGGGTCAGAGTTACTTTAAGGACGGGAGGAGGGGATAATAATGGCTAGAACAAGGATAATGATTATTGACGACGAGGAGGAATTTCTTAAGCTTACGAAGGCGAATCTGGAAGACACCGGGATGTTCGAGGTTGCGACATTAGAAAGCGCAAAAGACCTGATAGCGCACCTTTACAATTTCAAGCCGGATTTAATTTTGCTTGATTTGCTTATGCCCGGCATAGGAGGGGTGGAGGTGTGCAAGATATTGAACGAAGACCCGATTGGGCAAACCGTGCCTATTATTGTCGTATCGGCTTTGGATAAAAACGCCGATAAATATAACGCTTATAAAGAAGGGATAGTGGATTATATAGTAAAGCCGGTAGAAAAGAATGAGCTTATCGGCAGGATACAAAAAGCCCTTGAGCTTAAACACGGGCCGCAATAGCCCGGGGGAATAATATTATGAAAAAGGCAGTTCTTTTCTTGGTTGCGGCGTTGCTTGCGTTTGACCTTTACGCGGCAGATGCCAGGGCCCCTGTCAAGGTCGGGATCTATGAAGATGCGCCGCTTCTATTTATCGGCGACGGCGGTAAGCCCAAGGGCATCTGCGTCGATATCCTGGGAAAAATCGCTTCCAAAGAAGGATGGACAATTGAATACGTCCCCGGCTCATGGCCCCAGTGCCTGGAGCGCCTTAAGGCAGGAGAGATAGACCTTCTGGCGGATATCGTTTATACGCAAGCGCGAAGTGAAATTTACGATTTTACCTTTGAATCTATCATATCCGACTGGGGGGAGGCTTACGCCAGGAAAGGCTCGGGTATACAATCGATTCTTGACGTAAGAAACAAGGTAATCGCGGGAGTCAATAACGATATATATTACCTGGAATTCAAGAAACTCGCCAAGGCCTTTAAGATTAACTGCAACTTTATTGAAGCCGGAGACTATTCCGGGGTATTCAGGCTTTTAGAGGAAAAAAGGGCTGATGCCGGCATCGTGAGCCGTTTATACGGGGCCCAACGCGCCAGCCCCGGTAACATTAATAAAACCGCGATTGTATTTTCTCCCGAGGATGCGCGCCTGGCAAGCCCCAAAGGCAAGAACCGGGCGTTGCTTGAGGCTATCGATAGGAATATAGCGGGCTTAAAGAAAGAGAGCAATTCTTTTTATTATAAAACTCTTGAGAAATGGCTTGGCAATGCCAAGGCGCGCCGGATTTCGCAGTTTTTGACCTGGTTTTCGGTATCGGCCCTGGGGCTGTTGTTGCTGTTTATGCTGCTAAGCGCGATATTAAAAGCCCAGGTGGCCAGGCGCACTAAAGATTTGACGGCAGCTTATGCTAAGTTAAAGGAAACCCAGGAGCAGTTAATCCAGGCGGCCAAGATGCAGGTTATCGGCGGGTTGGCCAGCGGCGTGGCCCATGAAGTAAAGAACCCTCTTACCGTAATATTGCAAGGGGTTGAATACCTGGAAAAGAAGGTGTCTTCCGAAAACCAGGATATTTATCCGGTGCTTAATAACGTAAAGATTGCGGTAGAAAAAGCGGATAACATCATCCGGGGGTTGTTGGATTTTTCCCGGGTTTCCAAGCTGGATACCCGCTTGGAGGATATAAATTCAGTCTGTGAAAGGGCGCTTTCTTTATTAAGCCATCAATTTGAGAGAAACGGCATCCAGGTTATCAAGGAAATGCAGCCGGGGATTCCGGCGATCATGCTGGATAAGAATAAAATCGAGCAGGTAGTAATAAACTTGCTTATGAACGCGGTACAGGCGGTTCCTAAAGGCGGAAAGATTAGGCTAAGGACCTATTGCCGGGGCGCCGGAGGGGAGGTGTCTCTTGAGGTTGAAGATAACGGGCCGGGGATCCCGCAGGAGGCCTTAGGCAGGATATTTGACCCTTTCTTTACAACGAAGCGCTCCAGCGGCGGGACCGGTTTAGGCCTGTCTGTGGTCAAGAACATCGTGGAAATGCATAAAGGGAAAATTGAGATAAAGAATAACTCCGGCAGCGGGGCAATCGCGGTTTTAACCTTTAAGAAATAAAAAGGAGGAGCCATGGAAAAGACGAAGATACTGGTAGTTGATGATGATGAGGCTATCGGCAAGCTGGTGAAGCTTAACCTTGAGGAGACGGGCGAATATACTGTCCGGGTTTTGACTTCGGGATTACGCGCGGTAACGGAAGCGGCAGAATTTAAGCCGGACCTTATTTTCCTGGATTTCGTTATGCCGGATATTGACGGGGGAAGCGTTTATAATTGCCTCGCCGAAAACAAGGAGACTAAAAACATCCCGGTTGTTTTCCTGACCGCCATGGCTACTGATGAGGAAACAGGCGAAAGCGGCAATGTCATCGGCGGGCATCCGATATTGGCAAAACCGGTTAGCACGAAAAAACTTATCGATTGCATAAAAAAATACGGCAAAGCATAATATTTTGTTAGTTGCCGCAAGGCGGAATTAAAGAATTCACTATGGAGAATGCTTCGTTAGGCTTCAAGAATAAAATACTTTCCGGAGCGCTTTTTGCGCTGGTTATCCTGTTTGCGTTTAGTTTATTCAAGAATATTCAATACCCGCTTTTGTGGAACGATGAAGCCGAAGCCGCCATGCATGCCGGAAGGGTTTTAGATTACGGTTACCCCAAGGTGCATGACGGTAAGAATACGGTCAACATATCTAACCTGCCTGCTGGAATCGGGGTGGATGAGAAAACTGACGCCTACCTGGGGCATGTTTGGGGGCAATATTATTTCTGCGCCGCGGGAGAATTCTTCGCCCGGAAAATAAGCGATATCTACGTAAAGACCGCCGCCGTAAGGATCCCTTTTGCCGCCATTGGTTTTATGGGGGTGGTCCTTATGGCTTTGTCGGTCATTAATCTCTTCGGTAAGAGATTGTCCGATAAACTGCTATTTTCTGTCATTTTTGCCTTTTTTGAGTTATTGTCGGTATCGCTGGTTTTGCATTTAAGGGAAGTCAGGCATTATTCGCTGGCAGTTTTCTTATCAGCGGCTATTCTTTATCTTTATATTAACTACCGTTTTGCCAGGAAAATAAGCCTCGCTTCCTATTTTTTCCTTATGGCCGCGTTCTTGTTCCTTCTTTTTAACGTTTTCCCTCCCACCTACTTCATATTTTTAGCCGTTATCGGATTATCCGAGTTCCCGGGCTTATTTAGAGCCCGGGGCGTAAAGAATTTCATAGCCAATATTTCTCCTTTGCTTGTTTCTTTTGTCGCGTCAATCCCCATACTTGCGTTTTTTAAGATTTTCTCATCCGGCAGGGGGGACTTTACGAAAACCTTTCATATAAGCCCGGCGGTCTACTGGATGAAAATAGCCAGCGTCCTGAATTTCTTCCTGAAATACGAGTTTTTAGCCCTGGTTTTAATCGTTAAGATAGTCCTGGCCTTCGTAAAGCTTTACCTGCGGCGTTCCGGCGCACTGGAGGGGCCCGGCCAGGAGAATATGCTCCGGATGAATGTGAAGGCGCAGGCCTCCAATTTCTTGAGCCTGTTTTTTGCCGTTTATGTTCTTGCTATTGCCAGGTTGCCGGTGTTCATTATTTATGAGCGGTATTACATAATATTGCAGCCGGTTTTAGTGATCATTCTCTTGTTAGATGCTTCTTTGGCATTCGATTATATATCCGGGGCCAATTACCCTGCCGCCATGAAAGCGCGGCTTAAGGCAGTTCTTCTGTCTTTAATAAGCGTTACGTTCATATTGGACGGATCAGGCAAGCTAGGGGCTCTCAAAAGCCATATTTATGAGATTTCCCACCGATACCGGGGGCCTTTAGATTTTGTTATCCCCTATATCAAATCTAATTATGAAAAACCGGAAAAACTGGTCATCGCCACTAATTATGAAGAGTATTCCTATATGTATTATTTGGGCAGCAAGACGATTATCGGCTATGGGAATAGCGACATTTATAATGATTTAGAGATGCGCCCCGATATAATAGTATTCAGGAAGGCCTATCCGGATAACGCGTATATCTTTAACGGGTTTCTGCAAAAAGATAAATACAAGAAGATTTCCTTTCCGTGTTTTGATTACCCCGTCAATAATATCCCGGAACTTAACGTTGCGCTTCCGCCGCATTTGTATAAAACCCGGCTTGCTGAAAATGATGATGAGCGTTTGGACGTTTATTTGAAAGTTAAATAGGCTGGCGGCCGTTTTTTTCTTGCGGTGGCACGTCTTGGCGGCATAAACGCAAAAACCGGGAATAACCGGAGGGCCAATAAATGAACAGGATTATTTTATCTCTCATGGCGGTTAGCTGCGTCGTAACTTTGCCTGATTACTCGCTGGCAAAGAGAATGCCCCCTAAACCAGGCTCGGTTGAGTTTTTCTCGTCTGAAAACGGCCGTTACAGCGTGGAAATAGAAAACTTAGGCTATCCGGATAATAGCCCGTCCCGGTGCGCCTTTAAAGAAGGAAACAGGCTGATCTGGAGTAAAGAAATTCCCTTTACCCCGGGTAAAGCCAGTATTTCCGATAACGGCAAGTGTATCGCGTTGGCAAACTGGGGTATGTATGACGAAGGAGGGTTTAAGGGGCTGTCTTTTTATGATAATAAAGGCAAAGTAGCCAAAGAAATCAGTTTTGGCAACTCGGGTAAAAGTAGTATGATTTGGATCAGCCAAGCGGCAATTTCGCCCGATGGAGCGCGCTATATTTTTACCGAAAACGGAAGAGATAAGGCAAGGTTGTATTTATATGATTTTGCATCCGCAAATTTATTATGGGTAAAAGAATGCGGTTTTGCTGAATCGGCGCAGATAAAGGTTTCCTCTGGGCCCGGAGTAATATTAGCCGCTACCTTTGATTACGATACGGCCGGCATGCTCTTTGTCCTTTTAGACGCAAGAGGCGCTATATTATGGCAAAAGAAAATCGGGAATAATTTCTCTCCGGAGATAAAGAATTACTTTCGTTTGGATGCCAAGGGAAAGAATTTTGCGGTATTCGATAAATCCGCCGGAAGGTTTATCCGTTTTCTAAACGAAAACGGCAGGGTTAGCCGGCAATAGATATTGTTATTTGCCGCCTCCGGAGAAATGAAGAACCCCGCGCGCGATGTGCCGAAAGCGGTTATGGTATCTGCCATCGCGATAGCGTCGCTGTATTTGATTACAGCGTCTGCGGTTTGGATTGTTATCCCTGTTTAAGAAGATATGAGAAAAGTATTTTTTAGCCTTACAGTTTTTGACACCACCCCTTATATATAGCCAAAAACATTTGTAACATTTTATAAAGCAATAAGTCATGTCAAAAAAGTATATATTAAAAATTTTGGCTGGCCGATGGATGTACTATAGACGGACTATGGAGAAGATAGCAGGGGCATTGGTGAGTTTGGAAGGTGAAGAGAAATGAACGATTGGTGGCATTTGGATATTCAGGAAGCGATTGAGATGCTAGGGGCGAACCTAAGCCAGGGTCTTTCTGTCCAGGAAGTAAAGACCAGATTGGATAAGTACGGTCCAAATCAATTAAGGGAAGCGAAGGGGCGTTCACCCGCAAGTATTTTCTTAGAACAATTTCATAATTTTATTGTCTGGGTTCTTATCGGTGCGGCATTTGTTTCCGGGTTCCTGCAGGAATGGATAGACTCGCTCGCCATAATTGCGATTGTTATAGTAAACGCGATTTTAGGATTTATCCAGGAATACCGCGCAGAAAAGTCCCTTGCGGCTCTAAAAAGTTTATCAAGCCCCTCTTCAAAAGTTATCCGCGACGGTCAGCATAAAGCCGTTCCTTCGTCAGGGTTAGTTCCCGGAGATGTGATTGAGATTGAAGCCGGTGACAGCGTCCCTGCGGATAGTCGCCTTGTTTGGATTAGCGCAAATTTTGGCGTGCAGGAAGCCAGTCTCACCGGGGAATCGACGCCTGTTGCAAAGACTGCCCGCGCTTTAGAAGAAAAAGATATCCCGCTTGCTGATCGGGCAAATATGGTTTATATGGGGACTTCGGTTGCATCCGGCAAAGCGAAAGCGCTCGTTGTTTATACCGGAATGCAGACAGAGCTGGGGAAAATCGCAGGGTTAGTACAGGCAATCGTACATGAGGCTACACCTTTACAGAAGAAATTAGAAGAGTTCGGTAAGTGGATTGTGTATTTATGTTTTGTCATGGTGGGAATGGTATTCCTGCTAGGATGGCTGCGGGGCGGTAAGATTGTGGATGTGTTTTTAACGTCGGTAAGTTTAGCGGTCGCTGCTATCCCGGAAGGTATGCCTGCGGTAGTCACTATTGCGCTTGCCTTGGGCGTCCACCGGATGGTCAGGCGTCAAGCGCTTATCCGTAAACTCCCTTCTGTTGAAACCTTAGGTTGTGCTACGGTTATCTGTTCAGATAAAACAGGCACCCTGACTAAAAATGAAATGACTGTGCAAAAGATATTTACAGGAGGCAAGCTCTTTGAAGTAACCGGCATTGGGTACGCACCTATAGGTGCGTTTTTGTTTAGCAAAAACCAAATTTTGATCGCTGATTATCCTGATTTGCAGAATACGTTACGTTATGGCGTGCTGTGTAATGGGGCGCAGTTGGTTAATAATTCTGGCGTCTATAAAATTATTGGGGATCCGACCGAAGGGTCTCTTTTGACCGTTGCCGGTAAGACCGGCATAACCAAAGAGAAATTAGAGAAAGAATTTTTATTGATTGACGAAATACCGTTTGATTCAGACCGAAAGAAGATGTCGGTTATTCGGGAACATGGCGAGCAGGCATTCGCTTTTGTCAAAGGTGCGCCTGATATACTCTTAGATGATTGTATCAACATTGAAGAAAATGGTGCTGTTAGAAAGCTAACCGAGCAGGATAGAGCAAGTATCCGAAAGATTAATAACGAATTGGCAGGCGAGGCGATGCGGGTGCTGGCAGTTGCTTATAGAGAGTTGGATAAAAGTCATGAAAAGCACGACGCAAAGATTATCGAAAGGGAGCTTACATTTGTGGGTTTAGTTGCGATGATAGACCCGCCCCGCGAGGAAGTAAAAAAAGCTATACAGGAATGTAAGGCCGCTGGCATAAAAACGGTAATGATTACCGGTGATCATAAGAATACGGCAGTCGCTATTGCGCGAGCACTTGGATTCTTTAATGATGATTCTTTAGCATTAAGCGGTGAAGAACTGGATAAATTAAGCGACGATGAGCTTTATAAAGAAGTTAGGAATATCTCGGTGTATGCCAGGGTTTCTCCAGAGCATAAATTAAAGGTTGTGCGTGCTTGGCGCAGGCATGGCGAAGTCGTAGCTATGACCGGAGACGGTGTTAACGATGCTCCGGCGGTCAAAGAGGCCGATATCGGTGTTGCCATGGGCATTACCGGGACAGATGTTACTAAAGAAGTATCAGACATGGTTGTAACTGACGATAATTTTGCTTCGATTGTCGCGGCAGTAGAAGAGGGAAGGGGTATTTACGATAATATAAAAAAATTTATCCACTATCTTCTTTCATGCAACGTCGGTGAGATACTGGTTATGTTTGTATCATCTTTGATTGGGCTTCCCGCGCCGTTATTGCCGATACATATCTTATGGGTTAATCTTGTAACCGACGGGCTGCCTGCGCTCGCTTTGGGAGTTGATCCTGTTGACCCCAATATCATGAAGCGGCCTCCGCGTAAATCCACGGAAGCGGTGGTCACAAAAGAACGGGCGATGTTAATGTTGATGCAGGGTTCTTTTATCGCCTTTTGCAGTTTACTGGCATTTGTATTTGTCCTTTACATCGAAAAAGAAGGCATTGCCCGGGCAAGGACTGCGGCTTTTATTGTGCTTGCATGCTCACAGTTATTCCATTCTTTTAACTGCAGAAGCATGACCGAATCCTTGTTTAAATTAGGAGCGTTTACGAATAAAAAACTAGTTCTGGCGACTTTCGTGTCGTTTCTTTTGCAGATGATGGTAGTGTATACGCCTTTTTTGCAGAAGGTATTTAAGACCGAGCCGCTGGGGTTATTTGATTGGGGGCTTGTGCTTGGGATCTCTTCGCTTCCTTTGTGGGCAATGGAGGCTTGGAAATGGAAACAAAAGGAGGATTTTTCATGAGTAAATTAAAACGATATTTTATCGCCGGATTGCTTACTATTCTGCCGATTTTTCTCACCCTATATCTTCTTGTTATTATTTTCAGACTGATTGATAATATCATCGGCAGAATTATCAATAGCCATTTAAAGGCAGAGTTTGGTTTTTCAATTCCCGGGTTAGGTTTCATTATAGCAATCCTAATAATTCTATTAACAGGATTTGTTGTTTCTCACCTATTGGGAAAAAAGGCGCTTCCTTTAATAGAAAGATGGTTCCTTAAGCTTCCCGGCGTCCGGCAGGTATATCCGCCTATTAAACAAATAGTCGTTTTTATTTTTTCCAAGGATAAAAAGGTGTTTAAAAAGGTAGTTTTGGTAGAATATCCTTCAAAAGGAATTTGGTCAGTAGGTTTTATGACTAATGATGGGTTTAGGGAGGCGCAGGAATTAACAGGGCAGGAACTCGTGCATGTGCTTATTGGCTCAACCCCTAGTCCGTGGAGCGGCTTTTTCATCTTAGTGCCCAAAAATGCGGTAAAGTTTTTACAAATGTCAGCGGAGGAAGGCATAAAACTAATAGTATCGGGAGGGATACTTAAACCATCATAGAGATTTGTGGCCTTATTATGTCAAAAAAGTATACATAAAAAATTTTGGTTGACCAATGGAAGCAGTATTATACGGCTATCGTAAAGTATTTAAGCGAGATTTGGTAGATAGACAAAGAAGATGTCAAAATTAAGCGAAAAATTGATAAGTGCCTGTAAGGAGGCTATTGCCGATGTTCAGGGCAAGAAGTTTATCGATTTTTTGTCTTCGTTCAGGCAGAGGCAAGATGCCGCTAATAAGGCAGATGATAAGGAATTGGAAGAATTTATGCGGCTACTTCGGGGTGTTTTCTCTATGTTTTTTCCTATACTAATACAGGATCGGCCAGTATTTTAGTAATATCAGCGACGCAAAACCTTGAGAACGAAATAAAAGCGTTAAAACAAGAGGTAAAAATACTTTCTGAGCGCATCAATAAGATGGAAGGGCCTTCGCGAAAGTTAATAACAAAAGGTAAGAATCCTAAGAGAGCGAAACGTTCAAAATAAATGGGGGTGCTTAATGAACAGTTTTAAAAAATGGTTTGAGCGGGAACAAAGAGCAATGGCGATATGAAAGATTTCTGGAGATAATATTTGAAGCAGATAAAAAATGTTTAGACCAGTTTATTGAGGAACGAAGACTCAAAGAACAAGCGATTGATAACCGGATAGAACAAGCTGATGCAAAAGTTTTTCAAGAATTCACACGGCGGTCGGGCAAAAGATACAATCTAACTCAAACAGCGAGAATCTTACGGGTTCATCGTCAGACAATCTATTATTGGATTGCAAAGGGCTGGTGTAAGCCACGACGTGATTACAGGAATTATCCTGTTTTTACAGTTTTAGACATCGAGAACCTGATGGAATGGAGAAATTCGATAAAAGTTGAATAAAAACGCGTGATAGTCGTATACATTCATCTACTTTGACAGTTTTAGACACATAGGCAAGAATTTATAATCTACTGATATGAAAGAAGATAAGAAAAAAGTTTTCATTCGGACTCTGGGCTGGCCGATGGAAGCAGTATTATACGACTATTCTGACGTATTTGAGCAACATCTGGTAAACAGAACCCGTTGATATTGTTGAAGGTTAGGAAAGGCGATAGGGATTGATAAGGACAAAGCAGGATTTGATGGATTATGCCTTGAACCGTAATTTACTTGACAAAATAATTGGTTATGGTAATTTATTACCATAACCATGGTGAAAAGATGATATCCTTACGTTCAAAAGTGGCAATAAAATTACTGGATTACTATTTCCTTAATCCGGAGGCTCAAGTCTATATTAATGAGCTGGCCAGGATTTTAGAAATTGATCCTAAGAATACCGAAACCAAGCTTAAGGAATTGGAAAAAGAGGGGCTTTTCAAGAGCGAATTTCGCGGGAAACAAAGGTATTTCTTTCTTGCAAAAGATAACCCGGTTTTGGAGCATTACCGTCAGATATTCTTAAAAACTCATGGCATAGAAAAGAAACTCAAAGATGCGTTAAGCGGTATCAAAGGGATTAAAGAAGCTTATTTGTTCGGTTCGTACGCAAGCAACAAAATGGGATCGTCAAGCGATATCGACCTGCTGGCTATCGGCACACATTCCATTTTAGAATTGCAGAGGATTATTGCTAAGCTGCAAAAAGATGCAGGCCGGGAATTTAATGTGACGAATCTAAACCCGAAGGAATTTGAGGCAAAGAAAAAAGATAAGAGCCATTTTATAAACAGCGTCTTCAAAACTAAAACTGTAAGGCTTGTATGATTCATTTCGAGAGCCAATATTTTCAAAAGCTAACATTTCAATAAAAGCAGATTGATCAGTTTTTGCGTTCTGTTTTGCACGATCTTAAAATCGCTAAAGAGTCGGATATCCCCGGCGTTGTTTTCAAATTCTGCTACGACGCCCTTATTAAGCTGGGCATTATGCTGATTGCCAAGAAAGGCTATAAAGTAAGAAGCACAGCCGGCCATCATGTGAAGATTTTGGAGAAGCTGAGTCAATTACTTAAGGATGAAGATATTCTCGTGCTTGGCAATAAGATGAGGCAGGAGCGAAATGTTAATCTTTATGACGGCGGATTTTTTGTAGGAGAGAAGGATGGCCTTGAGTATCTCGAATTCGTCAAAGGCACTTTTAAGAAAGCTGGAATTTAAAAGGCATCAGGATCGATTAACCCAGGCGTTTTAAAGTGCCTGGGTTTTTGTTTCGAGGCAAGATTTTGTAAAGAAATAACGCAATTTGAAAGATTCCTAGAGATAATATTTGAAGCAGACAAAAGATGTATAGAACAGCTTCTACTATACAGTTTTAGACACTTTTGCACGATACCATAAGGCATAAATATGAAAGAAGATAAGAAAAAAGTTTTCATCCGGACTTTCGGCTGACCGTTGGTGTAAGTACCGCGTGATGATTTTGGGGATATTGAAGAAGCTAAATAACTACGAATAAATGAGTTAGTTAAAGAATTAGAAACTTAAGAATATGAAAAGTTTAATTTGCCTTTTAGTTGGTTTATTGATGTTAAATGGCTGTCTTGCTAGTGGTTATCATAGGAAGGAGAGGAATCAAATGAGGGCGGATAATAAATTGCAGAAGAAAGAAACTCCCGGCCTATGTACCCAGCAAATTCTTTACTCAGAAAATGTTAAAGAGTACGCCGATTTAGTTGAGGGAATTATTAAACCTTTGAGTCCTAAGATTGAAGATGCTAATGAGGTTCTAGGCATTGTTAAGCAACCACTATATGCTATTTTAGTCTTAGACGAAAAAGATTATAGTTTGTTCACTGACGAAAAGACTAATTCAAAGGAAGATATAGAATTAGGAATTAATGACTTTAAAAAAATTCAGGGGCTAGATGACAAAGGCATAAGACAGCTATTATTAAAACAAAAGCGAGTTACTTTAGAAACGCCTCTTGCTTATTGGAGTATGCTACCGCAAGACTTGGAGTTTATGGGTATTAAACTTGTCAAAGGAGGTTGTTATGTAGTAATTCGTCCTGAATTAATTGAAAAACTTTCGAATAAGCTAAAAACTAGGCTTGCAGATGAAAAAATTACAGATTTAGAGAAAGCTTTATTTCGTGTAACATTAATACACGAATTAGGGCACCATTATTCATTATCAAATCTCTTGCCCGATAATTGGCCAATAACAAGCGATTCAAAATATATAAATGATATAAACTTTGCTGAAGGCCTAGCTAATTTATTTGCTCATAGAGTATTGTCTCCAGAGGAACGAAGGGTTTTGGCTGAAATGGCCGTAGAACAGCCGGCTTGTTATAAGCTTTATCTAGATCTACGATATTATGAGAAATCAAACAGCATGCTCAAAATTTTAATGATAGAAAAAGATTATATAAAAGCATTAAAAGTTTTCTCTGAATTAATGCCAAATAAGCTTCTAATGGGCTCTGGAACTTGGACTGTGGAAAAGGCAGATGCATTCTTTGATTGCTCGAAAGGTGGCGGGAATATTTTAGCTGGCGAAATTGACTTTTTGTTTCCTTATAAGGGATATGTTATTGCTGCAAAAATTCATAATCTTATCGGAAGATATTCTAATGATAGTTTAATAATTTCAAATGCTATAGATAACCATCCAGATTATGTAATTCTACCGAGAAATATTATAGTAATTGATAAAGACGAATATGATCTTGAAAAAATTATCAAAAAACATCAAATTGGTGGATTACAAGGAAAAGAATTAGTAAAAGCAGTGCTTAGAGAAATTAAAATTGGCAATAATGCAGAATAAAGATATTGTTTTATTTTTGAATGGAACCAATGAACGTACGTGACAAAGCCCCGAGACGCTAGCATCTTTACAACAACATGATTAATAAAGAGATACAAAAAAAGAAAGTTTTTGTCCGCACCTTCGGGTGCCAGATGAACATCCGGGATTCCGAGGTAGTGGCTGGGTTATTACAGGGATCAGGGTATGAGATCTGCGATGATCCGGATAAGGCTGGCATAATAATCATTAATACCTGTTCTGTGCGCCAGCACGCGGAAGATAAGGCCTGGTCAGAGATCGGCAGGGTTGCCGCCAAGGCCGGTAAGAATAAGCCGCTTATCGGGCTTATAGGCTGCATGGCCCAGAATTACCAGAACACGGCATTTGAACGCTCGCCGAACATTGATTTTGTGGTTGGCCCGGCGGATATCGCTAAAATACCCCATATTATCCAAAAACTTTCCCGGGATCAAAAGGCCTTTGAGCGTAAAATATGGGAGACTGACGGGGATGCCAGGCCGGAAGAAATTTACCATACCGGTTTCTACCGGGATAAAAACCATTCTTTTGTGGTCATCTCCGAAGGTTGCTCTAACTTTTGCTCTTACTGTGTTGTTCCTTATAGCCGCGGGAATTTACGCCACCGCAAGCCCGAAGATATAATCAGGGAGATAGAGAGCGCCGTAGATAAGGGCATTACCGCATTTACTTTATTGGGCCAGAACGTGAATTCCTTCCGGAGCCAGGGAGTTGATTTCGTTAAGCTTATCGAAATGGTTAACGCTATTAAGGGCTTGAAGGAATTCGGGTTTATCACTTCTCACCCGAAAGATGCCGGGAAAGAATTGTTTCAGGCTATGGCAGGCGCCGGGAAACTGAAGAAATACCTGCATCTGCCGGCTCAATCCGGCTCGGACCGGATCCTGAAGCTTATGAACCGCGGGTATTCCAGAAAATACTATTTGGATTTAGCGGATAATTATCGTAAAATTGTAAAGGGGGGCGCGCTGACAACCGATATAATCGTTGGTTTCCCGGCCGAGGATGAAGCTGATTTCAAAGATACCCTTAGCCTGGTAAAATCTGTCCGGTTTAACGCCGCCTTTATATTCAAATATTCTCCCCGCCCTCATACCGCAGCCTTTAAGATGGCGGATACGGTATCCAGGCAGGAGAAGGAGAGAAGGCATAAGCTAGTGCTGGATTTGCAAAAAGGAATATCGAAATCCAAGAAATGAATAAACAGCCGCCAAATCCCGATTACCAAATGATTCCAAAGGCCAAAAACCCGGCCTCCGGATGTAAGGAGCCAGGGCAACCGGTTATCGGTTGGTTCTTAGCTGCCTGTTGTTTATCGTTTGTTTTTATCTCTTACGCTTATGCCTTGAATTTGGATAATATGAAAGTAAGCCTCTTAGAAGGAGATTACCGGGCTGCTATAACCGAAGGAGAGAAGCTTATTGCCCAAGACCCGCATTCCGACGAACTTTATTATATCCTGGGGTTGTGCTATTTAAAAGACGGTAATTACCTGCGCGCTTCGGACATCTTTGAGATAATCATCCATGAATTCCGCGGCTCAAGGTTCAAGGAAGAGGCGATGATGGGCTTGGGGGATACGTATTTCTTGCGGAATGATTTCACAAAGGCCGGAGAAATCTATCAAGGCATAATTAACAATAATCCCGGGACGAAGCTAAAAACGCAAATATTTTACCGTTTGAGCGAAGTCGGCTTTAATAAAGGGGATTTAAATTCAGGGAGGGATTATTTATCCCGGCTAAGAGAAAAATACCCTTTGGCTCCGGAAGCCGGCCAGATCCGGCAAAGTTGCCCGGTTGAGGGCGATAACTCCGGTTTTTATTATTCTGTCCAGGTAGGTTCGTTTTCCAACCCCGATAACGCCAGTAATCTTACGCGAAAACTGTCAAATAGCGGTTATCCTGCTTACGTTGAAGAAGGCGTTAACGCTTCAGGGGCCAAGGCCTATAGGGTGAAAGTCGGGAAATTAAAAAGCCGGCAGGAATCCGAAGCCTTGAATAAGCGGCTTCGGGAAGAAGGCTATCCCACCAAAATATGCCCTTAAAGAAGCGTTTTAATCCCGGGGCTTTACAATCCAGGCCGCTTGGCGGCACATCTTCCGGTTGCAATAATCTAAAACCCCAAGGCAAGATAATCTTTATAGTAGGCCCGACCGCCGCAGGCAAATCCGCGGTAGCGGCTGCATTGGCCAAGAGGCTTAAGAGCCATGTCCTCTCTTGCGACTCCATGCAGGT
Organism: Candidatus Omnitrophota bacterium; assembly: GCA_043800555.1. Lineage (GTDB taxonomy): Bacteria > Omnitrophota > Gorgyraeia > Gygaellales > Profunditerraquicolaceae > UBA6233. The sequence goes on along the minus strand of JAZDMX010000023.1, from coordinate 47,250 downwards.
TTATAAAGGCATGGATATCATCGCTTCAAAACCCGCCAGCGCCTTAAGAAAAAAGATAAAGCACCATTTTATCAGCTCTGTCTCCTGCCAACAGGAATATGATGTTTTCAGGTACCGGAAAGAAGCCGGGGAGATTGTGGATAGGTTAACCGCAAAAGGGAAAATACCGGTTTTTTGCGGCGGCACGGGTTTGTATGTTTCCGTGCTTATTGACGGTATTTTTAAGGAAGGTAAAAGCGACCCGGCCTTGCGCAAGAAGCTTTACGGTCAGGCGCGTAAATACGGAAAAGGTTATCTATATAACCGGTTAAAAAAAGTTGATAAAAGCGCAGCCGGCAGGATCCATCCTAATGACCTCAAGCGGGTTATCCGGGCTTTAGAGGTTTTTGAGGCCAGCGGGAAACCCATATCGGCATTACAAAAAGAGCGAAAAGGCTTAAGCAATGATTATTCCGTAAAGATATTTTGTTTAAATATGGATAGAGCCGCTCTCTACAGGAGAATTGATACCCGGGTTGACAATATGCTTAAGGCCGGATTATTAAAAGAGGCCAAGAAATTGCTCGCTAAGCAGTTAAGCCGGACTGCCTCGGCAGCAATTGGCATAAAAGAAACGGCTGGGTATTTTGAAGGTAGGCATGGCCTGGAAGAAGCCTTGCGTTTGATTAAGCGTAATACCCGGCATTACGCCAAGAGGCAACTCTCCTGGTTTAGGAAAGATAAGCGCGTAAAGTGGGTTAATATCAAAGACAAAGACAAGCCCCAAAAAATCGCGCAACGGATACTTAAATTATTGCAAGGCTAGAGAAAATGGGGGAGAAAAGGGGACGCAGGAAACGGGGACGTTTCTACTTTTCTTTAAGATAACTCTAGAAAAGTAGAAACGTCCCCATTTCCTGAAAGGTGAATATGGAAAGAGCTTTGTTGGTTACCATTCAGTTTAAGCGCGGGATAGAGAAATTAAGGGTTGATGATTTTGCGCAGGAACTGGAAGAGCTGGTTGCAGCTTGCGGGGTAGAGGCCGTAGATAGCATTAGTTGTGTTTGCCAGCAGCCTACGCCCAATCTTCTTATCGGCAAGGGCAAGGCTGAAGAGATAAGCTTGGTTGCCGAAGAAGAAAATATCGATACGGTAATCTTTGGCCGCGACCTTTCCGGGACCCAGCAGCGGAACCTGGAAGAGATAATAGGGAGAAAGACTATTGACCGCTCCCAGCTTATCCTGGATATATTCGCCCGCCGGGCAAAGAGCCCGGAAGGCAAAATACAGGTTGAGCTTGCCCAGCTGCAGTATATCCTGCCCCGGTTAATCGGCAAGGGGATTATCCTTTCGCGCTTAGGCGGCGGGATTGGAACGCGCGGCCCGGGAGAACAAAAGCTGGAGGTGGATAGAAGGGCCATACGTAAAAGGATCGACCGCCTGAAGGAGGATTTAAAAGGCTTAATGCTGCGGCGCGTAGTCATGCGTAAGAGGCGTAAAGATAATGCCATTCCCCTGGTTGCTTTAGTCGGTTATACCAGCGCCGGTAAATCCACGCTTTTGAATTCTTTGACTAATGCCGGCCAAACCGTATCAGGGGCCTTATTCACTACCCTTGATCCTTTATCCAAAAACCTGCAATTGCCTAATGGCGAGAATGTGGTTATTTCCGACACGGTAGGTTTCCTGCGCCAGCTTCCGCATCATCTTATCGAAGCCTTCAAGGCGACCCTTGAAGAAGTAGTGCAGGCTGATCTTTTAATCCATGTTTTAGACGCAAGCCACCCCCAGGTATATGAACACGGCAAAGCCGTGTTTGAGCTTTTAGAAGAACTGGGGATAAGGGATAAGCCGGCGATAACTGTTTTAAACAAGGTGGACCTGTTAGATGATAAAATGTGGCTTGAGAAATTAAAAAGGGATTTTTCTAACCCTGTGGCAATTTCGGCTAAGCTCAAAACAAATATCAGCGGTTTATTTGAGAAGATAGAAGAATGTTTTAATTCCCGGATGGTCCGTGCCGAGGTTTTGGTCCCTTTTGGCCGGATGGACATTGTGGATTTATTTTACCGGCAGGGCAAAGTCGAACAAATCGAATACTTGCAAAGAGGCATAAGGGTCAAAGTTAACCTGCCGAAAATCCTTTCCTTGAGGTTGTTAAATAACCGCGAAATAACGCAAATTTGATTATGAAATGGGGACGTTTCTACTTTTCTCGAGACTAACGCCGGAAAAGTAGAAACGTCCCCATTTCCCCTTAACGCCGGAAAAGTAGAAACGTCCCCATTTCCCCGCCCCTCCATTTTCTTTCTTGACAAACCACACATTTGTGTGGTATATCTATGGCTATGGAAAAGAAGCCGTATTTAACGCACAAACAGGAAAAGGCGCTCAATTTTATCCGTAAACGGATAGGGGAGGGGCTGCCTCCTACGATCAGGGAGATAGCAGGGGAGTTGGGGGTCAAGTCCACCGGCACAGTAAGAGACTATTTAAAGGCTTTACAGCAGAAAGGATTGGTCAGGCGTATGAATAACAAATCCCGGGCAATTGAATTAACCGAACGCGCCAGTTTCAATAAAATACCTATTCTTGGGTCAATTTTAGCCGGAAAGCCCAATCTGGCTTATGAAGAAATCCAAGGTTATGTGGATGTGGATAATTTATTCCTGGGCCGTTTAGGCTTTGACGACGTTTTTGCCTTAAAGGTCAAAGGCAATAGCATGGTTGATGCCGGCATTCTTGATGGGGATGTAGCGGTTATTAAGAAACAACCCTATGCCGAAAATAACGAGATTGTGGCCGCGCTTTTGGATGATAACGAAGTTACTTTAAAAAGGCTGGCGCGTAAGAACAATAAATACCATTTGGAAGCGGCTAACCCGGATTATCCGCCAATTTTTGAAGAATTCAAGGTAATCGGGAAGCTGATGACGGTAATCAGGAAATATTAAGGCTTATAGTGTATTAGTATATTTATTATATAGTATGCGGGAAAAAGCAAAGGCAGAAAGATATGGGGCAAAATAGCTTTAATCCTAATGCGCGATGGGACAAATTTGAGCCGGATAAATCCGGGTTTGACCCGGATGATTTAGGCGAGCGCATCGAAGTCCTGGCTTATTTTAAGAATACCAGGATTTACCCTAAAACTTTTCTTTGGAATAATAAAGAATATGGCATAGAGACCATAACCTACAATTGGCAGGAGCGGCTGGGCCAGGCCCGGATTAATTATTTCTCCGTGATTAGCGCCGGCCAGCTTTACCAGATATCATTCAATAATTCCACCTTCCGTTGGCAGATAGACAAGATAATTACCTGATGCTTTAACCCCTGGCTTATGGCTTTTATCCCCGTATGATCCTGCACATCGATATGGACGCGTTTTTTGCTTCAATTGAGCAGGCCATAAACCCGCGCCTTAAAGGCAAGCCTTTGATTGTGGGCTCGCGCGCCAATAAAACGCGCACCGTGGTTTGCGCCGCCAGCTATGAAGCTAAGCGCCTGGGAATACATTCCGGGATGCTCTCAAAAGACGCCTTTAACATCTGCCCAAATTTAGAGTTTGTGCCGGCAAGCCAGGCCAAGTATATCTGGACTTCCGGGCAAATCCTTGAGCTGCTTAAAGGTTTCGGGTTCCCGCTGAATTACGTTTCAATTGATGAATTCCAGCTGGATATCCGGGATTACCCCCAACCGCTTAAATTAGCTAAACAGATCCGGGAGCAGATATATGCAAACTTTAACATTACCGCTTCAGTTGGCATAGCCGAAAACCAACTTCTTGCCAAGCTGGCTTCTAAGGTCAATAAGCCTGACGGAGTTACCCGGATAGACGATTCCAACCTTAAGGATGTCCTGGCTTTAACTCCGCTTACCAAGGCTTGTGGCATGGCAGGCAAAACCGGGCAGATTTTAATGCGCCAGGGGTTAAGAAGCTGCTGGGATTTATACCTGAACTTACCGGGATTCTTTGGCGCAGCAGGGGTTAATGAAAATTCCGGTAAGTTTAAGGAAACCGGGAAAGCGGCGAACGGCCTAAGTCAATAAGCCATTCCTACACCTTGCCGAAAGCTTTGGAAAACCCCCGGTTTATCAACGCCTGGATCAGGGTATTATCTGAAATGGTTGGCGAGCGTTTAAGGCAGAACGAGCTTGCCTCCCGGACAACCCATATCTGGCTGAATATGCCGGATAAAGGCGATTTTCTGGCCCAAAAAACCTTTTCAATGGCTACCAATGATAGCTATGAAATATACTTGAGAGCCCTTAAATTAATGGCCCAGGAGGCCCGGAAAAGGCCAAAAATCAGGGCCCTGGGAGTAACTGCCAGCAGTTTAGAGTGGCAAAGTTACCTGCCTTTATTACCCGAACAAAGGCGCAGAGAGGCTTTGGTTAAGGCGCTGGATAAGATCAATGGCCGCTTGGGAGATAATTCGATTTTTCCCGCCCAGGTAATTTTAACCCGGAGAATGAAATAGGCGATTAGAGGCAAAAAATCCCGGTAAATTCCTTCAGGAATCCATCCGTAAATGTCAACCTTAAAAGAAAGCGGTAAGTTTAAGTAACTAAAAAATTGCTTTTCCACAGGTAAATACCAGGGTAACGTAACTCCTTATTTAACAAGAGGTTAAGTTGACTTAGGCAATATGCTCAAGTTAACATAAGATATATTATAGGAAGTTGAGCACAAAGGTAAAAGTAGGTAAAAAGCGGTAAAATGAAGGTTTTTTGGCGGGTTTTATTGCGGGCCTTTTAGCTGTTTTGGCCCTTTGTCGGAGCATGATCTTCGCGGGAAGTGATTATGTAGTTTCCGCCTTGTATCTTTATGGCGTTGCCTTTGACTAAAGCGTTAGCTAAGCCTCTCCGCGCCTTTTTTAGTATCCGGCTAAAGGTCTGTTGGGATATGCGCATTGACTTGGCTGCTTCTTTTTGAGGTAATCCCATATAATCAGCCAGCCTTATGGCTTCAAACTGGTCTAGGCTAAGGTCTATTTCATTCGGCCTGCCGGGTTTGCCCCGGGGGCTGAATTGGCTTATCTTAGGGTCAAGGTGCACTATCCTGTATTTTTTAGGCCTTCCTCGAGGTTGCATTTACTTGAACTTACCGGGTTTTAACGCCGTATTTATTATGGGTATGTACTCAAAAATGTTATATTTTTAGGGGGCGCTCCTATGCGCCCCCCTTAAATCAGACCTCGTTTTCTTTTACTAATTTGCGGTAATATTCGACGCATTTGTGGCAGGTTTTCTTGTTCTCGTGCCATTCAGGATGGTCGCGCCTGATTAGTTCTAATAAATATTCCTCTGCTTTAATATGGGCAAGGCTGGCAAATTCATCGATATCGCGGTTACAGACTTGGCAGCGGTATTTCATCTTATGCAGTCTCCCCTCCAGCAGCAGATTAATTGGCTGCAGGCGCGAATGGTCCCGAAACATTGGTTATTCCCTTCAACCTGCTGGATCGTCTTGATCAGTTCTTTCTTAGAAAGCCTCCAGGTATCTTTGATCCCTAAAGCCTTTGCTCTTTTTTCTACTTCCGAAAGCCTCACTTTAGCCTCCTTTTTGTTTAACTTTATAAACTAGGTCTCCTTGCCTTACCCGGGAAGTGACCAGCAGGCCGATTTCTTGCCCGGTTTTAGCTGAATTTACGCTGACATGGTCAATTTGCATAGAGGTAATATTTTGCGTAAAATCCGTTGTGTGGCCCTTGACCTTAATCGTTTCCCCGGCTGATAAGGGGGACTCTAATTTTATTACTGCTGCCTGCACGTGCGGGAAATAATGCGTTATGGCGCCAATTAAATTTTCTTTGGTTTTTTTAATCTTGACGCCCGCCTTTTTAACCTTGCCAACTGTTTTTTTCTTCTTGGGGGCGATTTTCCTGGCAGGCTTCTTGACGCCCGCCTTTTTTGTTGCCTTCTTTATTATTTTCTTTTTTGCCGGTTTTTTCTTAATCATACGCACCTCCCTTATTGTTTCTTTCCGATTTCGATCAGGGAATCAATCGAGCCGTAGGGGTTCTTTTCTTTTAAGGGGTTGGATGAGTCTTCCGTCCAATTTCCGTCAATAACAAAGCGGTAGCGGTATTTCCCGCTGGTCAGGTTTAGTTTTTTGCTCCAGGTCCCGTTATTCTTGAGCATGCGGCCGGACGCTTCCAGTTTCCAGTTATTGAATTCTCCGGTAACGTAAACCTCTTTAGCTTCGGGCGCAACAACCGAGAACATTACTTCGGTAAGTTTCGGAAGTTCTGCTTTAAGTATCTCGTTCATTTTCTTTTCCAGGCTTACGATCGGCTTAACCGCCGCTTTGGGCGCGCTCTCCGCCTTGATGGCAGCATTAGCCCCGGGTTCTTCTTGAGTGATGATTTCCCTTGAGAGGCTGTAATAGTCTTTTGCCCCGCGGGAATACTTGTCGAAATTGAATATGTGGGTTCCCTGGTTCTGGGCTTCTTTTAACCTTACGTTCACGTGGATAATGGTGGAGAATAGTTTATTATTAAAATCGGATTTGATCTTCAAAAGCATTTTGAAAGAATGCGCCAGGCGGGAATCGAAATTAGTAACCAGTATTTTGACGCTTACAGCGTGGTTTAAGCGGTCACGGACCAAACTTACTATGCTTATGAGCTGGCCCATGCCTTCCAGGGAGAACCTGCTGGCTTCTACCGGGATAATTATTTCATTGGCTGCCCGGATAGCGTTTATGGTCAGAATGCCTAAATTTGGAGGGCAATCTATCAGTATATAATCGTAAAGGCCTTTAAAATTGTTTAAGGTGTCCCAGAGCCGGGATTCCCTGCCTATTTCGCCGGCCAACTCCTGTTCAAGGGTGCTCAAAATGATGCTGGACGGCGCTATGTCGAAATCCGGGCTTATGTTTTGGATGATATCTTCGATTTTCGCCTTTTGATGCGCGGTCTTTGACAAAACATTATAAATACTAAGCGAGGATTTGATATTTAATCCAAGTGTCGCGTGCGCTTGCGGGTCAATATCTATTAGCAGCACTTTTTTACCGTTAGTAGCCAAAGAAGCGGCTAAATTAACCGAGGTTGTCGTTTTGCCGCAACCCCCCTTTTGGTTAGTGATGGCTATTATGCGCATTATATTTCCTCCTTTTGTTTCGTCAACTCAGGATAGCTTATGCATGCCTGGCCCAGGCGTTTCAGGTCTTAAGGAGCCGGACATTATCGATGAAAATCAGCCCCTTACTCCCGGATACGTTCCATTCTTCCACGCAAAAAGAAAGGCTGTCTATTTCCGACCAGTCGCTTATATTCTTGAATTCGGATAGATTGATCCTAAAATCCTGCCAGTTGGAAGGCAGGCCCCTTAAATAAATCTCGGATTTTTCTTTGAAGGAGTTTGTAAATTCAACCCGCAGGGTTATTTTGTCCTTAGGGCCCATACTTCTTACGGAGAAAGCCAGCATTTTAAAGCGGGCCAGGTTCAGGCGGTTAAGCTCAAGGGTATAGGATTCTTTTTTCGCGGGGTTGAAATTAAAATTAATCTTCGCGTGCCCGTTTTGAAGGACTAAAGCGGTCTCGGAATTCAAATTTTGCTTCTTAAACGCCGAAGATAATAAAGTTGTAGATAGGCCGGCCATTAGGAATATGCTTACGATAAAAAGATTCTTGAAAAGTTTTGGATAAGCCTTATTTCTTTTTTTCTTCTTCGAAGAAGCATCAAGGTAGATCTTTGCTAAGTGTTCGTATATGTCTTTTTTATCCATTTCAACTTGAACATTTATAACATAAAACTCATTAGATGTCAAGCACTTAGAGGGTTTAACAAATAATCCGGGGCCGGAACTTTTATTATTGAGTAGAAGTTGCGTAGATGCAGGCGGAATAACCTGTCAAAGGAGCCATCGGGATCTTCGCCGTACCACCAGAACCAATCGCTGCCCTCCAAAACATAAATTTGTTTTAAGGCAAGCTGTTTGTCCTGCTCTGATAAGCCGGGCATTGCTTTATCCAGCTGGGCCCGGGCGCAAAGCAGCCAATCCCAGGCCTTGGCCTTATAGAAATTACCCATCCATTTGTTAAAATTACCGTATATCCAGGAACCGGCGCTCAAATGCCTTATTTCGGATCTAACCGCATGTTTCTCCAGGTATTGCGATACCGTTGTAACTTTTATGAAATCGGATTCGCTAAGGCTTTGATAAAGCAGCTCCAGGAAGTCATGGCCGTCATTGGCGTAATATTCCCAGGCGTTTTCTCCGTCCATGGCTATGGTTACCAGGATGTCCTGGTTCTCAAAGGTTTTATTTATATTGCCCAAATGCCGCATAAAATCTTCCACCGCATTCCGGGCCTTCCAGGAATGATAAACAAATCCGATTAAATCCGAAAGATTGCGGTCGCGGAAGACAATATTGAGGCTCCCCTGCTTTCTTTTCAATGAATGCGGCTGGTAGAGCAATTTAGTGGCCCTCTCCTTTGATTTCAGGGATTTAAAGAGTATGGCTTCATCCGCGACTATCCATTTTATGCCCGAATCGATTATAAAGGGAAGGATGCTCTCGCTTACCGATTCTTCCGACGGCCACATGCCGTTGGGGATAGACCCGAATCTCTCCCGGTAGAAATTTACAGCGCCGTCAATTTGGGCCTTGGCGTCTTGAGGGTACCGGAATTCCTTGTTGGGCAAAAGGCTTTGCCTGTTTGCCTCCTTGGCGCTATTTGAACTGCACAATAGCGGCAGTATAGGGTGATAATAAGGCGTTACGCTTAGCTCGCCCTGAACGGAGCCGCAAAACCTTTTGTATGCCGGGAGTATTTCTTTCAGGATGCTTAGCTGTTTGTCCAGGACAAGCCGCTTATCCTCTTGGCTGTAAAACCTTCCCTTGGCTATAACTGCTTTTAGTTCCGGGGATTTGGCCCGCAATGACGGGTCGATCCAGGCTAAATTAAACCATAGCTGAAGGTCAAGGTAATCCTGGGTGCTGAATTCTTCTTTCCTCTGTTTCTTGAAATACAATTCATAGTAGCGGGGAAAGTTGGAGATGACCCTGTCTTTATTGATGGAGAAGAAATTGTTCAGGATGAAATTTTTATCGTTTCCGGAGAGGTGGTCAGCTTCTTTATATGAAAGCTCAAGGAACCTTTCTTTTATGGAGCCGTCGGCGTAATTCTCGATTTGTTCAAATAAGGACGGGACAATATTGAAAGTTTGATGGATTTTCGGGAATTTCTCCAGTATCTGCACCATATCGAGGTAGTCTTTTACCCCGTGAAGCCTGACCCAGGGAAGGTCCGCCTGGCCGGTAAGCAGGTCTTTGTAATAGGGTTGGTGCATATGGAAGATGAAGGCCAAGTGTAACATAGGATAAAAAATATACAGGTCTATAGTCGATAGCCTATAGCCTATGGTTTAAAGTTTTAAATAATTACGAAAACTATGGAGCATTCTGAAAGTTCTTCGCACCTTTTATAATATACATCAAATTCAGATTGTTTGATATATTTTTGTTCTAAGCTTGGCATTGACTTACAGGCTATTGGCCTAAAGCTATCAGAGTAATAAAAAAGCCCTCGGAGGTGTTGGCCCCCAAGGGCTCCTTTATTTACATAAACAGCCTTAGAATATTACCTTTAAAGAACCAATTAACTGATTGGCGTCTTTCTCGTTTGTTGCCAGGGCATTGCCCGGTTTAAACCATCCATAGGTTAAACCTAACTGCACATCTTCGGTATAGTCATAGGTTGCGGTTAAATCAATTGCGTCGCCGAGATGTGTTTTGCCTGTATAGTTGGTGTTTAAATATTGAGCAGACCCGTCATAGTAGAATGGGCTGATGACAGCCGCGGTGCTCTGCTTGGCTACATTATAATAACCATATACAGCAGACACCGTAACGTCATCTAACGGTTTGCAACTGGCCTTTAAGTTGAAAGCATTCATATTCGTAAAAGGCAGGATTGCGTAGACGATATTGTTCAATTTCTGATCGTAGAACATTGCGTCCCAGCCTTGATTCCTGGTAGCGTCAGTGCCGCTGGCCTTGCCCCCGGATAAATAGGTCCACGAAGCTCCGATTTTAGGAGTTGTTTTGACCTTGGCAAAGATATAATCCGCCATAGCCTGAAACGCCCAGGCATCATGTTTTTTCTGGGTTGTGTTGGAAGAATCGTTTCTTCCGAACTGATAAGCAGCCTCTCCGGATACGGTTAAGTTCTCGATCGGGGTGCTGGTTACCAAGCCGCCGATAGTGTTTAATTGATCGGGCTCGCCGCGTCCCAGGGAAGTGCCTTTATAGTTGTCCCTTTTTAAGAAATAGTAAGCAGACACATTGGTATCTTTGTTTACCGCGTAAGTAGCATTAACGCCGGCTAAGCCAATGGTATTCCTATCCACGGAAGTAGCTTGCTTTACCTTAGCATAGACCAAATCAATCACTAAAGGATCATAATTAAGAGTAGCGCGTATGGCGTCAAAGGCCTTTCTTTCGCTTAAATCGGTAGGAATGGTTGATGTCCCGCTGATGTCCGCCTTTGCGTTGCCCATGACCAATCCATTACCAAAACGGATTTCCTGACGGCCGACTGTGAAGCTTAAAGGAGAGTATAAGAATTCCTTTAAGGTAACGTAGGCTAAGTCAAGGTCAATATTCGAATTTCCGCTAGAGGTAGTATCGTTTTGGCCGTTCCAGATTCTTTCGTTGATAAGCCTTACGGTTGCCATGACATTGTCGGTAAGGTCGGCGTCAACACGAAGCCTGATTTGAGACATAATAAAACTTTGCTTCAACGCGCTCTTATCCCCTGATGTTGCGGCAATGAGGCCAAAATGGCTTCTTGTTACTCCGCTTGCCAAGATATCGCCCGATACCTTGATATTTTGCACTTCAGCGTAGGCGAATGTTGTGCCTATCGTAAATAGAAGCGCAAGCACCAAACTTAAGCGTTTACTCATTTTCTTTCTCCTCCTTTTTTATGATACCCTGTTTGCGTTATATAAACTAGGCGCGAATGATTTATATGCCTAGGCGATATTTTTGAGTTAATACCATTTGTACTTTTTTAACATATAACCTGTTATTTGTCAAGTGTTTTTTGAAAAATCACCGTATAAGAGTAAAAGGGGGACGTTTCTATTTTTCCGGCAATCAGACTCGATAAAAGTAGAAACGTCCCCCTTTTTACTATACGTTTTGGTGCCAAATTACCAATAGGATAACGCCGACAGCCGCCATTATCAAAAGAGGCATCCCGTATATGCGGGCCATATGCTGGAAACTCGATTGCTGGCTTTTTTTGGCGAATTTATCAAAGACATCGGAAGTTACTTCTTGTCTTTCCTGATATTGCGTTGCTTCTATTTCTTTTTCTTGGATAAGGTTTTGGGCCCGGGCGTTGGTATTTTGGGCATTGGTTTGGAGCTGGTTTTTAAACTGGTCAAGCTGTTGTTGAATCCTGAGTTTATCCATTGAGTCGGCTTGGGCCCGGGGAATAAATGGAAAATAAAGAATAAACGCAAGGAGTATCATTAGGAATATAGTTCTATTCATAGCCGCTTTATTCTTGTTAAAAGCCGTATTTATTTTACCGGCTTCTTGGCCTTTTTAGATATAGCCTGGGATTTCGGGCCCATAGCTATGCTTATTACAGAAGAGCTTCCGTTAGGAATAATATTTATAATGCAGCTTTCTTGTTCTCTCTCGAAGTTCATTATGCATTCGCCGTATTCCGTGATGTTCAACAGGGCCCAGTTATACATCGGCATCTGTTCTTTGTAGAAACTTACTACCTGGTCAATCGTCGCCTTTCCTCTATATCTTAATAACCCGACGCGCATGCCGGAACTTTCAAAGGAATAAGAATCTTTTTCTAAAATCCTAAATCCCGCCGGGATAGGTAAATCCGAGAATTTTAATGATGATTGCTGGGCTTGCAGGGTTTGGGAGGATGCGTTTTTATCGGAAAGCGAAGCGCAGCCAAGCATTCCCGTTAATGAAAAACATACGGTTGCTATGATTAATACGCCTTTGTTCATATGGCCCCCCTCTTCTTTAGAAAATCATTTACATCTGCGTCAATTTTATCTATTTCATCCTTAGATAAGCCTGCCGTTATCCCTATCTCAACCAGTTGCCCGGGAGAAATAATATCTTCCGGCGCGTGGGCATCATGATCAAGGATTAACTTGGCCCCCAGTTTTCTTGCCTGGTTGATTACGTGTGCATTCGTATCGGAGTGCCCCTGGCGGCTGGTAATCTCCAGGAATACCCCTCTTTCTTTAGCCAGCAGGGTATCCTCATCCGTAATCAGCCCCGGATGGGCGAGGATATCGATATCCGCCAAAAGCGCCAGCCTGTTGGTGTCTTTGACTACGGGCTCAATCGGAGTTTCCCCGTGGGCTAGGATTATCTTTATGCCTTGTTTTCTGGCGTAAGCTGCCAAAGGCTTGAATTGCCCCGGAGGCAGGTGCGTTAATTCTATCCCCGGCAGGACCTTGATTTTTGAATCCGCAGGCCACATACGGCAGAATTTAATTACCGCCTGGCAGATTGATTTTATATTGCTGTAATCGGCGTGGTCGGTAAGCGCGATTACTTTATATCCTTTATCAAGATAGCGCACAGCCACTTCCGAAGGAAGCAGCTGGCCGTCGCTTAATAAGGTATGCGCGTGGAGATTGCAGTTATACATGAAAAACGCTCATGGATTAAGAATTATATGCCCCTGGCAGGAATCGCCTGCCTGCCGGCAGGCAGGAACCTGCCACACCGATAACTAAGAATCATATGCGCCTGGCAGGAGTCGAACCTGCTACCCAGAGTTTAGGAAACTCTTGCTCTATCCGTGTGAGCTACAGGCGCATTAAAGAGTTTAATATTACGCCTGTTCTTTAAAAACTCTTTACCGTAACCCGATTTAAGTTGTTTTTCCCGTTTTCTCGCGTTTATACGAGAATCAACTATTTCTGAATAAAACAATATCCAAGGTTTATAAAATTTTGTAGATTTCGTTTTCCCCGAATTATGCTCTTTAACTCTATTTTTTAAATCTTTAGTTATGCCAATATATATTCTATCGTACTTAACTGATTTTAGGGCATAAACGTAATACATGTGTTTAGGAAACTGTTGCTCCCTGCCTGCCGGCAGGCAGGTATCCTTATGAGCTACAGGGGCAAAATTTAATGCCCTTTAAAGGTTACCAGGGAGAAAACAGGGTAACCTTTTAGTTTATCCCTGCCGTTCAGGTCAACCAGTTCTATTACAAAACCGATTCCCCGGATTTTGCCCTTCAGCTGATTTATGAGTCCGGTTACGGCCTTTACCGTGCCGCCGGTAGCTAAAAGATCATCGATAACCAGGATCCTTTCGCCCGGCCTTATCGCGTCTTCGTGGATCTCCAGGGTATCTGTCCCATATTCCAATTCATAAGTTGCGGAAATTGTTTTGCGGGGGAGCTTTCCTTTTTTGCGGACAGGGACAAAACCGGCCCCTATTTTACGGGCAATAGCCGCGCCAAAGATGAATCCGCGCGCCTCCACCCCAACTACTTTATCTATTCTCTCATTTTTATATTTGGCGGCCAGCAAATCCACGGATTTTTTGAAAGCCTTTTTGTCCTGGATCAAAGAAGTTATATCCCGGAAAATTATCCCCGGTTTGGGAAAATCGAGTATATTGACTATTGCTTTCTCCAGCATGGCATCGTTTTTCATTGTTTGGCTCCTGCGGTTTAAGCTGGGGATGTTTTTAGAGTTCCCCTTTGGTCCCCTCCACGAATTTTCTTATTTTCAATAAAGCAGTTTCTTCGATCTGGCGGATCCTTTCCCTGGAAACTCCTAGTTTTTTGGCAACTTCCGCTAAAGTCCGCGGCTCTTTGTCTTCCAGGCCAAAGCGCATGTCCAGGATTTCGCGCTCCCGCTCATTCATTATCTCCAGCAGGTTTTCCACTCTTTCTTTGTCCAGGATATGGTCGATTTCGTTATCCGGCTGCAAAGAGGCGGTATCTTCGATTAAATCCGAAACTTTGCCTTCGCTATCTTCGCCGATAGGGGCTTCCAGCGAAGAAGTCGATGTGGACATCCAGAAATTTATCTGGCTTATCTTGTCTCGGGGGATTTTCAATTTCTTGGCTATCTCTTCGTCAGTGGGGATGTATTTTAGCTTTTGGCTCAGGCGTTCTTTGGTTTTGCGCCATTTGGTGATTATATCGTTCATATACACCGGGATGCGGATCATCTTGCCTTGTTCGGAAATAGAGCGCGTAATCGCCTGCTTGATCCACCAGGCAGCGTATGTCGAAAAACGAAAACCCTTTTTAGGGTTAAACCTTTCTACCGCCTTCATTAACCCCAGGTTGCCCTCTTCGATCAAATCCAGAAAAGGCGTGCCTAAGCGCATGTATCTTTTGGCGATGTTGATTACCAGGCGCAGGTTAGCTTGGATCATTTTCTTGCGCGCCTGTTCATCCCCTTTTCGGACCTTGCGGCTTAAGAAAATTTCTTCTTCAGCGGTTAACAAAGGTATATCGCGGATTTCCTTAAGGTATGTTTTTAACGCTTCCATAATTTTACTCAGGGGCGGTTCTGCGCCGCCCCTGCCCGATTATTTTTTCTTTTCTTTCAAGACTGCCTGGGCTGCCGCAAGCTTGGCGATTGGAACGCGAAACGGCGAACAGCTCACGTAATTCATCCCTACTTTATGGCAGAATTCGACTGATTTTGGCTCGCCTCCATGCTCGCCGCAAATTCCCACCTCAAGTTTTTTATTGGTTTTCCTGCCTCTTTCGATGCCAATTTGGATTAGTTGGCCGATACCTTCCTGGTCTATGCTTTGAAACGGGTCTACCGCCAGGATGCCTTTTTTAATGTACTCCGGCAAGAACCCTCCGATATCGTCGCGTGAAAATCCAAAGCCCATCTGGGTCAAATCATTGGTCCCGAATGAGAAGAATTGCGCCACTGTGGCGATCTTATCAGCCACTAATGCCGCGCGCGGGATCTCGATCATTGTCCCAAACATGTGCTTGATGGCCTTGATATTGTATTTTTTTAGAGTTTGCGCGTAAACCGCCTTGGCTATTACAATTTGATCGGCAAGCTCTTTAACGTCGCAGACAACCGGGATCATGATTTCCGGGTAAGGCTTTTTGCCTTCCTTGATTAATTCGGCAGAAGCTTCGAATATGGCGCGTATCTGCATTTCGCTAATCTCCGGATAGGTTACGCCTAAACGCACGCCGCGGTGGCCCATCATCGGGTTAGATTCATGCAGGTTTTCGGCGCGCTTGGAAAGCTCTTCCATGCTTATATTCAATTCCCGGGCGAGCTCTTCCAGTTTCTCCTGTTCGCGGGGCACAAACTCATGCAGGGGCGGATCAAGCAGGCGGATGACTACGGGAAAGCCGTCCATTGCCTCAAGCGTCCCTTTAATGTCTTTCTTTACGTAGGGGAAGAGTTCTTCTGTCGCTTTCTTCCTTTCTTCCGTAGTTTTCGAAATAATCATTTTGCGCAGGATAAATAACGGCGCATCCGCGCCTTTTCCGTAGAACATATGCTCTGTCCTGAAGAGGCCTATACCTTCGGCCCCGAATTGGCGGGCTTTGGCGGCGTCTTCCGGAGTTTCGGCGTTGGTGCGGATACCGAGTTTTTTAATGGTGCCGCAGATTTTCAAGAAATCCATCAGCATCGTATTTTCTTCGGAGGCATCCATCATCGCCAGCTTTCCTTCATATACCGTGCCTTTGGTCCCGTTAAGGGTGATCCAGTCGCCTTCTTTTAAGGTTTTTCCGCTTGCGGTGATTGTCTTGTTTTCCGAGTCAACATGCAGCGCGCTGCAGCCTACGATGCAGCATTTGCCCCATCCGCGGGCAACCAATGCCGCGTGGCTGGTCATGCCGCCGCGGGCAGTAAGAATTGCTTCCGCCGCGCGCATGCCTTCAACGTCTTCCGGGTTTGTTTCTTCGCGTAAAAGTATTCCGTTCTTCCCTTCTGATTTCCCGGCCACCGCGTCCTTGGCGTTAACAACAATCTGCCCGCAGGCGCCTCCCGGTCCGGCAGGCAAGCCTTTGACCAATGGTTTATTTACCGCTTCTACCTTAGGGTCAATAATCGGGTGCAGTAATTCGTCCAATTGGGCCGGCGTTACGCGCATAACCGCTTCTTCTTTCTTAATCAGTTTTTCTTTGATCATATCCATTGCCATACGCACTGCTGCCGGGCCGTTGCGTTTTCCAACGCGGCATTGCAGCATAAAAAGCCTGCCCTTTTCGATAGTAAACTCAATATCCTGCATATCGCGGTAATGGTTTTCCAGGCGTTCCTGGATGGCGAAAAGCTCTTTGTAAATTTTTGGCATTGCTTTTTCAAGGGTCACCAGGTCTTTATTGTGCGCTGACTGGGAAAATGTATTGATTGGCGCCGGGGTCCGGATGCCGGCAACTACGTCTTCGCCTTGCGCGTTGATTAAGTATTCGCCGTAGAAATGCGCGTCTCCGTTTCCGGGGTTGCGGGTAAAAGCTACTCCGGTGGCCGAATCATCGCCCATGTTCCCGAAGACCATGGTTTGCACGTTTACCGCTGTTCCCCATTCATCCGGTATGCCTTCGATGCGGCGGTAGCTTATGGCGCGTTTGCCGTTCCAGGAAGAAAATACCGCGCTAATGCCTCCCCATAGCTGGGCGGTTGGCTCATCCGGGAACTCTTTGCCCAAAACCTCTTTGATCCTTATTTTAAACTTCGCGCAGATTTCTTTTAAATCCGCGGTAGTCAAATCCGTATCCGCTTTAGAGCCTCTTTTGCGTTTTACTTCATCCATAATCCTTTCTAACTGCTTACGGATCCCCATATCGTCCTTTGGCTCGATGCCTGCCGCCTTTTCCATAACTACGTCGGAGTACATCATAATCAGCCTGCGGTAGGCGTCGTAAACAAAGCGCTCGTTCCCCCCTGCCTGTTTTGCCAGGCCGGGAATAGTCTTTTCGGTCAATCCGACGTTTAAAACTGTTTCCATCATTCCGGGCATGGATTTGCGGGCTCCGGAGCGCACCGAAACCAAAAGAGGATTTACCGGGTCGCCGAACTTTCTGCCCATAAGTTTCTCGACGCAAGACAACGCTTTTTCAACCTGCGTTTTTAATTCTTTAGGATAAGACTTTTTATGTCCGTAATAATAAGTGCATACTTCCGTGGTGATGCTGAAACCCGGTGGGACAGGAAGCTTTAAATTTTTATGGCCGGCCATTTCCGCCAGATTAGCGCCTTTGCCGCCTAAAAGATTTTTCATGCTTTCATTGCCGTCCGCCTTGCCGCCACCGAAGCTGTAAACGTATTTTTTGCCTTTCATTGTCTTTGAAACCCTTCCTTTCTTATCATTCCAAACCCGCATTGGAATTTAACCGAACCTGATTCCAATGCGGGTTTGGAATCAGGTTTTATTGGTTAGATATTCTTTTAATTTCTCTGCCGGGATCCTCTCCTGTTGCATAGTGTCGCGCTCGCGCACAGTAACGAGTTTATCCTCCAGGCTCTGCACGTCAACCGTAACGCAAAAAAGCGTCCCTACTTCATCCTGCCTTCTGTAAAGCTTACCGATTGCCCCGGTGTCATCATAAACCGTAACAATAGTTTTCTTCAGCTCCTGGGCTATTTTCCTGGCCAACTCCACTATCTCCGGCCTGTTCCTTAAAAGCGGCAACACTGCCACTTTTGTGGGGGCAAGGTCTTTGTGGATTTTTAAAACAACGCGGATGTCTTCTCTGACTTTTTCTTCGTGATAGGCATCCACCAAAAACGCCAATACCGCCCGGTCAACTCCGCCTGAAGGCTCGATTATATAGGGGTAAAATCTTTCTTTTGCCGCGTCATCAAAATACCGCAGGTCTTTGCCACTGTATTGAGCATGTTGCTTCAAATCAAAATCAGCCCGGTTGGCAATGCCCTCCAGTTCGCTCCATCCAAAGGGAAAATTATACTCAACATCGGT
Organism: Candidatus Omnitrophota bacterium; assembly: GCA_043800555.1. Lineage (GTDB taxonomy): Bacteria > Omnitrophota > Gorgyraeia > Gygaellales > Profunditerraquicolaceae > UBA6233. The sequence continues at coordinate 29,318 of JAZDMX010000023.1, read as the reverse complement.
GCAGGCGTGCGCGTAATGCGCCAGTTCATCTTTGCCGTGCTGCCGCTGCCTTAGGTTATCCTTTTTTAACCCAAGGTTTAAGTACCAGTCAAAGCGGTATTTAATCCATTCCTCAAGCGCCCTGTCTGCCTCAGGAGGCCGGACGAAGTACTCAATTTCCATCTGTTCGAATTCGCGGGTGCGAAAAGTAAAATTTCCCGGAGTGATTTCATTGCGGAAAGATTTTCCGATCTGCGCCAGGCCAAAAGGCAGCTTAGGGTGTTTGGAGTCCAGGATATTGGGGAAATTTACGAACATCCCCTGGGCTGTTTCAGGCCGCATATATATTTCATTGCCGCTTTCTTCCACCGGGCCCTGGTAGGTTTTGAACATCAGGTTAAAGGGCCTGGCCTCGGTAAGCGTTCCCCCGCACTCGGGGCATTTGGTTTTATCTTTAAGGTCCTCGCTTTTAAAACGCTTCTTGCAGCCCTTGCAATCGCTTTTTAAATCGAAAAAGTTATGAACGTGCCCCGAAGCCTCCCATGTTTTAGGATGCATAAGGATAGCCGCGTCCATCCCGAAGATATCGTTACGCTCGTAAACATTGGCTTTCCACCAGGCGCGTTTAAGGTTATTCTTAAGCTCCACGCCGAACGGGCCGTAATCCCAGGTATTGCTCAAGCCTCCGTAGATATCCGAAGACTGGAATATAAAACCTCTGCGCTTGCAAAGGGAAACTATCTTTTCCATCAGGTTTTCGCTCATTTCGCCAGAAACTCCTGCCTACCCCGCCAGGATTTATTTCCTAACGGGCCCACAAGACTTTTATTTTTAGCACAGTTTGATGCAAAAATCAAGCAAATTACTTTAGGGGCGCCGGGTTATTCGTTCTTTTAGCCGGTAGCGTATGAAAAAATGGCCGCTTTCCCTAAGCAGGGCAAATTGTAGATATAATCGAAACTACTTTGTTTAAATCCAATTGTTTCAACCTGTCTTTTATATAGACCTTAAAGAAATCCCCTTCTTCTGTCAGTATTGTGCAGTCAAAGAAGTATGCGGGCCCGGCCAGATTGTAGTTTATGAAATAATTACGGCCATCCAGTTTAAACTGGATCATTTTTACCGTTTGCTGGTTCCCTAAATCCGGGGTGAAAATGCTTTTCAGGATTACAAAAAAAGCTTCATCTACGCTATTTATGCCGGATTCATTCGCGTGCATCAGGCGGCGCATAAAGTCGTAGTTATTCCTGACCCCCGCGTTTTTTACCTGGGGGAAAAGCTTGATGAAGAATTCCGGCGGTTCGTGCAGCACGTAAATTACGGGTTCTGCGCTGTTTGGTTTTTTCCTTTTGTAATAGGGCTTGGCTATCAGCTCTTGGACGACTTTAAATCCCTTGGGCGCCAGCAGCTTTGTTTTGGGGAATTCGTAAGGAATGAGTTCTTGAATATAAGCCTTATCTACCGTAAAAGCTTCCGTCGCACCCTGTGGCTGCAGGCATAAAATCGGGATGGCCGAGCAGCTGCCGATACCGGTTGTTATATAGGCGCGTAAGAGCTGCGGGAGGCCGAATTTTACCACAAAAGCTATTGCTATGCAAAACAAAAGTATGGGCGTAAACAACTTTACGGTTTTTTTCTTCATATTTTTTTCAATTCCTCTTCTTTGATGCTGAAAGAATGCTCTCTGGCGGGAAATTTTCCTTCGAGCACCTCGTTTTTATAATCTTGGACGGCCTTAAGGACCAACGTAGAAAGGTTTAAATATTTTTTAACGAATTTCGGAGTGTAGCGTTCAAAGAGCCCGAGCATGTCATTGATGACCAGCACTTGCCCGTCGCAATTTATGCCGGCCCCTATCCCTATGGTCGGTATTTTTACTTTTTTAGTAATAATTTCGGCTAATTTATCCGGGACGCATTCCAGGACGATCGAAAAGCAGCCCAAGCCCTCCAGTATTTGCGCCTCTTCTATCAGTTTGCGGGCAGCGTTGGCGTCCTTGCCCTGGACCTTAAAACCGCCTAACTTATCCGCGGTTTGAGGGGTAAGCCCGATATGCCCCATTACCGGTATCCCGGATTTTACAATTTCTTCGGTGACCGCGGGGCATTTATCAAACCATTCCAGCTTTATCGCGTCGCAACCGGCTTCGTCGATAAACCTCTTTGCGTTTTTTACGGATTCTTGCGTATTGACCTGGTAGGATTCATAAGGCATATCTGCGATAACCAGCGCCTGTTTTACCGCGCGCTTCACGGCTTTTGCGTGGTGGAGCATTTCCGCCATCCCTATTTTAGTGGTTGAGTCAAGCCCCAATACCACATTTGCCAAAGAGTCGCCTACTAAAATCATATCGATGCCCGCTTTATCCACTAGTTCGGCTATCGGGTAGTCGTAAGCGGTAAGCATTGTTATTTTGCGTTTGTTTTTCAGGGAAAGGATATCTTTAACTCCGGTTTTATTTTCCATTTTTATCCTTTATGTATTTTTCTATCGCCAGGGCCGCTTTCTTTCCGGCGCCCATTGCCGAGATTACCGTGTCGGCGCCGCTTATGATGTCTCCGCCGGCAAATACGCCCGGTAGGGATGTCATGAAATTGTCATCCACCTTGATTGTCCCATCGTTATTTGTTACTAGCCCCTGGGTTGCTTTAGGCAAAAGGGGGTTTGGGTTTTGGCCTATAGCTATGATAACCGTATCGGCCTCCAGGAAAAAGGCCGAATCTTTCAGCGGAACCGGCCTTCTTCTTCCGGTCGCCTCAGGCTCTCCCAATTCCATTTTAATGCATTCCAGGCCTTTAACAGACCCGTCTCCATTAGCGAGAACTTTAACCGGTTGCGTCAGCAGGTGAAATTCTACGCCTTCTTCTTTGGCGTTTTCCACTTCTTCCCGGCGGCCGGGCATTTCATTTTGGCCCCTGCGGTAAACAATTTTTACCCGGCTGGCTAACCTTAAGGCGGCTCTTGAGCAGTCCAGGGCGACGTTACCGCCGCCAATGACCGCTGTCTTCTCGCCGATATTTAAAGGGGTGGCGTATTCGGGAAATTTATAAGCTTTCATTAAGTTTAGCCGGGTCAGGAATTCATTAGCGGAATATACCCCCGGGAGGTTTTCCCCTTCAATGCCTAAGAACTGCGGTAATCCGGCCCCTGTCGCCAGAAAAATTGCCTTGAAGCCTTCTTGGCGTAAGTCCTCGAGGCTGAAAGTATTGCCGATAAGCGTGTCAATTCGGATATCCACCCCCAGCCCCTTTATGTAATCCACTTCATTTTGCACTATTTTTTTGGGGAGCCTGAATTCCGGGATACCGTAAACCAAAACGCCTCCCGGAATATGTAAAGACTCGAATAAGGCAACTTTAAAACCGAGCTTGGCTAAATCGGCTGCGCAGGTCAAGCCGGCAGGCCCGGAACCGACCACCGCTATTTTTTCCAGCGCCGGCGTTATGGGCAACCGGCCGGTGCAATCGGTTTGGCAATCCGAGGCGTATCTTTCCAGCGCCCCTATGTTTATAGGCGCGTTTTTCTTATTCAGGATGCAGGCTGCTTCGCATTGGTTCTCTTGCGGGCAGACGCGGCCGCAGACCGCCGGGAGGTTGTTTCTTTCCTTGATTTTATCCAAAGCGTTTTTTTGTTTGCCTTCTTTGATCAACTTTATGAACCCCGGGATGTCTATCCCGACAGGGCAGCCTTTCAGGCAGGCAGGCTCCTGGCACTGGAGGCAGCGAGAAGCTTCTTTTTCAGCCTCAATCCTGGAAAAACCCAAAGCTACTTCCAGGAAATTATTAACGCGTTCTTTAGGGTTCTGTTGAGGTATTTTATTGCGCATATTAATTCATGAAAGCGGTTATCAATAAGGCCGTAGAAAGCCCGACCATGGCGAGGATGACGGTTATGCTTATTAAATTATAAATACGCGAGTTTGTGTATTTGCCCATAAGCCTTTTATTGTTTACCAGCATCAGCATGAATATCAGGACAAAAGGAAGCAATATCCCGTTAGTCGCCTGCGATATAAGCATGATCGGGATGAGCTTTACGTTCGGTAAAAGTATTATGGCTGCCCCGATAATGATAATGGCTGTGTAGAGGCTATAGAATTGAGGCGCTTCTTTAAACCGGCGGTTTACCCCCACTTCCCAGCCCATGCCTTCGCATACCGAATAGGCGGTTGATAAGGGCAGTATGCACGCCGAGAATACCGAGGCGTTAAGCAGCCCGAAGGCAAAAAGGTAGAAGCAGTATTGCCCGGCCAGCGGCTTAAGGGCAAGCGCCGCGTCTTTGGCGGTTTCAATCCTTATGCCGTGCGCAAAAAGCGTGTTGGCGCAGACAATCACGATAAAAACCGCGATTATATTGACTATAAAAGACCCGATGACGACATCCAGCCGGCTGTATTTATAGTTTTCCATCTTTATGTCTTTTTCTACCACCGATGACTGTTGGTAAAATTGCATCCAGGGCGCGATTGTCGTGCCGATTACCCCTATAAGCATAAGCAGGTAAGCTTTGTCGAAATGAATGGCCGGCTTGATGGAGTTATTTACTACCGCGTTCCAGTCCGGCTTGGACAAAAACCCGGAGATAATATAGGAAACATAGAATAAACAAGCCAGCAGGAATACTTTCTCCACGGATTTATAGGTGCCCTTTACGATGAGCCACCAGACAAACAGCGCGCACAGCGGGACAAGGATGTATTTGCTTATCCCGAATAATTCCGCGCTGGCGGCTATGCCGGCAAATTCGGAAATGGTATTAAAGATGTTTGATAGTATCAGGACTGCCATGGCGTAAAAAGTTACCCTTACGCCGAATTCTTCGCGGATTAAATCCGCCAGCCCTTTGCCGGTTACCACCGCCATGCGCGAGCACATCTCCTGGATTATGACTAAAGCGATGATGATGGGGACAAAAGACCAGACCAGGGAATAGCCGAAATGCGCGCCCGCAACCGAGTAAGTGGTAATGCCGCCGGCATCGTTATCGACGTTAGCCGTAATGATCCCCGGGCCCATAACCGACAGGAATATGATTATTTTTCTCCAGGCGTTTTTCATTATAAAAGGTTATTCCTTGGAAAATATCTTGATTTTTTTAAGCCTTCTCCAGGCAAAAGCGATTAGTTGGCTTAATATATCATCCACCGTTATTATCCCCTGCAGCGCGTGGTTCTCATCGACTACCGGGATGGTGTAATATTTATATTTTTCCATAAGGTAAGCCACTTCTTTTACGCTTGAATCTAAATGCACGAAATAGGTTTTGGGAAAGGCGACGTTCTGGATCGTTTCTTGGGGGTCAGCCAGTATCAGCCTGCGGAAATTAGTCGTTCCCAGGAGGCGGTTATTCTCATCGACGATGTAAACGTATTGCGTAGGCTCGGCCTTATAGGTGCGCTCTTTGATTTGTTTGAGCGCGGATTCAACCGGGGTATTTTTGGTAAAGACCGTGTATTCGGCCGTCATCAGCCCTCCGGCGGAATCGCTGGAGTAGCCTAATAACTGGGATAATTTTTTGGCGTACTTGCTTTCAATAAGGGTCAAAATATGCTCGGTCATGTATTTGGGAAGTTTTTCCAGGAAATCCGTAGCTTCATCGGAAGGGATATTGTTTAGTAATTCCCCCACCTGTTTAGGCTCCAGGTCTTCAACCAGGGATTTTTGAGTTTTAAAGTCGATATTCGTAAAAACCCTTGCTCGGGTTTTGATATCCAGGGACCTGAAGAAAGTTATTTGCTGCTTGATGTTCAAATCCAGGAAAATCTCTCCCAGGTCGGCAGCCGGTATGGCGCTGAATTGTTTTTCCGGGGCATTTACCTTAATTGTCATGCTTGCCGGATTAATCGAGAGCGGTTGGATGTATTTCCATGAAATGAGGTGCTCTTCCTTAAGGTAGGCGGAATCCTTGGAAATTGCGCCTATGATAAAGTCCGCGATTCTTTCAAAACCCAGCCTGCGGATGAGCCCGCGGGTGCTTATGTCGACGTGGGCGACCATAAGCGCCCGTTCCACAAAAAGCAGGTGGATATCGTTAATCCTGATTACCTTATGGTTATGGGTGTCCACTACCTGTTGGTCGAGAATATCTCGCCGGAGGGTAAGCTCGTCTTTATTGTCGTGTTTTTCTTTGAACTGGATTTTGGCCCTTTCGATATTGAGGTTAATTTCAAAGTTTTGCGTATCAATTTCTTTAATATCGTCCCAGGCGATTGTAGCGTATTTACGGTTAAGGAAACCCTTGCGGATAACCAGGTAAACCGATTGAGGGAATACCGCGCTGGGTTTGAGTATTATGTCATAGGCCTCCCCGATTATCTTCTTATCGGAGTCAAAGACGGGCTTATCAATCATTTCGGAGAAATAAATGAACATTTTATTGTTTGCCATTTTATTGATCGGCGTTTGGTTTTCTTCGGCCATTTTTACGTTTTTATCCTTTTTTCTTCTTTTGCGAAAGTTTTTAAGCGCCGGTTCAGTTCGTCAAAATCCACCAGGTGCGCGTCGAAATCCGGGCCATCCACGCAGGCGAAAACTTCCTTATTGCCTACGTGGCAGCGGCAGGCGCCGCACATTCCGGTTGCATCGACCATTATCGGGTTTAAGCTGGCGATTGTTTTCACCAGGTATTCTTTGGTAAAATTTGCGACAGCCTGCATCATGGGGACCGGCCCGATGCAATATACCAAATCCGGGTATTGGGTATGAGTAGATTTCTCTATGGCTCCGAACAGGTCTTTAAGCGTGTCGATGACCAGGCCCTTTTTCCCGTAAGAGCCGTCATCGGTGGTAATGAATAATTCGTCGCTGGTCTCCCGGATTTCCTTTTCCAGTATCAGCAAGTCTTTATTCCTGCTTCCGATTATCGCGATGACGCGGCTGCCGGATTCCTTAAAGGCCCTGGTTACCGGGTATATTTCGGCGATACCGACTCCTCCGGATACGCAATAAACCGTGCCAAAATTATTCAAACGCCCTTCTTGGGCCTGGAGCGTATGCTGAGGGCGGATTTCCGTGGCCTGGCCCAGCGGGCCCAGGATATGGGCTATACTGTCTCCGGGATTTAAGCCGGCCAGCCTGTTGGTGCTAAAACCCGTTTTCTGGAATATCAGGGTTATCTCTCCAGTCTCTTTGTCCCAGTCGGATAAAGTCAGCGGTATGCGTTCTCCGTTTTGGTCGATAACGACTGCCGCAAATTGCCCTGCCCGGGCTTTCCGGGCGATAAAAGGAGCTTCTACTTTTATCCGGATGACTTCGCTGTTTAAATTCTCTTTTTTAGTTATTTTGAACATTGTCTTCCTGGATAAACTTTACTTGCGCGCCGTTAAACTTCCGCGCTAACTTTTCCCCTTTATCCTTGCCGAGTATAAATATTGCCGTAGCCAGGGCATCGGCGGTCAAGCCGTCGCAAGCTACAACCGACACAGAGCTTATGCCTGAATAAGCCGGATAACCGGTCTTGGGGTTTAATATATGGCAGTAGCGTTTTTTCCCTTTTATGAAATACTGCTCGGCGCTTCCGGAAGTAGCTACTACCTTGTCTTTTAATGCCAAATACGCGGCTAACTTCGTATTTTTTGGCCCCGCCACTCCTATTACCCAGGGCTTTTTGAATCTTTCTCCCAAGCAGAAGACTTGGCCGCCGGCATTAATCAGGCAACTGTTGATTTTTGCCTCTTTTAATTTCTTGGACGCGCAATCAAGCGCGTAACCTTTAGCGATAGCGCCAAGGTCAATCTTCATGCCGGAAAGTTTAAATTGTATCACATTATCAAATTCCTGCAAAATAATTTTATCCGAGCCGACCAGTTTTAAGGCCTTTTTGATTTCCGCTTCTTTAGGGACCCGGTACTGCCTGTTGCTAAAGCCCCAAAGGTCCATAAGCGCGGCCACGGTTATGTCAAACGCCCCGTCTGAAGCCTGCCAAAATTCCCGGGATCGTTTTACGGCATAAAATGTTTCCGGGCTTGCCTTCAGGCAGCCGGAGGCGTTTAATTTCGCTACCTCGCTTTGCGGGTCGTATTTGCTTAAAAGTTTTTCGATCCGGAGCATTTCGTCAAACACTATCTTTGCGGCTTTGGGCTCAGGCGAGATGACCTCCACAAACGTGCCCATTATCAAATGTTCTTGGCGATAGAGCTTGTTATTTTGATGGCCGCGGGTGTATAAGAAAATAAACGCAAGCCCTGCGGCCAACATCGCTACCGCCAGGTATCTTTTTATCTTTTTGCCGTTCATTATAATAAAGCCAGGCAGCAAAAAAGCTCATCTGATAGCCGGCGTTTCTTTAGCCAGCTTGAGAATTTCCCCGGCTTAGAGGGATAGATTGTAACTGGCTTCAATGGTTTTAACTAAATCTACCAGCATTGTATTTGTGGGCGTAGGTATTCCCAATTCTTGCCCCAGCCGCACAATCACCCCGTTTATGAAATCGATTTCCGTGCGTTTCTTGCCTAAGACGTCCTGCAGCATTGAAGAGGTGTTTTCGGCGGTAGCCTCGCATACGGCTTCGACCTTAGCCAGCGGGTCATCATAGATAAGCTTGATTCTTTTTCTTTTGACTATGCGGGTTGCTTCGGTAACTGCTTCGCGCAAGATCCGGCGGGAGCCCTCGAATTCCGTCAACCTTCCGTTTTTAAGGCCTGTTATGGCTGTCAGGGCGTTAATGCCGGAGTTAATGATTAATTTTGACCAGAGCAGGGGTTTTATGTCTTTGGAAATGCGCATTTCCAGGCCGACTTTATTAAAAAGCTCGCGGATGGAGCGCATCTCGGCGGTGATTTTTCCGTCTACCCTGCCGATTATCGTTTCGCCCTTACCGGCGTGTTTGGTTTTGCCGGTATCCAGGAGCGTTGCCCCCATGTTTGTCACTCCTGCGATTATGTTCTTTCCTCCGATTGCCTCGCTGATTATTTCTATATTGTCTATGCCGTTTTGCAAGGTCAAAACAGAAGTATTTTCCCCGATTAGCGGCTTTGAATGCGCTATGGCGGCTCTTGTGTCGTAAGACTTAACGCAAAGGATGGCCAAATCGGCGATCCCTATGCCTTTTACATCGGATCTTGCCTTGGGAGAGCAGTGCCATTCTCCGGATAATCCTGTCAGGCTTATCCCGGTTTTGTTGATGTTTTCAGCCCGCTCCTTTTTATAATCAATGACCCATACCTCTTCTTTGGCTTTGGATAGATAAGCAGCCAATAAACACCCTATTGCCCCCGGCCCAACAATCCCTATCTTCATCTCACACCTCCCCCTCTACCCCCTCCACATACGCATTGGAATTTGGCGCGGGTTGCGCCAGTTTATTTAGCACTTTTTGCGACTTAAGTTCTTTTTCCAGGTGAAAATTCAAAAAGGCGTTTAAGACCAGTTCCAGCTCTTTCTTAATCTGCGGGTTAAGCCCGAGGTTCAGGTTGCTCTTGAAATTATTTCTTTCTATGTATAATATCGAAGCGATTGTCCCCCGGAATATCTGCCGCGTCGCGTTGTCTTTATGAAAACATTTTTCGCAAAGTAAGCCCCCCAAACTCAAGGAGAACTTGGATTGCCCGAAAATCTTGCTTGTGCACGATACGCAGGAATCGAAATGCGGCTTAAACCCGGAAAGGGCAAGCATTTTTATTTTGAAGATCGTTATGACCTTTTCCGGAACGCTGGTAACCTCCAGCTCCTTAAGGCACTCCAGCGCAAGGTTAAAAACGTCCTCATTTTTATCTTCCGGCTGCATGACTAAGGCGATCAGTTCCATTATGACCCCCATCATCCCCGCTTTGACCATGCTTTTCCGGATATTAAAGAAATTGTCTTTTAAGTCGCAGGCGCTTACTAAATGCAGGGAAGTGTTCGTTTTCTTGTAAAATATAACTTCATTGTATGAAGATACTTCAACGGTGCTGGCGAATTTCTTCGGTTCGGCCCGGATCCCCTTAAGCAGGCCGCTTAGCTTGCCGAAATCGCGGGTATACAGGTCCACGATAAGCGAAGTTTCGCGGAACTCCATCCTCCTTAAGATTATCGCTTCGGTTTTATGGATTGGCATTTGACGGATCCGGTTGGCGTAAATTTAGCGTATTTGGATTCTTTCTCGCGCATTATTTTCGTATTTTTCGGGGAGTTGTCGTTATATCCCAATAAATGCAGGCAGCCGTGGGCAGAGTATAAATCCAATTCGTAAATGGGGGTGGTCTTGTAAATCCGGGAATTGCGGGCGGCTGTTTCAGCGGATATGATTATGTCCCCGGATATCTTTTTATTGCCGCCTGCCAAGCCAAACGCCAGGACATCGGTAGGCCTGTTTTCGTTTAAATATTTCAAATTAAGCTTTGAGATTTCCCTATCGCTTACAAACGATACGCTTATATCGCCTTTTTTTACCCCCTCTCCCTTTAAGAGCCTAAGGACCAATTCTTTTGTCCTCTTTGGATAGACGGGGATTTTCTTCTGCAGGTTCCTTACGGTTATCTCCACTTTTTGCCTTCTTTCACTGTCTAAGCGCAATTTACGCGTTTATCTTGCAATTTGATTTATTGAATTATGAATATCCAGGGGGTTAGGGGGCGAAATTGTTTTTTTCTTCGGGATAGCTTGCCCGGTTATGGTATATGCCGCAAAGCAGGCGGATAAAGACCGCTGAAATCTTCTCGAGGTCTTTAAGGGTCAACTCGCATTCGTCGAGCTGCCCGTCAATAAACTTATTGTTGATTATTTTGTGCACCAGTTCTTCGATTTTTCCGGGGTTAGGGTCTTTTAGGGCCCGCGCAGCCGCTTCCACAGAATCAGCCAATAATACTATGGCGGTTTCTTTGGTCCCGGGTTTTGGCCCGGGGTAACGGAAGCCCTCCTCTTTTACGTCTTGGTCCTCTTCGATATTTTCCAGCGCCCGGCGGTAAAAGTAATAGACTAAGCTGTTCCCGTGGTGCTGTTGGATGAAATCGGTTAAAGAAGGGCTAAGCCGGTATTTTTTTGCCAGCTCCACTCCTTCTTTGACATGGTTCATGATTACCAGCTTGCTCATCGAGGGGGAAAGGTCTATGTGTTTATTTTTCTCGCTGGCTTGGTTTTCGCTGAAATATTCCGGTTTTTGGAGCTTACCGATATCATGGTAATAAGCGCCGATTCTTGCCAGCAGGGCATTGGCCCCTACCGCGCGGCAGGCGCTTTCGGAAAGATTGCCGACAACCAGGCTGTGGTGGTAGGTGCCGGGAGCTTCCTGCAGCAGGCGTTGAAGGAGCGGATGATGAAAATCAGCCAGTTCCAGCAGGCTGATATTGGTTGCGGTATTAAATAGGTATTCGAAAACCGGCAAAATCCCCAGGACGATTACACTTGAGACTATCCCGTTTATAAAAAGGACCACGTATCTTTCGGCAGAGGTTATCCGTAAATTTTCCGCAAATACCAGGGTTAATACCTGGAATACCGCTATCAGGAACCCGGCGCGGATGATGGTATTGCGTTTACGCGCCCCCAGCACAAGTATACTGGAAGCTATGCCTCCGGTTAAGGAAAGCATCATTGTTTGCAAAGGATAAGCCGGCGTAAATGAAGCAAACGAAACCGAGGAAGCCAGGGCTATCAATAAGGAAATCTCCAAGTCCCCGAATAATAACGTTGCCAGCATAGGGGCTACGGAAAAAGGGATGTAATATGCCGGGAAATTATGCTTGATAAGGATGTAGCCGCTGGCAACGGCGGCAAGATAAAGCAGGGCGAGATTCAGCAATTTGCAGCTTTTCAGGCCCAGTTTCCTCGATTCCAGGTAAACGCATAAAACTATGATAGATAAGGTTACGGCCAGGTTGAACTGGGAGATATAGCTCAAAATTAACGCCAGAGCCGCTAAGGCGATTGGTTTAAGGCTAATTTTTCCGGTTAGCTTTGTCATTATACGCTTCGATAATCCTTTGGACCAACGCGTGCCTTACTACGTCAGAACCGCTGAAGTAGATAAATTTAATCCCTTGGGTGGAATCCAGGATCTCCTGCGCCTGCAAAAGCCCGACTGGCTTGCCGTTAGGCAGGTCGCTTTGGGTTATATCCCCGGTTATTACCGCTTTAGAATCAAAGCCCAGGCGCGTCAGGAACATCTTCATCTGCTCGGCGGTGCAGTTTTGCGCTTCATCCAGGATGATGAAGGCGTCATTAAGCGTCCTTCCTCTCATATAAGCTAAAGGAGCGACTTCAATGATCCCGGTTTCAAGGTATTTTTCAATGCGTTCGGCTTCCATCATATCGTAGAGGGCGTCATACATCGGCCTTAAATATGGCGATATCTTTTCCTGCATATCCCCCGGCAAGAATCCCAGCGATTCCCCCGCTTCGATTGCCGGGCGCGTAAGGATAATCCTGCGCACGGCCTGTTTTTTCAGGGCTTCGACCGCGCAGCTCATCGCCAGGTAAGTTTTTCCCGTTCCCGCCGGGCCGATACCGAAAACAATATCGTGTTTATTTATTGCCTCTACATATTCCCTTTGGCCGCTTGTCTTGGGCCCGATTTGTTTTCCGCTGGCGCCGCGGGTAATGTTGCTTTTAGGGATCTCTAAAGAGCTTGTTTTCCGGGGGTTTTTAAAAGAGGAAATAAGATAGGCCAGGTCTTCTAATTTCCCCGTTTCCTCTTTGCCCAGGCGGTAGGCGCCCAGGAGATGTTCAATAAGCCCGGCAGCCTTCTTTATGTTTGTCGAGGTCCCGCTTAATTTCAGGTATTCTCCGCGCAGGGCCAGTTTTACCTTAAATTCCTTTTCGATCAGCCTGGCTTTGTCGTCGCGCAGGCCAAAGAAATCCTGCGCTTCCCGGTGGGTCTGCAGCTTAATTGTTTTATCCATGCCTTATGATTTGGCCGGCTTAGGCCTAGTTGCCCCGTAAGCCGGATTTATCTATTTGAGGTTTTCTTTCGGCTCTTCTAATTTCTCGGCGGCCTGTTCAACTTTTTCGGCATCCGGTATGTTGAGCGTTTGCCCGGGGTAAACCTTATCCGGCCCTTTTAAGACGTCCTTGTTGGCATTGTAAATTTTCGTCCATTTCTTGGTTGTCCCGTAGAATTTCTGGGATATTTTTTGCAGGGTATCATTTTTCTCTACGGCATATTGGCGGCCGGTTGAGCTTTTGGAAGCGCTTGATTCTTCCCTGGCCGGCTCTTCGCTAATTTCGCTTTCCTTGATGCCGGCGAAGTTATTTGAGCCTTGCTGCTGCGATAATAGCGGCGCATTTACCTGTTTGGCCCTATAAGGCTTGCCGAATTCAAACTCAAAAACTCTAATGGTGCGCTCTGTTTTCCTCGGGGCTGTTTTTTCGTCCGGGGACTTTCCGCTGATATAACCATGGTTACCGGCGGACAAATTCTGGTCAACCCTGTCTTTTGTCAAAGAATATGTCCGGCTGACGCAACCCGAGAGCAATAAAACCAGAGACAAGCCTGTTAAATAAAACAAATTTTTCCTGCACATCTTTTCCTCCTCTTTCTTAGCCTAAAGTTTACGGTTACTATTTAACTTGTTACAAATTATGGGCCGCTTTACTCCTTAATGCGATATTCAATTCTTTGAGTTGTTTTTCATCTACATTCGAAGGCGCGTTAGTCAACGGGCAAATTCCCGCGCTCGTCTTGGGAAAGGTGATCACTTCCCTTATGCTGCTTTCGCCGCTTAAAATGCTTAAGAGCCTGTCTGTGCCAAAGGCAAACCCGCCGTGAGGAGGCGCGCCGAATTGAAAAGCCTCCAGCAGGAAGCCAAAACGCAGCAAGGCATTCTCTTTGTCGATGCCGATGATCCGGAATATCCTTTCTTGCAAATTTTGGTTGTGGATCCTTATTGAGCCTGAACCCAGCTCCGTGCCGTTTAAGACCAGGTCGTAAGAGCGGGATTTTACCTTATCGGGAGAGGCCTCTATGTTTGCCAAATCGGCTTCTGCCGGAGCGGTAAAAGGATGGTGTTCGCTCTCCCAGCGTTTTTCCTGTTCGTTATATTTAAATAAAGGGAATTCCACTACCCAGGCAAACGCGAATTCAGCCTTAAGCTCTTTGCGTAAATCCGGCTTATCCGTTTTGTATTTTTCCTGCGCCTGGCTGAATGTTAGGCGCGGGAAAGGTATTTTTATTTCCACCCCTTTGAGCTCTTTGAATATCTTAAACATTAATTCTTCGATTATGGCGTAGGTATCTTCTTCGTCGATAAAAGACATCTCCATATCCAGCTGGGTAAATTCCGGCTGGCGGTCGGCCCTTAAGTCTTCGTCGCGGAAGCATTTGGCGATTTGATAATACCGCTCTATCCCGGCAACCATCAGTATCTGTTTGAATAATTGGGGGGATTGCGGGAGCGCGTAGAATTGCCCGGGATTAAGCCTTGAGGGGACCAGGTAGTCGCGGGCGCCTTCCGGAGTGGATTTGGTCAGTATCGGCGTTTCGCATTCGATAAATTTTTGCGAATCAAGGTAAGAACGGATGATCTTGTAGAGGTTGCTCCTTAATAAAAGGTTGTCGAACGGCTTTTTTCTTCTTAGGTCAAGGTAGCGGTATTTGAGCCGGGTTTCTTCGGTGACCCCTGTTTCGTCGGCAATTTCAAACGGTGGATTGGCGCTTGGGCTTAGGATTTCCAGGCCTTTTGCCAAAACTTCGATTTCTCCTGTTTTTAATTTAGCGTTAATCGTCCCCTGCGGCCGTTTATTTACCTTGCCAAAGAGTTTTACCACAAATTCAACCCTTAGCCCTTGGGCGATATTATAAGCCTCCCCGGATTCCTTAGGGATGAAAACAACCTGGGTAAAACCGCTTCTGTCCCGGATATCTATAAAAATAAGCTTGCCATGGTCGCGCCTGCGGGCCACCCAGCCGCATAAGATAACTTCCTTATCCAGGTCATTGGTTGTTAATTCGGAGCAAGTGTGCGTCCGTATCATCTGACTTCCTTTAGCATTTCTTTTGTTTTTACTTCAACCTGCCTGCCGGAACCCATATCCCTTAAGGTAATGACCCCTTTTTCGATTTCATTGTCTCCGATGATCAGGACCAGCCGCGCGTTTAAATCATCTGCTTTGCGCATGGCCCCTTTTAAGGATTTGTCCTCGAAATTGGTATCGCAGGGGATCCCGTTTTTGCGTAATTCATCCAGTATCCTGAAGCCTTCTAATTTTGCGGGCTCTCCCAGGGTTATCAGGTAAACCAGGTTTTTGCTTTGTATTTTGACAGTTTCTGCCTGGGCCAACAGCAGCCTTTCTACGCCAAAGGCAAAACCCATAGCCCCGGCCTGCGGCCCGCCTAATTCCCGAGTCAAATTATTATACCTGCCTCCGGCTCCGATAGCGTCCTGGGCGCCTAAGCTTTTTTGCGATATCTCAAAGACTGTCCCCGTGTAATAATCCAGGCCCCGCACAAGGCGCGGGTCAATTTCATATTTTATGTTCAAGAAGTCCAGCCCGGTTTTGACTTTGTTAAAATGCTCCGAACAATCCGGGCAAAGGCAGCCTTCTGAAATATTTAATTCCGCGGCAGTTTCTTTGCAGGCGTCATTTTTGCAATCCAGGATCCGCAAAGGGTTGTTTTTAAGCCTGTTTACGCATTCGGGGCAGAGTTTTTCCGATTTGGCATTAAGGCCCTTCCTGAGGGCCTCTACCAGCTTTTGTTTGTCGGGCGCGCAGCCGAGGCTGTTCAATTTTATTTTATAGCCTTCTATGGAAAAATTGCGTAATAAGTTATCGGCTAGGGCGATGATTTCAACGTCCAGCCTTGCGTCGAAAGAGCCGATTGCCTCGCAGCCGATATGATGGAACTGCCTTAAGCGCCCCTTCTGCGGCCGCTCCAGCCTGAACATCGGGCCGGTGTAGAATAATTTGACAAACCCGCTTGTTTTATCGAGATTGTTCTCGATATAGGCGCGCACGATTGAAGCCGTGCCTTCCGGCCGCAGGGCATAAGTTTCCTCTTTATTGTTGATGAGGAACATCTGTTTCTGGACGATTTCAGCGGTTTCCCCCAGGGAACGGTTGAATAAAGCCGCTTCTTCGATTAAGGGGGTCCGGATTTCCTTGAAATTATATAAAGAGAAGGTGTCGCGGCTGATCTCTTCTAGGCGCTGCCATAGGATCGCTTCATCAGGTAAGATATCTTTGGTCCCGGATACTCTTTTAAACATTAATATGCCAGTATGTAGGTTTAGTGCGTAGTATGCAGGTTATTTTACTTTTTGTTTCATCTCCAAGCCGGATTTAAAGACAACCACTTTTCTGGGAGGGACAGGTATGATCTGATTGGTGCGCGGATTTCTGCCCGTGCGGCTTTTTCGCTGCTTGATCTTAAAAACCCCGAAATTGCGCAATTCTATTTTTTCCCCCCTGACCAAAGCTTCGATAATACAGTCAAAGGTTTTCTGGATTACGAGTTTGACATCTATCTGTTTTATTCCGGTTTCATCAGCTACTTTTAGAATAATATCTTTTTTAGTCATTTTTTTATCCTCCGTTGCCTGTCTAAGCAAGCATCCCCGCCTTGCCGCAGGGTAAGGCTTATTTGCTAAGTATAATAACAGCAAAATGTTACGGTGTCAAGGTCAAAGTTTAAGATCGCAAAAAATAGGGACGTTGCCAGAAAATAGGGGACGTTTCTACTTTTCTCGAGACTGATTGCCGGAAAAGTAGAAACGTCCCCCTTTTCTTTACTCATAAGACAAACATATGCTGAAATTTTTCCTATCCTTATCTTCTTTAAGAGGTAATGGTTGAAATGGAGCAGCCAGCCTTACTGCTTCAATTGCTTTCAAATTTAATTCGGGGTTATTCGTTTTTTCTATATACGGCCCGTCAATAATGGTGCCGTCTTTGTAGAGCACGAAGTTCAGCCTGACCTCTCCTCTTGCTTTTTCTCCTTTCGGCCGGATAAGCAACGCTGTAGCCTTTACTTTATCGACTATAGAGCGGTAATAAGCAGAGGTATTGTCGGCAGCAGGGGAAGTTTTAGAAAAAACTATGTTCCCGCCTTCCATTTTTGCCACTACGCCGTCTTTGGGGGCAAGCTCGGAGACATCCGAATAAGACTTTTCGCCCGTAATTATATGCGGGGTAAGCAGTATTATCAGTTCATTTATTTCGGTTTTATCGTCCGTAGACCTAAAGAGCATTCCCAGCCCCGGTATGTCTCCCAAAACAGGGATCTGCTTTACGGTTTTTATCCTCTTGTCCTTCCTTAAACCGCCGATGATTATTGTTACACCGTCTTTGACCGTTACGGTGCTTTCGGATTCGGAAGTAGTTATGATAGGCACCTGTGTAATTTGCCCTTCTGATTTAATATCGGTGCGGGTAGCATCGCTTAATTCGGGCTTGATTTTCATTGTAATGAAGCCTTCCTTATTTATAGTGGGAGTAACATATAATTGTATGCCCCAGTCGACAAAGTTAACTTCTTGCGAAGTTACGGCGGTGCCGCTGCCGCTTTGGGACGTTGTCGAGGTGATATAAGCGTCCCGGGTGCCCACGTGGATTTTTGCTTCCTGGTTGTTTAAAGAGATGATCCTGGGGCTTGATAAAACCTTTGCGTCTCCGATAGTGCGTAAAATATCGACAATTGCCTTGAATTGGCCCGGGTGATTAGGGTCGCCGGTTTTGTTCGTTCCCACAAACAGGGCATTAGCGGTATTTACGGGCAGGGATAGCTTGACATCGATATATTTCTTTATCCAGTAGTCCCAGTTTACCCCCATTTGGAATTGATCCGAAGGGGTCAGGTTGATTATTTGAGCGTTGATTAAGACTTGCATATTCTTTTCGTCAAACGCTTTGATTATTTTGCTTATTTCATTGATTATTTGCGGGTAATCGGTTACAACCATTTTATTTGTGCGTTCGTCAATTTTTATTCTGCCGATATTTTTTGTCAGTATTTCCTGCAGGCTGGCGTTAAGCTTCTCCGCTTGGGCATAATTCAAATCAAATACTTTTGTTTGCAGGGGAGCGTCGGCTTTGGCGATAAAGTCCTCCATGCTCTTAGTCACTTCAGGGACATCGATTATGGCGATAGTGTTGGTCCCTTCGTCCGCGATTATGCGCCCGGAATTGGTTTTAAACTGGTTCAGCGCGCGCACAATATCGGCTGCTTTGGCGTATTCCAGCTTGATTATCCTAGCTTGCTTTTTGTCCCGGAAAGGGGTGCCGTAAATCATCTCGTAGTCTCTGCCAGACATAATGTTGATTATGCCATCCTGCTTATCGTAAGCCAGGTCATTGGCCAGAAGGATTATCTCAAAGGCATCCCGGATGTCGACGTCTTTAAGAAAAAGGGTAACCCGGGCGGCGACATTTTTTCCGATGACTATATTCATCCCCGAATGGCTTGTAAGGATTTTTAATACGTCCACAATATCCATATCTTTGACATCGAGGGAAATTCTGTTTGAATGGCCGGAGGCCGCGATACCCTGCTCTTCCTGTGGCAGGCCCTCTTCCGCAAAACCTTCAATCCGGATGCCGCAGGCAAATAACGCAGCAAGCGCAACTAAAAGGATAGCTTTGTGCATTGACCAACCCTCCTTAATATTATAAAAAGAGTTCATATTTTTGTCCGTTAGACCTAAGGATGATTTTCCCGTTTTGAATATCTTCTACCTGGAATCTGCCGATAAATTGGTTTTTAACCACGTAGTAAGTTTTTTGCGACTTTTTGTCTTCAACAACTGCCTGCGGGGTGTCTCCGGCAATGATGCCGACAAGGTTAATGTCCTTTAGCAGGTCATCTCCCATGACGACCGCAGCGTTTTCCGTATCGCCTTGAGGTCCCGGATTATTGAATATATTCCTGCCTTTTATTGTTTCGGAATAGAATTCGTAAGACTTTACGCCTTGAGCCGGGTTGATACTATCAGCCGGATGGTCTTTTTCAGGTATTTTTAAGGAGCCGGTATCTTTTGGCATAAATAGAGCGTAAGCCAGTGAAAAGGCCAGATAAGCGCACGAGGCTGTAAAAATAATTAAAAAACATTTTTTAAGGCTTATTGAAGGAAAATGAACCTTTTTCTTAGGGGACGGCTTACCGGTATCTTTAGCCCATTTTTGGCCGCGTATCAGGCGCAAAAGTTTTTCTTCGGGGCTTATATTATTTTTCATACTTCTTTTCTTGAAGAATCAAGGCGTTTACTGTTGCAGCGTCAACGGCCGGTAGCTCTTTCATGACTATGGTTTCCAGGCAATCATGGCAAAGCATGGCAATCTTGCGCGGATAACCTTGAGTGTGTTCATAGATAGACCAAACTGCTTTCTCCGTAAAGAGTTTTGCCGGGTCGGCCAGCCCCGCCTGTTTAAGCCTGAATTCGATCATTTCCCGGGTTTCGTTCTGATCAAGCGGGTTAATCGTATATTTTAACGCAATGCGGTCCATAAAATTGCGGATACGTTGTATCCTGGGCAGAAGTTCGGTCTGGCCGACTATTACCAGCTGCAGTAACTTATATTCGTTGGTTTCGTAGTTGAGAAGGGTCCTTAGGACTTCCAGGTTTTCAGGCGTGATTTTTTGGCTTTCATCAATCAATAAGACTATGGTTTTATTTTCTTCCACGCCCTTTTGAAACAGGTATTTTTCCAGCGCTTCTTTAAAATCGAGAGTAGACTTAAAATTAGGAGTAATTCCGAACATTTTCACTAGGCTAAGGAGAAACTGAAATTCGGATTTATAGTTGGGGTCAAGGATCATATGAAAAATAAAATCATCCTCTTCTTTAAATGCCTGCAAGAGCGCCCGGGAGAGGGTGGTCTTGCCTGTTCCCACGTCGCCCAAAACCAGGCTCAAGCCGCGCCTTAGCCTGATGGCTATCTCCAGGCGTTTTAAGGCAGTGTCATGGCTGGCAGAGCGGTATAGGAGCCCGGGGTCGGGGCTGGTTGAGAACGGCTCTTTTTGCAGATTTAGGGCCTTATAATAACTCATTTTTGATTTCCCGTATCGATTTATTCTCTTTTCTTAAATTATGTATGTCTTTGAGTGTTTTTATGGTGGTATCGTTGAAATACCTGTAATGGGTTTCGGGAAAGCGCCCGGTTTCTTTGATTAGGCCGATTTTGAGGTAATATTTGATAGTATAAATTGAATAACCGGTTAATCTTGCCAGATCCTTAATTAGGTAAATGTTTTGGTTGGTATCCATATCCGCTCTCTACCTAGAGAGCATATCATTAACTTGAGTTTTGTCAAGGAAAAAAAGGAGACGAAAAAAAAGGGGGACGTTTCTACTTTTCTAGAGCCTAAAGCTGGAGAAGTAGAAACGTCCCCCTTTTTTTCTCTACAATGAGACTTGGGAGATTAAAAAGCTTCCTTCGAGGTTTGCGGAAGCGGGCCTGGCGTTAAGCCGGAATTTTCGCACCTGAAACAATCCTAGCGAGTTTTCGATATTGTATATGAACTTGAGGCAGCTTTCCATGTCCCCTTCTATGCGTAATTCCATGTAATTTTCTTTATAAGGTGATAAATTATTCTGGGCCTGCGGGCGTATATCTATGATACGCACCCCGGATCTCCTGCCCAGGCCCTCAATTTCCGAAAAAATGTTTACCGGGGCGTCTTCTGTTTCCTGTTGCATGTCGGCATCGCTCAATATCTTGGCGTAAGCTTCCCTTAAGTGTTCTTTTTGGCTCAAAAGCATCAGGTCTTTCCTTAATTTTGACCGGGCAAGCCCGATCTTTTTATTAAGGGTTTCATTTCTTGTCAAAACAGGGTTAAGTATTGTCTTAAAACAAAAACCAAAAACGGCTATTATGGCGGCTGCCAGTAAAATCGTTTTCTCTCTTTTCTTCAGGGTGTCAAGCATCTTATTTTGAGCATCCTATTTCAAAATCGACTACTTCTCCGGCTTGAGTTTTCTTCCGGGTGGCAAATCTTATCTTTATGTTGAATTTACTGAAAGCCGGCGATTTTCCCAGGGCCGAGGCGAGGTTGAATACCGCGTCAAGCTCGGTGGCACTGCCGCGTAATAACACAAGCTTGCCTTCCTCATAGCTTAGGCTGATAAGGCTAATTTGTTCCGGCATAAGCCGGTGCAATTCGTAAAGTATATCCAACGGAGAGTCTTTTCTGCTGGCGTTGTTTCCGATCAGTTTAAAACGTTTTTCAATCCCCTCCAGGGGTAATGCTTCTTTTGAAATCGCATTTATTTCCTTTTCGAGATTATGTAAAAGCCGGGTTTTATTGCCAAGATTGCTGATAATCCCGAAAAACCACGCGGCGATTATCCCGATAGCCAGGATCGCCAGTTTTTGCCGGTGGTTTCTGCGGGCCAGGATTAAATTATTTTCTTTTATTTTCTTTGGGAGAATATTAAGCGATTCAGGCAGGCTTTTAAGGCCTAGGCCGATGAGGCCGGCAAAGGAGCAATCGGGGTCAATTTCTGGCCCCGGATTGATGTTTAATCTCTCAAGGTAGTTCAGGGTTTCAAGCGGGATCCCGGCCTGTTGCTGAATTTTAAGAATGCTTGCCTGCGCAATATCCTTTGCGCTTAAGAGTATGATCCTTTCGATTCTTTCCCCGCGAGCATCCTTTATAAAAGCGTCTGAAGTTTTGTTTATTTCTTCCGCTAAGGCGCCTTCCCATCCCGTAACCCCGGTTTCCAGGTTAATCGAATGGTTAAAAAGCATTTTTCCTTTTTCGGCCACTATCAATTCTGTCCGTTTATTATCCAGCTCAACCAGCATAACCGTGCTGTTTTCTTTAGGCTCGATCTCATAAAATAAATTGCAGACTCCGTAAGGGCTTAGGATTATGCCAAGCTTGGCGGGTTTCTTCGGCTTAGATCCGGGAGCGTTAAGGTAATGGGTAATAGAGCTTTTATGCGCGATTGTCAGGATGATCTCCGAGAAGCCTTCTTTATCAGTGCGGATGATTTGATAAGCCGTAGCTAATTCTTCCGCCGGATAAGGCAGGTAACGGCTGGCCTGCAGGCCGGATATTTTCTCCAATTCCTCCGGGTTATCCCCGGGTATTTTCAGAAAACGGCAGGTGGCTTGATTCCCGGGAAGCGCGGCAATGATTTCATCAGCATTAAATCCGAGCTTAACAATTTCTGCGCTTAGATCATTTTCAGGACACAATTCCTTAAGGCTAAATCCGCTGAATTCTGCGCGGGAGTTTAAGCAGCGCAGGCATTGCACAGCTTTAAATAAGCCTTCGCTTAACTGGATTATGGTTATGGTTTCCTTATCCTTCATAGTAAGATTTAATGCTGTTATCCTTGCGGTTATAAACTATCGAAACCTTGGATTTTATTTTACCTGTATTCCCCTTAACTTCAATCAAAAAATTCTCGGATTTTAACTGCCCGGTGTTTAAGAATTCGTTAAATATGTTAAGCTCATCGCTATCGGTAAAGCTTAGGGTGATTTCAGCCTTATCCTTAAAGGCAAGTTTGGCGTTCCTTAAGGAAAGAAATTCATCCGCGACAGCCTTGGATGAGGACTCGTTTGCGTTATTTTGTTTCGCTAGGGAGCGGCATAATATTTCTATAGTTTCCTCCGGGGCTGTATTTATGTTTATGCCTCCGTTGCCATAAACAGTGATGGCATTGTGAATTTTATTAAAAGCCTCCGCGTCTATTCCTTTAACCAGCATAAGCTCGGCGATATTCGCAAATGGGCGCGCTTTAGCCGGATAACCTAAGTTGTCGTAGAGCATTTCGTTATCCGGGCTGTCCCCCCTCCAGATAAGCAGGTTATTGGCAATCTCTTGGGGCGCAGGTATCTCATAATATTCCAAAAGCGCCAAAAGGAGCTCTTTTGAGGCTTTGTTAATATTGATTTTTCTTTCTTCGTCAATAACTCCGAATTTCCCTTCGTTTGCGATTGTGGCGTATTCTAGGGGGTTCTCCGTAAGCCGGATTTTCTCAAAAGCATCCTGGTTGTCGGCCCAGGCGTCGGTTAAACTGTCGAAATCCGGGTTATCTTTCTTTAATTCGGCTATAGCGAAGTTAACTCCTGCGTAAGCCAGCCTATCGGCTTTTAAAAGGCTCTTTCGGTTATTGGCGAACTTTAAAATAATAAATATCCTGTCTCCGAGGCTTAGCGTAATTACGGCTAGGGCAACCAGGACCCAGAGAAAGATTATCAAGACTTGGGATTTTTGGCTCATTTGGCTAAAGGTAAATAAATTGTCCTTGTAAAAGCGGCGTCCCTCTTGCCTTCCAAAACGAGGTTAACTTTTACCGCTACCGGCAAAGCGCTTGTATCGTTCCAAGCGTCGGTTTCTTTGAGTTCTTTTGAGTCCGGGTCAAGGTAGATATAAGTGAATTTAATCTGTTTTACGTTTCTGGCGAGTATTTTGGGTTTTGTCCCGGAAGCGTTCTGTAGAGCGTCTTGATTTACCCTTGCCAGCCGCAGGAGGACTTTCCCGCTTAATGAATATTTGATAAAACTAAATTGCGGGCCAAGCGTAAGAAAGCTTAAGCCGGCATTATCCCCGGAAAACCTTGAGTCGTCGGATGAATACGCGAACGAATTCCTCAAGTCTTTACCTATGCGCTCCAGGGTAAAATACCCGCTTTCTAAAGCAGTGGCATTTGCTTCGATTCTGCCCAGGCCCGTAACGCCTGTGTTAAACGCCGAATATAGCGTAACCATAATAATCGCGAATACGCATAGCGAGATAAGTAGTTCGATCAGGGTGAATGCTTTACTGTGTCTCATTTTCTTAGGTAAGTGACTGCTTCCAGTAATTCGCCTTTTCCTTCTTTCTCCCAGGAAACTTTAAAGCTGCATTTATACAGGTCTAACCCGGGATCGGGGTTAAGGTCGTATTCCCAGCGGTATTTTCCTTTTACGCCCGAATCAACCGGTTGGGTAATCCGGCTTGAGTTTTCCTTATATTGGAGTTCTTCTAGCTTATCTTTTGATAATACCAGCGCGTTTATATTGTCTTCCACAATGCCCGTGATTCTGGCGCAAAGCCCGGCTGCCTGCAAGATGACGAGGATCCCGGTAGAAAGAATCGCGGATGCTACCAAGAGTTCCAGCAGGGAGAATCCACGGGATATTTTCTTATTCGTAAGCATATATCGGCTATTGGGCCATAAAATTGATTTGGAATATCGGCAATAGCATGGACAAAACTATAAATCCGACAATTAAGCCCATCATCAGTATTATTACCGGCTCAAGCATCCGCGTTAAAGTTTTTAATTTTTGCGCTACCGATTTCTCGTAATCATCGGCTATTTTCAAAAGGGCTTTATCCATTGAGCCGGCATCTTCCCCCACCCCTACGATATTTATGATAAAATCGGGAAAGAATTTGGAATATTTCATTGCCGAAGAGAGGCTGGCGCCGCCGCGTAATTGTTTTATCAGCCTTTCGATTTCAATTTTCAATACCTCGTTTTCTACTACGGATTTGGATACATCCAGCGACGATAGTATGGGGATTCCGCTTGAAACAAGCATCGATAGAGTGCGCAGCCAGCGGCCTAATTCGCTTTTTAAGATGATTTGGCCCCAAACCGGTATTTTTAATTTAGACGCGTCCCAGGATAGCTTGCCGGAAGGGGTTTTGACCGTTTTCTGGAATATGATTAAGAAAGCGATGATGGCAAGAAATATGGCCAGCCAGTATGAATTTAAAAAACCGGATACGCCGATTAATATTCGCGTAGGCAAAGGCAGGGTTTCTCCCATGTCCCTAAACATTGAAACAAGCCGCGGTATAACAAAGGCCAAAAGCACGATTATCGTCATGACTCCTACAGAAAGCACGAAAGAAGGGTAGATTAAAGCGCTGCGCACCGAACTTCGCAGCTCTTCTTCGTTTTCAAGGAAATCGGACAACCTCTTTAACGTTGGCCCAAGGGTCCCTCCGACTTCTCCGGAGCGGGCCATTGCCGTGTAAAATCCCGAAAATACATCCGGATTCACCCGGAGGCTTTCGGATAAAGAGCGCCCTTCTTTGATTCCGGCGGATACATCATTAATTATATTTTTTAAATGTTTATTCGGGGCTTGGCGGGCGACAATCGAAAGGCTCTTTACCAGGTTAACTCCGGATTCGTTAAGTTCGCTAAGCTGGCGGGTAAAAAGAGTGATTTCGGCGGACGATATTTTTTTAAACCCCAAGAAACTCTTCCTTTGGGAAATTAGGCTGATTGGCTGTATTGAAACCGGGTATCGGCCTTGCCTGGCGAGCCGCTCGATTGCTTCCTTTTCTGTTTCAGCGTCAATTTCTCCCCGGATAACCTGGCTGGGCCTGGATTTAGCGGTGTAAATGAATTTTGCCATTAATCTTTAGGCAGCTCTTCTTGTTGTGTGACGCGTATGACTTCAGTCAGGGTGGTTATGCCCTTAATGACCTTCCTTAACCCGTCATAGCGTAAGGTGCGCATCCCTTCGGATATGGCCTTTTGTTTTATTTGCTGGCTGGAAGCGCGGCTAAGGATAAGCTTTCGGAGCGGTTCGGTTACGGTAAGTATCTCGTATATAGCGGTTCTGCCGTGGTATCCGGTAAAACGGCAGAATTCGCAACCTTTGCCCTCGAAAAGGCTTGCTTTATCAGCATCAAATTTTATATCGGACATTTGGGAGAGTATCTCATTCTTGGATTTTACCGGGATTCTGCATTTTGGGCAAATGGTCCGGACAAGCCTTAGGGCGACCAGGCATTCTAACGATGAAGAAACTAAGAAAGGCTCCACTTTCATATCCAGCAATCTTGTTACCGCTCCGGCAGCGTCATTGGTATGCAGGGTTGAAAAAACTAAATGCCCGGTAAGAGCTGAACGTATGGCAATTTCAGCGGTTTCAGAATCCCGGACTTCCCCGACCATTATTACATCGGGATCGTGCCTTAGAATATGCCTTAGCCCCATGGCAAAATTAAGGCCGATCTTCGGCATGACTTGTATTTGATTGATACCTCTAAGCCGGTATTCTATGGGGTCTTCGATAGTGATAATTTTTATTTCCGGAGAATTGATGCGCGCTAAAGCGGCGTAAAGCGTAGTGCTTTTTCCCGAACCTGTGGGGCCGGTTACAAAAATTATCCCATGAGGCTTCTTGATGGCTTGTTCGATGATTTTTAAATCGTCTTCCAGGAGCCCGAGCTTTTCCAGCTCCAGGAAGAGCTTGCTGCTTAATATCCTTATGTGGACCCCTTCTCCGTAAGCCGAGGGGATAAGCGAAACGCGCAAATCCAACTCTCCATCTCCCATCTTGACCTTTATTCTCCCGTCCTGGGGAAGGCGGTGTTCGGCTATGTTAAGCTTGGCCATAATTTTAATGCGCGAAACAATGGCCGGTTGAAAATATTTTATATTTTCGGGGGTATTGATTTCATAGAGGATTCCGTCAATGCGGAACCTTGTGCGCAACTCATCGCCGAAAGGCTCTAGGTGGATATCGGTTGCCCGGTTTTTTATCGCCTCCGATAATATTTGATTGACGAATTTAACGATAGAGGCGTCTTCCGCCAGTGTTTCAAGGTTTTCGGTTTTTTCTCCGGCCTCTTTTAGCTCGGAAACGGATGTCTTTTCGGAAAAGATGCTCTCGATAGTTTCTGCTCCTAGACCGTAATACTTACGGATTGCTTCCAGTATTTCGGTTTCGCTGGCCAGCACGCCTTTTACTTCTACGCCTAAAAGCAGGCGCAGGTCATCCAGCGTGCGAATATCCAGGGGGTCGGCCATAGCGACGGCCAGGGTTTTGTCCTTAAATTCAATCGGGATTATTTTGTAGTGGCTGGCAAATTTGGCGGTGACCTTTTGCACTGTTTTCGGGTCGATATCTTTATGTTTAAGTTTTACATAAGGAATGTTTAGCTGGCCCGCCAACAGCGTAAACGCCTCTTCTTCGGTGGTAAATCCCATCTTGACCAGGCTCGTGCATATCATATCCCTGTTATTCTTTTGTTCAAAAAGGGCCTTATTCAGTTGTTCGGGCGTGACTACGCCTTTTTCAATCAGTATTTGTCCGATAAGGATATTGTCTTTAGAAGGAAGGGCCATTTTTATTCACTCCAGTTGGAGATGTCATCTGTCGTGCCCTCCTGGCCGTCGGGGCCCAGGGAATAAAGATCGTAGCCATCCTGATTATGGTCTCCCGGAGCCTTGTATATGTAAAGCTTGCCCCAGGGATCCAGAGGTTTCTTTTTTAAATAGGGGCCGCGCCAGTTTTCCGCGTCTGCCGGTTTTGCCCTTAGGTAATCAAGGGCTTCCGGATACTTGCCCATATCCATTTCATAAAGGTCAAGCGCTAAAGGTATGCTGGCATTAATGTCGGTTTTTGCCGCCTGCGCGCGGGCCTGCTCTGAACGCCCGGCAAGCCGCGGAACAACCATCGCCGACAAAACTCCGATAATGATAACGACAAGCATAAGCTCGATTAAAGTAAATCCCTTTTTCATAATGCTCTCCCTGGAAGTTATGCCTCTTTCCCCTTAAATAGAAAAACCCGTCTGGGCCCTTTCGGGAAGTCAAACGGGGATTACGAATCTACTATACTATAGTTTTACCCTTTGTCAATAATTTTCCTTGTTCTCCGGAAAAAGGGGGGCGTTTCTACTTTTTCTAGCACCAGGCTCGGAAAAAACAGAAACGTCCCGCATTTCTTAATAAGCCCTGTGTTTATGCAATTATTGAGAGTGAATGCCATGTAGAAATTTTCTAACTGCGCTTTTCATGCTCGAATGGATGTTATGGCCTACCAGCGGGTAGGATTCGAAGCTGACATCAAAGCCCCCTTTATCTAAAACATTGTATAACTTTCTTACTGTTGATAGGCGGGGGTCTTTTTCCCCTACCCCGAGAAAATATTTCACGGACTTTAATTGTTTATTCCTTGGCGGAGGATCGAATGCTCCCGGGGACAAAATGCAAACGGCCTTTAAAAAAGGGTGTTTATACGTAAAACGCAAAGCAAATTGAGCGCCCGCCGAGAAACCGACAAGGTAGATGTTTTCTTTGTCTACAGAGAACTCGCTGCTTACCGCATCAATTATTGCAACGAGTTTCTGGTCCTCTTCCCCCGCTAATCTTTGGTATCCTTCAGAAAACTGCGGGCAAATAAGTATATAAGAATCTTTTTGCGCCAGAAACCCCCATTCATTAATTTGCTGTTCTGCTGTCCCGCTATACCAGTGGATAGCTACGAGAACCGGAAAGGCATGTTCAGTTGTGTATTGACGCGGCAATTGAACCAGGTATTTCTGTCCGGGATCATTTCGTAAAACCCTATCCAAGGTTTCCGATTGCGCGAATACCTTCTGGGCTATCAAGAGCATGCAAATTAATAAAAGAATTCTTTTCATAGTATCTACCTTTCTGTTCCCGCGGATCTATATCATTGATGTGGTTATCGCTCAAATAGCAGTAAACATTCGGCCCATCCACCATCCCTAGCGGGTCAGGAGTAATCCACCTGCCGATAGCCGGATTATACCACCGGGCGCCAAAGTAGACAAGTCCGGATTGGGCATGCAGCTCTCTGGTCTGGTCGTTGTGATCGGGTCTCCTCCTCCACTTACGATGTGGCGAAGCCACATCGTAAGTGGATGTTGTGGAGCCAGGTAGTTACCCCGGCTCGAGCCTGGCTGATCAAGCCGCCGATACCGCCGGGAGCCCCTGGAGAGCGGGTGTAGGTAAATAGACCCCGCGCTCCCATTTTTTCCTAAAGAGCGAGCTATTCCTGAGTCCTTTTGGCCTTCTTCGGTAACCATTTACCATTAGACACCTCTCGTTTTAAGAGCCGGATTCTACCTTAAAAACTGCTTGCTAAACGTGTGGCATTACACTCCCCTTGACTAATAGGGAGCATTACAAAAGGAGCAGCATTAGTTTAGCTAGAAACGGTTTGGTTGGTTTAGTGTGGTTTTATTTTTTAATTTTAAGAACTAAATTATTTTCTCTTTGTCAAAAATTGCCACAACGCCAATTAATGATTTGTCAGTTAATAATTGATAATCCTCAAGATGGATATGCCCTTGTTTTGGATTATCTGCTAATTTTAGAATTAATTCTGATAGTTTTTTTAAACCTTCTTGAGTTCCATATATACATACCTCGTTATTTTCATATCTAAGCTCTAAATGTCTTTCTATAAAATCTGGTTTAATAAACTTTGACATTTTATCACCACCTCCAAAATTCGGTATGCCCCCATGGCTTACCATGATGTGCTGGATCTATACGATATCCCCACTTGTTATCTTTATCTACAATCTTGAAAATATTTCCTTCTGAAAAAATATTGATTACGGGCCCTGTTCTTTGCCGCCCATCCACTTAAAGAACCAGCTGTTATTAATGTCCCTGCCGTCGCTTTCCACGTATCCGGCGTCCATAAGGAAGCTATACTTCCTGGTATAACCCAAAGTGGATTACCGCTCTGGAGTTGCTGTTGCACATACCA
>JAZDMX010000021.1:0-113082 GCA_043800555.1 Candidatus Omnitrophota bacterium | reverse complement strand
TCAGGCTCAAGCACCAACTCATTTAATAACGTTAGCATCACCGGAAGCCTCACCGCTCCCAGCGCAAATATGAATGTGGCCGGTAACTGGTCTAACTCAGGCACCTTTAACGCTAATTCCGGCACCGTCACCTTTAATGGCGCATCTACGTATACCATAAAATCCGGTTCCTCTTCTTTTAATAACATAACCTTCAACAATGCCAGCGGAAAATGGTCTCTCACCGATAACTTAACCGCATCCAACGACCTTACCCTGACAGCGGGTACTATTGATATAGGCGCGACCAATCTCACCGTAAACGGCACCTATACTCAAGGTAACGGCTCTACGTTAGCGCTTACCGCTAATTCTTCCTCGGCCTACGGCAGCATTACCTCTAGTGTTGCCGCGGATGTAAATTCCGGAAGCACAGTGAATGTCACCGTCGGCGGCTATATTCCCAATAACGCCACGCTTACAATAGTTGACACCGGAGGCTCCGGTATCGGGAGCGCGCCATCTACGGTTACCTCCAGCAATTCCTTTGTGGCATTTGCCGCCGCCAGCTCCGGCGGCAATCTCGTTCTTACGGCGAATCGCGCTGCCAACGGCTTCTCCAGCGTTGCCAATAACTCCAATGCCGCTGCCGTAGGCAATGCCCTGGATAATATTACCAATCCCACCGCGGATATGACCACTGTTTTAGATACGCTTAGCGGCTTATCAGATGGCCAGGTAGCCTCTTCAGAGGACACTATGAGCCCTCCTGATGACAGAGGGGCAGTTGATGCTTCAAATAACACGCTTAGCCAGTTTGTGGGCACGACAATAGTGCGTCTTCAGGACTCTAAAGTAGAAGAAGATAAGGCCGCTGCGGCGATCGACGCTCCTTTAAAGAATGATATTTGGGCGCAATCCTACGGAG
The DNA here is from genome assembly GCA_043800555.1 of Candidatus Omnitrophota bacterium. GTDB lineage: Bacteria > Omnitrophota > Gorgyraeia > Gygaellales > Profunditerraquicolaceae > UBA6233. Next base: position 112,175 of record JAZDMX010000021.1, on the reverse strand, counting down.
ATTATGCCCAGCAGGGCAAGCGGGGGGTAAGTAACGGTTACCTGGCAAGGCTATGGGGCATTGTTGTAGGCATTGATCATGTTTTTATGGATAATACCCTGCGTTTAGGATTCGCTCAAGGGTTCGGGTGGAGCCGCATCAGGTCAAAGGACAACGGCGGCCGCACCGGGATAAGCAGTTATCAGAGCGGCCTTTATGGCGAATACCAAGGCAAGGACAGTCCTTATATTATTGATGCGGTATTAACCTACGGTTATAATGATTATAACAGTTCACGGAATGTTGTCATAGGATCGATAAACAGGACTGCCAGTTCAGATTATGACGGACAGCAATTCTCAACTTATCTGGAGGGCGGGTATAAAATTAAAAGTAAGGACCTTGATATCATTCCTTTGCTCGCATTAAGCTATGCGCACCTGCATGTTTCAGGATACACCGAGACCGGGGCCGGCTCCATGAACCTTAATGTCGATGCGCAGAATTATGATAATTTACAGCTGGGCGCAGGCTGCAGGTTCACCCGTCATTTTGAGGGCTTAAATGCCATTTTCACCCCGGAGGTGCATTTTCGTTACTTTTACAGTGTTATAAATGACAAGCAGCAGTCATTGGCCAGCTTTACCGGCGGAGGGACATCCTTTCAGACCTCCGGTTTCAGGCCCGCGCCCTCGAGCTTTAATTTCGGTGGGCGGCTGGAATTATTCAATAAAAAGAATATAACCCTGCTTGTTACCTGTGACACAGTGTTTAAAGAGGGTTATTATGAAGCAGGGGGCTCACTGGTGGCAAAGTATAGTTTTTAGCGGTTTCTTTAGAGACCAGTTTTACCCCGGTATTATGTACCCCGCCGTAAAGGATCGGCGGGTATGCCGCCTCCTGCGGCAAGACAAAGACCTTAAAAGGCGGGGCAGAGTTTAGACATAGCGGGAGAGAGGTTGTTTCTTATTGCTCAATTGTTTCTGATAATTACCTGATTAATAATAAAAATAGGGTATTTGTATGGTTAAAGCAAAGATAATCTGTACTCTTGGGCCGGGGTCTTCCAGCGAGACGATAGTAAGAAAAATGTTATTTGCTGGAATGGATGTCGCGCGCATTAACTTTTCGCATGGCAGTATGCAGGAGTTGTCCCGCAGGATAAGCCTGGTCCGCAGCCTAAATACGAAATATGGCAGGCGTGTAAAACTTCTCGGCGACCTCCAGGGCCATCGCATCAGGATAGGAAGCCTTGCCCAGCCGATAGCGCTTAAGAAGCGCCAGATAGCCTGGCTTACGCAAAGAAATATAAAAGGCGCAGCCGGAATAATCCCCTTTGACTATGAAGGCCCCCTGCAAGATATAAAAAACGGCCAGCACATATTCATTGATGACGGAAATATTGATCTTGAGGTAATAGGGCGTTATAGAGGCAAGCTGAAGACAAGAGTGATAATCGGCGGACTGCTTAAGGAGCATAAAGGAGTGAATATCCCGCAAGCCCGGCTTGAGTTCGGGAGTATAAGCGCAAAGGATAAGCAGGATATACTTTTTTGCGAAAAGCACGGAGTCGAATATATCGCCCAGTCGTTCGTGCGCACGAAGAGGGATATACTGGAGGTAAGAAGGCTTCTTGGGGAAAGCTCGCAGGCTCAGGTTATCGCTAAGATTGAGAACAGGAAGGGTATAAAGAATATTGACGGGATAATCGGAGTTTCTGATGGCATAATGATTGCGCGAGGAGATATGGGGGTAGCATTGCCCATATACGAAATACCCATCATCCAGAAGATGATTATTAAGAAATGTAACCGCGCAGGCAAGTTTGTCATTACCGCTACACAGATGCTTGAGAGTATGACCGAGAACATTAGGCCTACCCGCGCTGAGGTAACGGATGTGGCCAATGCCATAATAGACGGCACTGATTTTGTCATGCTCTCGGCGGAATCAGCCATAGGAAAATATCCGGTTGAGACAGTTGCCATGATGAATGATATAATAAAGTTTACGGAGGAGTATTTAAAGGAAGCTAATGGCGTGGCGCATTAAGAGATGTTTCATTCTCAGGACCGGATACTCCATAAAGAGGTTGGCCTAAAGCGCCTTAAGGTGATTTGGAAGATAAGGCACGGACTTAAGGCAGGGATTCTATCCCGATGGCAAGGTATGGGCGTCTTTACAGGGTTCACCTCTCAAATTTGCCGGCAGCTGTTTACAGAACGGCCGTCCACTTGTCGAATATTACCTCCCGGCCTTAGAGATAATGCCCCTTATTTGAACCAGCCCCGTATAAAGTCTCATTGACGGAAATATAATTAAATATACTGTTCGAAGATTTTTTATAACTGAAACATCATTTTGTGGTGTATAATAATTCTTCAAAGATCCATTCTTCTAAAAGCTTTATTTTTCAGCGTCTTACTTACAGAAAATAAATAGGAGCCCGCCTTGACTCGGAAGTCTCTTCAAGAATATATTTTGCCTCTTAAAATGCGTCTTGGCGATATTCTGTTTTGGAACAGGATTGCCGAGGAACAGCCTCTCCGTGCTGAGCTTTTCAGCATTGAGCAGTTCAAGGCGCATGCGAAAAAACTGGCCCAAGGGCACCTGGTCAGTTACAAAAAGGGGCACAACAGGCTATTGCTGCGGTTGAAGAAGAATGAAAGGGTGCTTGCCGAGATCCATGAACTCCTCAATGAGGCCGGCAAATCCAAGCGGAAGATCTCCCCGGCCGGGGAATGGCTTCTGGATAACTATTACCTCATCGAGGAGCAGATAAGGCTCGCCCAGAAATACCTTCCGGAAAATTACATCCGTGAATTACCCCATCTTTCTCAAGGGGAGCTTTCCGGTTATCCGCGCGTTTATGAGCTTGCCATGGAGCTTGTCTCTCACGGCGACGGACGGCTGGATAGCCAGGGGCTTGCGGAGTTTGTTGCCTCTTATCAAACCGTCAGCCACTTGAAGCTTGGCGAACTCTGGGCTATTCCTATCATGTTAAGGCTGGCGCTCATTGAGAACTTAAGGCGTGTGTCCTCCCGGTTGATCGTGGCACAAGCGGAAAGAGATAAAGCGAATTATTGGGCGACGCGGATCATGGAAGTTTCGGCCAAAGATACCGATGGGGTGATCTATGAAATTGCGGCAATGTCCAAAGGTAACTCATTGCTTTCCGACGCTTTTGTCGCGGAATTCACGCGGCGTTTGCATGGTCAAAGCCAGGTACTCAATCTTCCTTTTGCCTGGCTGGAAAAGAAGCTTGCGGAGCAGGGGGAGACTTTTGAGAGGATCATTCGGGCTACCAGCCAAAACCAGGCGGCTGACCAGGTTTCGATCGCCAATACGATCGGGAGCCTGCGTCTTCTGGGGGTAACCGATTGGCATGATTTTGTCGAATCGCTCAGCGTGGTCGAAAAGATCTTGAGCCAGGACCCTTCGGGGGATTATAGCCGGATGTCTTTTGCTACCCGTGACCGCTACCGGCATGTCGTTGAGCAACTTTCCTTGAGAAGCAAGATCACGGAAGAAGAGGTCGCGGCGCGCGTGATCAGGATCACTAAGAAGGCGGAAACGGAGAAAGGCCCCGGCCACGTCACGGCGCACGTAGGGTTTTACCTGCTGGACCGGGGGTTGGAGCTTTTTTGCCGCGAATGTGGCCTGCGGTTACCTCTTGGCCAGTATCTGCAGGCAAAAAAAACTTTTTGGCCGTTTGCGCTGTTTTTCGCTTCCGTTACTTTCCTGACCCTTGCACTGTCCCTAGGAATCTTTAATTGGATACAGCCGGAGAAGATCTTAAGTTTGCCGTGGCTCGTGTTATTCGGGGTATCGCTTCTATTTACGACAAGCCAGACGGCGGTCTCGCTGGTGAATTGGTTTTCCATGATGCTCGTGAGTCCCCAACCCCTCCTTCGGATGGACTTTTCAGAAGGGATCCCCGCCTATGCCCATACACTGGCCGTGGTCCCTTGTATGATCAGCGATGCTCTAACGGTCGACTCGCTCCTGGAAGGACTGGAGATTCGTTATCTGGCGAATATTGACGCGAATACGGATTTTGCGCTCTTGACGGATTTTTGCGATGCGCCGCAGGAGACTATGGCTGAGGATGAAGCGCTTCTTGCGCAGGTCATAGCCGGGATCGAACAGTTGAATTATAAATACCGGAGGCATAAAGATCGCGTTTTCTGTCTTCTGCACAGGCCCCGCCGGTGGGACGAAAGAGAAAAGGTATGGATGGGGTATGAGCGTAAACGGGGCAAGCTTGGGGATTTGAACGCATTCCTTCGCGGAAAAGGAGAGGGCCGTTTCAGCGTGGTCCTCGGGGACCCTCAGAGGCTTCAGGACGTCAAATATGTCATTACGCTGGATGCGGACACTCGGATGTCCCGCAACGCCGCCCGTGATCTCGTGGGGGTCATCGCGCATCCTTTGAACCGGCCGGTCTATGACGAAGCAAAACAACGGGTCATTTCCGGATACGGGATCCTTCAGCCTAGGGTTGAATCTAGCTATCCGGGAGAAAATCCTTCTTTGTTCGTGAAGATCTTCGGGGGCGATACCGGGATCGATCCTTATACCAAAGCGGTCTCTGATGTTTACCAGGATGTTTTCTTTGAAGGGTCTTTTATCGGCAAAGGGCTGTATGATGTGGATGCTTTCGAACGATCCATGGAAGGCCGCTTTCCGGAAAATTCTATACTGAGCCATGATCTTTTGGAGGGTTGTTATGCCCGGTCGGGGCTTGTGACGGATGTCCAATTCTACGAGGGATATCCTTCGGGGTATCTTAAGGACTCAATCCGCAGGCACCGCTGGGTCTGCGGGGACTGGCAGATTGCTCCCTGGCTATTTTCTTCGGTACCCGGGCCCCGTGGCGCAAAAATCAAAAATCCGATCTCCTTATTGTCCCAATGGAAAATCGCTGATAACTTGAGGCGTAGCCTCGTTTCTTTATCGACAGTTATACTACTTTTATTAGGATGGATGTTTTTTCAGCCGCCTTGGATATGGTCGGCTTTCATCATCGCGCTCCTTGGTTTTCCCCTCGTGCCGATGTCCTTGGCGGAGGCCGTGAGGAAATCGGAGAAATTGACCCTTAAGACTCATTTTGGGTTGGTGCTATCCTCATTTAAGAAGAACGCACTCCGGTTTTTCTTCTCGCTTGTTTTTTTGCTGTATGAGGCGTCGTATTGTTTGGACGCGATACTGCGGACTTTGTGGAGAATGTTGGTGTCACGGAGGAATTTGTTAAAATGGCAGACTTTCCTTGAGGCGGAAAACTCTCTGTCGAAACATATTTCAGGTTACTGCAAGCATATGATGTGTGAGCCTGTTGCCGCCGTAATGCTTTTGGTTTGTTCCCTGGGGTTATTCCGGCGCTTTGACGGATTGGCTTTGATATTTTTAAGCCTGTGGTTGGTTTCTCCCGCGGCGGCTTATATAATCAGCCAGCCTACTCCTCTTCGGAAGATTCTACTTTCTCGCGCCCAGGCCCTTTTCCTCAGGAAGCTTGCCCGGAGGAACTGGGCGTTTTTTGAGAATTTTGTGACCGAGAAGGATCACTGGCTGCCGCCGGACAATTTTCAGGAAGAGCCTGCGAGCGTCTTGGCCCACAGGACTTCGCCGACGAATATCGGCCTCTCGCTGTTGGCGAATTTGACCGCGTATGATTTTGGTTATCTGTCGATGGGAATGATGTTCCACCGGACGGAAAAAACATTCGTCACTTTGAATTTTATGGAAAGGTTCAGGGGGCATTTTTACAACTGGTACGATACGGAGACGCTTAAGCCGTTGGCTCCTCTTTATGTCTCATCGGTGGATAGCGGAAACTTGGCCGGCCATTTGATGGTCTTGCGCTCGGGGCTTGCGGAAATGAATTCTCAGAAGATCATCTCCGTGAAGATGTTTGATGGGCTTGGAGATACTCTGGAGATCATGCGTGAAAGTATGGCGGAGTTTGAGAAAAGCCAAAAAACCAGTGTCGCCGCAGCCCTAAGGGGAGTTTCCGAAAGGCTCAGACAATTTCAGGCAAAGAATAAGTCATCTCCCGCGCGCCTTTCGGAGGTCTATACGTTTTTACGCCAGCTTTCAACGGATATTTCCAAGGCCTTTTCGGGCTTTGATCAGAAACACTATGAGCAAGGCAAAAAATGGGCCCGTGCCTTCGAGCGGCAGTGTTATGATTTTCTGGAGGATATGTCTTTTATTGCGCCCTGGATATTGCTTGCGCCGGAAATGCCGGGGCTCTGGGAGGGGGCAGAGGAAAAACAGCAGGAGCGGCTCCTTCAGCTCCGGGAGGAGCTACGGTATTTGGACGAGATTCCCGCGCTTGGGGAAGTGGCAAGGCTTGAGCAGAAGCTCCTGCCGCTTATCGATGAGATTACGGGAGCCATGCGTGTCATGGGCGATGAGTCCAGAAGGGCCCACGAATGGTTTTTGAAACTTCGCGACACGATCAAGGATGCCGGGACACGGTCCGCCGAAAGGATCAAGGCGATCGATTACATCGTGCTGAGGTGTAACGAAATCTCCGATATCGAATATGAATTCCTGTATGATAAGCACACCTACCTTCTTTCTATCGGATATAATGTCAGCGAGCACAAGGTGGATCGGGGGTGCTACGACCTTCTGGCCTCCGAGGCCCGGTTTTGCAGTTTTGTGGCGATCGCCCAGGGGAAAATGCCTCAGGACCATTGGTTCAAGCTTGGCAGGATGATCGCGAAATTTGAAGGAGATCCCGTTTTGGTTTCCTGGGGCGGGTCGATGTTCGAATATCTTATGCCTCTGTTGGTGATGCCGGCGTATGCGGGGAGCCTGTTGGACCAGACCTATAAGGCCGTGGTCAACGGTCAGATTCGCTATGCCGCCAAGAACAATATTCCCTGGGGGATCTCAGAGTCCGGTTACAATAAATTCGACTTGAACATGGCCTATCAGTATCACTCTTTCGGGATTCCTGAAATGGGTTTCAAGCGGGGTCTCGCGGATGATTTAGTCGTGGCCCCGTATGCTTCAATGCTGGCCCTGATGGTGGAGCCGGACAAGGCCTGCGAGAATCTCGAGCGTTTATCTGCGGAAGGGGCCGCAGGGGGCTATGGCTTCTACGAAGCGATCGATTACACTCCCGCGCGCCTTGCCCCGGATGAAACCCGGGCGATTGTTAAATCATTCATGGCGCATCACCAGGGCATGAGTTTATTGTCTTTGGCTTATGTGCTTTTGGACCGGCCGATGCAAAGACGTTTTCTTGCGGAGCCGATGTTTAAATCAACTGAGCTTCTTCTTCAAGAGCGGGTTCCGACTGCCGAACCGTTCCTCTATGATTTTGAAGTGACCGGAATGCTTCGTAAATTCGGAGACAGGGAAACCCTTTTAAGGGTATTTACGACTCCTCAAACTCCGGCGCCTGAAGTCCATCCGCTCTCTAACGGCCGCTACCACGTGATGGTTACCAACGCCGGAGGTGGCTACAGCCGTTGGCAAAAAGTCTCCCTGACGCGCTGGAGCGAGGATTCGGCTCTGGATAATGACGGAACATTCATCTATCTTAAGGATGTGGAGTCAGGCCAGTTCTGGTCTTCGGCGTATCAGCCGACACAAAAAAAATCCAAGAACTATGAAGCTTTGTTTTCCCAGGCCTGGGTGGAGTTTAAGCGCAGTGACCATCAGATCGAGACGCATACCGAGATCGCGGTTTCTCCGGAAGATGACATTGAATTGCGCCGGGTGACGATCACCAACCGGTCCCGCAACAGGCGTGTTATTGAAGTGACCAGTTACGCGGAAGTCGTTTTGAATGATTCCGTAAGCGATCAGGCCCACCGGGCTTTTAGTAATCTTTTTGTCCAGACCGAAATTATCAGGTCCCACCAGGCGATTCTTTGCCAGCGGCGGCCGCGCTCCGACCAGGAAACGTTTCCTTGGATGCTGCATTTGATGGCGGTGCATGGGAATGCGCTTGAGGGCGCTTCCTATGAAACTGATCGCAGCAAGTTCATCGGACGAGGCCGTACGGTAGTCGATCCCGCAGCGATGATGAAGAACGGCCGTCTTTCGGACAGCGAGGGCTCTGTGCTTGATCCGGTCGTTTCGATACGCAGCCGGATCGAACTGGCGCCGGATGAATCGGCTGTGGTTGATTATGTGACCGGAGTATGCGAGAGCAGGGTCGCCGCGCAGGCGCTGATGGAAAAATACAGGGACCGGAATCTGGCCGACCGTGTTTTTAACCTGGCTTGGACCCACGGGCAGGTTGTCTTGCAGCAGATCAATGCGACGGAAGCGGCTGCTCAGCTCTACGGCCGTCTGGCAAGCGCCATTTTGTACGCGAATCCCGCCTGGCGGGCGAGCGAGAGTATTTTGCGGCGGAATAACCGGGGCCAGCCCGATCTTTGGGGATATAGTATTTCGGGAGATCTCCCGATTGTTCTTGTCCGCATCGAAAATCAGGACAATATTGATCTGGTAGTGCAGATGATGCAGGCTCATGCCTATTGGCAGATGAAGGGTTTGTCGGTAGATCTTCTTATCTGGAATGAAGATAGTTCCATTTATCGCGATAGCCTGGGGGAGAGGATTAACGGGTTGATCGTGGCCAATGCCAAGGAAAGAACGGGCCAGAACGGCGGTATTTTCTTAAGGCGCGCCGATCAGATGTCGAATGAGGATCGGATTCTTATGCAAACGGTCGCGCGGATCATTATTTCTGATCGTGGGGGTACGCTGGTTGAGCAGTTGGAGGATATGACGCATCCCAAGGTGAATTTTCTGCCATTCGTCCCGACCAGGAGAGATGATCCGGAGGAAGAGCCTAAAGGTACCGCGGAGCACTCCGGCCTGGTTTATTTTAATGGCGTGGGAGGGTTTACCGGGGATGGGCGGGAATACGTGATCATGACTTCAGGTTCCAAGGTTACCCCTGCTCCCTGGGTCAATGTGCTGGCGAACCGGAATTTCGGCACGGTGGTTTCCGAGAGCGGCAGCGCTTATACTTGGAGCGAGAACGCGCACGAATTCCGTTTAACACCCTGGAAGAACGATCCTGTCTCGGATGCTTCAGGAGAGGCGCTCTATATTCGCGATGAGGAGACTGGGAGATTCTGGTCTGTGACCCCGCTTCCGGCTACGGGCAAGACCAGCTACACCTCGCGCCATGGATTCGGCTACAGCGTTTTTGAGCACACCGAAAACGGGATCGTTTCGGAATTAACGGTATTCGTTTCCCTGGAGGAGCGGGTCAAATTTTCGGCCCTGAAGATCAGGAATATTTCCGGCCGGCGCAGGCGCCTTTCCGCGACGGCCTATTGTGAGCTGGTCATGGGGACTTTCCGGGATAAATACCATATGCATATTTTGACCGAAATCGATCCCAAAAGCGGCGCCCTGCTTGCCAGTAATCCTTATAACAAAGAATTTCCAAACCGCGCTGTTTTTTTGGATGTTAGTGAACCGACGCGGTTCGTGACCGGGGACCGGATTGAATTTATCGGAAGGAACGGGACGATGGCTTCGCCTTCCGTGATGCGAAAGGACAGGCTTTCCGGAAAAGTTGGCGCGGGGATTGATCCGTGCGTTGCCACGCAGGTCAAGTTTGAGCTTGAGGATGATCAGCAGAAAGAGGTCGTTTTTACTTTTGGCTCCGGTAAAACGGTGGATGAGGCGCGGGAACTCGTCCGGCGTTTTGGCGGTATCGAGGCGGCGCGTCAGGAACTGGAAATGGTGTGGGAATACTGGAAACGGACCCTGGGCGTTGTGTATGTGGAAACGCCCGATACTTCGATTAATTTTCTGGTCAACGGTTGGCTGCAGTATCAGATTATAAGCTGCCGTCTTTTGGGCAGAAGCGGTTTTTATCAATCCGGCGGGGCTTTCGGCTTCCGGGACCAGCTTCAGGACGTGATGGCGCTCATACATTCAAAACCGGAAATGGTCCGGGAGCAATTGTTGAGTTTTGCCGCGCATCAGTTTGTGGAGGGAGATGTGCAGCACTGGTGGCATCCGCCCTCCGGCCGCGGAGTCAGAAGCCAGTGTTCGGATGATTATTTATGGCTCCCCTTTGTGACCTGTTTGTACGTCGAAAAGATAGGGGATACAGGGATCCTTGATGAAACGGCCGGGTTCCTGGAAGGCCCCCTGGTCAAGCAGCAAGAAGAATCTTACTATGATATACCGAGAGTATCCGCTCGTACAGGGACACTGTACGAGCATTGTGTTTTAAGCGTGAAAAGGGGGTTGAAGTTTGGCGTTCATGGTCTTCCTCTTATGGGAAGCGGGGATTGGAATGACGGGATGAATCTGGTCGGGCGCGAAGGAAAAGGCGAAAGCGTCTGGCTTGCTTTTTTTCTTTTTGATGTTCTTAAATCGATGGTGGCCTTGGCAGCGCAGCATGGGGATAAGGCCTTTTCGGAGTTCTGTGTTGAGGAGGCAGGTAAACTCGCCAGGAATATTGAAGAACATGCCTGGGACGGCCAGTGGTATCGCCGGGCCTATTTTGACAATGGGGATTCCCTGGGTTCTTCCTCAAACAGCGAATGCCGGATCGATTCAATTCCGCAATCCTGGGCGGTCCTTTCAGGTGCGGTTGGGCAGGAAAGGGCCCGAAGGGCCATGGAACAGGTGGACAGGCAGCTTGTTGACAGGAAGCAGGCGCTGGTGAGATTGTTTGACCCTCCTTTTGATAAGGCTTTCCCTAACCCGGGATACATCAAAGGCTATGTCCCCGGCGTGAGGGAGAACGGGGGGCAGTATACGCATGCTGCGGTCTGGGCGGTGATAGCGTTCGCGGTTTTAGGGGATAAAAAGCGGGCTTGGGAGCTGTTTAATATGATTAATCCGGTGCATCATTGCGATACTGCGGATAAGTGCGCCGTGTACAAAGTGGAGCCGTTCGTGATGGCCGCGGATGTGTATGCCTCTTTTGGCCTTGAGGGACGCGGGGGATGGACCTGGTACACCGGATCCGCATCTTGGATGTATCAGCTTATCGTGAAGCATTTGCTGGGGATACGCTTGAAAGTGGACAGGATCTATTTTGAGCCGTGCCTTCCCGCGGGTTGGCCCTCCTGGAAGCTGCATTACCGGTACCGGGAGACCTTCTATCATATTAGTTTTGCGTGCTCAGGATCTTCAGATCAGGTTAAGTCTATTGAGGTGGATGGTGTCGCGCAGAAAGAAATGGTTGTACGGCTCATTGATGATCGAGTAGATCATTTCGTGGAGGTGGCGATTGGATGATCGCGGGATGGCATAAAGAAATTTGTTGCGCCTTAGGCAAGAAACGTCCGGACATTTCGGACATCTTTACTATGCCTTCGGCTTCGCAGGATAACGTTAAATAAGAGCTTAAGGCGCTCAAAATTACGCGAGGAATTACCTTTCTAAGCCCGGCATATTCTTGATATATTGACTTATTGTGAATATAATTAGGCTAATCTATACAGAGAGGTTTTCCCTTGGCTGATAGGAGAGGGGCCCATGCAATATGTATCTCATTGCGGAACAATGATATACAACAACACACCGGCAGAGCAACCTGTCGGTGCCTTTTTATCTGCCGATGCCCTAGGGCGTTATCCTTTAAGAATTAGTAACGTTCCTGTCTGGTGTCTTGCGCCACAGAACATCCGTAAAACCGCCGAATTAATCTCTGGAATAGCCGAAATTAGGAGATGCATCTTTTGTTGATTTGAGTTAAGATAAGTGGTATAGTCAGTTTCTGGAGAGATAAATTTTACTTATGAGCTCATCAAGAATTAGACAGATGCTCAACAAGGTTCCGGAAGTCACAATTTTCTTCTGGATCATTAAGGTCATATGTACTACTCACAGGCTTGCAGTGAGGGAGGCTTAGGCCTTGGGGCTACTACAACAAGCGCACTTTTCCTTATTACAATATTAGGTTTGGTTGTCTATCTCACGTTTACGAGGGAAGACGAGATCCCTCCCGAAAAGACTGCCTAAGGGGTTTTTACTATCCCCTTAAGGGCCGTGCAAAAACTTCATAGTTTGGAAACAGAAGTGTATAATTACAAGAATAGGGATAAAAGATACCGCCTTATTGATATTGATGGTAGGCCGATGCAGGACAAAAGGCCCCAAGTAGGCAAAAAAGTAGAAATTAGGTACACAACCGGAGAGCATGAGATTTACGGGGGGGCGTTACAAGGATATCTCGGTCCGCTACCCTAACTAATTTAAGAAATAAATATTAACTTGAACCCCTTAAAGGAAGATTTAAATCGTATAGAGAGTTTTCCCTTGTTAGTTTGGGCGCCTTCAAGGGCCCATTATTTATTTCAAAATAACCAAAAGGGAGTCCAGGATGAGAAAGTATAAGCGGGTTGGTTTTATTGTATTTGTAGTATTTATATTTTCCTTTATATCGGCATCAACAGAGGGCTATGCCTGCACAGGTATCCGGCTTAAGACGCAAGACGGCAATTATATTTTTGCGCGTACTTTGGAGTTTGACGCCGAATTTCTTCCGCATGAAATAATTGCTGTTCCCCGAAACTATAAATATACAGGGCAGACTCCTTCCGGAGAACCGGGTATGCCCTGGGAGGTAAAGTACGCTTATGTGGGATTCAGCCCTTCCGGCATAAACCTTGTAGACGACGGAATAAATGAAAAGGGCCTTGCCTGCGGAGGGTTCTTTTTCTTGCAATACGCGAAGTTTGAGGACGTAACTGAAAAGGATTATCCTAAAACAATATCGAGCATGGAATTAGTATCATGGATTTTAAGTAATTGCGCAAGCGTTGCTGAAGTCCGTGAACAATTGCCAAAAATCCATGTGAGCGGAGTTATTTTTACCACCCTAGGGTTTATACCTCCTCTGCACTGTATGGTTGCGGATAAAACCGGAGATGCCGTAATCATAGAATATGTTGATGGTAAGCTTAATATGTATGATAACGCAGTAAACGCTATCGCTAATTCTCCCGACTATATTTGGCATACGAAAAATGTATGTAATTTTACCGGCCTAAAACCGGATATTAATCCGCCGGTTACAATTAACGATAAAGAATATTCGCAGCCTTCTCAAGGTTCAGGCGCTTTCGGGCTCCCCGGAGATTTTACGTCTCCCTCGCGGTTTATTCGAGCTATGTTCCTTGCAAACGCAGCTACCCAGGGCAAGGATGTAGATGACGGTATAAATATAGCTTTTCATATCCTGAACCAATTTGATATTCCCCGGGGCACTAATAGAGGAATGGAACCGGGAGGCAAGAAAATTGATGAAGCAACCCAATGGACATCTGCGGCTGATTTGACAAATTGCAGGTATTTTTATCATACTTATAGCGATAGAGCCGTGCGTATGATAGATTTGGAAAAGTTAGATTTAAATGCCAAAGATATTAAAAGCATTAAAGACGTGCAAAAGCCGGGCAAGATTGAAGATGTCTCAGGGGAATTCAAGCAATTTACTCGCCCTAGCCGGTAATCCCAGGGGCCTCCAAATTATATTTTGCTTTTCTGCGAAAATTTTGAAAACCGAAGCATAAGAAACCAATAGGGACAAGTTGCATAACCTGAAGTTTGAACCCAGTCGGTAATCCAGCGAGGCTTTAAAAATTCAGATTATGATTCGGAAGGTATTGGCAATTTTGAGCGCGGGTTTTTTTCTGTTGACAGCGGCGCCTTTATGCCTAGCGGCAGAAAATTCACCTTTTGCGGTAAGCCCCTGGCTTAGCCAGGAGACAGCCACGGGGAACTGGGGTAATTTACGCCAAAGCCTGGTGAGTAAAGGGGTAACGCTCTCGGGAAATTTCACTACGGATATTCTTGGTAATCCTGTCGGGGGCCTGGGGCAGGCTACTAGGTATGCCGGTTTCCTGCAGGTTACGGCTGCCTTAGACCTTGAAAAAGTAGCTTCTTTTAAGGGGTGGGCTTTGACCGTGACCAATTATCTGGCATCAGGAAGAAATCTCTCCAATATAATCGGCAATTTCTACGGAGTGCAGGAGATCTACGCGCCCGGAGAATACTATTTCGGCATCCTGGATCTTTCGTTTACCCTGCCGGGAGATCAATTGACCTTGGAAGCCGGGCGCCTTTTTGCCGGCGATGTTTTTGCCACCTCTTGCTTGTGGCAATACTATGTAGGCGCCATCAATAGCAACATAATTTCCATTTCAGGCAATATCTTTTTCCCGCATTTTCAGGTAGCGGCCTGGGGCGCGCGAGCCACCTATGAGCCTGGTGAAAATTGGCAGTTTGCCGGAGGCATCTATGATGCGGACCCGGCAGCCGGGAATCCGGATAAGCATGGCCTGGATTTTGATTTTGATACCAGCCGTGGCTACCTGGTAATCGGACAGGCGAGCTATAAACATCATCAGGGCAGAAGGGATTCCGGCCTTCCGGGTAGCGCTACTTTCGGAGGATACTATGAAAGCAGCAAATTTGCCGGTGTCGCGGAGACAAACCGTTTTTGGCGGGGGAATTACGGGCTTTACTTTATAATGGACCAGATGATTTACCGCGGCGATTGGCCGGAGTTTAGCGGCCCGGCGCACCTAGGTTCGGAAGCCGGATATTCCGAACGCGTCAAAGAGCCTTATTATGTTCAAACCGCCACAGCCGCTGACCGTCCTAAGGGCTTATCTGCCTGGTGGGCGGCTTATCTGGCTCCGCAAAAAGATATCAATACCCAGACCTATCAGCTTGCCGGAGGGTTGGTTTATCAAGGTCTTGCGCCTAACCGCGACCGCGATGTCACTGCTTTCTGCGTTATCTACGGTAATTTCAGCGATAAGCTTTCCGGGCAGGATGCCGAAACAGTGCTGGAATTCAACCATCGCTTCCAGATTGGCCCCTGGTGTTATATAACTCCGGATATCCAGTATGTTATCAATCCTAACGGGCAGCACGATATAGATAATGCCCTGGTTCTGGGCGCGGAAGCCAGCTTTAATTTTTAGCGAGGAGGCTAGTAATGGGAATAAGCTTAAAAAGGAGAATCTGCGGAGTTTCGGTTTGGCTGGCGGGTTTTTTGAGTTTATTTTTGTTAGTTTCCTGCGCACATTTGAATACGGCAAAGGCCCCGTCTCTTCGTCAAGCCTGCTCTCTTACGGCGCCAAGCCTTACCAATAATCCGGCTTGGGATATCATTGCTACCAACAGGCAGCCGCTACTCTCTTTTTTCAACGCAAAGGGAGGCATAGGCCGGAGGACTTATATTATTCAACTGGATACGGCGGAAACTTTCAACAGTAATAATTTCATCCAGTATACAAAAGTACCGGAGACGAACAAGTATATTAGCGCTAAGCTGGTGGATAAGGATAGTTTATTGCTCGATAATACAAGATATTACTGGCGCGTCCGGGCGCAAGATTCAGCCGGTAACCTCGGCCCCTGGGGAAAATCGCGTTTTTATGTAAATACAAAATCCGATGATAAATTCATGGGGTTAGTCAGGGTTTCTGTCAAGAGCGTTGAGGTCTCAAGCGGAGATAATCTCAAGAATATTACCGATATTGATGACCCGGGCCAGGATACTTTCTGGCAGTCGACTCCTCCGGGTGAGCCTACGCAGTGGATAAAGTTTGATTTGGGGAAAGAGGCGCAGGTCTCCAGAATTTGGATGCTTTCTAATCCCGATGGTTCCGGTGACGGATGGCTTAAGGATTTTGCCTGGCAGTCCAGCGGCGAGGCGGATAAATGGGTAGATATTGAAGGCGCGGCCATTAATGATAATGATACCTACAGGAATATCATTGATATAACCCCGGTTAAGACGCGTTACCTGCGGTTATTTATCAAGAGTTGGCATGGTTATGCCCCGCAGCTTAATGCGGTAATTTTATATGCTCCAGGCATGCCCGCGGTCCCCGATGCCCCGGAAGGAGATTATGTTTTGATCGTGGGCAATCAGATGAACGGTTTTACCTTTACCGAATTGGCCCGGGAGGTCGAAAGCTTAGGGTTGGGCTTAAAGACTTTGACTGTGCCTTACTATGAGGTCTCTCTGGCGATGCTTGAGCAGTTGAAGAATAAGCCGCTGGCGATTATCTTAAGCGGCAATAACGCGGATTATCCCAATATGCCGATGTTTGAGTTTAACGGCGAATACGAAATTATCCGTAATAGCGATATACCGATATTGGGCATCTGCTGCGGCCATCAGCAATTAGCAATGGCCTACGGTTTTACCTATGCCAACAGTATGGGCTGGCCGGATATCTCCAGCCTGGAGAAACCGCAAATGCGCCAGTCGATAAAAATTCTAAGAAATGATCCGGTCTTTAAAGGGATCCCTGACCCGTTCGAAGGAGCCGAGGTCCACGGATGGTCGATAGGGCATTTGCCGGAAGGATTCCAGGTTATCGCCCAATCCGACTATATACAAGCTGTAAGAAATACCTCCCGGTTTATTTACGGCGAACAATTTCATGCCGAGATCCGGGTTCCTTATAACCAGGCCAAGCCATACCTGTTTAATTTTCTAAAGATGGCCAAAGAGAAAAAGCGCGCGGTTAAATAAATATTAAAAAGGAGAGATTTATGCTGCATACCCGCAAGAAACGGCATGAAATTAAAGAGAGCAGGGAATTATTAGACCCGATATTCGGCTCGGCGGACCTGGGCCGGCAGATGCCTAAATACGAGATCCCGGAAAGAGAACTTTTGGCTGCGACTGCTTATCGGGTTATTCGCGATGAGCTGATCCTTGACGGAAACTCCCGGCAGAACCTGGCAACTTTTTGCACGACTTATGTCGAACCCGAGGCCCAACAGCTGATGACTGATTGCGTAGATAAGAATATGATCGATAAGGACGAGTATCCTCAGACCGCGGAGATCGAGTGCCGCTGCGTTCATATTCTAGCCGATCTCTGGAATTCTCCGGATGCCGCTTCTACAATAGGATGTTCTACCACCGGTTCAAGCGAGGCGGCGATGTTAGGAGGCCTGGCGTTAAAATGGAACTGGCGTAAGAAACGCCAAGCCGCCGGAAAAAGCGCGGAGAAGCCGAATTTAGTCACCGGCCCGGTGCAGATCTGTTGGCATAAGTTTTGCCGTTATTGGGACGTAGAAATCCGGGAAATACCTATGGAAGCCAATAGGTACCTGATGAACGCCGAAGAAGTATTAAAACGCTGCGATGAAAATACTATCGGCGTTGTGCCTACTTTAGGAGTTACTTTTACCGGCCAGTATGAACCGGTTAAAGAAATTAGCGACGCTTTGGACGGACTGCAGAAAAAGGCCGGATTGGATATTCCGATTCATGTGGATGGGGCAAGCGGCGGTTTTCTGGCGCCCTTTCTTTCTCCTGGCCTGGTTTGGGATTTCCGTTTACCCCGGGTGAAATCCATTAATTCCTCCGGACATAAATTCGGCTTGGCGCCATTAGGCGTGGGTTGGATAATCTGGAGAGATAAAGAAGATTTACCGCAAGAGCTTATTTTCAACGTTAATTACCTTGGCGGCAATATGCCGACCTTTGCTTTGAACTTTTCCCGCCCGGGAGGGGAGATTGTCGCGCAGTATTATAATTTTTTGCGCCTGGGCAGAGAAGGTTACCGTAAGATACAAAAAGCCTGCCAGGATGTGGCGGTCTATCTTGCTGATGAGATAGGGAAGATGGGCCCGTTTGAGATCATCTATAACGGCAGGGACGGGATACCTGCCTTATGTTGGAAACTAAAAGAAGGCAAAAAATACGATTTTACACTTTTTGACATTGCCGATCGCCTGCGCTCGCGGGGCTGGCTGGTCCCGGCCTATACGATGCCGGCGAACAGGCAGGACTTGGCGGTACAGCGTATCCTGGTGCGCCGCGGATTCAGCCGCGACCTGGCGTCGTTATTGTTGGATGACCTGGCCCGCGTCCTGGAGCATTTTAGTCAACACCCGGTAACCAAGCCATTAACGGAAAAAGAGGCCGGAGGTTTTAAGCATAGTTAAACCGGAGGGAATATGGCAAAATCCAAGATGACTATTTTTACTATGGCGATGATGACGTCAGCGGCGATAATGAGTTTGCGCGGGCTGCCGGTGATCGCTAAAGAAGAGTTCACTTTATTCTTTTATATTGCATTTGCCACATTCTTGTTTTTGGTCCCGGCGGCGCTGGTGGCTGCGGAATTAGGCGGGATGTTCGGCGAGAAGGAAGGCGGGGTATATACCTGGGTCAAAGAAGCCTTTGGCAGGCGTTTGGGTTTTGTGGCGATCTGGCTGCAGTGGGTGCAAAATGTGGTTTGGTATCCTACCGTGCTGGCCTTTGCCGCAGCTACCTTTGCCTATGTTATCGGCGCGGACAAATTAGCAAATAGCGGAATCTACACGGGGTTATTCTGCATTGTTTTTTATTGGCTGGCGACCTGGGTGTCCTTACGCGGCGGAAACCTGATTGAGCGTATTACCAGCTACGGATTTGTAGCAGGATCGATCTTGCCGGCGCTGGTCTTGTTGCTATTGGCGGTTATCTGGATGATGCAGGGTAATCCGATAGGGTTTCAACATCTGCCGGCAGCGCAGGGCGCGGTGGATACGGTAATCAATAATCATGTGCACCCGCGCCTATTCCCGCACATAAGAGGATTAAGCGATATCGCCTTTCTTTCCGGGGTGCTCCTGCTTTTTGCCGGAGTAGAGGTGCACGCTGTCCACGCCAATAAGATGGCCCGGCCGCAGGCGCAGTATCCCTTGGCTTTATTTCTTACGTCTATAATCGTATTCGTCCTTTTTACATTAGGCGCCTTTGCTATATCTGCGATTATGCCGTATAACGATATTAATGTTGAGTCAGGGCTCCTGCAGGCGTTTCAAACGGTATTTAACCGGATAAATATGCCTTGGGCTGTTGCATTAGTGGGTGTTTTGGTGATGTTTGGGGCCTTGGCTAGCGTAACTTCCTGGATTATCGGCCCCAGCCGCGGTCTCCTGAAAACTGCCCAGGACGGCCTATTGCCTGTCTTTTGGGCCAAGACGAACGCGCAGGGGGTTCAAGCCAATATTCTTTTAGTGCAGGCAGTTATCGTTACCCTGCTTTCCGGCGTCTACTTTATTACTAAAAATGTCAGCGTGGCCTTTTTCCTGATTGGCGCTATGACCATTACCTTGTATTTAATTATGTATGCATTGATGTATGCTGCCGGTATTCGTTTGCGCTATAAGCGCCCGGATATGAAACGTATATTTTGCGTCCCCGGAGGAATGCCCGGGATGTGGCTGGCGGCAGTGGTAGGGATAGGTGGAGTGCTCTTTTCTTTTATTGTCGCTTTTTTCCCGCCGTCGCAGCTTCCGGTGGGTAACCCTGCGCAATACGTGCTCCTGGTGGCCGCAGGGACAATACTTTTTAGCCTGGCCCCATTTTTTATCAAGGGCCCATCCAATGCAAAGAAATTTCCGCACTCGAACCAGGAATGTGCTTGATATAATGAAGCATTGCGTATATAATCAGGGTAATAAATACGGAAAAAGTTTTCCTCGGTTTATGCGGAAGGCCAGTGTTTTAAGGAATGAACCCGGAGGTTAATATGGCAGTTAAGAACGCGGGAGAGAAATACAGATGTAATGTCTGCGGTAACGAAGTTACGGTAACTAAAGCCGGCGGAGGAGAGCTTGTTTGTTGCAAAGAACCTATGGAGAAAATCGAAGACCAGGAGTAAATAAAAAATGAGTAAATCAATTAAGGGCACAAAGACAGAACAAAATTTGTTGAAGGCTTTTGCCGGAGAGTCCCAGGCGCGTAACCGTTATACCTACTTTTCCAGCGTGGCAAGAAAAGAAGGTTTCGAGCAGATTGCAAATATATTCATCGAAACAGCCGAAAACGAGAAGGAGCACGCCAAGGTATTCTTTAAATACCTTGAAGGCGGAGACGTGGAACTGACCGCGATTTATCCTGCGGGGGTAATTAAGGATACAAAAACCAACCTTGAAGAAGCAGCGGCAGGGGAGAATATGGAGTGGACGGTGCTTTATCAGGATTTTGGCAAGGTTGCCAAAGATGAGGGGTTTTTTGATGTCAGCCGTTCTTTTGAGCAGATAGCAAAGGTGGAAAAGTTCCATGAAGCGCGCTACCGTAAATTGATTAACAATATCGCAAGCCCGGAAGTCTTCAAAAAGAAATCCGCGGTAAAATGGCATTGTATTAACTGTGGTTATGTAATCGAGGGGGTTGATGCGCCGAAAGAATGCCCGGCCTGCAAGCATCCACAAGCATTTTATGAAGTTTTGGCGGAAAATTACTAAAGAAAAGAAAGGAGAGGCCATGAGAAAACCAGTATTTTTGTTGGTCCTGGCGGTATTGTTAAGCGGGTGCGCGACAATGACGGTTTCCCGGTTGACCGCAAATAACAGGATGAGTTTAGTGCATCTTTCGCGCGGCATGAGTAAGCCCAGGGTTTTGGCTATCATGGGTTCCGGGATAAGTGTTTATAAATGTGACCAGGCTGTTTCAAAGTCTCCTTTGAAGGTAACGATAAATGACCCTTACCGCACAGAAATGATTGAAGCCTCCGGCAGAAGGCTGGAAGTAATATATTACGTCACCGGCTTAAACAATAATAATTGCGCAGTTGAAGAGAGTGGTTTAACGCCCCTTGTTTTTGAAGACGATAAACTTATCGGTTGGGGCAGGAATTTTCTTTTAGAGGTTGCTCCTAAGCAAGAGGAACCGCAGGCCCGGCAAACAGAAGAAACGCAGGATAGCCAGCAGCTAAGGCAAAGCGTGCCGGAACCGGCCAAGCAAACAGTTCAGGAGCCGGCGCAAAAAACTGCCGAATCAAAACTTCCGCAGGAAACAAGCCAGGCGAAATAATAAGCCTTCGGCTTTAACCGCAACACGCGGGCTATGGCGATTAAAAGCCATAGCCCTTTTTTTAGAGACAAACGGTTAGGCGTGTATGCTGACTGCAACTCTCTTAGGCCAGAAACCCGGGGCTTTAGCCGGTAGGCCGGGGTCCCTATTTGTTTTTATCCCCGGATTGAGCTTGGGAAAACAGGCGGGGTTTTAAGGCCCGGATGCACAAATTCCCGATTATGCTTGACAAGAAGATAAAATTCACTACTATAAGAATAAGAGGAAAATAAAATATTTTTGGGTTCAGAATAATTTTAATTTCTGAAGGTAACATTGATGGTCGGGCCGCCATCTACGAACGTAGAAAGCGGCCTTCTTGTTTATTATTAACTTATAAGGAAGAAAGGCGGATATATGGATTGGCAGAATGTACCTAGCCCGGATGAAATAATTGACGTAGGCAGGAAGAAATTTGCGGAGTTTTTTAAGTGGGCTCCCGCGGTAGTTGTGCTTTTACTGGCTTTATCGGGCTTAAGAAGCTTAATTTATTCAATCGGCCCGGATGAGGTAGGGGTAATCCAGAGGTTTGGCAAATTTACCGGTTTAAGTTCTCCCGGGCTGCATGCAAAGATACCATTTGGGATAGACAAGGTGACGCCGATTAAAGTAGAAAAGGTCTTTAAGGAGGAGTATGGGTTTAAGACCGTAGAGCCGGGAGTGAGGACAAGATACTCTTCGGGTAATTACCTGGATGAGTCCCTGATGCTTACCGGAGACTTGAATATACTGGATGTGCGCTGGATAGTGCAGTTTAAAATAAAAGACCCGGTAAGCTTGCTTTTTGCTACACGCCACCCGCAAGACAATATTCACGATATTTCCGAGGTGGTTATGCGCAGGTTTGTCGGGGATTATTCGGTAGATGAGGTCCTTACTACCAAAAGGGAGGAGATAGATGATTTGGCGCAGCAGGAGATTCAACGCATACTCGATATTTATAATGTCGGAGTGCAGATAGTCACGGTTAAATTGTTGGATGTCAATCCTCCGGAAAAGGTAAAGCCGGCGTTTAATGAAGTAAACGAAGCCAAGCAGGAAAAAGAGAAAATGATTAACCAGGCCTGGGAGGAATATAATAAAGCCATACCCAAGGCTAAAGGTACGGCAGAAAAGACTATTCGCGAATCCGAAGGCTATGCTATGGATAAGATAAACCGCGCTAAGGGAGAATCAGCCAGGTTTCTGGCTACTTTAGATGAATATAAAAAAGCGCCGGATATAACCAGAAAGAGGCTTTATCTAGAGGCTTTGACACAGGTGCTTCCCAACGCAAAAGAGAAATATATAATCGATTCGCAGCAGAAATCGATCCTGCCTCTTTTGGATATTAACAAAAAAGGAGGGCAGTAATAATGAGGGCGTTGCGTTTGGTTATTATTATTCTCGCGGTATTATCCGCTGTTGTAATTTTAGTCTTTGCCATCGGTGCGATATATGTAATCCAGGAAGGAAAACAGGTGGTTATTACGCAATTCGGAAAGCCCGTGGGCGCCCCTATTACTTCGGCGGGCCTGCATTTTAAACAGCCGTTAATCCAGGAGGCGCATTATTTTGAGAAAAGGCTATTGGATTGGGACGGAGAGCCAAACCAGATACCTACAAGAGATAAGAAATATATCTGGGTGGATACTACTGCCCGTTGGAGGATCGTTGACGCTTTGAAATTCCTGCAGTCTGTAGGCAATGAAATGAGCGCTCAGGGCAGGCTTGATGATATTATAAATTCCGCTACCAGGGATATAGTTACCAGCCATCTGTTGGTTGAAGCAGTGAGGGATTCTAACCGCATTCTGGAGTCGCGGGTAGAAGGTGAGGACATGATTGTTACGGATGAGGCGTTGGAGCACATTGAGGTAGGCAGGAAAATGCTGGAGGCTGCTATTTTAGAGAAGGCAAAAGTCCTTGCCCCTCAGTATGGCATTGAAATCGTTGATGTGCGTATTAAACGCGTGAATTATGTGGAAGATGTGCGAAATAAAGTTTATGACCGTATGATTGCCGAAAGAAAGCGCGCTGCGGAGAAATACCGTTCTGAAGGCCAGGGGAAATCCGCCGAGATAGAAGGGCAGGTGGCCAAAGAATTAAAAGGCATCACTTCGGAGGCTTACCGCCAGGCGCAGATTATTAGCGGTAAGGCTGACGCCGAGGCGATCAATATATACGCTGCCGCATACAGCCAGAATCCCGACTTTTATTCTTTTATGAGGACGCTGGAGAGTTATAAGGATACCATTGATGCAAAATCTACGGTGATTTTGACAACCGACAGCGACTATTATAAATATCTAAAATCCATGGAATTCTTGAAATAAAATTCTTCTATCTTGCCGAAGCAGCATAATCAAATAGAGAGATGCGTTGATCAAGTATACGCCTTTTGGCGCAAAAATGGCCGCTCTTTGTTAAAAGACAGGGGCCTTTTTTGTTAGCCGTGCTTTAAGCAGAGCGTTTGATTCGTAGGGCCATATCTTTAAGCGCGAATAATATGCGGAATGTTCATACGGCCGGATATTTTGTTAAAATGCCTTCTATCCGCATAGAAAAGGACATACCCAATGAACATAATAGATAGCCATTCGATTTTAATTTTCTTAAGCTTCATCGTCATCTTGTCTTATTGTTTTAATTTGCTCGCCAGCCATTGGAGGGTGCCGTCTGTTTTGCTCCTTCTGGGTTGCGGGGTCTTATTGCACTACACGGGGGATTATTTTAATTTTAGGGTTAGCAATATCAGGCCCTACCTTGAATTATTTGGTATCGTGGGGTTAATTTTGATTGTTCTGGAAGCAGCGCTGGATATCAAAATCAGGGTTTCGAGCCTGGGGAATGTGCGGAAATCTTTTGAAGTAGCCTTTTTGATGCTTGTATTGGGGGCGGGTTCTATTGCGGCGCTTTTTAATTTCTGGTTTAGCGTAGGCTGGAGAACGTCTTTAATAAATTCCATTCCGCTGGCAGTAGTGAGCAGCGCTATCGTGATTCCAAGCGTTGTCCATTTATCAAGCAAGAAGAAAGAGTTTCTTATCTATGAGTCAACGCTTTCGGATATATTGGGGATTTTAGCCTTTAATTTTCTGATTCAGCATAGCCTTCTGACCGTCGGCTCTATTTTCGGTTTTTTTACGACAATGGTATTAACCATCGTTCTTTCTTTGGGCGCCGCGGCGTTTCTGATTTTCTTGGCAACCAGGATTAAGGGCCATGTTAAGATTTTCATCATTTTGTCAATTATGCTGCTTATTTATTCCTTCGGTAAGATGCTGCATTTATCTACCTTGCTTCTAATTTTTGTTTTCGGGATTCTTGTAAATAATCTCGATAATATCTTTAAGAGAAAGTTTACGGTTGCCAGGTCCAATGAAATAAGAAATGAGCTTATCCAATTCAAACTGGTTGTCTCCGAATCTTCGTTTGTCATCAGGACGTTTTTCTTTGTCATATTCGGCTATTCCATTGATTTACCCGTAGTTTTAAGCAGGGAGGTGTTTTTAATCGGTTCTTTGGTAGTTATGCTTCTTACCGTGGTCAGGTTTTTTTATCTAAAGTTCTTTGCCAAGTTTAATCTTCTTCCGGAGTTTTTTGTCGCCCCGAAAGGGTTGGTAAGCATCCTATTGTTTTACGCCATACCGGCAGAATCAGTTATTCCTTTTATCAGCCGGGGAGTGCTTTTCTTTGTTATCTGCGCTACTTCCATATTGATGGCGGTTGGTCTATATATTGACGGCGCTAAATTCCAGCCTAAAGATATTCCTTAAGTTGTTCAAGGTCTTTGGCCAGAAGCATGGGGCTAAGCGGCTTATATCCGGAAGAATACGCAAGGCAGGCGCATCGAAAACCGTTTGGGCTTTCTTGAAAATGGGCATTTTTACCTTCCAGGCAGGATTCTTTCGAAGAAGTTGCAATAATTTCGCAAGCGGTGTATAATAAAATACCAACAAATACGCAGGGCCGCGGGCCTTTAAATCCGCAGGAGGATTGGTTATGAATAATTATTTATATTCCGGTATTTTAATAGTTTCGGCTTCTATCGCCGGCTGGGTGGTTTATTTACTTTTAGCGGCGTTGTTTAAGCAGTGGAACCGTGCCGTGCCGTTAAAGGAGCTTAGGGGCAGTTGGATGCTTCTTAACAATCCGTTGCGTTTCTTGTTTCCGTTTCTGGGAATCGCAGCGGCCATTAATTACTTACGCATAACCGAGAAAGAACGCCTTTTTATCAGCCATTTTGTTAATATTTCGCTTATTGCCTTATTTGGCTGGGTGAGCGTAAAGATTATCCGCATTGTCCGCGATGTCATCTTAAGCCGTTATGATATCGAAAGCCGGGATAACATGCGTGCCCGCGGTATGCACACGCAACTGCGCGTGATCACAAACATTATAAATGTGGCCATAGTTTTATTAACCTTCTCTTTTATACTGATGACTTTTCCGGAAGTCAGGCATATAGGCGTAAGCATATTGGCTTCGGCAGGGATAATCGGCATAGTGATAGGTTTTGCCGCGCAAAGGACGCTGGGAAACCTTATTGCCGGTATCCAGATAGCCATTGCTCAGCCGATCCGCCTGGATGACGTAGTTATCGTGGAAAATGAATGGGGCTGGGTTGAGGAAATTACGCTTACTTATGCGGTGGTGCGTATTTGGGACCTCCGGCGCCTGATAGTCCCCATATCGTATTTCCTCGAGAAACCTTTCCAAAACTGGACCCGTGTATCCGCGGATTTACTCGGGACTGTTTATATTTATGTGGATTATAGTATTCCATTAAAGGATGTCCGCGGCGAATTAGCCCGTATCCTGGACTCTAGCCCCTTATGGGATAAGAAGGTAGGCCTGTTGCAGGTCACTAATATGACCGAGAAGTCGGTTGAGTTAAGGGCGTTGGTGAGCGCAGCTAATTCTTCGACCCTGTGGGATTTGCGCTGCGAAACCAGGGAAAAACTCCTGGAATTCCTGCAGGAGCGTTTCCCGGGTAGTTTGCCGCGCATAAGGGTGGAAATGAAAAACTAAGAATAACGGCTATTTATTTGGAATAATAAGCATTATAGGCGCCCAGGTTGCGTTATGGATATTCATCGGCGGAAAGATAAGGCGCGGGAGTCTGCGGAGAGTTTCGAAAAAGATATCGCGGCACGATTTCCCAAGTATGACGTTATAGTATATTTTTACCCGGCAGCGGTTGCTAAGGCTTAAAAACGCGGGTAACCCAAGAGATATAATGCGCTGCTATTGAAGATCAGCAAGGTTTAGTAGCGTTGCCTTTTGCATAAATGGCTTGAAGAAAGCCTTTGTTTGAAGTAGAATTTAACTAAGGCAGCATCATAAACGGGATTAAGGAGGGTGTTGTGGCCAGAGATAACTATTCATACAAAAAGTTCCAGAAAGAGTTAGCCAGGAAAAAGAAGGCAGAAGAAAAGAAGCAAAGAAAGCTGGATAAAAAAGCAATAGAGGTTACGCCTGAGGCCGGGCAGGCCCCAGAAGGAGAATAAATGGAGAAGGTTAATTGCCAAAATTGCAGCCAACAGCATGCTTGTTGCAATTTTGGGGTATGGGTAGATTTGGATGAAGCTAAAAAGATATTGTCTCTCGGATTAAAAGGAGGGGATTTCTACCATCTTGAAAAGGATGATGATTATCCTTCCGGTTATAGGGTCGGGACCGGCGTTGAAGATGAACGCTGTTCTTTTCTTACTTCTAAAGGGTTATGCGCCATTCATAAAGTAGATTATAATTTGAAGCCGGCCCATTGCAAAGAATTCCCCTATGAAGGCGGAAAATTATCTCCTTTAGCGGATGTCTTATGCCTGGAGGTTAAGTCCAGAAAAAAATCAAAGAGAAGGAAAAGAACAAGTTGAGATGAATATCTTTGTGGGAAATTTACCGTTTCAGGCAACTGATGCCGACGTAAGGAAACTCTTTGAGGGTTTTGGCAGCGTTCTTTCTGCGATGATTGTGATGGAGAGGCAAAAAAAAGCGCCTAAGTCCCGAGGGTTTGGTTTTGTGGAAATGCCTGATGACGAAGAGGCGAGTGCTGCGATAGCCGCGCTTAACGGCAAGGAATTTATGGGGCGGGCTATTGATGTAAACGCCGCGCGCTCTAAAGAAGAAGCAGAAGCCGCTCGGAAATTAAAACTAAGCAAGCAATTAGAAATTAAGGCGCTCACCCAAAAGCAGCGCCTTAAGAAAGAGATAGTTCCGGATAAGGCTTGGTTTACCCCGGTTTCCAGGAAACCCGGCACATATAAGGGCGGTAGGCGCACGAATAGCTATATGAAACGTAAAGGATTAACCGGAATGCCTCAAGAGGCCAAACCCCGCAAGGATTTCCGGGATAATCCTATGCGTTGGCTTAAAAGAAAGGATCAGCCAAAACCCCGGCGGAAGGTTGAGTCAGATGCCCGGGCTTGGAAGAAAACCAGGACAGAGTTTAAGCCCTGGGGTAAATCCGGTAGCGGTATTAAATCTTGGGAGGGCCCGGCAGGAGATGCCAAGCCTTTTAGTGAAAGCAGCGGGCGGATGCGAAAATCCGAGTTTAGCCATTTGTCCAGGCCTGGAACAGGGAATAACGGCCGGCGCAGCCAAGCCAAGGCCCGAAGGAATACGGATGGTTATAAAAGAAGTAGCTAAAACTACGGTAAGGCTAATTTAGTGGCCGGGATAGAGAAAGAAAAATCATTACGGGAGAAGATGGCTTGTTTGGGAGTGCGCGAAGAGGACATCGTTGAGAAGTTTATCCGCGCGCAAGGGCCCGGAGGCCAGAATGTTAATAAAGTTTCCACCTGCGTGTACCTGCGCCATCTGCCTACGGGAGTTGAAGTTAAATGCCAGCAGGAGCGCTATCAAGCCCGGAACCGGTATCGTGCCCGGCAACTGTTGCTTAATAAGATTGAGCGCGAAATCTTGGGAAAGATTTCTGAAGAGCAAAAGCGTGTTGAGAAAATACGCCGGCAGAAACGAAAGAGGTCTCGCCGGGCAAAATTGAAGATTCTAGAGTTAAAGCGGCGCCGAGCCATAAAAAAGTCCCTGAGGGCTAGCGTGCGGGAAACCGGGGATTAAAGGAAGGGATAGTCTATTCTGCCGGAGCAGGGGTTTGCGGGCTATTGGCCGTAGGGGCGCCAGTAGCCTTTTGTTTTCTGGCTTGCTAAAGCGTTATTACGGATGGCTCTTTGAGCGTTTTGAGCGCAAACATCCGACGACGCCCGTTTAAAGCCTTTGACAAAATTCGTATCCTGCCATATTATGAAACCAAGAGGAGCGGACATTTGACTATAGTAAAAAGTTGTTTTGTCGATGTTTTGCTCTCTTAATCTCTGGAATTGATCGCTTACGGTTTATACCTTTTAAGCCGATTAATTTTTGCGTTTGGCTTAGAGGGATTGGAAGGTTTTTAACAGGGCATCCCGGATCAAAAAGATAGCCTTGCGCCCTTTATTTATCCCGGTTAAAGGCGCAAAGGATCTGCGGGAGAAACAACCCGGGGTGTCCTTATAGCGGTTTACCGGCAGCCATAAATCCCCAGGAAACCTTTTATTATTTTTAGCAGCTTTTATCCGGATGAACAAATTATGGATATCCTAACATTTTCAATGCTGGTCGGCCTGGCTTCTTTGGCCGCGGGGTTCCTGGGTTCATTGGTGGGCTTAGGCGGGGGAGTTATTATTGTGCCGTTATTGACTTTGGTATTCGGCGTAGATATTAAATACGCTATCGGCGCTTCTTTGATTTCCGTAATAGCTACTTCTTCGGGAGCGGCTTGCGCCTATGTTAAAGAAGGTTTTACTAATATAAGGATAGGGATGTTTTTGGAAGTCGCGACTACCCTGGGAGCGCTTCTGGGTGCCTACATTGCCACAAAACTATCCGATTCTGTTATCGTAGTAATTTTCGGGGCCATACTCATATATTCTTCTTATTTGACGTTCAAGCGTATAGGCCAGTCGTCTTTGGCGCATAAGTCAGATTCTTTAGCTGCCCGGTTAAAACTGGATGGGGCATATCCGGTCGCCGGGGGATTGGAATATTACCATGTGCAAGGCGTGCCGGTGGGGTTCTGCCTTATGTTTTTAGCCGGAAGCGCCTCGGGCCTATTGGGGATCGGCTCAGGAGCGTTTAAGGTGATTGCTATGGATCAAGCGATGCGTATCCCTTTTAAGGTCTCTACCGCAACTAGTAACTTTATGATCGGAGTTACTGCTGCCGCCGGCGCCGGCGTATACCTGAACCGCGGGTATGTTGACCCCGTATTGGTCATGCCGGTTGTATTAGGGGTTTTATCGGGTTCTATCCTGGGCTCACGGTATCTTTTTGGCGCCCAGGATAAAAAACTCCGCATAATTTTCGGAGCGATTATTTTATTATTGGCATTAGAAATGATATATTCCGGGTTAACCAGGAGTATCTAGGATGCTTAAGCAAGCGCAGTTACGGCAAGGCCTCAAAGTGGAGGAATTTATAGGTAATTTCTTAAGGGCAGGCGTTATTGCCGCGGCTTCATTGATTATCCTGGGAGGGATAATTTATTTATTCCGCCGGGGGCTGGCCTTGCCTGATTATAGGACCTTTCAGGCAGAACCCGCAGAGTTACGCCATGTGCGGGGGATTATAAAATACGCGTTTTCTTTCCACGGAAGAGGCTTAATCCAACTCGGGGTTTTGGCGTTAATCGCAACTCCTGTGGCAAGGGTGGCGCTTTCTATATTTATTTTCCTGCGCCAAAAGGACAAGCCGTATGTTATTATAACTTGTATTGTGCTTGCAGTTTTATGCTATAGCCTTTTTTACGCCAAATAAATATATTTACGCCGGAGAGAGGTAAGCAAAATGATGAAAATATCAATTAGATATACCCCGAGGCAAAGAAACATTTTATTATTTTCTTTGTTTATCTTGCTGGGGGGCATTATCCTGGCGTTAGGATGGGTTAACCATCGTGATTTTGAGCGTTCTGTCATTAAGGCGGAGTTGCGCGAGCTTTTGATTATCGCCAAGTCAGTCAGTCAGGATATTGAAAGCGGGGTCATTGCGATTAACCAGGAACCCCGGTATATAGATAAGCTGATACAGCATATAAACGACGAAGAAGAATTTGCCACCTTTGTTATGAATGATAAGCATGTCATTCTTGCGGACCCGGTTAAAAGGCGCGTAGGCAAGAATATCCTTGAGGTGGGTAAAGAGGAGTTGAACGCGCAGGAGTATTCCCGGTTAAATGCGTTTGTGGACAGTATGGATTCTAACAGTTCAGGGAAGGCTATTCTAGTATTCCCCGCAAAAGGCAATGAGGCGGGCAAAGAAATGAAGTTATTTGCTTTCGCGCGCTTAGGGGGATATTCTGTCGTCGTAACAGAAAGCCTTAGCGCGCTTACCGGGCCGATATACAGGAATTTAAGAGATATATCCGTTCTGGTAGGATTATTTTTACTCTTGTTTTTGACCTCCGGTTATATTCTTTACCTTATCCAAAAGAAAAGGATCCAGATGGAAACTGCATCTTGCGCTCTAGAAATAATTAACCGGCAATTGCATTGCGAAATTGATGATTACAAGCGTATCGAGAAAAGCCTTAATAAACATTAGGAGATGATTTTTGTCGGCAGTAGCGCCATGCCGGGGGATTTCTTGATAAAACAAACAGTTTACGGCCGGAAGCCGCTATCCCCATTGGCCGGCGAAGATATAGTTGCATAAAGCCAGGAATGTGGTATACTAATGCAGTATTGCAAGGATTAGATAATCTTAAGCCGTAGAGGGGGAGACTACTAACCTTTACGGTTTTTTTGTCCCGGGATAAAGAAGGCGTAATCAAGATATTATGAAAAAGATCAAGACTTCGCTTAAGGGAAGAAAATGCAGATTTCCCCACTGTAAGCATATACTTAGTATCTATAATCATGAGGCATATTGCCATGTCCATCTTGGCCAGGCCAGCGATGATTATAAAAGGGCAGCGCACAAGGATTGATGAATAATAAAATGTTGAATAAAAATGAGCCTGTAGAAAATAAGAATTCCTCCGAAAGCTTTTACGGATTAGGCATTGCTCCGAAGATCCTGGATATTCTGGAGCGTATAAAGTTTAAAACTCCTACGCCGATACAGATAAAAGCCATTCCTTTGGCAATACAGGGAAAAGATATTATCGGCGTAGCGCAGACAGGGACCGGTAAGACGCATTCGTTTGCTATCCCCATGGCCCAGCTTCTGGCGCAGAAAAAAGGCATCGGCTTGGTTCTTGCGCCTACCCGCGAGCTTGCCATACAAATTGACGAGGCTTTTCAGGAGATAGCCCGTTCCTTTGGCATGAAGACTGCTTGTCTTATCGGTGGAGCGCCTATGCATGCCCAGGTTGTGGCCTTACGCAAGAACCCCCGGATAGTGATTGCCACTCCCGGAAGGCTCATTGACCATATGGGGCAATGGAATTTTCTCCCGGAGCAGGTAGTTATGCTTGTGCTGGATGAGGCAGACCGTATGTTGGATATGGGGTTTGCCCCGCAGATTAATAAAATTTTGCGTTTTTTGCCGCAGTCGCGCCAAACCATGTTATTTTCAGCGACTATCCCCAAGGAGATTATGGAAATAGCCGCTAAGTATATGAAGCTTCCGGTTTCCGTAGAAATCGCTCCTTCCGGGACAACCGCGGAATTCGTTACCCAGGAATTATTTATCGTGAAAAAAGAAGCAAAATTGCGCCTTTTGAGCAAGTTGCTTGCGCAATATAAGGGCGCGGTCCTTTTATTTTCCCGCACCAAATTTAACGCGAGGAAAATAACGCGTTCGATTAAGGACTTAGGTTATAGCGCCGCCGAAATCCACTCTAACCGCTCTTTAAGCCAGAGGAGGGAGGCTTTAGACGGTTTTAAATCCGGAAGGTATAAGGTCCTTGTCGCTACGGATATCGCTTCCAGGGGCATTGACGTTACCGGCATAGAACTGGTCGTTAATTATGACCTTCCGGAAGACGCGGAGAATTACGTGCATCGTATCGGGCGCACAGCCAGGGCAGGGCAAAAGGGGAACGCGGTTTCTTTCGCTACGCCTGATCAGAGCAACGATGTCCGCGATATAGAAAAGATTATCCGGTCTACTCTGCCCATATCGAAACACCCCGATGTTCCACATGAACAATTTATTGAATCCGGTAAATCTTCTTACCAGGGCAGGTCTTCTTACCAGGGCAGGTCTAAACAGCCTCATCGCAATGCCGGGCGTCCTAAATTCTTCCGCGGGAGGAGCAGGTAGGATGAAGTTGCAGGCATATCAAATCGTAGCGGTCATAGGTTCATTACTGCTTATGGCCGCAGGCCTGTTGAGAATGTCCCATTCGGGAAGCCCGAAAGAATTGTTTATCGCCTTTCTTTATTTCTTCGCTAACATTATTATCTTTTGCTTCTGATTGCTTTACCCTGCCGGATTAATATTTAAAGAAATCATAATATATTTTGGTTTATGCTTTTCTGATTGCAATTAATATCCGCGGGAATAAAACCATTCCGTTCGCGTTGTTTTCACTTTTTTACTAAATTCCCGGGGAGACCCTACGATTTTACCTCTAATATAGTAAGCATAACAATAGGCGGAATTTACTTGTTATTCTACATTAATTAAACTATAATCATTAGCAATTAGATTATAGGAATGAAAATGGCCTTGGTTACTAATTAGATCAAGGCTCTTTTTGATATGCCCGAAGAATATGACCGCGAAAAGACGCCTTACGCTTAAAATACTGCTATTTCTTGTTTCCACCGATATATTGGAAACACTCGCGCAGTTTTGTTTCAAGAGGAGCGCCAGTTCCCGGGGGTTCCCGGAAATCGCTACCTTTATCCAGGGCGCGATGTTCCTGAAGGCCGCCGTTTTATCGCCATTCTTATGGCTGGGATTATTGTCTGTTTTCTTAATATTTATAATATGGTCGACAATTCTTTCTAAGATTGATTTGAGCGTGGCAGTGCCGGTAGCAAGCTTCAGCTATATTTTAGTCCCTTTAGTTTCGAGTGTTTTCCTCCACGAGAAGGTATCTTCCATCCGTTGGCTGGGGATAGTATTTATAATCTTAGGGGTAATATTTGTTTCGGTAACTACAAATCATAACCAAGAGAGGGCATGAAGGAGCATATTTTTATCGTTATCGGTTTGATTGCCATTACCGATCTTTGCGACACTATCAGCCAGTTGATACTCAAGTCGTCCATCAATTCCCTGAATTGGCATGTTAACAGCATAATGAAGGCGTTGCGTTTAACAGGCAAATTGCTCAGGCTGCCGCGCGTGTGGCTTGGTTTCGTCTTGAGCGGGTTTTCTTTGGTTTTTTGGCTGATTGTTCTAACAAAGGCCGACCTTAATTTAGCCTTTTCATTGGATAGTATGCGTTATGTCCTGATTGCAGCAGCCTCGGTCATATTTTTGAGAGAAAAAGTCGGCAAGTGGCGCTGGGCCGGTATTATGTTTGTTGTTTTCGGGATTATATTAGTAGCGCTTGGATAGCTATGGATACGGCATCAAAGTTCATAGTCAAGGTAGTGGATAAAATAGCCAAGTTTCCGGAAAAAGACTGGAAAAGCGTTTTCCCGAAAGCCTTGGAGAATTACCATTTTTTTAAGTCTCTCGATGAATCATCGTTCGACCAGTTTGATTTCTTTTATATCCTCGTATATGAAAGTGGCCTGCCGGTAGGAGCTACCTCTTGTTTTATTACAAATTTCCCGCTTAGTATCGCTGTCAAGGGGCCCTTAAAGAGGCTCCTGGGCCTTATCGAAAGAATCGCCCCGCAGGTATTCAATCCCAAGACATTAATTTGCGGTTTGCCGATGGGAGAAGGAAGGATAGGGGTTATCGGAGATACCGGGCGGGTAATGAATGAGATTTCCGGGGCATTGGAAAGGTTAGCTAAAGAACAAAAAGCCAGGTTGATTATGTATAAAGACTTTAACGGTTCTTATGAAAATATGCTTAATCCGGCCATTAGGGATGGTTATTTAAGGCTGGAAAGCTTCCCTTCTACCGATATGGAAGTTAACTTTAAGGATTTCGACGGGTATTTAAAGAGGTTGAGCCGGAGCTCCAGAGAAAACTTGAAACGGAACCTCAAGAAGGCGGACACTAAAGCGAAAATAGTCCTGACGGTTAAAAACATTTTGGAGCCCGAAGAATTGGCCCAGGCCTACGAGCTTTATTTACAGACATACAATAAGCAGGAGATGGGGTTTGAGAAGCTGCCTATGGATTTTTTCTCCAGTGTCGCTAAGAATATGCCTGATAAAACAAGGTTTTTCTTGTGGAGGATTGAAGCCAGGATGGTGGCGTTCGCATTCTGCCTTGTAGAGGGAGATTATTTTATTGATTACTACCTGGGTTTTGATTATTCGGTAGCTTATATTTATTCCTTATACTTTGTGCGGTTTCGCGATCTTATGCAATGGTGTATCGGCCATGGGATTAAGCGCTATGAAATGGGGGCGACTACCTATGAGCCGAAGAAAAGGCTGGATTTTCATTTTATCCGCCTGTATCTATACATAAAACACCGCAACAAATTGATTAACCGGCTTTCCGGGTTGATCAGCTATTTCCTGAAGCCGGAAAACTTTGACCCGGTTTTTAAGCAGTTATCTTCTTGAGTGGGACGGTAGATTAGGCAGTATTAGCGGCAGGGGGCTTATATGAAGGCGGCTATATATTATTTTTCAGCCACAGGAAATTCTTTGGTAGTAGCCAGGGATTTGGCTAAGGAGCTGGATGGGGCGATAATCTCTCCCATCGTTAAGGCGTTAGCCCGGGATGATTTATCCGATATTGTGGCGGTTGTTTTTCCTGTTTATATGTTCGGCCTTCCGTTGATCGTCGCCGAATTCCTTAAGAAATTGGAATTAAAGCCGTCCGCTTATATTTTCACGGTAGCTACTTTCGGCGGTTTAGCGGGCCGGGCGCATAGCATGGCAAAAGAGATTCTTAGAAACCGCGGGATAGAACTGGCCGCGGGTTTTTCCGTGCGTATGCCCGGGAACTATACGCCGTTATCTGGGGCAATCCCCGCGGAAAAACAGGAAGAGCTGTTTAAGAAAGAAAAATTAAAGATTCCGTTTATAGCCAAAATGGCGCTTCAGAAAAATAGGGGTATCTTTGAGGAGAAACCGTTTTTGCCGAACCTTTTGCTTTTTAAGATGCTCTATCGGGCCGGCTCATCGCAGATCCCTCTTTCGGCAAAAGGCTTTTGGATTACCGATGCCTGCACAAAATGCGGGTTTTGCATCCGGGTCTGCCCGGTCATAAATATTGAATCGTTTGAGGGAAAACCTAAATGGCTTGATCATTGCCAGCATTGCCTGGCCTGCCTGCAGTGGTGCCCGGTAGAGGCGATCCAGTATAAGAACTCGACTTTAAAAAAGAAGCGCTACCATAATCCCGCTGTTTTAGCCCAAGAGATCATAATCCCGGGTAGGTAGATATCGAAATGTTTTTGTGTCCGCGGCGATATGACCACTTTTGTTTTGAGGGGTTTTTACTTTCTTGCGGGGAGGTATCGGCCTATGCGATATATGCAATATGAATATAACTATATTCATATTGCATATATCGCTAAGTTATAATGAGATGATTATCGCAGTAGTGAAAAAGGGGGGAGCAAAAAGCATTAACCCTGGTTAAAAAGCGCTTTGTCCTTATCGGTTAACTCGCCGCAAAAAATCCAAACCGAAATCTGCAGCCGTTCGTCAAGTATCCGTATGATCCGGCCGTCTTTTTGCACTTTTTGGCCTTTATCAATATCTTTTGCCGTATCTTTGTCTTTAAAGAGGAAAATCAACTGGTAGGTTATGTTGTCTTTCGTTTTCTGGGGGACGGCGGTAACCTGATAATAAGTGCCTTTAATATCGCTATTCGTATCAAAGAAATCGTATTCCCCCGCGTTATCTACTTGGGCCCCGGCGGAAATATCTTTGCCTAAATTGTCCTTTACTATCTGTTCCTTTTGCAGGTCAGTCGCTTTATAGAAATTATCAACTAATTCTTCGATGTTTAATGTTGCGCTATAAGCTAATTTTCCGAGCCCGAGAATAAAAACAAAAAAAACTATACCGCCAACCAATAATTTTTTCATATTTTCCTCCTAAGCCAGTATTATACTTTTAAATGAACGGATTTCAAGTATTAAATGCTGTTAGTTAATATGGCGCGCTGCGCCAAAATCCGCTAGTAAGCGAAAAAGGGGCGTTGGAGAAAAAAGGGGGACGTTTCTACTTTTCCAAGCTGAGCCCCAGAAAAGTAGAAACGTCCCCCTTTTTCCGCGCCCCCTTTTTTAGTTTTTAGTTGAATAATGGGCAGGGGAAAGAGTTTGCCAGGAACCCGGGGAAGTTCCGATTAAATGCCTTGACATTTGTATGTTAAATACATATAATTATATGCAAATGAATATTACTATATGCATTATGAATATAGAGGAATGCCGATGAAACAATTCTCGAAAAATACCCTGAAACTTTTGGGGCTTTTTTATTCTCACCCCGGGCAGCAATTTTACATCCAGGAGCTAGGCAGGCTCTTAAAGACCAAACCGGGTGTTTTTCAGCGGACGCTTTATAATCTTCAAAAGGAGGGGGTCTTGCAGAGTTATTACAGGGCAGGGGCACGTTTCTTTAGCGCCAATACAAGCTACCCTTTTTACAAGGAATTTAAAAGCATAGTCCGCAAGGCCTCTAAATTCGCGGTAATCGTTTTTGTTTGCGGTTTTCTTCTGCCGTATGCTAATAACGGATTTTGCCAGGAGGATAAACCGGAAACACTCCTGCTTTTTTCATTACGGGATGCCATTGGAATAGCCTACAAGAATAATAAAGATATCCAGATGCAGGAGTATTCCCTGAGAGTGGCTAGCGCGGATATATTGGGCGCAAAAAGCGCCTTTCTGCCAAAATTAGATTTTGATGCCGGCTATACGCATAACGGCGCGGTTTTAAGCAGCACCGCTGTTACCAAGAAGGACATCGGGGTGTTTACCGGTTATAAAAATAACAATAATATGGGCTTAAGCGTAAGCGATACTATTTATAGCGGAGGCGCAAATATAGCCGCTTTGAGGCAGGCAGGAGTCGGCTTGAAAGAGCAAAATGAAACCCTGCGGGCCACCAGGCTCAACGTTGAACTTGAAGCCAAGAGGCTTTATTACGGGCTGCTTCTTGCCTATGAAACAAGGCGCATCGCGGGTAACCTTGTCGAGCAGGCAAAGGGCCATTATGAAGAAGTAAACAATAATTTCAAACAGGGCACATCTTCCAGGTTTGATGTTTTGCAGTCAAAGGTCCAGGTTTCCCTTTTGTTGCCGCAGTTAATTAACGCTGAAAATTCCATAAAATTGATTATGGCGGAAATGAATAAGCTATTGGGGTTAAAAGTAAGCGGCAAAGTGGTTATCAAAGACCGGTTGTTTTATGATCCGTTTGAAATAAAGGAAGAGGATTTCTTGAGGGAGGCTTACCTGAATGACCCGGAGATGATTCTAAAGGCTTTGGGGATTGATATGGGTAAATGGGCGATTAAATACGCCCGGGCAGGCTGGCTACCGCAGGTTGAGGCCAATGCCGGGTATTCTTATCAGTCCAATAACTTAGGGGATATGTTTAATAACCGGCATAATAATTGGAATGTGGGTTTTGCCGTGCGGCTGGCTATATTCGACGGGTTTTCAACCAAGGCCAAGGTCGATGCCGCCAGGGCCCGTTACCAGCAGGCGGTCTTAGGGAAAGAGAGTTTTGCCGACCAGGTTGCGGTTGACATAAGGCAGGCCTGCCTTGACCTTGCCCAGGCGTCTTCTATAATACAATCTCAGGAGGACAACCTTCAGGACGCAAAAGAGGCCTTAAATATCTCTTATGTGCGTTACAATAACGGAGTAGGCATAAATCTGGATGTGCTTGATGCGCAGGTTTCCCTGGCTAATGTGGAGAAGAACCTTGCCGAGGGCATCTACGATTACCTTATGGCGCAGGCAAGGCTGGATAGGATTATGGGCAGGAGTTTTATCAGGGAGGTAAAATGAAAAAAAGAATAAGATTTATAGTCATACCGTTAATCCTGGTTATCGCGGCGGTAGCGGCGGCTGTTTTCATATTTCAAGAGCATAACGCTAATGGGAAAACAATTAAAGTTTCGGGTAACATAGAGGGGGATGATGTCCGGATGTCTTTTAGGGTGCAAGGCCAAATCGAAGAGCTTTTAACGGACGAAGGGAGGGTCGTCAAGAAAGACGATATCGTAGCCCGTCTTAAGAAGGATGAACTAAGTAAGGTCCAGGCTGAAGCGGAAGCAGCTTTAAAGTTGGCGGAGTATCAGTATAAGCTTGATTACGATGATTATGTAAGGGCCGAGAATTTGCTTAAGGCCGGAGCGATCTCAGCCCAAAAGCGCGATAGCGCCAAGACAAAAATGGACACGGATTCGGCAAATATTAAGCAATTGCGCGCGTCTTTAGAGTTGGCCAATACAAAATTAGGCTGGGCGGATTTAGCCAGCCCTCTTGACGGTTATATCCTCGTAAAGAGTTCTTTAGCCGGGGAGGTAGTGCAGCCGGGTACCCCGGTTTTTACTGCCGTTGATCTCGGGAATATCTGGGTTACCGCTTATATTAATGAGACCGATTTGGGTAAGGTCAAGCTGGGGCAGAAAGCGCATGTTCAGACAGATAGTTATAAGGGTAAGAAGTATGACGGATGGGTTTCGTTCATATCGTCCCAGACAGAGTTTACTCCTAAGTATATCCAGACCAGCGAAGAAAGGGTGAAGTACGTTTACCGGATAAAGGTCAGGGTCGATAACTCCAGCCTGGATTTAAAACCCGGGATGCCCGCGGATGCCTACATCATAATTCAATGAGGTCTATGCGCATTGCCCGCGTTTAATGTTTTATGGCTAATGGCCATTTGTTTCTTCGGAGCCAACCGGGTAACTGGTCCAAGCAGGATTTTCGCTTGGCTCCGGAATTTTAGTGATTAAGTATCGAAAAATAAATTATGGTTAGCATAAAAACCGAAAATCTTACCCGTAAATTCGGGGCGCTGACAGCTCTCGACAATCTGAACATCGAGGTTGAAGAGGGGGAAATCTTTGGATTAGTCGGCCCTGACGGCGCCGGAAAGACCACAACCATGCGCCTTTTAACCGGAATCCTGGACCCCAGCCAAGGACAGGCTTTGGTTTGCAATAAACACACTAAAAACGAATCCGAGAGCCTGAAAGATCATATAGCTTATATGTCCCAGCGTTTCGGGCTTTACGAGGATTTAACCGTTTTGGAGAATATCAATTTTTACGCTGATATCTATGGGGTGGCCAAGGAGAAGCGCCAGGAGGCGATTGACCGGCTGCTTGGTTTTTCGGGCCTCTTGCCTTTTAAACAGCGTTTTGCCGGTAAACTCTCCGGAGGGATGAAGCAAAAACTGGGGTTAGCCTGCGCGCTTATACATACGCCGAAAGTCTTGTTCCTCGATGAGCCCACCAATGGCGTGGACCCGGTTTCCCGCAGGGATTTCTGGAACATACTTTATGAGTTGTTGAAAGAAAAAGTTACCATATTCTGCTCTACTTGCTATCTTGACGAAGCCGAGCGTTGCCGTAGGGTAGGGCTTTTGCATAAAGGAAGGCTTTTGCGCTGCGATCCTCCCGATAAGATTAAAAAGGAATGCAACGTCAAGACTCTCGAAGAGGCGTTTATCAAGATAATCAAAGAATATGAATCGGTACCGAATGTAATAACCCAGGACTCCAGAAAAGCCTCTTCCGTATAAAAATATGCCTACTGAAAACATAGCAGTCAGCGTGCAAAACCTGGAGAAGAAATTCGGCGAGTTTACCGCGGTAAACCGTATAAACTTCGAAGTGGGAAAAGGCGAGATCTTCGGGTTCCTTGGGCCAAACGGCGCGGGTAAATCTACGACTATCCGGATGCTCTGCGGAATTATCTCTCCTACTTCAGGTTCGGGGCAGGTAGCCGGTTTTGATATTATCAAAGAACAGCATAAGATTAAGCAAAATATCGGTTATATGTCGCAAAAGTTCTCTCTCTATAACGACCTTACCGTAGCGGAGAATATAAATTTTTACAGCGGCATATACAAAATCCCCGCGAAGGAGAAGAAAGAACGTTTTGAAGTGACTGTTCAAACTGCCGGATTAGAAGGTATGGAGTCGAACCTCACTGCGACTTTAGCCGGAGGATGGAAGCAGCGTTTGGCTTTGGGTTGCGCGCTTATCCATAAGCCAAAGATTATATTCCTTGATGAGCCGACTTCGGGAGTAGACCCGATAACGCGCGCCAATTTTTGGGATGTCATTAAAAAACTCTCCAGCCAAGGGGTGACTGTTTTTGTCACCACGCACTACATGGATGAAGCGGAAAATTGCAACCGTATGGTTTTAATTTACCATGGCACGATCATTGCCATGGGGACCCCCTCGGAAATGAAGACCGGGTGCATGCAAGATGAAGTGCTTGAAATCTGCATTAGCAATTCTCAGGATTGGCTGGAGAAGGTTTCTAAAATCGACGGGATCAAGGAAACCGCGCTTTTTGGGGCCAGCATCCATGCCGTTGTTTATGATAGCTCCCAAGCTATCCCGGCGATAAAAGGATACCTGCAAAAAGAAAAAGCCGGTGAATTCAGCGTAGAGAAAATTCCTCCTTCTCTGGAGGACGTATTTGTCTGTTCAATAGAAAATTATGATAAGTCAGAGCTTAAAAAGGGTTAAGGCGGTATCCTGGAAAGAGTTTATCCAGATCAGGCGCGATGCGCGCAGCCTGGTATTGGCCCTGGCGATACCGATATTCCTGCTTTTGATCTTTGGCTACGGGCTCTCTTTGGACATAGATAATGTCCGCACCATAGTTTGGAACCAGGACGCCTCCAGCAAGCTTACCCGCGATTTCCTGCTTAATTTCAAGAATTCCAAATATTTCAAAATAATCGGCTATACCGATAACTACCGCGATATTGAACGTATGATTAACAGGGGGGACGTGCTTATGGCTATGGTCATCCCCAAAGACTTTTCGCATTACCTGGAAAGCGCTAAGCCGGCGCCTTTGCAGCTAATCGTGGACGGCAGCGATGCCAATACCGCTACTATCGCTATGAATTACGTGCGTTCAGTTGTCTCAAACTACAACGTAAATTTACTGGCTAATACATTTGCCGCTTACGGCTTGCAAAAACCTCGTTCCATAGATGCCCGTTCGCGCATCTGGTTCAATATGGGTTTGGTCAGCACCTGGTTTATTGTTCCCGGGGTCATCGCGATGATCATTATGATTATAGCGGGCCTGCTTACTTCCATTTGTGTTGCCCGGGAGTGGGAGAGGGGGACAATGGAGCAGTTGATTTCTACTCCCGTAAAGGCCCATGAGCTTATCCTGGGGAAATTTGCGCCTTATTTCGCTATCGGTTTTTTTGATCTTGCCGTTGGGGTGGTTATGGCTAAGTTTTTGTTTGGCGTGCCATTCAGGGGCAGTTATTTTCTCCTTGTTGTTTTAAGCACGCTTTTTTTAACCGGCGCTTTGTCGCAAGGAATATTAATTTCTGTGGTTGCCCGTACTCAATTAATGGCCAGCCAGATGGCAACCTTGACAACGATGCTGCCGACTATGCTTTTATCCGGGTTTATCTATCCTATCTTTAATATGCCGAAAGCAATCCAAGCCATTACCTATTTAATCCCCGCGCGTTATTATATAGTAGTATTAAGAGAGTTGTTCCTTAAGGGCGGTTCGATATACGCCTTATGGGACGAGGCGCTTTTTCTGCTATTATTCGCTTTAATAATGCTGGGTTTGGCAATCGGCCGGTTTAGAAAGAAGGTGGCTTAGGATGCTGGAGCGGGTAAGGGCGATCCTGATCAAGGAATTCAAGCAGATTTTCCGCGATCCCCGGATGAAGACGGTAATCTTTGTTACTCCTCTTTTGCAGATTATCTTGTTTGGCTATGCCGCAAACAAAGATATTAATTATGTCCCAACTGCTATCTTTGACCGCGATAACACTAAAGAAAGCCGCCAGCTTCTGCGCAGGTTTACCTACTCCAAGTATTTTGTGCCAGAGCATTATATTTTTAGCGATAAAGAACAGAATTTAATGCTTGATAAGGGGCTAGCCAGCGTGGTTATTCATATTGACCGCGGTTTCGGCAGGAATATTAACGCCGGCAAAGACGCGTCTATACAGCTTGCTTTTGACGGTACGGATTCAAACACGGCTATGGTTATTATGGGTTACGCCAATACAGTCGTAGGCGATTACCAGCTTGATTTATTGAAAGAGCAGGCAGAAGCCCGGGGATGGACAAATAACACGGCTAAGGTTGACCTAAGAGACCGGGCCTGGTTTAACGGAAACCTTATCTCGAGGGATTATTATCTTCCGGGAGTAATCGCGACTATCGTAACCATGATGTCGCTTTTGTTGACTGCTATGGCCATAGTAAAAGAGAAAGAGATCGGCACAATGGAACAGCTGATCGTAAGCCCGATTAAGCCGCTTGAGCTTATTGCCGGCAAACTCTTTCCTTTCGGGATAATCGCATTGGCGCAGATCATCCTTATAACTATATTGGGGGTGCTTTGGTTCCATATCCCCTTAAGAGGGAACCTGCTTTTACTGCTGCTTTCTACCTGTGTTTATTTATTTACTACTTTAGGAATCGGCCTGTTTATCTCCACGGTCTCTTCCACCCAGCAGGAA
The DNA here is from genome assembly GCA_043800555.1 of Candidatus Omnitrophota bacterium. Classification (GTDB taxonomy): domain Bacteria; phylum Omnitrophota; class Gorgyraeia; order Gygaellales; family Profunditerraquicolaceae; genus UBA6233. The sequence goes on along the minus strand of JAZDMX010000021.1, from coordinate 69,641 downwards.
GCAATGATGTCGGTTTTCCTTTTCTATATGCCGGCTGTCCTTTTGTCCGGGTTTGCTTACCCTATAGCTAATATGCCGCAATTGATCCAGTGGTTTACCTTTATTAACCCTTTACGCTATTTTATGGTGGTTGTCAGAAGTTTATTCTTAAAGGGCGTAGGCATTGATGTCCTTTGGCCGCAGCTTGCCCCGCTTTTAATTATAGGTTTTATCATTATTTCTATAAGCACGCTCAAATTCAGAAAGAGTTTGGGCTAAAACGCGGATGTTCATAACGAAAGGAGGGAAAAATGTGCATGGGAATCGGTGACGGAGTGTTTGGCTTGGTCCAGGCGGTTATTCTTTTAGCGGTTAGCTTCTTTGTTTTACTGTTTGCCATAAAAAGCGATTTCAAGGCCCTTAAGGCCTTTGGGTATGTTATCGCGGCCTTGCTTTGGATTTGCGCGGTGTTAGTCCTGAATAAGGGCCTCGCCAACAGGTATTGCATGATGGAGAGGATGAATATGCTATCTGGTAAGCAGCGCGGTTTGATGATGGGTGGCGCTATGGAACACAGGGCGATTAAGCCGGTTATGCCAAAATAACCCGTTTAGCGCTACGTTTTTCAAAGGCATCCCCCCCTTTTTTTTCGGTTAAATTTCCGCAAAAAAAGGGGGGATTTTATTTCCTTTAGCCGGGAAAAATATTCTTGATATATTAATCCATTATACCTATAATGAACGCATGAAAATCATAATTAAGCCGGTAAAAATATTAGCTTACTTAGCCAGCTACCTGTCTTTTATTTTCTTACTTGCGGGTTTTAGTTTTGCCCAGGAGCCGTTAGAAACAATTTTCTATGATATAAGGCCCCTAGGGTTAGGAACTTGCGAATATCAGGATTTTGGCCCTACTGAATTCCACGGACAAAAAGCAAATTTGATAATTTTTAAAACCGACGTAGCCGGGTTTAAGGATAAAGAGGTAATTTTAAGCCAAGCGGATACGCATCTGCCTATTTTGGTCAAGCGCTATATTTCTATCTGGTTCCATGATGAGAATATCACCGAAGAATATTTCCCTGCGCAAAACAGCTTTAGGCTGACTAAGCTTAAGGATGGCAAAAAAGTCGAAGAGTACCTGGTAAAAGGAAAAGGCCCGATACAAAACGCAATCCTTGTCCCTTTTTCTTTGCGCGGGGCCCCGGGGTTAAAGATCGGGAGCGCTTTCAATGTAATCCTGCCCGGTGAATATACGGTTAAATTAACGTCCATCGAAGAAATCAGGGTGCCCGCGGGTAAATTTAAAACGTATCATTTTACCAGTAAGCCGGAGAAATTCGAGATCTGGATAAGCACGGATAATCTCAGGATCCCCGTTAAAATCAAAGGGGTTGGCGGTATCCCTTATACCCTGGAGATGAAAAAACGCTTAACCAGGCAAAGGTAACCCGAAATTGAAATTCAGGATTAAGAGAATATTTTTCAGGCTTCTTTTGGGTAATAGCACGCCTCATGGAATAGCTTTGGGCGTGGCTATCGGCTCATTTATAGGCGTTTTGCCGGTTTACGGCTTGCATACGGCGCTTGTTATTATCGCCGCGGTCATCGTGCGGCCGGCTAATAAATTCGCCATATTATTAGGGACAAATATTTCTTTGCCTCCTACGGTCCCATTTATAACTTGGGCGGGCTATGAAATCGGCAGGCTTATCTTATGGGGAAGATTCGGGCCGTTACAGTGGTCGGATTTCAAGAATATCTCGTTTAAGAATATCGCCAGCCATTATGAGCCTCTGTTTTTGGGCAGTATTATTTTGGGGGTCATTTGTTCCTTGATAGTTTACTTTATCGTGTTTTTCGCGGTAAAGGGCATAAAAGAAAGAAAAAGGCATGCCGGAAGATCTCGACGTAAAGATAAGGAAATTTGAACCCGGGGATACGCAGGATGTCAGGCAGATTATCCATGATACCGCGCTTCTCGGAGAGCCGGCGTCATTATTCTTCGAAGGCAGGGAAGTTTTTAGCGACGCGTTGACTCTGTACTTTACGGATTATGAGCCGCAGTCTTGTTTCGTCGCGGTAGTCAATTCAAAAGTAATAGGTTGTTTGATCGGAGCCAAAAATACAGTTGTCTTGGAAAGTGTTTTTAATAAAAGAATCGTTCCCCGATTGTTCTACAAAGCGATAAAAAGCGGGATTTTTTTGAGTAAGAAGAATATAATTTTTATCCTTAGCTGCTTATGGGACGCAGCAGGTGGCAGGTTAATCGCCCCGGATTTTTCCGGGGAGTACCCGGCTATTTTACATGTTAACGTAAACAAAGTTTTTCGGGGTTTGAGTATAGGCTCGCGGCTGCTTAGCAGGTACCTTGATTACCTTAGGCAGGAAGGGGTCAAGGGGGTGCATTTAGCTACGATGTCCGAAGCCGGAGCCGGGTTCTTCCGGAAGAAAGGATTTAAATTGTTATATACGTCCAAGAGGTCGTATTTCAGGCCGGTATTGCACAGGGACGTCCCGCTTTATGTTTACGGCATGAAGCTAGCGTAAGTTGCCGGTTCTTAATTCTGTAGTTTATTCTCGATTTCTTTGATTTTGGCGTTTTTGATTAGATTCATAAACTTTTCATTGGATATAAGCGCCTTAACGTCCTGAGATTTGGCTGCTTTGACTATTCCCGGGTCTTTCATCGCTTCCTGGAAATCCGGGTCATTGGCCAGTTCGTTTACTATCCGCATAATCTCGGGGTTATCAACTATTTGTTTCCGGGTTTGGTTGATCTCCGATTTAATTAAGTCCTGGTCCATTGCCGGCGGTAGATTGCCCGCGGGGTCCGGATTTTGAGTTTTTGCCTCAATTCTTTTTACTCTTGTTGCCTCAACCCTGATTTTTCCTAAACTGCCGCTATTTAAAATATAGGCCCCATTGTCGAGGGAAACAACCTCGCCCTCGATTACGCTGCCGTCGTTTAGTTCAATCCTGCTTATTTGCCCGCCATAGGCAATTAAGGCGAATCCGGAAATAAGGGCAAAACAAATGACCGTTTTTTTCATATTGCTCCTTTTTTTGTTTATAAATTATCGCGCTTTTTTAAATAGAAAGATAATAAATATTGGTGTGAAATTTTGTTTCTTTGCAGTATAATTATATCCTAAAGTTGAAAATTTGCAAATATAAGAAAGGACGGCAGATGTTTAAGGAAATACTCAAAACAGATGAAGATATTCCGGCCTTGATGCTCCGCTTAATATTAGGCGGAGTCTTCTTTCCTCACGGGGCCCAGAAGGCGTTAGGGTGGTTTGGTGGATACGGGTTAAACGCTACTTTAGCGGTGTTTACGGATAAAATGCATATACCTTTGATTTTTGCCCTTCTGGCTATCGCTGCCGAATTTATCGGGTCGATTGCCTTAATCATTGGATTTTTCACCCGTTTGGCAGCTTTAGGGATTGCGGTTGTTATGGCTGTGGCTATATGCCTGGTCCATTGGCGTTTTGGTTTTTTTATGAACTGGTTCGGAGCGCAAAAAGGCGAAGGTATCGAATACCACCTTTTGGTTATTGCCATATCCGTAGTTTTGATGATTAAGGGCGCAGGTTCATTTTCGATCGATAGGAAGCTTTCAAAATAGATTAAAACGAAAGGAGAAATAATATGGCTGGCTTGGGAGATTTGTTGCAAAGCGCTGATTGGAAGTCGGAAAAACATATTCCGGTAATTGAAGCCCCGGATAAAGTTAACAAAGGAGAATTCTTTAAAGTTACGGTGGGAGTAGGTAAAGGTATCCCGCATCCCAATAAGACCGAGCATTTCATAAGCTGGATTAGCGTTTTCTTCCAGCCGCAGGGAGACAAATACCCGTATCAAGTCGCTAAAGCAGAGTTTTCGGCGCACGGGGCCTCAATCAACGGCCCGGATACGAGCGCTGTTTACGCTCATCCGGAAATGGCGGTTACGTTTAAAACGGATAAGCCTGGGATGATTTTTGCATCCAGCTATTGCAATATTCACGGCTTATGGCAGGCTAGCCGGGAATTGGCGTTGGCCTGATATATAAGGGGTTTGCCTAAACCCCAAGCGGAATGAAGAAAACCGTTTTATTGATGTTGCCCTGGGTTATTCTTTTTGCTGTTGCCGGTCCGGCAGAGCCAAAAGGAGAAAACCCTCTGCAATTGAAAAGCCCGGCATTTGAGAATAATGGTTTCATCCCCGTTAAGTTTAGCTGCGAAGGCAAGGATATTAACCCGGCGTTTGTTATTGAGGGGGTTCCTCCCGGGACTGAGAGTTTAGCGCTTATAGCAGATGATCCGGACGCGCCGGGGGGAATGTGGGTCCATTGGGTTGTTTGCAACATTGCTCCAATCGGCCGTATTGAAGAAAACAGCGTGCCCGGTGAGCAAGGTACAAACGATTTTGGCAAAAAGAGTTACGCAGGGCCGTGCCCATTTTCCGGGATCCACAGGTATTTCTTTAAATTATATGCCCTTGATGTTATGCTTAACCTAAGCGAAGGTTTTAGGAAACCGGAGCTTGAGAAGGCAATGGATGCCCACATATTGGCAAAAGCCGAATTAACCGGGCTATATAAAAGGGAGAATAATGGAGAATGAGGATAAAATGCGCCTTTTGCCTCAGGTAAATAGTCTCTAATGCTGGCCCTTAAGTCCGTAAAATTCCAGTTAATCCTCTGTTTAGCATGTTTTGCGCTATTTCTTTCTTTTAGGGATAAGGATGCCTTATTCCTTATGGCTATGGCTATCGCGGTTATTTCAAGCCTGTGCGCCGAATCAGTAATCCTGTATTTTAGGGATAAGGTTCTCGAATTTACCGAAAGCTCCGTTATTACGGGTTTGATCTTGGGTTTTGTGCTTTCTAGCGACCAGGCCTGGTGGCAAATTGCATTATCTTCGGTATTGGCAATTTCGTCAAAGTATTTGATCCGTTTCCAAAAGAAACATATTTTTAACCCTGCCGCTTTCGGTATATTCGTAATATTGATTATTTTTAATGCTTCTACCCAATGGAAGGGAACCTATCTTTGGTATATTCTGGTTCCTTTCGGGTTATATTTTGCTTATAAATTCAGGAGAATCGAAATACTTGTTGGTTATGGGATTGTTTTCCTGGTTTTGTTCGGACTGCAGGCAGTGATTCAGAAAATACCATTTTGGGGCATATCCGGGTATTTGAGTTTATTCTATATTTTTGTCATGGTAATTGAACCAAAGACTACGCCCGTCAAGCAAAAGGCTAAATTTTTATTCGGCGCTCTTGTGTCCGGGCTAATCTTTGTTTTGACTAACCTGGGGGCCGGTTTTGACGTTGAATTATTGAGCCTGCTGGTTTTAAATATGGCGGTTCCCCTATTAAACAGGATTTCGTGATAGCCGTAAGGGGCGTTTCTATGCTTACGCCCATAATCGAATAGGCCGTCCTTATAAAGAAAGGGGTTGAAAATGAAACGGTTATTTTTGTCATTAGCTGTTCTGTTTTTCGCGTTTAGTTCGATAGCGTATGCCCATCCTCCGCATGATATCAAGATTACCTTTGATCCGGCGACAAAAGTGTTAACTGCCGTCATAATGCATGATGTTGCCAATCCGGCCAACCATTATATTAATAAAGTTGACGCGGGTTTAAACGGAAAAGAAATAATCGAACAAAGGATATCGCGCCAGGATAATTACGCCAGCCAAACCGTAAGCTGGCTTATCCCGGACGTAAAAGACGGCGATACCCTTTCAGTCGAAGCCTATTGCAGCATAAGCGGTAAATTGAAGAAAGAAATTACCGCCGGCTCCGGAAGATAGCTTTGCTATTTAACAATCTTATTATTTAAGCCCGTTTCTTTGTTAAAATGCTTATAGGATAACCTGGGGGGGTATGCGTGAAAGAAACAGTTTTAATCGTTGAAGACGAAAACGACATTGTAAAGATGCTTGAGTATAATCTCAAGAAAGAAGGGTTCAAAGTCTTATCCGTTAATGACGGTGAGGATGCGGTGGATATCGCCACCAGAAAAATTCCCGATCTGGTTATTTTAGATTTGATGCTCCCTGGGATTGATGGCCTGGAGGTTTGTAAGGAGCTTAAGCTTGAAAGAAAGACTTTAGGGATCCCGGTCATTATGCTTACCGCTAAAGCTCAAGAGTCAGATAAAATAGTCGGGCTGGAGTTAGGAGCGGATGACTACATAACTAAGCCTTTTAGCCCCCGCGAGCTTATTGCCAGGGTCAAGGCAGTATTGCGGCGCATAAGAGAGAAGGATAAGCTGCCGGAATTGCTGAAAATAGGCGATTTAACCCTGGATTTTTCTAAAATCAGCGTTAAAGTCAAAGATAAGCCCGTTGAGTTGACCTCGAAAGAATTCGAGCTATTAAAGGCCTTGATCGGGGTAAAAGGCAGGGTCCTCTCCAGGGATTACCTTTTGGATAATATCTGGGGCTTTGACCATGCTGTCGAGATACAAACCCGCACCGTTGACGTGCACATAAGGACATTGCGCAAGAAATTAAAAAGCGAAGCCAAGCGGATAATAACCGTAAAGAATTACGGCTACAGATTTGAATATGAAGCTTAAGCTTATCCTTTTCTACGTCTCGGTGGTTTTAATCTCCTTTGGTTTTACGGCTTTCTTTTTAGACAAAAACCTGGAAGAGAATTCCCTGCATAATATCCAATCCTCGCTTATTTCCGAAGCATATTTAATCGAAAATCAGATTAACTTAGAAAGCTTAAAGAAGGCAGATGCTTTACCTATTGATGCTTTAGTCAAAGTCCTAAGCCCCAAAATAAAAAACCGCATAACCGTTATTAACAAGGATGGCAGGGTGCTGGCTGATTCGGAAAAATCGCCTCAAGATGCCCTTAAAATGGAAAACCATCTTAACCGCCCGGAGGTAGGCCGGGCATTAAGCGGTAATATCGGCATTGATACGCGTTTTTCCAATACCCTTAAGATAAACATGCTTTATGTGGCTTTACCTATAAATGAGGATGGCAGGTTCCTCGGAGTCTTGAGGCTGGCGCTTCCTCTGGAGAATGTCGAGAGAATGCTTTCCGGCATCAGGAGGATAGTCTTTATGGGCTTGCTTTTTGCCTTGGGTTTTGCTTTTGTCTTAGGCTATATCCTTACCATACGCATAACCCGGCCGATTAACAGGATAATCCAGGTTTCGCGCAGGTTCTCCGAGGGTGATTTTACGCACAGGATCATCAATTATTCCAAAGATGAAATAGGGGAGCTCGCTGTTACTTTAAATAAAATGGCCCAAGGGCTGGAAGATAAAATCAGGGAGGTCAGGCAACAGAACCAGGAACTGGCGGCTATTTTTAACAGTATGATCGAGGGTATTATTGTTGTCGATAGGGCAGGGCGCATAGTCTCCGTTAACCCTGCGATTGAAGCAATCTTCGGGATACCGAATAAAGACGCGCAAGGCAAAGCTTTCCTGGAAGCAATACGTAATAACGAAATCTCCGGAATAATAAATAATGTGTTAATTGGAGCAAGGCCTTTATCCGCCGAAATTATCCTGGTATTGCCGGGCCGCAAGATTTTCGAGGTTAACGCCGTTCCAATCTTCGAGAATGAATCAGTAGATGGATGCCTGGTGGTGGTCCATGATATTACCGAGATCAGGAGGCTTGAGACTATCCGGCGCGATTTTGTGGCTAATGTGTCACATGAACTAAAAACCCCGCTTACCTCTATAAAAGGTTTTGTAGAGACGCTTCTGGAAGGGGCTTTGGATGATAAGGAAAATAACCGTAATTTCCTGGAAATAATCCGCAATCACGCCGACCGGCTCAATAGCCTGGTTAACGACCTTCTTTCTTTATCGAGCTTAGAGTCGAAAGATATGCCGCTTCAGATAAGCGAAGTTAACCTGCGCCAGGCGGCCGAAGAGGTCATTTTGGGTTTTGGTTCGCAACTTAAGAAGAAGAAAATTGAAATAATAAACGGGCTGGGCCCGGAGATCCTGGTAAAAGCCGATAAAGAAAGGATAAAACAGGTTTTTACCAATCTTATTGATAATGCCATAAAATTCAACCGGGAAAAAAGCGCAGTGAAGATTTATGCCGATGCGCAGGGTAAAAAGGCCAGGATTACGGTAGAGGATTCCGGCATCGGTATCCCCGAAAAAGACCTCCCGCGTATTTTTGAACGGTTCTATAGGGTAGACAAAGCGCGTTCCCGCGAACTTGGCGGGACGGGCCTTGGCCTGTCCATTGTAAAGCATATCGTGGAATTGCACGGCGGCAGCGTCGGAGTGGAAAGCAGCGAAGGCTCGGGTTCAAAATTTTTCTTTATCCTCCCTAAATAGCATTTTTAACCCCCCAAAGACTTTACCCGCATTTTACTTATCCTTGAAGCGTATTTAACCCGCTTGTTTTATACTTTGGCCATGAAAAGAAAAATACGAAAGACATGGCTGAAGATAACCCGCTTTTTAAAAAAGATTATTGACGAGGAAATAGCCGAAATGGACTATTTTTACCGTCAATACGCCTAAGGCATGAGAAATCCGTTTAAGGTCATCATAGTGGAAGACGATAAAGATGTCAGCGCCCTCATCGCGTATAATTTACGCAAGGAAGGCCTTTTGGTCGAGCAGGTTTTTGACGGCTATGCGGCAGCCGAAAAATTAAAGAATGAATATTTTAACATAGCGGTAGTCGATATCATGCTTCCGGGCCTGGACGGATTCGATATTTGCCGCCGGATAAAAAGCAAAGATAACCCTTTGTCCGGGACCTTTGTCATAGTCGTAAGCGCAAAAAACAGCCCGCAGGATAAATTGTACGCGCACATTATGGGCGCGGATTGCTATTTTGATAAACCCTTTAGCGTCGCGGTATTATTGGATGCCGTAAGGGAGCTCAAGGCGATGCAGGAGAAGGAATTCGTAGTCAAGGTAAAATAATATTTACCCGGATTTTACTTTTATTTGAAGCGGGCTTAATGCCGGTTAGGTATGATTAAGGCGGCGTGAAAATGATGCGGATATTAAAAACAACAATTAGTTTGCCGGAAAAAACTTCTAAAAAGTTACGGGCAATGAACAAAAGATTTCCGATAAGTTTAATCCGCGCGTTTCCGGCACAGCTTAAATCAAGGGGGTGAAAATCAAAATGCAGGCCATCTCATCGATCCGCCGCGACTTTCTAGCCAGCCACTTACGTTTTCAGATCCAGCAGTTGCGTAATGTCCTGGAGAGCATAGAGGAGGATGAAGATGCTGGTTTTGGCTATGCGGATGAGTCTTTAAAACAGATAGAAACGGCTTTGCGTAATATCAGGAAATCATGTTTGGGTAATGATTAATAATCAATAAACACAGTTAAAGCTTGCTTACCGGCAGGCAGGGAGGGAAGAAAATGAAGAAGCTTTTAGCGGTAGTAGTAGCGGCAGGGTTCGCGGTTTTATGCTTAATAGGCAGCTCTTACGCGGGAGAAATCGATACGCTCCTGCAAAAATTAGTGGATAAGGGGGTTTTGACGGCTGGTGAAGCCCAACAGGTAAAGATTGAAACGCAGGAACAGGTGAAGAAGGAAGTTGCTACGGGAAAATCAGCTTCTTTGCCGGCTTGGGCGCAGAATATCAAGCTTAAGGGGGATTTCAGGTTGAGGTACCAGTATAAGCATGATAAAGCTACGGATGATTTGGCAAAAGATACGAATATCGGACGTATCCGCATGCGCCTGGGCTTGGAAGGAAAGATAAACGAAAAGCTTTTGGCGGGAATCGGGATAGCTACCGGCTCAGGAGATCCCCGTTCCACAAATATTACCTTTGGCGGGTATAATGAGAAAAAGACTATTGTCCTTGATTATGCTTACGCTAAATATGACCCATTTTCCTGGCTGGGCCTGGTCGGCGGGAAGATGCATTTAGACGATACGCTTTGGGAGCCGACTGATTTGATCTGGGATACGGATATTACCCCCGAAGGCGCTGTAATAAAATTCAATAAGGATTTAGGGCCAGACGCGAACATTTTCTTTAATGCGGGAGCCTTAATTGTAGACGCCGATACTAGCTCGGATAACGATGCCCCTATGGCCTATATTGCCCAACCCGGGGTAAGTTACAAATTCAATGACAACCTATCGCTAAAAGGCGCTTTATCTTTACAGGCCTTTCAAAACGTAAAAGGCCATGTCAGCAGTAAATATTCCGGGGCAAGTAATACCGGCAATACTACGGCCGGGGCATCATCATATTCGTATGATTACCGGATGATTAATCCCGCCTTGGAGTTTAGCATTAAGGAGCCTTTTAAGGCAATCGGATTGGACGTCGAGTCTTTAAAGCTAATGGGTGAATATGTGAATAACTTGGAGGTTTCCAGCGGCTCAAGCGGTTTTTCCTGCGGTTTTAAATTAGGCAAGAATAAAATCGAGAAATGGGGGGATTGGCAGGTTAAATACATATATGCCATGCTCGGCAGGGATGCGGTGCTCGATGTTTTGCCTGATTCTGACCGCTATAGCGGTAAAACCGGCATAAGGAGCCATGAGTTGGAGCTGCAATTCGGTTTAGCCAAGAATACGTTTTTGGGCCTGGATATATACCGTTCCTGGAGGACGTTTGGGGCAAGGGCACCGGAGACCCTGGTCCAGTTTGATTGGAACATGAAATTCTAAGGATTCTAATTTATGCAAAAAAGGAGGATTTTAAGATGAAAAGATCCGTGATATTAGCGTTGATGGCGATGGCGGGATTAAGCTTGGCGGCTACGCCTTGCTTTGCCGAAAAAATTATAATTGCCGGTTCTACTACAGTGCTTCCCATCGCTCAAAAAACCGCGGAGGTTTTTATGGACGAAAATCCCGGCGTTGATATATCGGTGCGCGGGGGAGGCTCAAGCGTGGGAATCTCCGCTTTTATTGACGGGACTTGCGATATAGCCGACGCCTCGCGCGCGATAAAAGATACCGAGATACAAAAGGCAGCCGTAAACGGCAGGGACCCGGTTGCCCATATCGTGGCGATGGATGGGATTGCGGTAGTGGTAAATAAATCGAATCCCGTATCTAAGCTTTCCAAGAAGCAAGCCAGGGATATATTTACCGGAAGGGTGGTTGATTGGTCGCAATTAGGAGGCAATCCCGGGAAGATCGTGGTTGTTTCCCGGGATACTTCCAGCGGCACTTTTGAGGCGTTTGGCGAATTGGTTATGAATAAGGAAAAGGTCATGCCCGGAGCGCTTATGCAGGCTTCAAATCAGGCGGTTGCCCAGAGTATCGCTCAAACTAGCGCCGCTATAGGTTATGTTGGCTTGGGCTTTATGTCCAAAGATATCAAGGCGCTTGAAATCGAAGGGGTTATGCCTTCTAAGGAAACTGTCCTTTCCGGCCAATACCCTGTGACCCGCCCGCTTTTTATGTATTCTAACGGTAAGCCGCAAGGCATAATTAAAACGTACCTTGATTTTGTGAAGAGTGAACAAGGGCAGAAAATAGTTGAGGAACAGGGTTATGTTGGGATAAAATAAGGCGTTTACTCATTTATCCTGGCAACGCGGCAGGCGTTAATAAGGCCTGCCGTGTTGCCTTCTCTCGGGATAGGGGAGTTTCTCGCAGGATTACCTTTAGCGCAAAACGCGCGCGCAATAGCTTAGGCTGAAGATGAAAGAAAAGTTATATAAGTGGATTTTTACGGTTTTGGCGTTTTCTTCCCTGGTATTCTTAATCGGCATAGTTTTCGTCCTTTTCAGGGAGAGCCTGCCCATATTCTCAAAAGTGAGTATCGGTAATTTTGTTTTTGGCAAGTTTTGGTACCCTACTTATAGCCCACCGGAGTTCGGGGTGCTTCCTTTAATCCTGGCTTCGTTTTGGGTCACCTTTGGCGCGGTTTTTGTCTGCGTGCCTTTGGGGGTTGGAAGCGCCATGTACCTTAATGAATTGGCGGGAAGCAGGCAAAAAGCGGTATTAAAGCCTATGGTGGAACTGCTAGCCAGTATTCCATCGGTGGTTTTTGGTTTCTTCGGGATGGTCATCGTTACGCCGTTCTTGCAGAAGTTATTCCATTTGCCTACAGGTATGACTGCTTTAAACGCCAGCCTGATTTTAGGGGTTATGGCTACGCCGACAGTATGCAGTATAGCTGAAGATGCGCTAAATTATGTGCCTAAATCTTTCCGGGAGGCCTCGTTTGCGCTGGGAGCGGATAGATGGCAGACTTTAACGCGGGTAGTGATTCCGGCCGCGGGTTCGGGAATCTCTACGGCGATAATATTAGGGATGAGCCGGGCGATAGGAGAGACAATGACTGTTTTGATGGTTGCCGGAGGGGCGGCAGTAATACCACATACATTTTTAGAGCCGGTCCGCCCGATGACCGCGGCAATCGCGGCTGAAATGGGGGAAGCGCCGATGGGCAGCAGCCATTACCATGCCTTATTTGCCATAGCGCTGGTATTATTCTTAATTACTTTTATATTTAATATTGTCGCGGAAATAATCAGCCGGCGTTTTCGTATAAAGCTGGGTTTAAGCGGGTAATTCCATTGGGGTGAGCAAGTGAAGAGAAAACATATTCAGAATTTGGGGTTTGGGGGGTTATTTTTATGCATGCTGGCTACTTTGTTTGTTTTAGGCCTGATAATATTCTTTATTACCGTAAGGGGGGCCGGGGTAATCTCCTGGGAATTTCTTACGCAAATACCCCGTTGCGGCATGACCCAAGGAGGAGTGGCCCCGGCGATTATCGGCACGCTTTATATTACTTTGGGCGCGGTTATTTTCTCCCTTCCGCTTGGCGTTGCTTGCGCGGTATATCTTTGCGAATATTCGCCGAAAGGATTCATAGTGAATATTATCAGGGTCAGCATCAATAATCTGGCGGGAGTGCCTTCGGTAGTCTTCGGCCTCTTTGGTTTAGCTGTTTTTGTAAAATTATTCGGTTTCGGAGTTTCCATACTTTCAGGAAGCCTGACTTTGGGGATATTAGCGCTGCCCTTGATCATCTCTTCGGCGCAGGAAGCGCTTTTAGCGGTCCCGCAATCAATAAGGGAAGCGTCATTATCCCTGGGGGCGAGCAAGTGGGAAACGATTAAAAGGATAGTTTTACCCGCAGCTTTGCCCGGGATTTTAACCGGAGTAATCTTAAGCATCGGCAGGGTAGCCGGAGAGACCGCGCCGATACTTTTTACTGCCGCGGCTTTTTATACGCGCGGTTACCCAAGATCCATATTCTCGGAGGCCATGGCTTTACCGTATCATATCTACGCCTTAATGACGGAAGGGGTGCATCCGGAGAAGCAAAGGGCGATAGCCTATGGGTGCAGCTTTATTCTTTTATTTATAGTATTATTTATTTCGGGGATCGCTATATTTATACGCCAAAGGCAAAGGACTCAACATGGATAATAAAATCAAGATGCGGGCAAAGGGCGTCAATTTCTTTTACGGGAAGAACCATGTCCTTAAGGATGTGAGTATCTCCATATACGCTAATCAGGTCAGCGCTTTAATCGGGCCTTCCGGATGCGGAAAATCCACTTTTATAAGGTTGTTCAACCGCATGAATGAGCTTGTTCCGAATACCAGGCTTTGCGGGGACATCTACCTTGAGGGCATGGAGATAAACGCTTCTTGCGTTGATCCCGTAGAAATAAGGAGGCGGGTAGGAATGGTTTTCCAGAAGCCGAACCCTTTTCCTAAAAGCATATTCGACAATATAAGCTATGGGTTGAGGGTAAACGGGATAAAAGACGCTGATTTCATAGAATAGAGGGTTGAAATCTCATTAAAGAAAGCGGCAATTTGGGATGAGGTCAAGGAAAGGCTCTACGAGAGCGCCCTTAAACTGTCCGGCGGCCAGCAGCAAAGGCTTTGCATCGCCCGTTGCCTCGCGGTTGAGACCGAGGTCATACTTTTTGACGAGCCATGCGCCAGCCTCGACCCTATTTCGACCGCAAAAATAGAAGAGTTGATTTTGGAGCTAAAAAAGGATTATACTATTGTCATTGTTACGCACAACATGCAGCAGGCTGCCCGCGTTTCTGATTATACGGGTTTTTTCCTGCTGGGAGAATTGGTTGAATTCGGCAGAACACAGGATATTTTTACCGCGCCCAAGGATAAACGCACGGAGGCTTATATTACGGGAAGGTTTGGATAAGCCTTTACCGTAAATAAATAACTTCTGGATATAAGGCGGTTAGCGGGCGTTAAAGCGGCAAAAGCGGAGGAAGAAATGGAGAGGCATTTTGATGCAGAATTAAACGATTTGAATATTAAGATATTGAAGATGGGGGTTTACGCAGAGGAGGCGATTTTCAAATCAGTGGAAGCCTTAAGAAGCAGGGATAAAGCGCTGGCCAAAGGCGTTATAGATAACGATGCCAATATCGATAACCTGGAGCTGGAGATAGATGAAGAGTGCATTGATTTGATAGCGCGGCATCAACCGATGGCAAAAGATTTACGTTTTATTGCCACCGGCATGAAGATAAATTCCGAGTTAGAGAGGATAGCCGATATAGCCGTGGATATTGCCCAGCGCACCCTGGAGCTGGCAGATAAACCGATCTTGAAGCCCTTAGTTGATATCCCGAAACTTACCTTGGTAGCTCAAAATATGGTCAGGCTGGCAATAGATGCGTTTATAAAGAATGATAGCGGATTAGCTAAGAAAGTATTATCGCTGGATCCTGAAGCAGATGGCCTGCGCAATGTAATACAAAAGGAACTTGTTGAAGATTATATGGCAAAAGACGGCTCAACCGCTCCCAGGGCTGTTCAGCTTTTGTTAATCACGCGTTTCCTGGAGCGTATTTGCGACCACTGTACGAATATCGCCGAAGACGTAATATATATGGTCTCGGCAAAAGTGGTGAGGCACCATCCTGAAGAATTGGCGGGAAATTAGAATTACTTGACAAGGGTTTGTTTTTGCCCTAATATATAAACAATTGCATTACGGGGAGGTCGTTAAGCGGCCTGAGAGTCTTCGTTAAAACGTAAGAGACCCGATTAAACCTGATCTGGATAATGCCAGCGGAGGGAGGCAGGATTTGATTTTACCCTTATGTTTGGCAAAGCCTTACATAAGGGTTTTTTGTCGTTTGGGTAACGGGTGAATAAAAAGGAGGCAGCAGGATGAAGCTTGATGAGATCAAAATATCACGGGCAATAATTGAGTCTTACAAACAGAAGCTAATCGCGGCTTTGGATGTGGATGTGGCTATTGTCGGCGCAGGGCCGGCCGGCATGGTTTGCGGGTATTACCTGGCTAAGGCCGGGAGGAAAGTAGTTTTATTCGAAAGAAAATTATCGGTAGGAGGAGGGATGTGGGGCGGCGGCATTATGTTTAATGAAATAGTCGTCCAGGATAAAGCCAAGGAGATTCTCGATGAGTTTGGCGTGAAATCCAGAAAGTATGAAGACAATTATTATCTGGCTGATTCCATAGACTCGGTTTCAACAATATGCTCCAAGAGCGTGCAGGCGGGTTTAAAAATACTCAATTTGATCAGCGCCGAAGACGTAATGGTCAGGGGCAAGCGCGTTTGCGGTTTAGTCCTAAACTGGACGGCCGTTGAAATGGCTAATTTGCATGTGGATCCCATAACGATGCGGGCGAAATTCGTAGTAGACGCTACGGGACATCCGGCAGAAGTCGCTCGTATTGTGGAACGAAAGTCCGGCATAAGGCTCAACACCAAAACAGGTAAAACTATGGGCGAGCAGTCTATGTATGCGGATTTAGGAGAAAATACCATCGTAAGGAATTCCAAAGAGATTTGCCCGGGGCTTTATGCCTGCGGAATGTGCGCTAATGCCGTATTCGGCGGCCCGCGTATGGGCCCGATTTTCGGAGGGATGCTCCTGGCCGGTAAAAAGGTAGCTAAAGACCTGCTCAAGAAGTTGTAGGCCCGCAGAGACAGCCAGGGGGCCTTAATGTCTATGAAAACCGTATGTTTAAAAATATTGATTTGCTTTACGGCCGTAGCCTTTGTTTCCGGGGCCATGTTCGCAGGATCATACGCAAACGTCCTTAAGAAACATTCTTGTTGCAGGCCTAAATGCCATGCCAGATCTAAATGCCGAAAGAACCCCGGGGTTTGCCTTTGCAGCCATCAAACGATCCAAGCCTGCCAAGCCGATAAGGGGACCTTATTTGATCCGGTTTTATTAGGTTACCTCCCGCAGAGCTACCGCCTCACCTACAATTATTTATCGGTTAGCAATATCTTCCACCCGCCGAACCTTTAATATCCTGGTTTGGAAAATGGGAAGGAGGGACGTTTCTGCTTTTCTGGAGATAGGCCTAAGAAAAGTAGAAACGTCCCTATTCTGCCATTTTTGCATCAGAAAATAATAATTTATACGAAAGAGGAGGTCAGCATGAGAAAGTATATCTTTATATTATCCGTTATCGCGCTGATGTTTTTAAGCAGCGGTTATGCTTTAGCCGCAGGTAATTGTTGCGTTAAGAAATATTGCCAGTGCGTAAAAGGAGGCGGATGTTGCGTTAAAGGCGAATGCGGCTGCAACGGCGGATGTTGCTCTAAGGATAGCTGTAATTGCGCTGATGGTAAATGCGCGGCAGCTTGCAATTGCAGTAAATAAGGCGTAAGAAAAAGGGGGACGTTTCTACTTTGAAAAAGGGGGACGTTTCTACTTTTCTCGATCCCGCTGCCGGAAAAGTAGAAACGTCCCCCTTTTTTATATTTTTACTTGACAAAAGTATGAAATGAATATAATATACACAATATGAATACACATTCATTAATTGAAGGAATAATCGGGGATAGCAAAATCAGCGCTATGATGAGTAGAAAAGAGAGGGATAAGCAATTGCGTAAAGCCGATATTATGCGTTCGGCCGAACGCGTTTTTGCCTTAAAGGGGTATCATGAGGCAACAATGCAGGATATTGCCCGCGAGGCCCAATATGCCACCGGAACGGTATATTTGTATTTTGAGGATAAGGAGATGCTTTATTTTTCTCTTTTAGAAGAGAAAATGAAAAACATAACTGCTACATTGAAAGAGAATACGGCTTGCGTAGCGGATGCTGAAGATAAGCTTCGGGTTTTCGTGCAGGAGAGTTTGAATTTTTTTGAAAAGAACCAGAATTTTTTCCGGATTTTCTTTTCCGAAAGGACCAAGGGGCAGATTCTGAAAGAGGGTAAGATATCCAAATCTTCCGTAATGCTGGAACATAAGGAATTTGTCGAAGAGCTTATCAGCATTGGACAAAGGCAAAAGGTAGTAAGAAGTGATTTTAACCCAAAACAAATCGCGGATATCTTAGGCTCGATTTTTATGACGGTTATCTTTGATTGGTTAAAAGAAGGCCCCAAAAGTAAAGATTTAAACGCTACGGCTGATTTTATCCTGGATATATTCTTTAAAGGCGTGGAGCAAAGATAGGATTGGAGAAAAAATGCAAAGTAAACTTAACAATATAATAATATTTCTAGGTATTTCATCTATGGTTTTTTCTGTAATTGGCTGCGCGCCTAAAAGTAAACCGGCGGCTAAGCTCGTGGAAGTAGATGTGTATTCCGTACGCCCAGAACGAGTGGTTATTACAACCGAATTACCCGGCCGCACAGCCGCTTTTATGATCGCGGAGATCCGGCCTCAGGTCAGCGGGCTTATCCAGAAGCGTTTGTTTACCGAAGGCGCGGAAATCAAGGCAGGACAAGTACTTTACCAAATTGATCCTGCTCCGTTTCAGGCAGCTTATGATAAGGCCAAGGCTAATTTACCTGCTTTGCAGCTGAGAGCTGATCGTTATAAAGAAGCATTGATTGATAAAGCAGTCAGCCAGCAGGAATTCGATGACGCGGATGCTGCTTTTAAACAAGCCAAAGCTGAATTGGAAACTGCTAAGATTAATCTAGGATATACAAGTGTTGTTTCTCCGATTAACGGACGCATCGGCACTTCTAATATTACCGAAGGCGCTATTGTGACAGCCTATCAATCTTTACCTCTAGCAACCATTCAGCAGTTAGATCCTATTTATGTGGACATCCCGCAATCTACCACAGAATTGCTTCGATTACGGCGCAGCCTGGAAGGCGGAAGCCTTAATCATGA
This sequence comes from Candidatus Omnitrophota bacterium, assembly GCA_043800555.1. Lineage (GTDB taxonomy): Bacteria > Omnitrophota > Gorgyraeia > Gygaellales > Profunditerraquicolaceae > UBA6233. The sequence continues at coordinate 51,598 of JAZDMX010000021.1, read as the reverse complement.
TGAATCAAACCAGAATAAAGTGAAACTTATCCTGGATGATGGCACAGCTTATCCTTTAGATGGGATACTTCAATTCCAGGATATAACAGTTGACCCGACAACCGGAGCAGTTATCCTGCGGGTAATTTTCCCCAATCCTAATGGCGTGCTTTTGCCGGGAATGTTTGTCAGGGCAATTATTACGGAAGGGATTAATGAGCAGGCTATGCTTGCGCCGCAACAGGGAGTCTTTCGTAATCCCAAAGGCGAAGCCTATACTTGGATCGTTAATTCTGAGAATAAAATCCAGCAGCGCATACTTACGCTTGACAGGGCTATTGGCGATAAATGGCTGGTTTCTTCAGGCCTTAATTCCGGAGACCGGGTAGTTATTGAAGGTGTTCAGCTGATTAGGCCCGGGACTTCGGTAAAAATTACTTCAACTGTATCTGGCGCGAATTAAACGGAGAATTCATGTTATCTAAATTTTTTCTTGACCGTCCGGTTTTTGCCTGGGTAATCGCCATTTTAATAATGGTGCTGGGAGGTTTGGCTGTTTATACTTTGCCTATTGCCCAGTATCCACCAATTGCTCCGCCGTCTATCCGGATCACTTCTTATTATACCGGAGCTTCAGCTGAAACAGTAGAGAATACCGTTACCCAAATCATCGAACAGCAAATGACCGGCCTGGATAAGATGTTGTATATGGCCAGTTCAAGCGACGCTTCCGGGTCTTCTACTATTGAATTGACTTTTTCTCCTGGAACTGATCCGGATATTGCCTGGACCAAGGTGCAAAATAAACTTCAGCTGGCAATGCCCAGGCTTCCTGATACAGTGCAGCGCAGGGGAGTTTCAGTGCAAAAATCCACCCATAATTATCTTTTGATTGTGGGCCTGGTTTCTGAAGACGGCAGCATGACCGATATTGATTTACGCGATTATATGCTTAGTGTTATCCAACCGGTTCTTGCGCGCGTTTCCGGAGTTGGCGAAGCAGAAGCGTTTGGCAATGAATATGCCATGCGTATCTGGTTTGATCCTAAAAAACTTACTAGTTATGGATTAACAATAGGGGATGTGATTGGAGCTTTGCAAGATTATAATGTTGAAGTTTCCGGCGGGCAATTTGGAGGCGCCCCGGCTGTTAAAGGACAGCGCCTGAATGCTTCAATTATTATTCAGAGCCTGCTTAAAACTCCCGAGGAGTTCTCGAATATCCCGGTCCGTATTAATTCTGATGGTTCAACTATCCGTATTAAAGATGTTGGGTATGTAGAGTTGGGCAGCGATCAGTCGGATACGAAGGTTTACTTTAATAAAGGCCAACCGTCGGCAGCTATCGCTATCAGGCAAGAACCCGGAGCCAACGCCCTAAAGACTGTCGATGGGATCAAGGCTAAGATGGAAGAGTTGAGCCGTTATTTTCCTCAAGGGATGAAAGTAGTTTATCCTTATGATACAACGCCGTTTACCCGGGTAGCTATTCACGAAGTATTTAAGACTCTGTGCGAAGCTATATTCCTGGTTTTCTTAGTTATGTATTTGTTTATGGGCAATATCCGGGCAACGCTCATTCCGACGATCGCGGTTCCGGTAGTCTTACTGGGGACTTGCGCGACGTTGAGCCTCTTCGGCTATTCAATCAATATGCTTACTATGTTTGCCATGGTTTTAGCTATTGGTTTATTGGTAGATGACGCTATTGTCGTAGTTGAAAATGTGGAGCGCCTGATGAGTGAGGAGGGGCTTTCGCCCCGGGATGCCGCGGCAAAATCCATGGAACAGATCACTCCCGCGCTTATCGGTATAGGTTTGGTACTCTCAGCGGTATTCGGGCCGATGGCATTTTTTACCGGATCCACCGGTGTTATTTACCGGCAGTTCTCCGTAACAGTTATCGCTTCTATGTTGCTTTCAGTCGTAGTAGCTTTGATTTTAACGCCGGTTCTTTGCGCTTCGATTTTGAGGCCTGTGCCTAAAGGGCATCAGCCGGCAGAGAGCGGGTTTTGGCTTTTGCGTCCTTTTTTCCGCAAGTTCGACCAAATTTTCTTTTGGATCCGTGATAAGTACGTACAATTAGTAGGACATTCTTTTAATAAGAACATTCGTTATATAATTGCTTATCTTCTGATTGTAGGGGCAATGTTGTTCGTGTTTTCCCGGATGCCAACGGGTTATCTGCCGGATGAGGATCAGGGAGTTTTGATTATTATGGTTAATTTACCTTCAGGCGCTACCCTTGAGCAGTCTGAAAGAGTACTGGATAAGGTCAGGCAGTATTTTGTGGATAAAGAAAAAGATGCGATTGAATCCATTTTAACGATTTCCGGTATGAACCAATCAGGACACGGGCAAAATACCGGTATGGCTTTTATTAAGTTAAAAGATTGGGATTTACGCAAGAAAGCTAGCTTAAAGTCGGATGCTATAGAAGACCGGGCAATGAAAGAATTTGCTATCTATAATGAGGCGTTGGTTTATGTATTTTCTCCACCGCCTATCATTGAGTTGGGGACTGCTAAGGGGTTTGATTTTCAGCTGCAGGATCGCGGCGGAGCCGGGCATGAAAAATTAATGGAAGCGCGCAGCAAGCTTTTGGAGATGGCTCATAAAGACCCGCGTCTGACCCGCGTGCGGGCCAATGGCTTAGAGGATGTGGCGCAATATAAGATCGATCTGGATTGGGAAAAAGCCGGAAGCTTGGGGGTTTCGATCGCTTCAATCCAAAACACGATATCTACTGCTTTTGGCTCAAGCTATGTTAATGATTTTGTCAAAGACGGCAGGATCAAACACGTGGACATTCAGGCTGACGCGCCATACCGCATGTTGCCTGAGGATCTCAAGAATTTATATGTGCGCAACTCAAAAGGAAAAATGGTGCCTTATTCTTCTTTTGCTTCGGGCCATTGGATTTTTGGCTCTCCAAAGTTAGAGCGTTATAATGCTTTTTCATCCATTAATATTCTGGGCGAAGCTGCTAAAGGCAGAAGTTCAGGCGAAGCAATGAATGCCATGGAAGAGCTAGCTGCGAAATTGCCTCGTGAGTTTGGTTATGACTGGAATGGCCTTTCTTATCAGGAGCGCCAGAGTGGCTCTCAGACTGGCCCGCTTTACGCTTTTTCCATTTTGATAATTTTTCTATGCGTGGCGGCTTTATATGAAAGCTGGAGTATCCCAATTGTTAATTTATTAATGTTGCCGCTGGGTGTTTTTGGCGCCACGCTTTTGACCTTTATGCGCGGTATGCCTAATGATGTTTATTTTCAGATTGGATTTCTTACTACCTTAGGGCTTTCTACCAAAAACGCCATTTTGATCATTCAATTTGCTCAGCATCGGCTGGAGAATGGAGAAAAACTAGTTGAGGCAATTCTGGGAGCGGTAAAAACGCGTTTTCGTCCGGTTATTATGACTTCATTGGCTTTCTTTTTCGGGGTTTTACCGTTGGCAATATCCACCGGAGCCGGCGCCGGAGCCCAGAATGCCATTGGCACGGCAGTTGTCGGAGGTATGCTTTCAGCTACTTTCATCGATCTTATCTTTATCCCGCTGTTTTTCATTATGGTAACCCGCTTTTTCGGCCGTAAGTTCAAGGCGCAGGCTGCCGCAGTAACCGGGCCTAATGTCACGGATTTGCAGAAATAATAATATGAAAAGGATATTTATCATAATTTTAGGAATTATTTTTTTGAATGGCTGCACTATGGCTCCGAAATACGACCGTCCGGGATCTCCTATTTCTAAAGATTGGCCTAAGGGAGAGGCCTATCCGAAAGCGCAACCGGCAGCCAATGTTGTAGATGCCACTCAATTAAAATGGCGGGAGTTTTTTATTGACCCGAAACTTCAGCAGGTTATTCAGATGGCTCTGGCGAATAACCGGGATTTGCGGCTGGCTGTTTTAAATGTGGAGAGGGCGCGGGCATTATATGGAGTCCAACGCGCGGAATTACTTCCTGTCCTTGATGCTACGGGAGCTTTAGCTAAGCAGCGCTATTCTAGAGATTTTGCGGGGTATCCGGAACAATATTCCGCTGATTTAGGAATTACTTCCTGGGAGATTGATTTTTTTGGCCGGATCCGCAGTTTGACCAAACAAGCCTTAGAAGAATATTTAAGTACCGAGGAGACCCGGCGCAGCGCGCAAATCGCGCTTATCTCTGAGGTTGCCCGGGCATACCTGACTATTGCCAAGGCCCAGACTGATCTTAGTTTAGCGCGTTCTACGCTTAAAGCGCAGGAAGATTCTTACATTTTGGTTCTGCGCCGGTATAAAGCCAGCTTGGTCAGCGAAATAGATTTGCAGCGCGCGCAAACCCAGGTGGATACAGCCAAGGGAGACGTGATTCTTTATACCCAGAGGATAGCCGAGGATGTAAACGCGTTGGATCTTCTGGCTGGAGCTCCGGTAGCCAAAAATCTCTTGCCTGATAATTTAGAGAGCGTTGCTCTCTTTAAAGATATTTTTCCAGGGTTATCTTCAGAGGTGCTTCTTAAGCGGCCGGATGTTTTGGCAGCGGAACACGAATTAAAAGGCGCTTATGCAAATATCGGAGCAGCCAGGGCTGCTTTTTTCCCCAGTATTTCTTTGACTACGGCGCTTGGTTCGGCTAGCAGCGCTTTTACCAATTTATTCTCAGCCGGCAGGGGGACCTGGATTTATTCGCCGCAGATTACGATGCCTATTTTTGATATGCGGACCTGGGCCACCTATAGAGTTAGCCGGGCAGACCAAAAAATCGCGTTGGTCAAATATGAGAAAACTATCCAGGCAGCTTTTAGGGAAGTAGCTGATATTCTGGCTATCCAAGGCACGGTGGACGCGCAGATAGCAGTGCAACAGTCGATGGTTGATTCCGCGCAGAAAGTCTATAGCCTTTCACAGAAGCGTTACGATAATGGGATTGATAGCTATTTAAGCGTTCTTGACGCGCAGCGATCGCTGTATCGGGCGCAAAAAGAACTCATCTTGATGCAGCTATACAAACTCTCTAACCAGGTTCAGGCTTATGCGGCGCTGGGAGGAGGCGGCTTGGAGGAGTCACCCGGCCAGAGGCTAAGCAGCCGGGACGCCTTTGAAGAAAAGATTCTTTTGGCCCTTAGCGTTGTCGGGAAGGAATAAGCAACCGGCATCGATGTCATAAATAGGCGCTTGAAAAATCGTATATTAACCTTGACAAAGGTTTGAGGTTGTGGTATTTTTGTATAGATAGTAATACTTGTAATACAAATCATACTTTAATAGTTTTACTTTAGAGGGGAGCAATACAAATGAACAAGACTCCTAAGTTTTTTGGTAAGGTGCCGGTAGGGACAAAAGGCCAGATTGTTATCCCGGCAGAAGCAAGGAAAGCGATGAAGATTAAGCCCGGAGACAGCGTAATAGTTATTTCCGGCCCGCCTCATCAGGACAAAATGGTCAGTATCGTCCCGGAAGAGGAGTTTAATAAATTTCTCAAGCTTTTTGAGGAGCACGTTAACAGCATGAAGAGGGAGCTTTTTAAAAAGAGGAGTTAACAAAAATACTAAAAGTTATTACTATGCTTAGCCGGATAAAAATTTATTCCATAGCGTTAGTTTTTTCATTTATTTTTTATAACTTAGCGTTTGCTAAAGAGATGCTTTCCTGGCAGGATTGCATCAAAGAGTCAGCGCAAAACCACCCGGATTTAATCGCGGCGGTTGAGGAAGTTAAACAATCCGAAGCGGCCAAGAAGATTACCTCAAGTGCCCTTTATCCTCAGATAGACGCCAGCCTTAGCGCTTCAACCGCAAGGACAGCTTCCGGGAGCGCTCCCGCATCCACAGCGGACAGTTATTCTTACGGGGTAACCGGCACCCAGTTGATATTTGACGGCACCAAAACTATCCAGGAAGTAAAATCCGCTTCAGAAAACATTAAGGCTTTCCAGCAGAATTATAAGTATACCTCTACCCAGGTCAGGTTAAATTTACGCACCGCGTTCATTAATTTATTAACGGCCCAGGAATTAGTCCATGTGACCGAAGAAATCATCAGGATAAGAAAGAGTAACCTGGAATTGATAACCTTGCGTTATGAATCCGGGCTTGAGCACCGCGGCGCGTTATTGACTGCGGAAGCGAATTTAGCCCAGGCTGATTTTCAGCTTGCCCAGGCAAAAAGAGATATCCAGCTTGCCCAGAGGCAGTTGACCAAGGAGATGGGCAGGAAAACATTTGTCCCTATGGCGGTAAAAGCGGATTTTAAGGTTTTAGACACGGCTAAAGTCGAGCCGGACATCGAGTCTTTGGCAAACAGCAATCCTTCTTTATTGCAGATCGTAGCGCAGAAAAACGCGGCGGAATTCAGCCTTAAGTCCGCCTACGCTAACTTTTCCCCGACGCTTTCCGGCTCGGCAGGGGCCAACAAGTCAGGCTCGCATTGGGCCCCTAGAGGGGACAACTGGAGCCTGGGGCTTAGCTTATCCATGCCTATATTCGAAGGAGGATTAAGGCTCGCGCAGGTCTCGCAGGCCCAGGGCCTGCTGAACCAATTAAAGGAAAACGCCAGAAGCTCCAGGGACGCAATAGTCGTGGCCCTGGAAAAAACCTGGGTCAATTTACAGGACGCAATCGAAGCGGTGGGTGTCCAATACAAGACCCTTATTGCTACTGAAGAGCGCTCCAGGATTGCCGAGGCGGAATACGCGACGGGATTTATCAGTTACGATAACTGGACGATCATCGAGGATAATTTAGTGCAGGCCAAGACCAGTTATTTAAATGCCCAGGCTGATGCGTTATTAGCCGAGGCGAAATGGATCCAGGCGAAAGGAGAGACATTGGAATATGCGCAAAAATAAATCAAAAATAATCTTTGGTATTTTGGTTTTGTCGGTTATCTGCGTGTTTATCATGGTAAAAATAAAAGGTAAAAGCCGGGATAGCGAAATCGTTAAAGAAGTTAAGCCGGCCATAGGCACAATCCAGACGTATATTTCCACTACGGGAACGGTGTTACCTAAAAATCGTCTGGAAGTAAAACCTCCGGTCGGCGGACGCATTGAAAGTATTCTTGTGCATGAGGGAGATGAGGTTAAGATTGGCCAAGCCTTGGCTTGGATGAGTTCTACTGAAAGGGCAGCGCTCCTGGATGCTGCCGAAGGGCAGGGAGAAGATGTCTTAAAATATTGGAAACAAATTTATAAACCTATTGCATTGTTGGCGCCAATTAATGGCGAGGTTATCGTGGCTACTACCCAGCCAGGGCAAACCGTTACCACGGCTGACGCGGTGATAGTGCTATCTGACCATTTAATTGTCCGCGCCCAGGTAGATGAAACCGATATTGGTAAAATTAAACTCGATCAAGGGGCGCTCATAACTTTGGATGCGTATCCGAATGAAAAAATTAACGCGGCTGTAGAGCATATATATTATGAGTCCGAAACAGTAAACAACGTAACAATTTATAAAGTCGATTTAGTACCGAAAGATGTCCCGGAGTTTTTCCGTTCCGGGATGAACGCTACAATTGATTTTAAAGCCGAAAGCCGGGAGAATGCGCTTTTGTTGCCTGTTGAGGCGGTACGCAAGGAAAAAGGCGAGAGCTATGTTTTGTTGAAGCAGCCCGATAGCAAGAATCCAATAAAGCGGGTGGTAAAGATAGGTATTGCCGATGACAAAAATTATGAGATCCTCTCCGGAGTAACTAGCGCGGATACAGTTTTGGTGACTACGAAAAAATACGTGTTCTCTGAAGCGAGCAGTTCCGGTAGCAATCCGTTTTTACCTAAGATGCCCAGTTCCAAGAAAAATAGCGACGGGCCGCCATAAAATGATTGAGACTAGGTATTTATATAAAACCTATCAGATGGGCGATGTTAAGGTCGAAGCCTTGAAGGGCGTGTCCATAAAGATTGCTTCCGGAGAATTTGTCGCTATTATGGGAGCGTCGGGATCGGGTAAGTCTACGCTTATGCATGTGTTGGGCTTATTGGATAGGCCGGATTCCGGAGAGTATTTTCTGGGAGGCGAAGAAATAACCAGGCTTAATGATTCGGAATTGGCCTTAGTCAGAAATGGAATGGTAGGTTTTGTTTTCCAACAGTTTCATCTTTTGCCCAGAATGAGCGCTTTGGGAAATGCCGAGCTTCCGCTTATTTACGCAGGGAAAAGGCATATGAAACAAATAGCCGTGGAAAGGCTTAAGGATGTTGGTTTAGCTGAGAGGATGTTTCACCGGCCAAATGAAATGTCCGGAGGCCAGCAGCAAAGAGTGGCGATCGCCCGTTCTTTAGTCAATGATCCTCCGATAATCTTCGCTGATGAGCCTACCGGAAACCTTGATTCTAAGAGTAAAGAAGAAATAATGGCCATATTAAGAAAACTAAACCAGATGGGTAAAACAATTATTTTAGTCACCCATGAAAGCGAAATTGCTTCGCAAGCCCGAAGAATTATTCAGATGCGCGACGGCGAGATTATTTCCGATAAGATTATTTCCGAAGAGGTAAAGCCTTTGGGGGGCGAAGTTCCCGAGAACCTGATAAAAAATATTTTAATTGAGTCGGGTAAGAAAATGAAGGGAGGCATCGAGTTCCTGGATTATATGCGGCAGGCTATTTCGGCTATGCTCTCGCATAAAATGCGCGCGTTTTTATCTATTCTGGGTATTCTTATCGGTGTTGCCGCGGTTATTGCTATGTTGGCAATCGGCCAAGGCGCGAAAGAATCTATTGAAAAGCAACTGGCTTCGCTTGGTTCTAATCTTCTGATTGTCAGCCCCGGAGCTGCCAAATCCGGGGGAGTAGCTTTGCAATCCGGTACGACGACGCGGTTTACGCTTCAGGACGTGGAAGAAATCAAGAAACTTGGCGAATGTGTAAGTAGGGTTAGCCCTTCGGTATCATCCAGGAGCCAGATAGTTTATGGGAGCGGTAACTGGAATACTAAGGTCGAAGGGGTAGGGGTTGACTATGCGCAGTTACGTTCGGTTGTTCCGACAGTTGGCCGGTTCTTTACCGATGAAGAAGTAAGAATGAGGAATAAAGTTGCTTTGGTTGGGGCTACGGTTATAAAAGAACTTTTCGGAGAGTCTAACCCCATAGGTGAAACCATAAAAATAAACCTGATTAATTTTAAAGTTATTGGTATCTTGCCTACTAAAGGGACAAGCGGGCCTCAGGATCAGGATGATATCGTGCTTATTCCTATAACTACCGCTATGTACAGGGTGTTGGGTAAGCAATATATAGATTCTATATATGTCGAGGCAAGCGGCCCTGATGCAATTGACGCGGCGGAAGAAGCGATCAATAAGCTTGTTATAAAACAACACCGTTTGATTACTCAGGATCAGAAGGATTCCTTCCGCATTCGAAATATGTCGGATATTAAAAAAACGCTGGAGTCTACCACTGAGACTATGTCGCTTTTACTGGGAGCGATTGCCGCTATTTCGCTTTTAGTTGGCGGCATAGGTATTATGAATATTATGCTGGTTTCGGTAACCGAGCGCACCCGGGAAATCGGCCTGCGTAAGGCAATCGGAGCGAATAATAAGGATATCGAAGTGCAGTTTCTTATTGAGGCGGTATTGATGTCTTTTATCGGAGGGGTATCCGGGGTTTTATTGGGAAGCGGGGCCTCGGCGTTAATAACTATTTTTTCCGGTTGGACCGTAAGAGTATCCATGTCTTCAGTTATTTTAGCCACGACATTTTCCTTGGTAGTAGGAGTAATTTTTGGCCTCTGGCCTGCTCAAAAAGCCGCAAAGCTCGATCCCATTGAAGCCCTCCGTTACGAATAAACTAGAGTTAAAAGTAAAATTTAATGACAAATGTCAAAACTCAAAATCCAAAATAAATCCAAATGTCAAATTTCAAATAATAAAACTTTAATTTTGGTATTTGTCATTGGGATTTTGGATTTCATTTGTCATTTGGATTTTGTCATTTGACATTAGTTTAATTTGAAGATATAATTTCAACCTAACGGTCATGACCTTTAGCCCGCATTTTTCCTCCGGGCATCCAGACCTGCCGATAAAGGCCATGAAAGTATTAATCCAATTCGAGAAAAAACCGCTTCTATTCCAAAAACCAAAAAAAATCATATCCTGTGATAACCCCGTGGCATTTGGCGCTTGTTTCGAGGAGATCGAAAATGCGCTTGCGCAAGGTTACTTTGTGGCCGGTTTCTTTTCATATGAAGCAGGCTATTGCTTCGAAGAAACTCTATGTAAAGATAAGCAGTATGCTTTCCCGCTGATTTATTTGGGCGTATATGAGGCGCCAGAGCGCCGGAACATTGAAACCAAAACTAAAACCCGTAAGTGCGCCTTAAGCGATCTCCGGTTAAATATTGCGCAGAAGGATTATTCCAAAAACATAGATACCATCCGTAACTATATAGCTAAAGGCGATGTTTATCAAATCACCTACTGTATAAAATTGTTGTCTAAGTTTCAGGGAGACCCGCTATCTTTATATAGAAGGCTTCTTCGGGAACAGCCTGTGCCGTATCCGGCATATCTGGAAACAGATCGTTTCCAGATCCTGTCTTTATCCCCGGAAATGTTCATTAAGAAAACCGGCTGTTTTGTTGCAACCAAGCCTATGAAGGGGACTTGGCCGCGCGGGGCTAACCCGGTATCTGATTTTAGCCGCCGCATGCGTTTTCAATTCGATACAAAGAACAGGGCTGAAAACGTGATGATTGCCGATCTTTTAAGAAATGACCTGGGGAGAATAGGTTTGAATATCCGGGCGCCCAGGCTTTTTGAAGTAACCGGGTATAAGAAGCTTTATCAGATGACTTCAACTGTAACCGCAAGAATTGACAGAAACATTCCGATACGCGAGCTTTTTGCTTCGTTATTTCCCTCGGGTTCGGTTACCGGGGCCCCGAAAATCCGCGCTATGGAAATTATTAGAGGCCTTGAGCCGCAGGAGAGAAAAATTTACACCGGAGCAATCGGATATATCTGCCCGAATAAAGATTTATTCTTTAACATTCCTATCCGGACGCTTTTAATTGACGGGGAGAACGCGGAGATGGGGATAGGAGGCGGTATAGTCTGGGATTCTACTCCCGCAGGAGAGTGGAATGAGGGTTTACTGAAAGCCAAGTTTGTCACGGATATGGCTGCTTTGTAACGGATGAAGAATAGCCCTTGCTTTGAGCCGGCAGGGGTTATATAATTTTGATTAGATGAAGGATGGGCCAAGAGGGTAGCCTGCTTGTTGGGCCGGCTAAAAACTAGGAGGGGATATGGCTAAGTATCTGATGTTGGGCAAGTATTCAGTCGAAGCTGTTAAGGGGATTGGCCCGGGGCGGACCAAAAAGGCGGTTGAGATCATCAAGAAAAACGGCGGCAAGGCCAGTCTCATGTATATCCTTATAGGTAATTACGATATAGCCTTATTAGTGGATTTCCCGGGTAACAAAGAATTGTTGAAAGCGTCGATAGCGATGACTAAACTGACCGGTATTTGCTTTACCGGGTATCCTGCGCTAAGCGTGGATGAATTTGATAAGCTAGCCGGTTAGTGTCCCTTTGGGTATGAAAGCCGAATTCGACATCAATAATATCACGGGTTTATCCGAAACCCAGGCCCTGCTTAGGATAAAGCAGGAAGGCTATAACGAGCTTCCTTGCCAAAAGAAGAAAAATATTTTTTTAATTTTCTTTGAGGTGATCCGCGAGCCGATGTTGTTATTATTAATCGGAAGCGGCTTGGTTTATCTGTTTTTGGGCGAGGCGCGCGATGCGGCGATGCTCTTGACTTTTGTTTTTGTCGTTATAGGCATTACGTTTTATCAGGAGCGTAAGACAGCTCGCGCGCTCGAGGCCCTGCGTAACCTCTCCAGCCCCCGCGCCCTGGTAATCCGCGATGGAAAGCAAAAAAGGATCGCCGGCAGGTTCGTTGTCCGGGAAGATATCATTATTTTAAGAGAGGGGGACCGCGTCCCGGCAGACGCGGTAATTTTATCATGTTCTAACCTAGCCGTTGACGAATCTCTTCTTACCGGCGAATCAATGCCGGTGCGTAAGTCGCAATGGGACCAAGAAGAACCCTGTAAGCGCCCGGGAGGAGATGACTTGCCCTTTGTGTATTCGGGGACAATGGCGGTGAGCGGCCGGGGGATTGCTCAAGTGACTTCGGTGGGGGCGCATACCGAAATGGGAAAAATCGGCAGGTCCCTTGAGCAGATCCCTGAAGATGATACCTTGCTTCAAAAAGAAACAGCAAAGATTGTCCGCGATTTTTTCATCGCGGGAGTCATTCTCTGCTCTCTAGTAGTTTTGATTTACGGTTTTACCAGGAATAACTGGCCGCATGGGGCCCTTTCCGGATTGACCCTGGGTATGGCAATATTGCCGGAGGAGTTTCCGGTAGTCCTGATTATTTTCCTTACTTTGGGCGCCTGGCGAATTTCCAGGAAACAGGTTCTTACCCGCAGGGCCCAGGCAATAGAAACTCTGGGAGCGGCAACCGTGCTATGCACGGATAAGACCGGAACGCTTACCTTAAACAAGATGAAGCTTGCCATGCTTTGCGTAAAAGGCGGCTATTTTGAGGTTGATACGCAAAACTTAAAATCCTTGCCGGAAGCAGTCCATGATTTGATCGAGTACGGTATTTTAGCCAGCCAGAAGGACCCGTTTGATCCGATTGAAAAAGAAGTTAAGGATGTGGGGGAATTATATTTATCGGGTTCCGAGCACCTCCATAAAAATTGGAAATTAATCCGTGAGTACACGCTTTCCAAAAAGTTACTTGCTTTATCCCATGTTTGGGAGTCTCCGGATAAGCAGAATTATATTATTGCCGCTAAAGGGTCCCCGGAGGCCATTGCCGATCTTTGTCATCTTAGTTTCGAAAAACATAAAGAATTGACGCTTTGTATCGAAGAAATGGCAAATAAGGGTTTGCGTGTTTTGGGGGTGGCCAAAGCCTTTTTTAAAAAACGTGAGCTTCCGGATGTGCAGCATGATTTTGCTTTTGAATTCATAGGGCTGATTGGTTTTATCGACCCCGTGCGCTTAACGGTGCCCGGAGCGATTAAAGAGGCGTATGAGGCGGGAGTAAGGGTCATTATGATTACCGGGGATTACCCGGGGACAGCCGTGCATATTGCCAGGCAAATTGGCTTGAAAAATCCGGGCCAGTATATAACCGGGCCGGATCTGGAGAAGATATCCCAGTTGCAGTTGAGGGAAAGAATAAAAGAGGTAAATGTTTTTGCCAGGGTGGTCCCCGAGCAGAAACTGGCGATTGTGAATGCCTTGAAAGCAAATGGCGCTATAGTGGCAATGACCGGAGACGGGGTAAATGACGCCGCGGCCTTGAAATCAGCCAGTATCGGGATTGCTATGGGCGAGCGCGGGACAGATGTCGCCCGCGAAGCCTCGGATTTGGTTTTGCTTAACGATGATTTCTCATCGATAGTAGCGGCGATTCGTATGGGCAGAAGGATATTTGACAATTTAAAGAAGGCAATCGCTTATATTTTCGCCGTGCATGTGCCGATAGCCGGGATGTCTTTTTTGCCCGTGTTATTCCAATTGCCTATTGTATTATTGCCGGCGCATATAGCTTTTTTGGAGTTGATAATTGATCCGGCCTGTTCAACCGTTTTTGAATCATCTAAGGAAGAGAAGGGCATAATGAAAAGGCCGCCGCGCAATTTAAGCGAAGCGTTATTCAATAAGAAATCATTTATTTTCAGTTTGTTGCAGGGAATAAGCGTATTGGCGGTTGTTTTTATAGTTTTTATTTTCTCTCTGTATTCAAATAAGGGGGAGCTTGAGGCGCGCACCTTGGCGTTTGCTACCTTGGTCTTTGCCAATATTATGCTGATTATTACTAATTTATCATGGTCGCAAGGGTTCACCAAAATACTGAAATCGGATAACCGGGCGTTATGGTGGGTAGTATCCGCGGCTTTGATCGCCCTGGCCAGCGTGTTGTACGTCCCGGTTTTACGCAATCTTTTTCACTTCGCGTTTTTAACCGCCGATGACCTGGCGGTTACATTCCTCAGCGGAGCGGTAAGTTTGTTATGGTTTGAAGGTTTGAAAGCTTTAAATAAAAAATCGCGGCCGGTTATCTAAGGAAAAATGGGGACGTTTCTACTTTTCACGAATTTGACCGCTAGAAAAGTAGAAACGTCCCCATTTTTCCCGTCCCCATTTTTCCGGCCCGTTTTTCCTTCTTAATATTTTCCTTTATAATTAATAAAATTCTGTTATAATAATTTTAGTTCCGCAACAAACAAAATTCGTATTTCAATTAACAGATAAAGGAGAAAAAATGTTTTTTAATCTCATCCCCAAGGAATTTAATTTTTTTGATTTATTTGAGAAGCAGGTAAGCTACGCGGTTGAAGCGGCGGCAGCTTTCAAGGAGTTGACCTCTAGGGGTAAAATAGATGAGCAGGGCATCGAAAGGATCCGCGCGATAGAGCATCAGGGGGATGAGGTAGCTCATGCAATTATCGACCAGCTCAATAAAACATTTATAACGCCGTTTGACCGCGAAGACATTCATGCTTTAGCAAAAGAATTGGATGATGTCATCGATATGATCAATACCATTGTAAACCGCTTGATGGTTTATAAAGTTACCAGTGTTAACAAGAACCTGTTAGCTTTTGCTTCTGCTATTGAGGAATCGGTCCTGGCAGTTGACTGTATGGTAAAGGCAATGCGGAACATGAAAAATTCCAAAGCCATATCCGAATCCTGCGTCGAGATCAACCGGCTGGAAAACGTCGGCGATACGATGAGAGATAAAGTGTTGGCGGAGCTTTTTGAGACCGAGAAGGACCCTATTGAAGTGATTAAATGGAAAGAAATATACCAGGATTCCGAAACAGTGCTTGATATTTGCGAAGATGTCGCCCATGTAGTTAGTTCCATAATGGTAAAACAAGCTTAATTTTATGACGTTAAGTATAATCCTTTTGATTCTTCTGGCTTTAGCGTTTGATTTTCTAAACGGATTTCACGATTCAGCTAATTCCATCGCCACGGTAGTTTCTACCCGCGTGCTTTCTCCGCGTTTAGCGGTTGTCTGGGCGGCCTTTTTTAATTTTGCCGCTTTCTTATTTTTTGGCCTCCATGTCGCCAATACCATAGGCAAGGGCATAATTGATATCGCGGTCATAGATAACGGGGTTATTTTCGGTACGTTGGTAGGCGCCTGCGGCTGGAACATTATTACCTGGTTTTTCGGGCTACCGACGAGTTCTTCGCATGCCCTGATCGGAGGGATGATTGGTTCGGGTTTAGTCAAGGCCGGGCCCGGCTCCTTAGTTTGGAGCGGTATAATTAAGACGGTTTCTTTTATATTTATTTCTCCGGTTATCGGGCTTATCCTGGGATTGCTTTTGGGAATTTTGGTTTATTGGATTTTCCGTAAGAGCGTACCGGTAAAAGTTGACCATATATTCAGAAAAGGGCAGCTTTTGTCGGCTGCTCTTTATAGCATGGGCCATGGCGGAAATGACGCGCAGAAAACCATGGGAATTATTGCCAGCCTGCTTTTTAGCGCAGGCCTCCTGGGGCAAAAATTCTATATACCTATGTGGGTGGTAATCAGCTGTTATTGCGCCATATCCATAGGGACGATGTTCGGCGGCTGGCGTATTGTTAAGACAATGGGCCAGAAAGTAGCCAAGCTTAAGCCTATTGACGGATTTTGCGCTGAGCTTGGCGCGGCAACCATGTTGTTTGTTTCTTCGGGTTTTGGCGTGCCGGTCAGCACAACCCATACTATCACCGGTTCGATTATGGGGGTTGGTTCGATCAAGCGTTTAAGCGCGGTAAAGTGGGGAGTGGCCGGGAGGATCGTCTGGGCCTGGGTTTTGACCATTCCTTGTTCGGCATTGATATCGGCGTTAGCCTATATTATTATAAGAAAGATATAGAGGGCAAAAGGGGCGGTGCCATTCTTGCAGCCATAAACATAGAAGTATCTTTCTAAGAAGGATATGAAGAAAAAAATTTATTATCACGATACGGATTGCGGGGGAGTGGTTTATTACTCTAATTACCTTAAGTTCTTAGAAGAAGCGCGCACGGAATTTTTTAGCGAAAAAGGCTTCTCGATAAAGGAATTGGCGGATAGCGGCACAATGTTTGTGGTTGCCCGCCAGGAGATTGACTATAAGGCCCCCGGAGTTTATGGCGACGTATTGGAGATTAAGACCAGTATAGTTGAAACTTCAACCGTAAAGATAATCTTTGAAAACGAAATTTATAATCAGGATGGCCGGCTCATAACTAAGGCCAAGACAATCCTCGTTTGCGTAGATAAAAATCTAAAGCCAAAGGCTATTGCTCCGGAGATCCGCTCCAAATTCCTTCCTGTTTCTTTGCCTCTGCGGCAGGCAGGCCGTAACCCTTAAGGGAAAATGTATCGGATTTGTGCGGGGAAAACAGGGAGGTTCGATGGATACCTTAGATGCGCTTAAATCAAGAAGAAGCGTTAGGGTCTTTCAAGGTAGAGAGATTCCCGGGAAAGTTTTGGAGGATTTAATTGATGTTGCCAGGTTTTCCCCTACCGCCAGAAATGTGCAGCCTTGGGAATTCGTAGTAATTACTAAAGAGCCTACTTTAAGAAAGATAGCGCAGCTGGGGGATAATGCGAAATTTATGGCCGGCGCTAAGGCCTGCATAGCCGTATTTTGTTCAGATACGAGATATTACCTTGAAGACGGCTGTAGCGCTACCGTAAATATTTTAAACGCCGCGACAGATTTTGGAATAGGCTCATGCTGGGTAGCGGGGGATAAAAAGCCGTATTGCGAAGAAATTAGCGGTTTATTGGCAGTTCCCGCCGGATTAAAATTGGTCAGCTTGGTCGCCTTGGGTTACCCTGAAGACAAGAATTGTTTTAGGCCGGCGGATAAAAGAAGCCTTAAGGAGCTGATACATTGGGAGAAGTTTTAGCATGTCTATAGCTTTTAGCGGTTGTCTTTTGCCTTCTTTAATAGTATTCAATTTACTGTTCGGCAGGTTATTTTTTGGAACCGGCCTCTGGCTGGCTATTGAGGGGGTTTTGTTGCTGCTATTTATAATTAATTCCTATATCGGGCTTTGGCGTATCCATTCATCCGTCCGCGCTAAGCGTAAGGATGTAATCGACGTGGAAGGCAAGGTCGTCAAGTAGGTAAAAAGCGTTTGACATGTCAGGGTATTTCATATATATTATACATCTATTTTTTAAAGTCCAGGAGATCCAGAAATGGCAAAACTTACAGTAAATGACATTGATTTTAAGGGAAAAACCGTATTGATGCGGGCGGATTTTAATGTCCCGTTGGATGCTGACTTGAACATTACCGACGATATCCGCATACGCGCCACCTTGCCTACGATAAAGTATATTCTGGATAACGGGGCCAAGAAGTTGGTATTAATGAGCCATTTAGGAAGGCCTGAGGGCAAAGTTGTGGCTAAATACAGCTTGAAGCCCGTGGCCGGCCGCTTAAAAGAACTTTTGGCCCAGGATATTTTATTCCTCAATGATTGCGTCGGCCCTGGCATCAAGCAAGAAATCAATTCTTCCCGGCAGAAGGTTGTCCTTTTGGAAAATTTACGTTTTCATGCCGAAGAGGAAGCCAATGACGCTGGTTTTGCCAAG
Organism: Candidatus Omnitrophota bacterium; assembly: GCA_043800555.1. GTDB lineage: Bacteria > Omnitrophota > Gorgyraeia > Gygaellales > Profunditerraquicolaceae > UBA6233. Next base: position 33,992 of record JAZDMX010000021.1, on the reverse strand, counting down.
CAATTGGCCGCTCTCGCCGATATTTTCGTAAATGACGCCTTTGGGGCGGCGCACCGGGCGCATGCTTCAACCGAAGGTGTCGCTCATTTTTTAAAATCCGCGGCCGGGTTTTTACTCGAAAAAGAAATCCAATATTTAGGAAATGTCATGCAAGATCCGGCTAAGCCGTTTATGGTGATCTTAGGCGGAGCAAAAGTTTCGGATAAGATCGGGATGATTGATAACCTGCTCCCTAAAGCCGATAAGATTATTGTCGGCGGCGGGATGGCGTATACTTTCTTGAAGGCGCAAGGCAGGCAAATCGGCAATTCGAAACTGGAGAAGGATAAGCTGGATTTAGCCAAGTTAATTTTAGAGAAGGCCAGCAGCCTGAATAAGGAAATCGTCCTTCCGGTGGATAATATAGTGGTTGATGCGATTGAGCCGGACGCTGTAACCGAAATTGCCGGAGACCAGATCCCGGAAGGAAAAATTGCCGTGGATATAGGGCCAAAGACGATTAGGCTATTCGAGGATAAATTAAGCCCCGCTAAAACCATTGTTTGGAACGGGCCGTTAGGTATTTTTGAGGTGGACGCTTTTAGCCAAGGGACAAAAAAGGTGGCAAATTTTGTGGGTAATCTTGGGGTAACTACTGTTATCGGCGGCGGAGATACGGCAGCCGCAATCGCCAAATTCAAATTAGAGGATAAGATGACCCATATTTCAACCGGCGGCGGAGCAAGTTTGGAGTATTTAGAGGGTAAAGTCTTACCCGGGGTAGCTGCTTTGACTGACAGGTAAAATGCGAAAAACCATAATTGCCGGAAACTGGAAGATGTACAAAACCATCAAAGAGGCCATTGAATTGAGCAATGGCCTTAAACGCGAACTTTTTAAGTTAGATAGCCAGGGCGTTGATGTCGTGCTTTGCCCTCCATTTACGGCCTTAAGCGAAGTTTACGAAGTTATCTCTGAATCTGGCATAATGTTGGGCGGCCAGGACCTTTATTGGCTTGATGAAGGCGCTTTTACCGGAGAGGTGTCCGCAAAGATGCTTAAGGAAGCCGGGTGCAGCTTTGTTGTCATAGGCCACTCCGAGCGCAGGCAGTTTTTCGGAGAAACCAACGAATCCGTAAATAAAAAAATTAAGGCAGCCCTGGCAAATTCGCTTACGCCGGTACTTTGCGTTGGCGAGACATTAAGCGAGAGGGAAGCCCAAGAGACCTTTAGCGTATTAGAGGATCACCTTCGGAATGGCTTAACCGGAATCGCCAAAGAAGATGTTTTAAGGATGGTGATTGCCTATGAGCCGGTTTGGGCAATTGGGACAGGTAAAACAGCTACGCCTATCCAGGCGCAGGAAGCGCATAAGTATATCAGGGACTTAATAGGCAAGCTTTATGATAAAGAAGCATCCAGCCAAATAAGATTGCAATACGGCGGAAGCGTAAAGCCGGAGAATATAGCCGAATTAATGAAGCAACCTGATGTGGATGGCGCCCTTGTTGGAGGGGCCAGCCTGCAGGTTGCAAGTTTTACGGACATTGTGAAAAAAGCTGCCGAGGTGATAAAATGATAACTTTAGTCATTGTTTTACACGCAACCGTGTGTTTCTTATTGATTACTCTGGTTTTGGTCCAGAGGGGCAGGGGGAGTGGCTTGGTCGAAAGCTTTGCCGGAGTCGAATCCATGTTCGGCACCAAGACCAATGCTTTTCTTACGCGTTCAACTACAATATTGTCGATAATTTTCTTCCTTACTTGTTTGGGCCTGGCGATTTTATCGGTAAAACAGAGCAAATCCCTGCTTTCCAATGTTAAGGCAGCAACTATCCCGGCAGCAAAGGCCACGCCTACTGCGGCTGTTACGCCGGCGACAACAACTGCTTCCGCCCAAGCACCCGTAAAAGCGCAGGAAGCACCTCAAGCCGATCAGAAATAAAAAATTATTCTGGATATTCGCTTTAAGCGGTTCGGTATATTTTGCTCAAGGCATCGAAGGCCTTCCCGCCCAGGGTTTATTCTACTACTTTAAAGAAACTCTTAACTTTTCTCCCCAGAAGATAATGGCCCTTTCAAGCATAATCATCCTTGCTTGGCTGGTCAAGCCTTTAATTGGTTACGTCATCGACCATTTTCTCAATAAGCGTATCTGGATCTTTATTGCTTTAGCTTTTGATATTGTTTTGGTCCTGTTGGTAGGATTATTGCAATTGCCGATTTTCCTGCTTATTATCATATTGATGTTGAATTCCGCCAATGCCGCGTTTCGGGATGTAGCGGTCGACGGAATCATGTGCGTGGAAGGCAAGAAATACCGGGCAACCGGAAAAATCCAGAGCGTCCAATGGATTTCTCTTTCTATGGCGGGTATACTTACCGGGATAGGAGGGGGAGTTGTCGCCGAGAGATGGGGGTATCAGGCAGGTTATTTATTCCTTCTCCCGGTTTATTTGCTGGTGAATGTTCCGGCATATTTCTACAAGGAAGAAGATTATATGACGCTGGAGAAAGCAGCTTCAAGCTTGGCCGTTGATTTGAAAAAGCTGATTACCGACAGGAATTTGCTCGTCGTAGCTTTATTCATCTTTTTATACAGATATTCGCCGTCTTTTGGGACGCCGTTAATGTTTATCCAGCGCGATTCCTTTTTGTGGACCAAAACCTGGATAGGCCTTCTAACTACGATCAGCACGGCTTTTGGTATTATCGGTTCGTTATTATATTATAGGTTCAGTCAGAAGATAAATATCAAAAAATGGCTTTTCTGGTCGGTGTTCCTGGGGGCCCTGACTACATTGAGTTACCTTTATTATACGCCGGCCACCGCGGTTATTTATGACGTGCTTTATAGCCTTTTGGGGATGTTCATTTTTATCATGGCAATGGATTTTATGGCGCGAAATTCCATTCCCGGATTAGAAGCGACTTCTTTTGCGCTTCTTTGCAGCGTAAGCAACCTGGCGATTATTGCCAGCAATCTCTCCGGAGCCTATCTTTTGCCCCTTGTCGGCCTGAAATGGCTGATTCTTTTATCCGCAGTAACCAGTTTCCTCTGCCTGCCGTTAATTAAGAAAATCAATTAGGGTTTGCATAAAAAAAGGGGACGTTTCTACTTTTCTCGAGCCCGATTGGCGGAAAAGTAGAAACGTCCCCCTTTTTAAATAAATACTTGAAGCAGCGGGATTTAGGGAGTATAATTTTAAATTATGATGGAACTAGTCAGGCCTTACATATTGGCATTTATTCCTATGTTTGTAGCGGTGGATGCCGTTGTCAACATCCCTGTCTTTCTCTCCCTGGTTGAAGGCCATTCCCGGAAACAAAGGAGTAAGATAATTATAGACGCGGTGGAGACTGCCACAGCCGTCGCGGTTATCTTTATGTTCATCGGCAAGTGGGTTTTTTCTCTCCTTGGCGTCACTGTCCCTGATTTCCAGATTGCCGGCGGAGTATTATTGTTTGTCCTTTCAGCGCGCCTGCTTTTTCCCGGCGCCCAAAAAGACAGTTTAACCCATAGCCATGACCGGGACCTGGGCGTATTTCCTTTAGGGACGCCTTTAATTACCGGACCGGCTGTTTTGACTACGACATTGATGATGATGAATGTTTACGGACTTATGCCGACCTTGGTTTCATTAATATTAAATATGGGCATAGTTTGGCTGAGCCTGGTCAAGGCGGAAGTGATCATGAAATTCATCGGCCCCAGCGGCACGCGCGCGTTTTCCAAAATTATGTATATATTGCTGGCGGCTATCGCCGTGATGATGGTTAGGAGCGGCGTATTCGGAGTGTTCTTAAAATGATGCGTAAAGTCTTAACTTTTATTATGGCCGGAGGAAAAGGGGAGAGGCTCTTGCCTTTAACTAAAGACAGGACAAAGCCCGCAGTCCCTTTCGGCGGCATTTACAGGATTATCGATTTTACTTTAAGCAACTGTATTAATTCGGGGTTACGCAGGATCTATATCCTGACCCAGTATAAATCATCTTCGCTTCAGAGGCATATCCGCCTGGGGTGGAATTTTCTTCCTTCGGAATTGGCCCAATTTATCGAATTGCTTCCCGCCCAGCAAAGAGTTGGAGATTCGTGGTATTTGGGGACAGCAGATGCGATATATCAGAATCTCTATACCCTGGAAATGGATAAGCCCGATGAAGTCCTGATTTTAGCCGGCGACCACGTCTATAAAATGAATTATTATAATATGATTGATTTTCATCGCGATAACGACGCTGATCTTACCGTCGGAGTGGTCGAGGTTGAAAAAGAGAAATCCGCGCATTTTGGCGTGGTGGAAGTGGATAGCTCAAACAGGGTAATCGGGTTTCAGGAAAAACCCAAATCTCCTAAGGTAATATCCGGGAAACCGGAGAAAATATATGCTTCAATGGGGATTTATGTATTCAGGCATCCTGTAATCGAAGAAGAACTGCATGAGGACGCTAAAAGGATAGGCTCAAGCCATGATTTTGGCAAGGATATAATCCCGCAGATGTTAAAAAAAGGGCTTAAGGTCGTTGCTTATAATTTTGCCAGCGAGAATAAGCCCGAAGGGCAATATTGGCGGGATATCGGGACTATCGACGCTTATTACGAGGCGAATATGGACTTGATCCAGGCTTCTCCTACTTTTAATATGTATGACGGGGATTGGCCGATCAGGACTTTTCAGGAACAATTTTCTCCGGCAAAAACAGTGCATTCAGGTGAGGAAGTCGCCGGCAGGATCGGCTTGATCCTGGATTCCATAGTTTCCGGCGGCTGCGTGGTTTCCGGAGGCAAGGTGCAACGGTCGATCCTTTCTCCGGATGTCCGGGTAAATAGTTTCTCCGAAGTTTACGATTCGATCCTGATGGAAGGAGTCAACGTCAGCCGTTACGCCAAAATAAAGCGCGCGATTATTGATAAAGACGTAAATATCCCTCAAGGCATTGTTATCGGGTACGATTTAGCCCAGGACAAAAAGAAATTCTTTGTTAGTGATTCCGGCATAGTTGTTGTAGCTAAGGGGACGGAAATCAAGTAATGCCGGTTCTATGTTGAAGGCCTGTATATAGGGCCGTTTTGGTGCGGCAGATAAGCTAAAGCTATGATCAGAAAAGCGAAAATAAAGGACATAAAACAAATTCAGGAATTGATTAATTCGTTTGCCAGGCAGGATCTTATGCTTGGGCGTTCGCTTAATGAACTTTATGAGAATATCCGTGATTTCTGGGTGGCTGAAGCAAGCGGCAAAGTCATTGGCTGTGCCGCTATGCACATATCCTGGGATGATCTTGCCGAAGTTAAGTCTGTCGCGGTAGCCAAAAGATTTCACGGGAAGGGCGTGGGTAAAGGATTAATCGAAGCCTGCCTGGAAGAAGCTGCGGGCCTTGGAGCGCATAAAATATTTGTATTGACCTATAAGCCCGGGTATTTCAAGAAATTCGGGTTCAAACGGGTTAAAAATGCCAGCCTTCCGCACAAAATTTGGGCAGAATGCATTAATTGCTGCAAATTCCCCAATTGCCAGGAGATCGCTCTCTTAAAAATCTTGTAAAATAAATATTTTATGTTATAATACCGCGAATTCCAATGCGGGTTTGGAATTCCGTGGAATTCCAAACCCGCATTGGAATTTAAAGGAGGAGAGATGGATTATTTGTTTACTGATGAGCAAAAAATGATTAAAGATTTAGCGCATAAGATTGCCGAGGAAAAGGTGCGCCCGGCAGCTGCCAAGTACGATATTAGCGAAGAATACCCCTGGGATGTGCTTAAGGTAATCGGTGAATCCGATCTATTCGGCTTGTTTATCCCTGAAGAGTACGGCGGAATGGGCGTCAACATCACCAATCTTTGTTTGGCTACCGAAGAACTCTCCCGCGCCTGCGGCGGCATTGCCGTTTGCTATGCTGCTTCGGCCCTGGGCACATTCCCGATTGTTTTATTCGGCAACGAAGAACAGAAGAAAAAGTACCTTCCGGATTTAGCTAGCGGCAAGAAAGTGGCTGCTTTCGGCATAACCGAGCCTGAGGCCGGCTCTGATGCCTCGGCAATCAAGACTACCGCTAAAAAAGAAGGCGATTATTATATCCTAAACGGCCTGAAGCATTTTATTACCAACGGCGGTGACGCCGAAACTTATACCGTTATCGCTATGACTAACAAAGATAAGGGCGCGCGCGGGGCATCAGCCTTTATCGTGGAAAAAGGGACCCCGGGTTTTACTTTTGGGAAAAAAGAGGATAAGTTTGGTATTCGCGCCTCTTCCACCCGCGAGTTGGTCTTTACGGATTGTAAAATTCCCGCCAGGAATTTGCTGGCTAAGGAAGGGATGGGTTTTATCGTGACCATGCGGACGTTCGATATGTCCCGTCCGGGCGTAGCTGCGCAGGCTTTAGGGATCGCGCAGGGCGCTTTGGAGCTTGCGGCTAAATATGCAAAGCAAAGGCAGCAATTCGGAAAATCGATTTCCAGTTTTCAAGGTATTCAATGGATGTTAGCTGATATGGCAACCGAGATCGAAGCTGCAAGGGCGCTTGTGTATTCCTGCGCCAGGGCTATCGATGCCGGGGCAAAGGACGTATCCAAAGAATCAGCTATGGCTAAAATGTATGCGTCGGATGTGGCAATGAAAGTTACCGTGGATGCTTTACAGATTTTCGGCGGCTACGGCTACATGAAGGATTATCCGATTGAAAAATATGTCCGCGATGCCAAAATTACCCAGATTTACGAAGGGACTAATCAGGTGCAACGTAACATAATTGGTCTGCAGCTAGTCAGGGAAGCGGGTAAAGTATAAACTAGGTAAGTATGAGTAAGTTAAGGTAATTATAGTTAAATGTAAGTAAGGAATAAATATGAATATAATCGTCTGTATAAAACAGGTCCCCGAGACTACCGAGGTAAGGATTAACCCGGAAACCAATACCTTGATCCGCGAAGGGGTAAAATCCATTATTAACCCTTTTGATATGTACGCCATCGAAGAGAGCGTCCGGCTTAAGGAGAGGTTTGGCGGAAAGGTGACAATGGTGAGCATGGGCCCTCCGCAGGCAGATGCGGCGCTTCGCGAAGCAATTTCTATGGGGGCTGATGAAGGGGTTTTGGTTTGCGACCGGGCATTCGCCGGTAGCGACACCTGGGCCACCAGCTATACTTTGGCCGGGGCGATTAAAAAGATCGGCGCGTTTGACCTGATTATTTGCGGCAAGCAGGCTTCTGACGGAGACACCGCGCAGGTTGGCCCGGGCATAGCCACTCATTTAAATATCCCGCAAGTAACTTATGTCAAGAAAGTGGAAGAGGCCAGCGATAAATTGATGCGTGTCGAAAGGATGCTGGAAGAGGGTTTTGAAATTATTGAAACACCTTTGCCAGCGCTTCTTACGGTAGTTAAGGAAATAAACGAACCGCGCATTCCTTCTTTAAAGGGTTTGATGCGGGCAAAAAGCGCTAAAATTACCATCTGGGGACAGAAGGAGCTAAGCCTGGATCCGCAAAAGATTGGTTTATGCGGCTCTCCTACGCAAGTGGTTAAGATTTTTGCTCCTGCACAGAGAGCCGGCGGGCAGGTCCTTAAGGGTGAGGTTACGCAGATAGCGGAGCAAATAGTGGAATTATTAAGAAGCGAGGTCAATTAATTATGTCTATCCGGGTTATTGCCGAAAAGTGCACGGGGTGCGCGGTTTGCTTTAAGGTTTGCCCTTTTGACGCTATCCGGTTGATGGATGGCGGCCCGGGTTCCGATAGCCGCAGCCATAAAAAGGCAATTATTGACCTCAATAAATGCACTCTTTGCGGCGCTTGTAAAGATGCCTGTAAATTTAAAGCAATATTGCTGGAAAAGACCCCTGCTAAATGCGATATGCCCGATATAAAAGATTATAAAGGCATATGGGTCTTCTTGGAGCAAAAAAACGGCAGGGTGCAATCGGTTTCGTATGAGCTTTTAGGCGAAGCCCGGGAATTGTCCAGGAAACTGGGGTGCGAGGTAAGCGGGGTTTTAATCGGCAATAAATTGGAAGACCAGTTGGATGAGCTGATTTCTTGCGGGGCGGATAATGTATACCTGGTTGAATCTCCCGAGCTGGCTAATTTTCAGGATGAGCCTTACACTAACATATTGGTAGAATTGATTAAGAAGCATAAGCCGGAGATTTTATTGTGCGGGGCCACCAATATCGGCCGCTCGCTTATTGCGCGGGTGGCAATTAATATTAAAGCGGGCTTGACCGCTGATTGCACCGGCCTTGATATCGACGCCGAGAAAAAGATTTTGCTTCAGACCCGGCCGGCGTTCGGCGGCAACATCATGGCTACCATCATTTCTCCGGGTTATCGGCCGCAAATGGCAACGGTAAGGCATAAAGTTTTCCAGCCTTTAGCGCCGGATAAAAAACGCAAAGGCAAAATTATAAAAGAGAGTTTTGATTCTTCTGTATATTTTTCGCGCACAAAATTATTGGATATAGTCGAAGAAGTAGAATCGTTGGTAAATTTATCCGAAGCCGATATTATTGTTTCCGGAGGCCGCGGTATGGGCAGCCATGAAAACTTTAAGGTTTTGGAAGAACTGGCCCAGGTCCTGGGAGCGGCCGTAGGGTCCTCGCGCGCAGCAGTGGATAGCGGATGGATGCCTTATTCGCATCAGGTAGGCCAGACTGGCCGCACTGTCGCTCCAAAGATCTATTTTGCCTGCGGCATATCCGGCCAGATCCAGCATCTGGTTGGAATGCAGTCATCGAAGATAATCGTGGCCATTAACAAAGATCCCGACGCCCCGATTTTTAAGGTCGCTACTTACGGAATTGTCGGTGATGTTTTTGAAATAGTCCCTGCCTTAACCAGGAAATTCAAAGAATCCCTGTGTAAATAACTCCTGTATTTTCCACCTATATCTGCGTTGTTTATCAGCATAACCAACCTTTTTGTGCCATAATGTCAAAGAATGCATATATTTTCCTTGACAAAATCTCCAATCTTGTTTAAAATGCTAATAATATTCCTTAGTTTATCCATGAAGGCGAGGAGGGGTATGATCAATAGCGGGTTAATGACAATTGAGGATTTAGCGGATTACTTAAAGGTTACCCGCCGGACAATCTATGACTGGTTGAAACATAACAAAATACCGGCGGTAAAACTTGTCGGCCAGTGGCGTTTTAAAAAAGATAAAATCGATGCCTGGCTGGATAATCAATCCCAGCAAAATTAAAGCCTGCCTTCCAGCAGGCAGAAAGAGGAGATATTAATGTATTTCAAAAAACTCGAACTTCTTGGCTTTAAGTCGTTTTGCGACAAGACCGTTTTGCATTTTGAACCCGGCATTACCGCCGTAGTGGGGCCCAATGGCTGCGGGAAATCTAATATTTTTGATTCTATCCGCTGGGTTTTGGGAGAGCAATCCGCCAAGTCTTTGCGCGGCTCCGAAATGCTCGATGTCATATTTAACGGCACTGATAATAAAGAGCCGTTGGGCCTGGCAGAGGTAACTTTGACCTTTGATAATAAGTCCCGGTTTTTTAATTTTGATAATGATGAAGTCGCCGTTACCCGCAGGTTATTCCGCTCCGGTGAAAGCGAATACCTTCTGAATAAAAGCCAGGTGCGCCTGAAAGATATCCTGGATTTACTTTTGGGGACCGGCATAGGGGCCGAGAGCTATTCTATCATTGCGCAGGGTAAAATTGATTTAGTCTTAAGCTCGCGGCCCGAAGACAGGCGTTTGGTTTTTGACGAGGCCTCCGGGATCACAAAATATAAGGCCCAGAAAAGAGAGACTACCCGTAAGCTGGAGGAGACCGCGCAAAACCTTTTGCGCGTAAATGATATCGTGGCCGAAGTAAGGCGCCAGATAGCAAGCCTGGAGCGCCAGGCGAACAAGGCGCGTAAATACCGCGAAGTATTCGACGAGCTTAAGGAGAAAGAGGTGATCCAGGCGGTTTTTGCCAGAAACGGACTTTTGGCGCAAAAAGAGGGGATTGTCAATCAATTGAAAGAGCTCCAGCTTAAGGAAGAAGAGCTTTTGGCAGCTATCCGCCAGCAGGAGGCAAGAATCGCTTCCCGCTCGGCCCAGTTGAAGTCCCTGGAAGATAATATAATGTCAGCCAGAAATGATGTTTTGAACCTGGAAAGCCTGGTAATCAGGGATAACGAGCGGATTAGCTTTAATAATGAAAAGACCGCGGAGCTAAAAAGCACGAAAGCTGCCCTAGAGGAGCAAATCGGAGAGATCCGGATCAAGCTTATCGTTGATGAGCAAAAGCTTAATGACGTTAAGTCCGAATATCTCGGGTTAAAGTCGGCTATCGAAGAAAGGTCCCTGGCTTTAACCGATAAGGAAAATCAGATTAACCTGCTTGCCGGCAGCATCAAGAATTCTTTGGATAAAATAGTGGATTTGAAAAAAGAGATAATGGAATTGGCGCTTAGGCTTTCTGCCGCAAGGAACCAAATTTCCGAATTCAGTTCCCGGCAGCAGGTTTTCTTAGCGCGCAAAAAACGCCTTGAAATCGATAAGGCAAAAATATACGAAGAAAAGGCGATTACCGAAGAGAGCCTGAATAAAATCACCCGGGAAGTCGATTCGGCCAGGGAGGTAATTGAAGGGCTGCTTCAGAAAATAAACGGATTAAAAGACGATCTGGATAAGGAGGGGTTTTCTTTGGCTTCTATCGACGGCCAGATTGCGGAACTAGAGAAACAGGCGTTGACTCTAAGCTCGCATAAGGAATTCCTGGAGAGATTAAAGGAAAAATACCTTGATATCAGCGAAACAATGAAGGCTACCGTGTATTTGGATAAGTTGCCTGCTGAAAAAACCAGCGGCCTGGTAATTAAAATAAACGATTCCTTCGGCTTAAGCGATGAGGATAAGGTAAATTTTGCGGCTAATTTCAAAGCTTCGGGAGAAGCCAAGCCTATTGAATTGGATACCCGGAAAATCGAAGAGAAAATCGCCAATATCAAGGCCGAGTTGGAGGGGCTAAAGAATGCCAAGCAGGCTAAACAGGCCGGTATCGGAGAGCTGAATAAGTCGGTCGTAACCTTGCAGCAAGAATTGCGCGGCCAGGAAATCAATCTTGCCAATAAAGAAACGCAGAGCGCAACGATCCTTGAGCAGTTCAATAAAGCCAAGGAAGAAGAAGACATTTTGGTTTTAGAGCTTAATGATACGCAAAAAGAGCTTGCTGTCCTGGAGGCAAACATTGTTACCTGCCAGAACGCGCTATCGGAGCTGAATAATTCCCAGAGGCTTGCCGAGGACTCTATCCTTAAGGAAGAAGATGCCGTCGCCCAGAACGGTAAGTCCAGGGAGGCCCTGTTGGTCGCCATTACCCAGATTAAGACGGAATTGGAGTCTTTGAATAAAAAGATAATATCCGATGAACAGACGCTTAACATCCTGGAAGACACCTTCAGCCGCGATAAAGAAAACCTCAGGAACGCGGATAAGCAGATTGAAGATTCCGCGCAAAAAGTTTTATCGCTTGGAGAAGAAATCCGGGGCTGCGAACTTAAAGTTATCGAGAATAAAAATGAAATTGAAACAAAATCTTTATCGCTTAAGGGCTTCGAAGCTGCCTACGCCGAGCTTTCCGAGGGCGCAGGCGATGTGAACGCCAAGATAGAGGCCGACAGGGATAAGCTGGATATCCTTAAGAACAGGTTGTATGAGCTACAGATGCAGGATAAAGATATTGATTATAAATATTCAACGGTTAAAGACAGGATGCTTCAAGCTTATAAAATTGAATTGGAAGGGGTGGAAAATCTTCCTGAGGGCGTTGATGCGGCTGATTTAACGCAGGAAATTACCGAATTAAAGAAGAAACTGGATTCTTACGGCACGGTGAATCTGGTGGCGATCGAAGAGTATGATGAGTTGAAAAAACGCTACGACTTTTTGATACAGCAGCAAACAGATTTATCGAGCGCTAAAGAATCCCTGCATCAGGCGATACTGAAGATTAACCGGACCACTAAGCAGATGTTTGTCGAGACTTTCGAGAAGGTGCGCGAAGAGTTCCGCAGCTATTTCCGTTTGCTTTTTAACGGCGGTGACGCCCAGCTGTACCTGGTTGATGAAAATGACCCGCTTGAATCCGGGATTGAAATTATCTGCCGGCCGCCGGGCAAGAAGCTGCAGAATGTGCTTTTATTGTCCGGGGGAGAAAAATCCATGTCGGCAATAGCGCTTATCTTTGCCATATTTAAAGTTAAGCCATCGCCGTTTTGCATCCTGGATGAAATCGACGCTGCCCTTGATGAGGCGAATGTGGATAGGTTCTCAAGGGTCCTGCAGGAATTTGCCAAGGGTTCGCAATTTATCGTTATTACCCATAATAAGAAGACCATTGTCAATGCCAATGTAATGTACGGGATCACGATGGAAAATTCCGGGGTCTCGAAAATTGTTTCGGTTAAGTTTAGCCACGATAAAACAGAAGCCCGGGAGGAGAAAGCCTCTTTGGCGGCGCTTTAGCAGCAGGTAGTATTCCTGCCTTTATTCTTAGCTCGGTATAGAGTTTTATCCGAGGCGGAGATTAACTCAGCCGGGGCCAGGCCGTCTTCGGGAAATGACGATATGCCAAGGCTTACGGTAAGTTTTTTTGCGGGGAATATATCTTCGTGGCTAAAAGAGTGTTTTTCGGTATCTATCCTTAAGCGTTCGGCAATCAGGAACGCTTCTTTTTTGTCGGTTTCCGGAAGTATCATTGCGAATTCCTCGCCTCCGTAACGGCAGACAAAATCCATTTTACGCGACTGGTTCTTAAGCAGCGTTGCCAGTTCAAAGAGGGTTTTATCTCCTGCCTGGTGCCCTAAGGTGTCGTTATAAACCTTAAAGTGGTCTATGTCCAGCATGATGAGGCTTAAAGGGGTTTTTGCCTCTTTTGACTTTTCTAATTCTGTCTGCAGGAGATACTGGAAATACCCGTGGTTCCAAAGCTGGGTTAAGGAATCCATATGCGCCAGCATTACCGTTTTTTCGTAAAGCTGGGAGTTTTCAATGGCAAGCCCTGCCTGGTTAGCAAGCATAGTGAGCATATGCAGGTCGTCTTTATTGATCGGTTCCCGGGTGATAAAGTTGTCCGCGACAATCATGCCGTTTATTTTGTCTTTGGCTTTTAAGGGGATAAGGACCAATTCCTCGCTTTTTAAGAACTGGACTACCGGAGAATTCCGGTAATTACCGATGGTTTCTTTGGTAAGCCATAAAGGCATGCCTTCTCCGGCGACTAAAGTGAGCAGTTTTTCTTCTTTATCGTGCAGGGCGATTTTCATTCTCTGCACCTGTTTGTTAAAGCTGGATTCAAAACCATTGCTTGAAAACTTGTAAGCGCTGATTAAGTCCTCTAAATCCATTTTTTCGCCTTCGATCTGGCTCCAGATACGGTTAGCTTCTTCGCCGGAATCAGGGCCGATGCCCATTTTGCCCTCGATTAAACCGTCTTTCCCGTTGATTAAGAAAAGAAGCGCCCGGTTAAAGCCCAGCCCGATATGCGCGGTTACTCCGGTAAGGATAATGTAGAGTATTTCATCCAGCTTTAAAGTGGTGCGCATGGCATTAGAGATCTCATAGAGTATCCCTAATTCGATTTTTGTGCGCTCCAGTTCAATCTTCAGCTTATTTAATTCTTCCATAGTATTTTAGTGTAGCATATTTCTTGCCAATGTCAATAAACGCGAAAAAAAGGGGGACGTTTCTACTTTTCCCGCACCTAAAGCCAGAAAAGTAGAAACGTCCCCCTTTTTTTGGGCGCGTTACATGGCGCGTTTCATTGCTTGACATTTCCGGGGCATTCTTATATAATTAAAAAAAATACCGGGAGGATAAATGGCCAGATTAACAAAAGTTTTTTTGTGGATTTGTTTTGTTCTGATGTTTTGGGCTCCGGTTGTTTTTGCCGATGACGTCACTATTACCACTTATTATCCTTCGCCGTATGGTTCGTATAGCCAGTTACAGGCGAACAGGCTGGCAGTCGGCGACACTGACGGCAACGGCAGCTTAGGCGCTTCAGATCAGCCAAGCAGAGACGGCGATATGCGGTTTAAGCCGCAGATCGGGGATCCCACGGCTTGGCCTGCCGGCGGCATAGGGCAGGTTTCTTACTCAAGAGTAAAAGATAGCCTGTATCATTATAATGGTTCAACGTGGGTGCCTTCCGGCGGCGGCGGCTGCTATGTTAGTTATTCTGCTGTTTGTCTACCAGGATTTACAAGGGAGAGTTCTTCTATTGGCACCTGGTACGGATGCGCTGTATCCGGCTCAACTGGCCTCTCGTACTCCTTTTTTATACCGCCCGGAGGAGGAGGTTGTCCATTAGGCTTTTTTATCGCGATTTCTGGCTCTGCGTATGTCTGTTGTAAGTAATTTCCTATTTTTGTCTAAGTGCAGACAGGACGCAGGGTTTAAGGTATGCGTAAGAACATAACAGGCATACTGCTTTTCTTATGTATCCTGTTTTAAAATATCCGTTAAGCGGAAAATCACGGGCCCCTAGTTTCTGTGGCCCTATTTTTTTGGCTCTTCCCGATTGCCAGGCAAAGGAAATAAGGTTTGCAATTAAGAATCTATCTTATTATTGCCTCCAAAAAATTCATTGGTTAAGAATGAGGATGTTTTTATTGCAGCCTCTGGGGTAGTTATGGAGGCAAAAGGCGCTTACCTAAGCATTCTTGAACGAATCGCATGTTTCAAGAAAAGCGGAAAGGGATATTGATTAAGAGGGTGATTTGCTCGGCCTGTTTTGTTTTGATTTTATTTTGCCTGGTTACTAATTGCCTTGCTTATAATATCAAGCCTTGCGCGGGGAAGGATCCTTCCGGGGCAGGAGAACCCATAAACCTTGTTTTTTGTTCTTTGAATTATAAGGATAATGTTGATTTCGTTCAAGACCGGGAAATGCTTATCCGGAGGCTTAAAATAACCAAACCCTTTGACATCTACGGTAATTTCAGGTTTTGGTATATCGATCTCTCCCGGCAAGAAGAAGAAATGATTTTTAAACCGGTTGCGGCTTTTCCCCCGCTTGAAACGCGCGAAGATTTCCTGGTTTATATTTCGCAGAGGCTTAAAGGCGCCTATAAGCTGGTTATTATCGACGCCCAGGGATCTGTGCCTTGCGCCGAGCTTTCCCGGGCCCGGGAAAGCTCATTGATAATCCTAGGTAGAAAGTCTTATGATAGCGATAATAATCTTGCCAAAGGCTTCTTGCATGAATTGGGGCACGCATTCGGCTTGCGCGATGAATGCGCCAGCTGCCGGCGGCTTTCCTCCGGAGGCTATCCAAATTGCGCCTCTAGCCAAGAGGAGGCTAAAAGATGGTGGGGGGATTTGGCGGGAAAAGACGATAGGGTAGGTTATATATCCGGTTGTTGCGGGAACATAAACTACATCCGGCCGACAATCGCTTCTTTAATGAATGATTTCCATAAGGCGCAGGATTTCGGCCCGGTGAATGAACGGTATTTAAGGCAGGAATTAACAGGGGGCTCTTGATTTTCAGGCGTTAGATTTCCCTCCTTTTTACGTCAGTTAAAGTAGAAAGGAGGAATTTTTATTGCAGGAATGTAATTGACACTTGGATAGGGGTGGATTATAATATTTAATCTGAATCTATGAGAATCGCCTGTATTTTAGGCAGTAGGGGGGTAATTATGATTACGAAAGAAAAGAAGGAAGAAGCGGGAAATATTTCTGACCGGAATAATGCCCTTGAGCTGGCCTTAGCCCAGATTGAGAAGCAGTTTGGCAAGGGTTCTATTATGAAGCTGGGCAGCCACGTTAAGGCGAATGTGGAGATAATTTCTACCGGCGCGCTCACTTTAGATGTTGCTTTGGGCGTTGGCGGGCTTCCCCGCGGCAGGGTAGTCGAGATATTCGGGCCGGAGGCATCCGGAAAGACCACTTTAACCTTGACCGCGATCCGGGAAAACCAGAGAAAAGGCGGAGTAGCCGCGTTTATTGACGCCGAGCACGCCTTTGATTCCACTTATGCCAAGTTAATCGGCGTAAACCTCGATGACCTTTTGATTTCCCAGCCGGATACCGGGGAGCAGGCTTTAGAGATAGCCGAGACTTTAGTGCGTTCAAATGCCGTGGATATAGTAGTTATCGATTCGGTTGCCGCGCTTACCCCGCGCGCCGAAATCGAAGGCGATATGGGAGATTCCCATATGGGTTTGCAAGCCAGGCTTATGTCGCAGGCTTTGCGCAAATTGACCGGCTCGATCAGCAAATCGCGCACCACGGTGATTTTCATTAATCAGTTGCGGGAGAAAATCGGGGTTATGTTTGGCTCTCCGGAGACTACCCCGGGAGGCCGGGCGTTAAAATTCTATTCCTCGGTGAGATTGGATGTGCGCAGGATTGCTTACTTAAAAGAAGGGGATAAGGTCATTGGCAACCACGTCAGGGTAAAGGTAGTCAAAAACAAAATCGCTCCCCCGTTTCGCGAGGCGGAGTTTGACATCCTTCATAATGAGGGGATTGCCAAGACCGGCGCGGTAATAGATGCCGGGGTCAATATGGAGGTAATCGCTAAATCCGGGACGTGGCTTTCTTTTAATAATGAAAAACTCGGCCAGGGCAGGGATGCGGCGGTTAAAGCCTTAAAAGAAAACCCCAAACTGCAAGAGGCGATCGAAAAAGAAGTCCGTAAAAAACTATCTGAACGTTGAATAAACGGACGGAATCTTTTAATAAGGCCAGAGATTACGCGTTTTTCTTGCTTAAATTCAGGCTGCGCAGCGAAAATGAGCTTATCCGGCGCCTGAAGCTTAAGAAGATACCCGAAGAAACGATTAAAGAAGTAGTTTCTTTTCTGAAAGAGAAGAGATTCATCGATGATAATGTTTTTGCCAAGGCCTGGGTCAGCTCGCGCTTAAAAAAACCCTTAGGGTTAAGAAGGATCAAGCAGGAGCTGATGCAAAAAGGCCTGGATAAGGAAACAATCGAGGCGCAAATTGCCGGAGTAAAAGATTATTCCGAAGGCCAAACGGTTTTGGCTTTAGCCAGGGAAAGATTAAGCAGGTTAAAAGGGAGCGATCAGGTTACCTCCAAGAGGCGGGTTTACGCTTTTTTACTGCGGCGTGGGTTTTCTCCCGAAGTCGTCATCGACGCCTTAAATCAATTATGCAGGTAGATTCGTTAAGGGAAAAATTCCTCGAGTTTTTCAAATCCAAAGAACATAAAATCGTCGAAAGCGATTCATTGGTGCCTAAGGATGACCCTACGGTATTATTTACCCCGGCCGGGATGAGCCAGTTTAAAAAAGAATTTCTTGGCCTTGATTCCGGGTTTAAGCGCGCCGCTACTTCCCAGCGCTGCCTGCGCACCGATGACCTGAATAAGGTCGGTAAAACTTCCAGCCACCATACTTTTTTTGAGATGTTGGGCAATTTCTCCTTCGGCGATTATTTCAAGGATGAGGCAATCACCTGGGCCTGGGAATTTCTGACTAAAGAACTAAAGATTAGCGTAGGGAAGCTTTGGGTTTCAGTCTATAAAGATGATGAGGATGCGTATAAGGTCTGGAAAGAGAAAATAGGGATTCCCGCCAATAAAATTGTTAAATTAGGGGATAAGGATAATTTCTGGCCGGCTGAAGCCAGGGCCAAAGGGCCAAACGGGCCATGCGGCCCCTGCTCCGAGATATTTTATGATTTTGGCGCCGGCTCCGGGTGCGCGAGGCCGGATTGTTCTCCCGCCTGCAGTTGCGGAAGGTTTGTGGAAATCTGGAACCTGGTGTTTACCCAGTTTGATCGTAAAGATGACGGTTCTTTAGAGCCGCTTCCGCATAAAAATATCGATACGGGGATGGGCCTGGAAAGATTGGCTTCGGTAATGGAGGGTAAACAGAGTAATTTCGAGATAGATCTTTTTGAGCCGATCGTCAAAGAAATAAAAAAGCGCGTAGTCACCGAAACATCTTTAGGGGAAAAATTAGTTTATGCCATAGCGGACCATGCCCGGGCAGTGGTTTTTTGCGCCTATGATGGAGTCTTGCCTTCAAATGAAGGCCGGGGTTATGTTGTCAGGAAGATAATCCGTAAGGGCGTCCTTCATTCAAGGGATTTGGGAATAAATGAGCCGTTATTAAACAAATTAGTCCCTTTAGTTGCTGAAGTTATGCAAGTTCCTTATCCGGATTTAAAGGAGAAGCAGCAGGATATTGCCCGGGTTGTTTTGAATGAAGAAAGTAATTTCATCAGGATTCTGGAATCCAGCAATGAGGTGATCCAAAGCAATGAGGAACCCGTATTGGCAAGCATCGAAGAAGATCTGCGCGCCCAAACTAAAGGCGGAGTTATCCCCGCAAGTTTGAATACTTGCAGCACCGTTGCCTTGTTGATCGTCCGGCTATACGAAACCTACGGCATACCGCTAGATTTTTCCAGCAGGCATTTTTACGAGTTGATAAAGAATAAAGGGCTAATGGGCAAGTCCACCATTAATACCATAGAAGATAAAGTTAGGGGAGAGCTTAATAGATTAAGCGAGTTATCTAAAGCAAAGAGCAAAATGAAGGGCGATGTTTTTGGCTTAAAAGGATTGGGCCTAAAACTGGATGAAACAAAATTTGTCGGATATACCGAAAATTCCGCGGAAGCCGAAATCCTGGCCATTTTGAAAGACGATAACGAGGTAAATGAGGTTTTGGCAGGAACCGGTATCGAAGTTGTTTTAAGCCAGTCTCCTTTTTACGCGGAGTCCGGAGGCCAAGTCGCAGACACCGGGAAATTGATAAACGGGGAAAACGTCTTTGAAGTTTTAGATACGCAGAAAGCCGGCAATGTTATCTTGCATGTTGGCAGGATAAGCTCCGGCGTCTTTAAAAAAGGGGATAAGGTGGTTGCGCAGATAAATATCGGCCGCAGGTTTAATATCGCCCGTAACCATACAGCTACGCATATCCTGCAGGCAGCCTTAAGGAAAGTTTTGGGCAGCCACGTCCAGCAGCAAGGCTCTCTGGTTGCCGAAGATAAATTCCGTTTTGATTTCACCCATTTTAAAGGCTTATCTAAAGAAGAGATTGCCAGGGTTGAGGAAACAGCCAATAGCTATATTTCTAAGGGCCAGCCGGTAAGCTGTAAAGAAATGGCTTTGAAAGAAGCAAAGAAAGAAGGGGCGCTGGCTTTCTTTGAAGAAAAATACGGAGAATATGTGCGTATGGTTAGTATCGCGGGTATTTCGAAAGAGCTTTGCGGGGGGACGCATTTGGATAATACCGGTAAAGTTGGCCTTATAAAAATAATCAGCGAGGGCTCTGTTGCCAGCGGTATCCGCAGGATTGAAGGCGTAACCAATATTTTTGCCGAGCAGTTTATCCGGGACCAGGAGCATAAAGCTATTGAAGATGCTAAAAAGATAGAAAGGCTTAAGGGGCAGAGGGAAGAGGAAAAAAAGCGTAGTTCGGAAGTCAATAACAGCCTTAAGGATGCCGTTCCCAGGATTATGAACAATGGAGTAAAAATAAACGGCGTAAATGTGGTTATTTCGCTGGAGGCCGATTTAGATATAAATGCCTTGCGGCTTCTTGCGGATAAGCTAAAGGAAACATTGAAGCAAGGCGTAGTCGCTTTAGGCTCGCAGGATAGCACGCAGAAAAAAGCGTATTTGGTTATTGCGGTTACGCGGGATTTATGCGATAAAGGGATAGACGCCGGCAAGTTAATCCGCCAGATTGCCCCGGTAATCGGCGGCTCCGGAGGCGGAAGGCCGGATTTTGCGCAGGCAGGCGGGAGCAACCCGGAAAATTTAGCGCAAGCCCTGGAGGGCCTGAAAACATTGTTGTCAAGCGCGCAGCGTGATGGCAAGGAGCGGGGAAAACCATGAAGATAGTCAGGTATGGCAGCAAACAATTGGAAAAAATCTATAACCGCGGTTTATTCAAGAAATCCCGCGTCGATGAGAAAGTAAAAAAGATCATCGATGACGTGCGTTTATTGGGCGATGACGCCTTATTGAAATACACTAAGAAGTTTGACGGCGTTAAATTAATGCCAAGGCAATTAAGGGTAGCGGAAATCGAGATAAGCGGGGCCTACCAGAATATCAGCCCGAATTTCGTATCCAGCCTTAAGACGGTGATCGATAACGTTAACCGCTTTTGCCGCAAGACCCTGAAGAAATCCTGGAGGATGAAGGATAGCGAGGGGGTGGTGCTGGGAGAGAATTTTGCGCCCTTGGAGCGGGTGGGGGTTTATATCCCGGCGGGGACCGCGCCGTTGGTTTCTACGGTTTACATGACCGTCCTTCCGGCTAAAATCGCCGGAGTTAAGAAAATAGCGCTTATCAGCCCGCCGAATAAACTTGGGCATATCAATCCGCATATATTGGTAATGGCGGATTTATTAAAGGTGGATGAGGTTTACCGGGTGGGAGGCGCCCAGGGGATCGCGGCCTTAGCTTATGGCACAAAGACAATCCCTGCGGTAGATAAGATTGTCGGGCCGGGGAATATTTATGTCAGCGAAGCCAAGAGGCAGGTTTTCGGCCAGGTGGATATTGATATGATTGCCGGGCCTACGGAGTTGGTGATCATAGCCAATCGTTTTAGCGACCCGAAATTCATTGTTGCGGATTTAGCGGCCCAGAAGGAGCATGCTAAGGGGTTAGCTGTTTTAATTACCAATTCCAAGGCCTTAGGCCAGCAGGTAAAATCCCAAAGCAATGACCAGGACGGGTTCATTATCTTAACTAAGAATTTAGAGCAGGCGGTAGAAGCCAGTAATAAGATTGCGCCTGAGCACCTTGAGATCCTGGTGCAGAACCCTTTGCGGCTGCTTAAGGGTATAAAAAACGCCGGGGCAATATTTCTGGGGCCGTATAGCCCGACTGCGGTCGGAGATTATGTCGCCGGGCCAAGCCATGTTTTACCGACAGCCGGGACTGCCAGATTTTTCTCCGGGTTATCAGCCTGTGATTTTATGAAGAGTAGCCACATAATCAGTTATTCCAAGAAAGCCCTGGAAAAAATGCGCGAGCCTTTGGAGAAGATTGCCGGGATAGAGGGGTTAGCCAGGCATTTGGATTCGGTAAAGGTGCGGTTTGAATAAAGGAGAAAGATGAGAGAGGCCACTAAAAACCGGAAAAGCAAAGAGACGGACATAACGGTTAAGCTCAATATCGACGGTTCCGGAGAATCCCAGATCAATTCCGGGATTGGTTTCTTAGACCATATGCTGGAATTATTCGCCTTCTGGGGGCACTTTGATTTAGATGTCGCTACTAAGGAAGCCGATTTGAAAGTGGATATACACCATACTAATGAAGACTTGGGTATTGTGTTGGGACAGGCCTTTAAGGAGGCGTTGGGGGATAAGGCGGGCATTAACAGGCTTGGTGCCATGTCGGTGCCGATGGAAAATACCACTGCGCATGTCGCCGTTGATATCAGCGGCAGGGGCTCTTTTAATTGCGCCGGTTCGGAAAACGTTCTCCTGCGTTGCAAGGAAAATGGATACGAATTTAAATATGCGGAACATTTTTTTGAAGCGTTCGCCAAGCAGTTGGGGATGAACCTGAACATAAGGATAGACAGCCCGAGTATGGATTTGCACGCTACCTTAGAGCCTGTCTTTAAGGCTTTAGGGAAGGCCTTGGATATAGCAACGCAGATTGACCCTCGTCGAAAAGGAATCCCTTCGACTAAAGGAGTAATTGACTAGGTGTTTATTCTAACTGCTGAATTATGATTGCAATTATCGATTATGGCATGGGTAATATCCATAGCGTAAAAAAAGCGCTGGAGCTTTTTGGCGCTAAGGTCAAGGTAAGTAGCAACCTCAAAGAGATCTCTTCCTGTGAAAAACTGGTCTTACCGGGAGTCGGCGCGTTTGGAGATGCGATGCAGGCGCTAGAAAAGCAGGGTTTGGCCTCTCTGATCAAGGAAGAAATAAAAAACGAAAAGCCTTTTTTGGGAATTTGCCTGGGTATGCATCTTTTATTCGAGAAGAGCGCCGAGGCGGATAGGTGTAAAGGGTTGGGGGTCATTAAGGGAGAGGTTAAGAAGTTCCCGGTTTCTGATTTAAAGGTCCCGCATATGGGATGGAACCGGTTGAAGAAATCCGAAACCCTAGCTCCTAAATCCGCAAGAGAATGCATATTGTTAAGGGGCGTTCCGGATGGCTCCTACGTTTATTTTTGCCACTCTTATTATCCTGAGCCAAGCAATAAGAGCGTTATTGCCGCGACCACTGATTACGGCCTGGATTTTGCTGCTATAGTTTGTCAGGATAACGTGTATGGAGCGCAGTTCCACCCTGAAAAAAGCCAGGGTGTCGGGTTACAAATGCTCAAGAACTTTGTAGAATTCTAAACTCCCGTAAATTCCAATGCGGGTATGGAAGAGGTTTGGAACCAGTTCCATACCCGCATTGGAATTGGGTGGTCAAATTATGCTGATAATTCCGGCTATAGATTTACAGGACGGTTGCGTGGTAAGGTTTGTGCAGGGTAAGCGGGATAAGAAGATTTATTCCCGGGATCCGCTTAAGGTTGCCAGGTATTGGGCCAAACAGGGCGCGAAATTCCTGCATATAGTGGATTTAGACGGAGCATTTACCGGCATACCAAAGAACCTTAAAGTAGTTAAAGAGATTGCTAAACAAGTAAAGGTGCCGGTTGAATTCGG
This sequence comes from Candidatus Omnitrophota bacterium, assembly GCA_043800555.1. Lineage (GTDB taxonomy): Bacteria > Omnitrophota > Gorgyraeia > Gygaellales > Profunditerraquicolaceae > UBA6233. The sequence goes on along the minus strand of JAZDMX010000021.1, from coordinate 11,374 downwards.
CGGCGGCCTAAGGAAGATGGAGGCCATAAGCCAGGCGCTTTGTTCCGGAGTAAGCCGCGTTGTTTTAGGCACCAAGGCTGTCGAGGATAAGGATTTCCTGAAAAAATCCTTTGCTAAATTCAAGAATAGGGTTATTGTGGGAGTTGACGCTAAAAATGGCGAGGTTATGGTCCGGGGTTGGAAATCCGGGCATAAAAATACCGATTCGGTAGAGTTTATCCTGAATCTTAAAAAACTCGGGTTTACCGAATTCATTTATACGGATACCTTAAAAGACGGGACTCTTGCCGGGCCCAACATTAAAGAGATCAAGAAGCTTTTAAAGGTTACTGGATTGAAAATTATTGCCTCAGGAGGGGTTTCTGATTTAGGGGATTTACATAAGCTGAAATGTTTAGAGAAAGACGGAGTTAGCGGGGTAATCGTGGGAAAGGCTTTATATGAGGGGAAATTTACTCTGCCTCAGGCCTTAAAGTTTTCTTAATTAAAAGCCTGCTTGACGGCAGGCAGGGAGGAAGAATGCGTAGGAAAGTTTTTGTTTTGTCGTTTCTAGCGGTGTTTGCGTTATCTTTAGCCGGATGCGCGTCAATGGGCACAGTCAAGCAAAAGGATAGGGAGATCCAGGGGTTAAGGAATCAGGTTTCGGCCCTAGAATCTCAAGTCCAGAGCAAAGACCAGGAGATCAATGGCTTAAAGGATGCTTTAAGCGCCAGGCAGCCTGAACAGGAAAAGCTTGAGGCGGTGCCGGCAGTAAAGGGAAAAACCCCGGCAAAAGTAAAAGCGCATCCTTCGGTTAAGGATATTCAAACTGCTTTAGCTAATGCCGGTTTTGCTCCCGGGAGAATTGACGGACATATGGGTAAACAGACCCGCGACGCATTAAAGGCTTTCCAGAAAACGCATAACTTAAAGGTAAACGGCAAGGCCAATAAAAAGACCTGGTCTTTGTTAAGCGAATATTTGAACCAAAAAACAAAGTAAACTATGTTGACCAAGCGCATTATCCCCTGCCTGGATATTAAAGACGGCCGGGTGGTAAAAGGCGTAAAATTCTTAGGGCTAAAGGACGCAGGCGACCCTGTTGGCGTAGCCAGGCTTTATGACGCTCAAGGGGCGGATGAGTTGGTCTTCCTTGATATCACCGCCAGCGTTGAAAAACGTAAGACCCTGGTTGAGCTGGTAGAAAGGATAGCCCGGAATATATTCATGCCTTTTACGGTCGGCGGGGGGATTTCCGGTTTGGGGGATATCAGGGGCCTCTTGAATGCCGGGGCCGAGAAGGTTTCTCTAAATACCCGGGCGGTGAGGTTCCCGGAATTTATCCGGGATGCCTCCAGGAGATTCGGCAGCCAGTGCATTGTTTTAGCCATTGACGCCAAGAAGTCAGGAGGCAGTTGGGAAGTATTTATTAACGGAGGAAGGACGCCAACAGGTTTAGACGTTATTGAGTGGGCGAAAAAAGGCGCTCAACTCGGCGCCGGCGAGATTCTTTTAACAAGTATGGATTATGACGGCACCAAAGACGGTTATGACCTGGACTTGACTGAAGCGATTTGTGAAAAAGTGAACATCCCGGTTATTGCTTCCGGCGGAGCCGGTAAATTAGAGCATTTTTATGATTGTTTTGCCAAGAGTGGCGCGCAGGCGGCTCTTGCCGCGTCGCTTTTTCATTACGGAGAGTGCACCGTAAAACAAGTTAAGGAGTATTTAAGGGAGAGGGGGATACCTGTCAGGTTATGATTAAGAAAACTAAAATAAGCTTGAATGATTTTAAATTTGATAAGAATAATTTGATCCCCGCGATAATCCAGGATTATAAAACCGGCGAAGTGTTGATGCTGGCGTATATGAACAGAGAATCGCTGCGCCGGACCATAAAGGACGGGAAAACCTGCTTTTGGTCGCGCTCACGTAAGGAATACTGGGTAAAAGGGATGACTTCAGGGCATTTTCAGTTTGTTAAATCAATCGCTTATGACTGCGATTTGGACGCCATTTTAATCAAAGCGCGCCAAGTGGGCGTAGCTTGCCACACGGGCAACAGGAGTTGTTTTTTTAGAAGAATAAAATGACCTATCCTTCGTTGAAAGAATTCTTAAAACTGTCCAGGAAAGGAAATGTAATCCCGGTTTATAAGGAGATGAATGCCGACCTGGATACCCCGGTTTCCGCATTTTTGAAAATACCTAAAGACGACTATGCGTTTTTGCTGGAATCCGTAGAAGGGCAGGAGAATCTCGCCCGTTATTCATTCCTGGGAAGCCAGCCCAGCCTCGTTTTTAAATCCAAGGCCAGGAATATCGAAATAAGCTATCCAGCGAAAAAGCATGCCAGGAAATTTGTTACTCGCTCCACTCCCATCGATGAGATAAGGAAGATAATGCGGGATTTTAAAAGTGTCCGGGTCAAAGGCTTGCCGCGTTTTTGCGGAGGGCTAGTCGGTTTTATAGGGTATGATACGGTAAGGTTTTTTGAAGAGCTTCCGGATAAAAATCCGGATGAACTTGGCGTGCCGGACGTTCTTTTGATTTTAGCGGACACCTTGTTGATTTTTGACCACGTCAACCATAATATAAAGATTGTAAGCAACGTTATTCTACCGCAAAGAAAGCTTTCTCCAGGGGAATTATCTGTTTTTTATAACAGGGCCGTTAAGAGAATAGGGTTGATCCAGGCTGATTTTAACAGGGTGTTTATCGAAAACCAAGCCGAAAAGCGCCCGCAGAAAATCAAGTTTACGTCTAATTTCCATAAGAGCGAGTTTGAAGGCGCGGTCAGGAAAGCCAAGGAATATATCAGAAAAGGGGATATTATCCAGGTAGTCCCATCGCAGCGTTTCAAGTTTCAAACCGATAAAGACCCTTTTGAAGTATACCGCTCGTTACGCAGTTTAAACCCGTCTCCGTATATGTATTTTCTGCAGTTAAAAGGCATGTATCTGGTCGGGGCGTCTCCGGAGATGCTGGTGCGCTGCGAGGACGGCATTATCGAAACCCGCCCCATTGCCGGGACCCGCCCGAGAGGGAAAACCGAAAAAGAGGACAATAAGCTGGCCAGAGAGCTTATAAATGACAAGAAGGAAAGGGCCGAGCACATTATGCTGGTTGATTTGAGCAGGAATGACTTAGGCCGGGTCAGCCGCCCGGGGTCAGTTAAGGTGGATGAATTTATGAGCGTGGAAAAATATTCGCATGTCATGCATTTGGTTAGCGGCGTAAAAGGAAGGCTTGACAACAAACGATATGATATTTATGATGTATTGAAAGGTGCATTCCCCGCAGGGACAGTTTCAGGCAGCCCCAAGATCCGCGCGATGGAAATTATCGATGAATTGGAGAATACAAGGCGGGCTTCCTACGCAGGATGCGTGGGGTACTTTAGTTTCTCGCATAATATGGATACCTGTATTACGATAAGGACAATTCTTATAAAAGGCAAGCTTGGTTTTATTCAGGCAGGCGCCGGGATCGTAGCGGATTCAATCCCGGAAAAAGAATATACCGAGACAGTGAATAAAGCAAAGGCTTTGATGGAAGCAGTTACCAAATAGGGCCTAGCCTGAGTAGTCGATAGCCAGCAACAGTTTTCTCGATGGCCTGTTGCCTATAGGCTGCAGGCCAAAACCGACGAAGGAGGTTTTAAAAAATGGCAGTTCATATTCGTTTAAGAAGGATCGGTAAGAATCCTAAGGGCAAGCCGCACTTTCGCGTTGCCGCTTATGATGGGCGCACCGGCAGGGATGGGCGCGTGCTGGAGGAACTCGGGTTTTATACCCCTGTTTCCGGAGAATTCAAATTAAAATCCGAGCGCATCCAATATTGGATTAAGAACGGCGCTCAAGCTTCGGCAACCGTAAAGAGCTTGATCAAAAAGGAGGCTAAGAATGCAACCGCAAGCAGCTAACCCGATAATGAACCTTGCCCCTCTAGCACTTATTTTCGTTATTTTCTATTTCATGCTTATTCGCCCGCAAAAGAAGAAGGAAAGAGAGCACCAGGGTATGCTTAAGAGCTTGAATAAGAATGACGAGGTCGTTACTTTAAGCGGAATACACGGGACCATTGTTAATGTGAAGGACAAGACGATAACCTTAAGGGTGGATGATAACGTTAAAATCGAGTTGGAAAAGAATGCCGTGGCTTACGTGAAGAAAACACAAGGTTCATCTGTTCCCGCTGCCTAAGGAGAAATAGCAATAATGGAGAAAAAGGTTCTTTATAAGTCTTTTTTTATACTGGCTTTCCTGGGGTTGTGCTTATATTTCAGCTTTCCTTTGGATAAAAGGATTAATCTTGGCCTGGACCTAAAAGGAGGTATGCACCTTTTGCTTAAAGTCGATATAAGCAAGGTCCCGGAGAATGCCAGATTGGACGCGGCTGACCGCGCTATCGAAGTTATCAGAAAAAGGATAGATAGTTATGGCGTGCGGGAACCTTTAATCCAAAAACACGGTACCGATGAGATTGTTGTGGAGTTACCCGGCTTTACCGACAGGGAGCGCGCCAGAGAGATAATCGGCAAGGTCGCGCTGCTGGAGTTCAAATTAGTTTCTTCCGACCCGGAGCAATTGAAAGAAGCGCAGGCCGGGAATGTCCCCGAAGGCTATGAACTAAAATATACCCAGGATGATAATGCGCAGCTTCTGGTATCCAAGAATGCTTCCTTGATCGGAGAGGCCTTGACGGATGCGGAAGTGCATTTTAGCTCAAGCCAGTTCAATGAACCGGTAGTTTCCTTGCGTTTTAACGCTGAAGGGGCCAGGAAGTTCGCTGAATTGACCGCGGCTAATGTGGGCAAGAGATTAGCCATTGTTTTAGACGGCAGGGTGCAGTCAGCCCCGAATATCCGGGAAGCTATCCCTTCGGGAGAAGCGGTAATCACGGGCCGTTTTAGCGTTGAACAAGCGCAGGATTTGGCGAATATCTTGAGGTCAGGCGCTCTGCCTGCCCCCCTATATATTGAAGAAGAGCGGACCATCGGGCCGTTATTGGGGCAAGATTCGATAAATAACGGGATAAAAGCCACTGTCATAGGCGGCTGTTTTGTTTTTGTTTTTATGGTTATTTATTACCTGTTAGCGGGGTTAATCGCGGATATCGCGCTTTTATTCAACTTGTTCATTATCCTTGGCATACTCGGGATGCTCCCGCTATTATTGCCTGAATTTTCCGCAACCCTGACTTTACCCGGGATAGCCGGTATAGTTTTATCTTTAGGCATGGCTGTGGATGCCAATGTTTTGATTAATGAGCGCATCAGGGAAGAATTGTCCCTCGGCCGGAATATGCGTTCTGCTATAGCTAATGGTTATTCTAAAGCCTTTAGCGCAATCCTCGACTCTAATTTAACTACTTTATTCGCGGCGGTAATCTTGATCTGGCTGGGAACAGGGTCAATAAAAGGTTTTGGCGTAACCCTGACCATAGGTTTGGTAGCGAGCATGTTCACCGCCATAGTAGTGACACGGACTATATTTGAGGTCCTGCTGGGCTTAGGTTGGCTGAAGAATTCTCTGCCCATGCTTAAGCTAATCGGGCAGACAAAAATCGACTTTATCAAGAAACGCAAGTTTTTCTACGCCCTTTCGCTTATTATCATAATCGCGGGGTTGGCAGTTTATTTTAAGAAAGGAAATAGCGCTTACGGGATTGATTTTTCCGGAGGCCAGATGCAGGAGTATAGTTTTAAAGAAGCTCCTGACACCGATAAAATACGGGGGGTATTAATAGGTATTGGCTTAGGTGACGCTTCTATCCAGCAATTCAAGGACAACCCTAAAGCGGTTTTGATCCGGACTGTTGAAGATAAGAGCGAGATTTTGGCCGGTAAATTAAAGGAGGCCTTTCCGGGGCAGGATATTCAGGTCTTAAGGGTTGAGCGCGTAGGCCCTATAGCCGGGAAACATTTAAAAGAAAAGGCCGCCTGGGCTATGTTTTGGTCGATAATAGCCATATTGCTGTATGTTGCCTTCAGGTTTAAGCACCTGAATTTTGCCATTGCCGGAGTAATCGCGCTTTTGCATGACGTGCTGGTAACTTTAGGGTTTTTGGTTTTTACGGGCAGGCCTATTGACCTTTTAAGCATTACCGCTTTTTTGACTATCGCCGGTTATTCCATAAACGATACTATTGTTATTTATGACCGGGTCAGGGAGAATATGCGGCTTTACCAGAAGCGCAGCCTGTATGAATTGGTTAATCTAAGCGTAAACCAGACGCTTTCAAGGACTATACTTACTTCCGGAGTGACCTTATTGGTGGTATTGGCGCTTTTGTTCTATGGGGGAGAAGTGTTGAATAATTTTGCCTTTGCTTTACTGGTAGGTTTTATCTCCGGTGTATATTCTACGGTTTATATCGCTTCACCATTGGTCCTCGCCTGGGGGCGTAAAAACCCTAAGTAACGGCCGGATAGATAGAGGCATAGAAAACCTTTTATCTTTACCTGCTTGGGATTTGGCTTGCGCACCCGTATCCAGGTATTTTAAAGTATCCCGATGTTCAAATCTCTGAAACTATATTCAGGCCAGGAGGTTGACCCGGAAAATGTATTAGCCGGGCTGGTTGAATTCGGTTATAAGAGGCAGGATGCTGTTTTGGCTGAGGGTGACTTTTCCCGCCGTGGCGGTTTAATCGATATCTTCCCGAATTCTTTCGAACTTCCCATCAGGATAGAATTAGATAATGTCTTAATAGGCTCAATAAAAACCTTTAACCCTTCCACGGGAGAGGCCCTCTGGGGGCACAAGATGGTCATAGTCCTGCCTATTAGGAAACCCGGGGCCTTAAAAACCACTCCTATTACCGAAGATTTCCCCTTATCTAATTTCCTGGATTTGAATACCGGGGATTATGTCGTGCATAACCAGCATGGCATAGGCAGGTTCCTGGGTTTGAATAAAATAAAGATCCAGGGTAAATACAGGGACCACTTGGTTATTGAATATGACCGGCAGGAGAAGCTTTACGTGCCGGTTGAATCAATGCATCTGGTGCAGAAATATATTGCTTTTTGCGCCAGGCGTCCTAAACTCTACCGGCTGGGAACAAGGGAATGGTCGCGCCTGAAGGATAGGGCGCGTAAGGGGATACAGAAAATGGCTTGGGACCTGTTGAGCTTACAAGCCATGCGGATCAGCTCCAAAGGTTTTGCCTATTCCAGGGATACGGATTGGCAGAAGGAATTTGAAGATACGTTTCCATACAACGAGACTCCGGACCAGCTAACTGCCACATTAGAGGTAAAAAAAGATATGGAATCCGCAAGGCTGATGGACCGGCTGCTTTGTGGAGATGTGGGATACGGTAAAACCGAAGTAGCCATGCGCGCGGCCTTTAAGGCGGCAATGGATGGGAAGCAGGTCGCCTATCTTGTCCCTACGACTATCTTAGCCGAACAGCATTTTCAGAATTTTAGCTTTCGGCTTAAGAATTTCCCGCTGAACATAGAGCTGCTTTGCCGTTTTAGGACCGTCAGCGAACAAAAGGCGGTAGTGGAGGGCTTAAGAAACGGCTCTGTCGATATGGTAATCGGAACGCACAGGCTTTTATCCGATGACGTGTCTTTCAAGAATTTGGGTTTAGTGATAATCGACGAAGAACAGCGCTTCGGGGTAAAGAATAAAGAGAAGTTAAAAAGTTTCAGGCTATCTGCGAACGTGCTTACTTTGACCGCGACGCCCATTCCCCGGACCCTGTATATGAGCTTGATGGGCGCGCGTGAGTTATCCGTAATTAACACGCCTCCACAAAACAGGTTGCCTATCAGGACAATTGTGGTAGAATATGACGATGATTTGGTGCGGCAGGCTATTTTGAGGGAAATTTCGAGAAAAGGCCAGGTTTTCTTCCTGCATAACCGGATAGAAGATATCCATAAAGTCAAAGAGAGGCTAACCCGGAATTTGCCTCAAGGCGTGCGCATAGAAATAGGCCATGGCCAAATGCATCCCAGGGAGCTGGAAGGTGTAATGAAGCGCTTTCTAAGCGGCCAGGTAGATTGCCTGGTATCTACGATGATTATTGAATCGGGCATTGATATCCCTAATGCCAACACTATCATCGTAAATAACGCCCATATGTTTGGTTTAGCGGATTTGCACCAGTTGCGCGGGAGGGTAGGCAGGTTTAACCGCGCGGCTTACGCGTATTTTATGGTGCCTAAAAATATGGTTTTAGATAAACTTGCCCGCAAAAGGCTCAACGCGATCCAGGAATATATGGAGCTTGGGTCCGGATTTAATATCGCCATGGAAGACCTGGAGATAAGGGGGGCGGGCAATCTGCTGGGGTTAGAACAGCATGGTTTTATCTCCGCGGTCGGCTTTGACCTATATTGCAGGCTATTAAGAGAAGCGATCGATACTTTCAAAAAGACAGGAGTTTTTAATGAAACGCATAATTAACTTCAAGGTTTTTCTTTTGTCCGTTTTCTTGCCCGCATACTGCATGTTTTTATCCGCAGCATCTGTTTATGCGCAGGACAAAATTGTGGTTATCGTTAATAACGAGGCGGTTACCCAGAAAGATGCGGATGACTTCCTGAATTTTATGAGCATGCAATTATCGAAGGAGTATAAAGGCAAGGACCTCGAAACCAAGCTAGATTCTTTAAAGTCAGGTTTGTTGAACCGCCTCATTGAAGACCGCCTTATCCTGCAAGAGGCGAAGAACGAGAAAATACCCGTGGAGGAGTCAAGGATCAAGGCCAGGATTAACGAGGCCAAGAAGCGTTACCGTTCGGATGACGACTTTCAGAGGGAGTTAATGAGCCAGGGGTTAACGCAGGCCGATATCGAGAACAAAATAAGGGACCAATTCCTGATGTATGGGGTAATCGATAAGAAAGTGCGCAGCAAAGTCAATGTAAAGCCCGAAGAGGTAACTAGCTTCTATGAAGCCAACAAAAAGGATTTTTCTTCCGGAGAGGAAAGGGAGTTTGAGTCCTTTTCTCTGGAGAATGAGGATTTGGCCGATAGCCTTGCGTATAATTTAAAGATCGGCAAGTCCCCGGAGGATCTGGCGGGGAGGTACCCCTTTACGATGAATAAATTTAACGTGTTAGCGGGCGAAGGGCTGAAGAAGGAAATCGAAGAGGCTGTTTTTGGGCTGGGAGTTAATGAGGTTTCCAAAGTCGTGAAGGTGGATGATAAATACTACGTCTTTAAGCTTATTAACGTGGTTGCCCCCAAGCAGCTGCCTCTTAACGAAGTCCAGTATAAAATCCAGGCCTTTTTGTTCGAAACGAAAATGCAGGAAGGGCTGGTTAAGTGGTTAGACGAACTTAAAAAAAACTCCTACATCAAAATCATTGATTCCCGGTGATTAAGCCTAAGGTCGGTATTACCATAGGGGATCCTTCCGGGATCGGCCCAGCCATAACCTTAAAAGCCCTTGCTAGGCTTAAGCAAGCGGCGGATTTTGTGGTTATCGGAGACAAATGGGTTTTTGATCGGCTTCGGGCTTCGGGCTTCGGGCTTTCGGATATAAGCTTCATCGACTTGAAGAATGTCTACCATAAAAACTTCCGTTTCGGCAGGATTAAAGCCGAATATGGCAGGGCATCCATTGAGTATTTGGATGAAGCTATGCGGCTATGGCGGGAAAGAGAAATTGATTGTTTGGTGACCGCTCCCATATCCAAGGAAGCTGTTAATTTGGCCGGTTTTGATTACGCAGGGCATACCGAATATTTTGCCGATAAGACAGGCGTTCAGGAGGTTGTCATGATGCTTCTTAACGATAAATTGAAATTTAGCCTGGTTACAAGGCATATGCCATTATCCAATGTTGCCAAAAGCTTGAATAAGCCCGGGCTTTATAGCAATATTTTTCTTACCTTAAGGTCGCTTCGCGAAATATTCGGGATTACGGAGCCGCGTATTGTCGTTTGCGGAGTCAACCCGCATGCCTCGGATAATGGTTTAATCGGAAACGAAGAAAATTCGGTCATTAAACCTTGCCTGAAGAAATTAGAGAAAGCGGTTAAATTCAGGATTGACGGGCCTTTGCCTAGCGACGTAGCTATTTCCAGGGCATTGGATGGCCGCTACGATTGCGTTATCGCCATGTATCATGACCAGGCGTTAATACCTTTGAAGCTTACCGGCACCAAAACCGGCGTAAACCTGACGCTGGGGCTTCCTTTTATAAGGACATCCCCCTTACATGGCACTGCGTTTGACATTGCCAAAAACCCTAAGTTAGCCGATCCCTGTTCGTTAATTGCCGCAATCAAGCTAGCCGTAAAATGCGCATCCAACCTAAAAAAAGTTTAGGCCAGAATTTCCTGGTTGACCAAAACATCAGGAATAAGATTGTTGGTTCACTGGCTTTGCAGGATACCGATATTGTTTTTGAGATAGGCGCAGGAAGGGGAGAATTGACCGGTTTAATTGCCCGTAAAGCAGGGAAGGTGTACGCTTTGGAAATCGACAGCCGGTTGCAAAAATGTTTGGCTGATTCTTTATCCGGCTGCGGTAACGCCAAGATCGTTAACCAGGATATCTTGAGGTTTGATTTAGGCCGATTTATCAAAGAAGAAAGGATTAAAAGCAAGGTAAAGGTTTTCGGCAATATCCCTTATTATATATCCAGCCCCATAATCGCGCATTTATTGGGTTTTCATAAAGCGATAAGCGAAATATTTATTACCACGCAAAAAGAGTTTGCCGCTAGATTAGCAGCTTGCCCGGGGAATAAAGATTTTGGTTCGTTTAGCTGTTTTACGCAGTATTACGCTTCGCCGAAAATATTATTCGGTATCAGCAGAAATTGTTTTAAGCCTTCCCCAAAAGTCGACTCCTCATTCTTAAAACTAAAAATCAGAGAAACCCCGGGAGTAAGCGTAGAAGACGAGGGGCTTTTTTTTAAAATTGTGCGCAGCGCCTTCGGCAAAAGAAGAAAGACGCTCAGGAATAGCCTTTGGGGAGTGGTATTGCCGGAGGCCTTGAGCGAGTTTTTCGCTAAAACCTCTTTGGAAATTAACATCAGGCCGGAAGACTTAACCCTGGGAGACTTTGCGCTTTTAGCAAATTTGCAATTTTCAATAAAAAAAACTTGACAAGCTTCTTAAATTAGTATATATTCTATTGCTTACATAAATCTAGGTATTATAATAACTTTAGCTTAGGTTAATATTAACGGGAAGAATTTTTATTAAAAATTCTTTGGGTGGGGTTTTTTATTCTTGAAATAATTCCTCCGGCGCAGCTAAGCTTGAAAGAAACGCTGGAGTAGCTCAGTTGGCAGAGCACGTCCTTGGTAAGGACGGGGTCAAGGGTTCAATTCCCTTCTCCAGCTTAATTTGCACATAGGCTTACTTGTTTGCGGCATTGGCAAGCCATGTGCCCATTGAAAATGCGCGAAATAATTAC
>JAZDMX010000010.1:0-2663 GCA_043800555.1 Candidatus Omnitrophota bacterium | reverse complement strand
TATAGTATCACCGAATTTTTCTATCTTTTCGCCGCAACCGCTTACAAATAGCCCAAAAATTACAATCAGAGAAATAAAAAGTACACTTAAAATATTTTTCATACGCCCGCCTCCTAACATGGTTTTATTTTTTCGGATTTTTTAAATAGTCTTCTATTTTTTTGGTGATTTCATCTTTCTTAAAGAAATTGCGCAGATAAAATTCGTCTACAATGACAAGTCCTTTTCTTACCGCACGCAAGGCCTGCGCTTTTACATCTTTGTTCTCAACATTGATACTTCCTATGGAAGCTATTTTGTCCAACTTATCGTCCGTTATCTTTGTTTTCAACAAAACATCATTGGTATAAAAGTGCACCAAAGATAGCCCATTTAGCCGGCCTAGGTCGGTTTTCCCTGCCTCAGCCGATACAACCTTTCCTTTATCTGTGTCCGTTGCTCCGATGGCAATGATTACTTTAAGCTCCCCTCCGGGGATATCAACTACCAGAGGTAGGACATAACCTAAAATAAGTCCCCTTACAAAAGGCTCCTTTGGCGCCTCGTCTTTGTACACAACATAAACCGGATAAACCAGATCAGGCGGTTCTGTGCCGGGATCAAGCTTATCCTGCAGCCGTTCCTCAATGAGCTTCTCCTTGCCCTTCAGAGAAATAATATCGACCGTAAATCTCGAAGCTCCGGGAAAGATTTTTTTAATCTTACTCAATGCGTCCGGGCCGACAAGAGGGATCCTGTTCTTATTTTCTACCAGGTATTTTACCTTTGCTAAACTATCATCTTTTTTAAATTTATTATCAAATTTAAAATCATCCATATAGATAAAGATCTTCTTTATGCCCCGAAGCGTCTTCTTAAACCCTTCGCTTTCTTTCACTGTAGGGTCCTTGATCCGGCTTATCATGTCCAGCTCCAGAATATCCTTATCCTGGACTCGTAGATCATTTAACTGCTCATGAATATAAAAATGTTCTAATGTCAGGCCGATAAACTGTGAATAGAAATCTTCTGTCTGTAGTAATTTCTTCTCCATCGATGGCAGTTTCTGATAGTAAAATTCCCTGAGCCTGCCATCCAGGTCAAAGGCGCACATAAGTTGTGAGTTATCCGCTCCGGGCCACCCCTGATTAGCCCCAAATACCCAACCTATTCTATCAGAGCCTTTTAAGATCTCATAAAAGACATAGGGAATATCCTTGGTTTCCCAGACGGGATCCCATTTATCATCCAGCCGTCTTTCCAGCTCCTTATATAAGGCCTCCCCGCCTAAGCCGCGCTTATCACCCACCTCATCGGTACGTATAAACTCTGTGCGGTAGTTGGTCCTGTCCGGAAAAAGGCGTAACGTATCCTGGTCGGGTTGGCTTAATTGACAGGGCACAACCTGAGACTGAGAAAACACATTTGATTTAATTAAGAATAAGCCGACTAAACCCATAATTATAACCACGCTTAATCTTTTATTCATACCCCCTCCTTACCAGTCAAATAATCCCCCGCCCTTCTGGCCGTAAAACATTATGCCTATCCACGTATCCTCCCTGCCAAAAGTCTTACTGAGGTCCCTGGAGACCACAAACTGGATGTTGTAATTAGCGGAGATAGTATACGTAAGTCCGGTCCGCAGGGTCATGTCAGAAGCTCTGTTCTGTTTAGTGAAGTCCTGAGTTAAGTTTTCAAATTGAAAGTACGTCGTCCAGCGGTTGCCTTTGCCTAAAGCATACTTGAGTTCAAAAAATTCTCCCAGGACGGCTTCTTTGGCGGCATCCTGCCCGCCGGTTATCTCAAATCTTGCCCGGCAGGGACCTGTTTCTCCTTGACCATCAATACCTATCCGCCATTTCTTTACGACGCTCTCTTTAAATAAAATATCTTTCTCTTCCATGTCCCAGCTGCGCAATCTTTCCCAGGCCGCAGTATCATATATCCTGCCGGCCAAAAATGAGGCCCCCAGCCACTCATTGATGCGTTGGCCGATACGGGGGGTGGATATCTTGCCGGCAACGGCATAATTATTGTCTTTATTAAAATACCTCATGCCTGAACCCCGCGTAAGGCCCAACTCATACTCTAATTTATCGTTTTGGCCCTCAATAGCAACGCCCCAATCTCTTTCATCGCCGATAAATCTCATAGTAGGGCTCTGTAGAAGCGTACCGTGGGTATCGATCCATGGCTGGAGGCCGAAGGGCACATAGAAATGCCCAACGCGCACATTAAGAAGCGGCGGAAGAACGCGAAGTCTCAAATACGCGTTATGTAGCTCTACTGCAAACTGATCCAAATTGCTCAACCAATCACGGGTCATCTTTATGCCGTAATCGAACTGGTCGTTGTAGTAGGCGGTTCTGAACTGCACATTCAGGTCGCCTATCTGTCCGTCGGGGCCGGAGAAAGTCCCAAATAAAAGAAACCCCGCGGAGTTCCGCCCCTCGAACTTTTCCACTTGAGATGAATAGCGAGTGGAGGCATATATCTCCTTATACAGTATATAGCTTTTCTTGTCACCGATCGCGTTGACTAAATTTACCGGATAAGACTGCCTCGGTTCCACAGCGGCCGGTTTTTTTAAGTCTTTGTCTATCTCCTCAAAAATATCATCAGCCGCAAAAACGGGATTAACCGTAATAAGATATACTGCCAGGAGCAGGCATTTATTTTTT
>JAZDMX010000022.1:0-18163 GCA_043800555.1 Candidatus Omnitrophota bacterium | reverse complement strand
AGTGTAGGGCAGACAGTTTATTATGTATCTTATGTAACAGGGAAAATCACGAAAATCACAATTGAAGCTATTAATCTTAGCAAGGGTATAATTATAGAGCAGTATGGCATTACTTATGAAGCAGGATCATTATATGTCTATCATAGTGACGCTGTTCAAGCCGTCTCTATGGATAGGACATCTAGCAGAAATGAGGCTGGTTCCTCTAGCCCTGTAAATTCCGCTTTACCTGTAAATATACCTGTAAATGATTCCGTAAAATCAGCCAGTTCCGCGGTAAATAGATTAGCCGCTGCCGCATTCTTAGGCGCAATAAGGGATTTCCTTGAGAGCGCTTATGGTCATTTCAGGTTGCAGGATCCAATTTCCGCCCAGCCGAAAGAAACCGGCGTAGGCGTAACTAATCTTTCTCAAGCTCCTCCTGTGTTTAACCCTGCTGCATCTGTGAGAAACTTCTTGATTCGGGTTTACAGGGTCATAAGCATAGTTATACAAGGAGGAAAAAATGGGGAACTTAATGATGGAATTCCGGGAAGAGATGAAAAGGCTGGAAACAGAATACCTTTTGAACGAATTAACAGAGCGCCGCTTAAGGGCGATCCAGTTCAGCTTGGAAGACAAGGGTATATTGGAGCCGAAGTTCCTGCAGCTTCCGCAGTAAGATTATTAGCGGCTGTATTCATCGCTAAGCCTGATAATTACTTTGAACGCTACAGCGGGCGTTCTCCGCCGGCGTATGCGTTAATTACAATCTCCGCAGTTTGTATTTCCTTATTATTACCAGTCTTATCTGCAATATCAGTTACAAATAATCCTATAAATTTAACCCGGCTGCTTGGCTTAATATCCACCGTGGCAGGTGTATTGAGCTTGGCGGCTAATTTGTTGTTAAGGGTGGCGGCGGGAGCCCTCCTCCAGGGATTGACCCCTCTTGCTGCCGCCCTTACAACAATAAATCAAGGAGGTGTGCCATGTGTAAAGACTATGGTAACCTTAGATTCACCCACTTCGTCATTGACGAAAGTGACGGCACCATCTTTGCCGCAGCGCGCGTTAACGGCAACGGCAAGGCAGCTAACTTTTTGGTTAACGGCACTGTCAAGCAGCAAGCCGGCAGCCTTTGGCTTGAGCTTGATCCAGCCAGCGCTAAGATTATTCGGGAGCGCGTTAATGCCGAATCCGAACAGGGGCAAATCCCTACCTATAGGACCGAGAGGCTTCCTCAATAACACGGGGAGGCCTTTCTCCGGCCCCGCTATTGCCGGTTCGCCCATAGCCGATGTTTTTGTATTAGGCTTGACTATTAAGGGCGTCTTTCTTACCTCCGTGCTTATATCTTGCGCTTTCACAACTGCCTATATGCTGGCAAGAAAGAATATGCATTACACGGCCCTGGTAATATCGCTGTATTTGGTCAACTTGCCGCTAAACTTTGCTAACCTGGGGGTATTCTTCAGGAACTGGTTCTATAATTTCCTTGATGTGGCATTTTACGCCGGCGCGGTATTGTCAGTTGTTGAGTTAATAAGATATGTAAAAGCTAATTCCACGAGAAGGTATTTGGCGGTCAGCACGCCGATAGAGAGGTTGCCTCATAAACTGGCTAACCGGACGATGGCTGCCGTGTGGCTAGGCCTGGTATTGCAGGAAGTTATGAGTAAATACGATTCTACCCGTTCACTTATTGAAATGGTTTACTGGAGGCAATTGACTTATGACCCGTTCGATATAGCCGCTTATACCGCCGGGTTAGCAGTATTATTTATTCTTGCCAATTCCAATGCGGGATTGGAATTGGCGCGGCCCTCCTCCAGCCCACTCCTAACCACTCTTACCCCCTCCACTCCCGCATCGGAATTGGTTAGGCCTTCTGGCCCGGTTGGAGCTGCGGTTACTACCCGACTTGCCTCTTCTTCTGTAGTAATTTCAAGCAAGCTATCTTTAGAGAAAATAGAATATTTTAGGGGGCAGGCGGCAGCATTAGAATATGCACATTCAAGTGGAGATTATGCTCGACTAAGAGAAGCCGCATTTGCGGTTTTAAAGGAAATAAGGCATTGGGCGAGAGAGGGTAGAGATAGTGATCTAGGAATCCTGGGGAGGACATTTACTATTGGGTACCCGCATCAAGATGTGGATATAGCGAATAAGATTGGCGCCTTAATTGGTTTTATCGATTTATTTGGATCACTTAGCGAAGCAGAAAGAAAAAGCACGAGTTTGGAAACGGGCATTCGCACAACTTTTGCCGCAGCTATTCAGGTTATAAGCAATATCATTAAGATACTCGGATATTCCGGAGAGCTTTCCGCGGTTACACATGATACATCTTTTGGCAAAGAATTATTATTAGATTGTAATGTTACAACCCGTATTCTTAATGGCGCTGTTTCTTCCAGCCCAAATTCCAATGCGGGAGTGGAAGCGGTTATGTTTCTTGTAGGACTTGAATTAGCAAGACGGAGGTTTAGGGAACAGATACGACAAGAATTGGCTGCCAGGGGGGCTGAAGATCAAAAGAAAACCGGTGAGCAACCGGCGCGCAGAAGGCCGGTGTTCACAGATGAAAAGCGTAATAAATGGTCGCGTAGAACACTCGGCCTTCCAGAAGACCCTCTGACTTTAAAAGAGTTAAAGGAGGCTTGGCGCCAGAAAGTTCAAGAAACTCACCCCGACAGGACGCAAAGCGATGACAATAAAAGGTTTAGGTTGGTTCAAGGGGCCTATGAGTATTTAAAAGGGCGTATTTCTTCCTCCAGCCCGGTGGCATCAAATCAATCAGGCGCGCAGACAACAGTTATCAGGGTTATCGGAGTTTATACGCCGGACAATAAGCATAGATTATCCATACCGCAGCCTCTGCTTGAAAAGTTAAGAGACGGATTTGAAATAGCCTGGGAAAGTAAAGAATATATTGTTCTTA
Organism: Candidatus Omnitrophota bacterium; assembly: GCA_043800555.1. GTDB lineage: Bacteria > Omnitrophota > Gorgyraeia > Gygaellales > Profunditerraquicolaceae > UBA6233. Next base: position 15,240 of record JAZDMX010000022.1, on the reverse strand, counting down.
TTCCGAATAATGAATTTAGCGATTATCGCGCTTCCAGAGAGGTTGTAATAGTGATGGGAGAAAGCCGTAAGCTTGATAAGTCTAACAGAGTCTTGTTGGATGCGGGCTTAGCGGATTTAACCGGTTTAGGCAATGGCGGGAAGTTAGTTATTGCAGTTGTTCAAAGAGGAAACCAGGCCGAGCGTATTGAGATTTGGCCAAAGGAAGCATTTGTAGCTTATGCCCATTCCATAAGAGAACCAGCATCAACCTCAAAACCAGTATTAACCAGAGAAGAGATAGCCGATCTTCTTATGGAACCGGCTAAAGAATCTTCCAGCCCGCTGGGCGCGGCGGTTACCACCCGCCTTAGCTCCAGCCCGCTTGAAAATAGCGTTGCCGGCGTCGAAGAAATTCTGGGTATCTACATTGAAATTATAAGAGGGGTTCTGGAAGATTTTGTTGCCAATAAGGCTAATAACCCGCAATATTCGAATGCAGCGGAAGCTTTCTTTAGGCGTTATATTAAAAATGAATGCCCTAAGGTTTTAGGAGAGGTTTTATCTGTTGTTAGAAGATTGCGAAATTTACTGTCGGATTTGGGCGATCAGGATGCCGGTGTTGGCAGGTTACTTATGGAAAAATCAGAACCACGCAATATAATTGATTTGCCTGTGTCTCCTGACGGAGAGATTAGGAGTTCATTAGGGCAGGTAAGAGTGGTTCAAGGCTTGAGTATATATGATATGTTATCTCTTATGGTTGAGGAAATAAATGGGGCGTTGTTTAAGTTGGCGGGTTCTAGCCAGCCTAAGATTGTTATAACTCCGGTTTTAATCTTTATTTTGCGCACGTGTAATGAAGTTAAAGAGCTCATCGGTTCCCGTACCGGTAAGTCTTCCAGCCCGCTGGGCGCGGCGGTTACCACTACTACCAATTCCACTCCCGCATTGGAATTGATGGGGAAGGGGATAAGCAAATATTGGCCTTATTTATTGCGCGACATAAGCATATCCGCGTTTGCGTTGCATAGCATCCCTGCCTTGCTGGGGTTAATCCCCGCGGGCATAATCCATTCGCTGGTATCCCTTATCGCGGCGCCGGTATTTGTTTTCCTGGCGGCAGCCTACGTGCTTTTCGATATCCATCTTATCAAGAACAACCTGAAGCCCGCGGTATTATCTATGCCCCAAAGAAAAGGGCTGCTTAACAGCTCCTTGCTCTTTGCTTTGGATGAAAATAATAATGGCGGCGCTAGCGGTTCCCATTATGGACTTAAGGATTATTACAATTTCTTCAGGGATAACCCTTTAAGGCTGGTTTATTTGCCTTTAGCAGGCGGGTTGATAGGCTTAAGCTTTTCCTTCGGCTGGCCGTTGTTTGTCAAAGGGGCAATAGCCGCGCTGCTTATGCCTTACCTATATAAGGTAACGGAAGAATTCTTCGGCAGGGAGATCAAGGGCAATATCTTGAGGGCCCAGGCGGTAAAAGAGATGGATTTGAGCAGAGAAAATAATAAATTGCATGCTTTGGCCGCATTTTACCGGGAAGAACTAGGCAACGCCCCGCTTGCCTTGAGGCTGTCCTATTACCTGCCCCGGGCCGCGGTTATTTTCTTAAGGTATAATTTCCCGGTCCTTGTCGGGGTATCTGCTTTTGCCCGTTCCCGCCTGGCCATAGCTTTTGTTTCCGGCGTTGCCGGGCAGGCGATATTCCCGATGATATTGCCGGCGGAAATCGCGGCAACGAGCGTTTTGAGCTTGATGGGGTTATCGTCATTGGTTCCTTTACTAAGCTCGCTCCATTTGCCGCATACGGTAGTATCTTTATTAAGCACAGGGCTATTGGTAGTTAACCTGAAGATCATTGACTTGTTTAGGTACAGGAACATACTCCAGGACATCTACGCTTCCCGCAACCTCGGCTTAAACAGCTTTACGATAGGCGCTTTAACGCAAAAGAAAGGCGCCGCCGGGTTGGACGGGGACGAAAAGAAAGTGGCTGCTTATTTAAGAGGCAGGCCTGTCCAGAGAAAGACCGCTTCCGGCAGATACACGGCGCCTTTACTTGATAGCCTTAAATATTATGTTTCTTTTGATGCCGCTGCCCTGGCCGCTATTTTAACCTCTCCTCTTTCTCCGGCATTATCCCGCTTATCCGGGGTTTCGCCGTATTTCCTGGTGTACCGCCATCTGGGATTCTGGCGCAGCTTCCTGTATATGTCCACGATCAGCGCGGAAATCGGCGCGGTGGTTTCTTCCAGCCATGCCCTTGCCGAACACCCTGTTTTCGGCATAGTCGGAAAGCCCCTGTACAGGGTCGTAGAAGCGCTGGAGATAAACGCCTTAAGCTGGGGGCAGGATTTAATCCATGTTGTTGAGAATAATACCGGGATAGATTTTCCGCAGGCAGTGCATATGGCCATTGGAGGCAAGGAAGAAGTAAGAAGCTGGTGGAATAAAGTCAGGCAGATAGAGATGTCTACCGAGATGTCCGGCGTTATTTTGGCATCTGCCAATCAAGCTGTAAAGAACGTATATAACGACCCCGGGTTAAGGATGCTGGCAGAGAAAAACAATGTCGATTTCGAGCAACTGTTTTTCCTGGCCCTTGAGCTTACCCCTAGAATGGATAATGATAGCGGGGTTATTCATGTTGACGAGAAGGCCTTAAGGGATATTGCCGGCAGATTATTGGCACATTGGGCCGCAGCGAACAAGGGCAAAAACAGCGCAGCCGCGCAGCCGGCAGATAGCAGGGACCCTGCCAAACCCAGGGAGGCGAAAACCGCCAGCCAGGTTGCGCAAAGGTTTAATGAGTTAAAGCAGGATGATTTTGCCGGGTTTATCCCTGTCACCGGCAGGGAACCTTGGGTAAAAGAAGCGATGCGTTACCTTAAACAGCATAGCCCAACACAGCTTACGATGCTGCGATATTTGGTTGATTCCGGGAGATTAAGGGCCGGGCCGGATAGCGAAGAGGTATTCTATGGCGCCAATGGATTGGATGATGCAGGCAAAAGAGTAATCCTGATTGCCGCCAATAATAATGCCCATAAAGCCGCTTGTTTAATCCACGAATTATCCGCGTTGCTGGAAAAGCCGCATTACGCTAACCTTATCGAAGAATATGCCTTCAGGTTATGGCAGGTTAAAAACGAAATAAGCTGGAGAGCAGGCCTGTTCCTGGGCTCCTTAAAGAATTTCATTCCCCGGGTAAGAAAAGAATTATTTGCCGCAGCATTCTATCTGGTTACTGCTTTGGCGGCATTTAACCCCATGGGGGCAAGTTTGGCCATGGCAGGCGAGCCTCCTGCGATTGCCTCTTTGGCATATGCAACCTACAAGGTAGGGCAGGGGGATTGCCTGTTTGGGATTTGGGGCAAATATAAAGAAAGCTATTCCTGGCCGGAATTCCTGGCAGTTGTCCGTAAGCTCAATCCTTCTATTCAGGGCGCGGATTTAATTTACCCCGGCCAGCAGATACGGATTTCTGCCGCGGCGCCTAAAGATGCCCAGCCTGTCAGCGCAGCAGATCCGGAGCCTGCGAAAACAGCGCTAGCCGCGGCCTACACGGTGAATAAAGGAGATACTCTTTCCGCAATAGCCAGGCGGTTCAATATAAAGTTACAAGACCTTATCGCCGCCAATGAAAGCGTGCGAGCCAACCCGAATATGATCAGGGTCGGGCAGGCGCTGAATATCCCCTCGACAGGGGCGCAACAGCCGCAAGCGGCAAGGGCTTATGCGCCTAATCCCGATAGCGCCCGGAAGCAACAAACGCTAGAAAAGGAATTTGAGAAAATAAAGAGGGGCATAGCTGCCCCCGGGGACAATGACGAGGGTAACCGCGCGGAATACTTGAGGGAAAAAACCGCGGGGGATATGTGGAAGAAAATCCAGGAGATCCTTTACCTGGTGGATAATAACGTTATGTTTGTTGTCGGCTCGGCGAAAAGGGAAGATACCCACGCCATATTAAGGCAGGCCAACAGCTTAAAAGATTTCATAAAAATTATATCCGATCCCGAGACCAGCGTAAGGATATACAAGATACCTTACCACCCGGATTCAGTTGTTGACTACTCCGGTATTAAATCCTGGGACGAGGTTACCGATACCCTGAAAATGAAGCAATACGATGAAGAAAGAAGGTCTTTGGCGGTATATATAAAAGGAAGGGACGATAAAGGGGAGTTTGAGGGTATTCTCTGGGCAGGGGTGAAAGCGCAGAAGGCGTATCTTGAGTTAATAAAGTCAGGGGCCAGAGACAGGGATTTTACCGGGAATATCCTGCGGGTATTGGATATGGATGATAAGGACGCTCAAAGAGCCCTGATTAAGGAGCTTTTTCCGGATGCCCTCCTTCCTGAAACTAACGATTATCTTTTTGTGGCGGCTGTGGTAGAAAGAAACGCCTGGTCAGGCATAAAGAAGGTGGCAAGGTTCCTTCAGGCAAGCGATGTCCAAACCGAAAGGCAAGTTATGCCCTTCCCGCACGAAGCCATATATGTCAAAGGAGAAAGAGGCCAAAAACAATACCTCAAGTATTGGCCTTATAAGTTAGACCAGGTATTAAAGACATTCAGCATTAAGCTTCCGGCTGAACTATTAAGGGAACATGACCTCAGAGAAGGCGCGGCCACGACCGACCGTTATCTTGATTCCGACGGCGACCCGCTTACAAGAGGCGAGGTCATCTTCGGGAATAATTATAACAAGATCGAGCATCTTAAGCTCGCCCTTCTTACATACATAAAAGAAAGAGAAGACTGGTCTTTAAAGCAAAACCAGCAATACCTGAAGAACAAGATGCTCCTTGAGTTTATAATTGCCCCGGTGAACGCAGCTATCGGCGTGGCTGCTCCGGCCGCATTCGGCGCCTGGGCTTCATTAGGGACCGCAGCCAGCCGGTTGATGTTTGATTTGGTAAACCGGCCGGATCAAAAACTTCCCGGGGCTCCCAGCGCCGCAGAAAGGCAGGCTTTCTTTGCCCGTTTCTTATACATGGAACATTTGGAAAAAACTACGGGGAAAAGCTACCTGGACCCTAAAGGCCGCGAGTATCTTGACAAGTCTGTTGCCGAAGCCAAAGATGAAGATTTAGGGCCTTACCGCAAGGCGGCAGACGGCAGGCTCAAAGGATTATTGACCCGCGAAGATGTGATCAAGCTGGATTATTACCTGAATAGGCGCAAAAACGAAGCCACGTCTTTGTTTGTCTTGAATGCGGTTAATTTATTGATGAGTATAGGCGCGGAAGCGCTTGCCCAGGATAAGGTCAAGGTAGTTACCAATGATTTTAAAGGCTCGGCGCAGATTATTTACTCTGAACCCCGTTATAAGGCGCTTGTCGATGTCCTGCGGGGTAAATATATTTCGCTGACCGGAGAGATAAACATTCCCCAGGTCAGCGCCCTTATCGCGCAGGGCAAAGGCCTGCCCACTGTTTCTCTGGGAGAATTCTCCAGCACCCCCAGCCTCCTTACCCGGTTCTTCAGCATAGTCGGCATAACCGTTGACGCTAAGTCCGTATTCAACGCGGTATATAAAGCGTTCAGTTCTCCGGAAAGGGCCGATAACACGCTCTTTACCACAGCCCCGGATTCAGTGCGGGTCAATCTTTACCTCTTTGGCTTCCCTATTTCGTTAATATTCGATAAGCTTATGGTGGATGATATCGTAAGGATAAACGAGGACAAGAATTTCTTCGCCTACGAAATAAGCAATGGTTTGTTCCGGAGCAAGGCCGTTGCTTATGACGAAACGGAGTTCTTTATGCAGCCTAAGCTTGCCGGCATATCCAGGATCCCCCTCGGGCAGATAAAAATAGCGGGTATGGAGCAGAATGTCCCGGTTTATATGTTTTTAGACGAAAAGCCCACAGGAGAAAGGCAATACCGCGTATTTATCTTGACCCGGAGCGGATTGGCGTATTTCCGCAGGCAGGTCGAGGTTGATATGGATAATTACGGTAATTATGCCAAGGGCATGATGGAAGGCGGCTATGTAAAGAACGTATCTCCTTTGGCCGGAACGTATTTCCAGAACCTGGCAAGCGGATTTTTTGAATCCCATGACCGCCAGGGGGACATTTACTGGCCAAGCTCTTATGGCTGGGATATGGCGTTTATCGCGCACCGGGCGATTCTGTCCCAGGATATGGATCTGGCAAGGAGCGTCCTGGATCTCTATTCAGATTACTATAACACGAGAACAAAGAACGGCAGGGCCTTTGATGGATTCCGCATTGCTAATCACGCCTATACAGGGGAGCCTTCCGGCGCCCCGGATATTGCCACGACAGCCGCCCTGGGCCAGGTAATTATGCTGTATGAATACAATACCGGCGATAAGAAATATAGCCATATGCTTAAGCCTATAGCAGACTGGCTGCTTGATATGCAGGAAAACTACGGAGACGGCGGTTTGCGCCAAATCCCTCAAACACCAGAACAAAAGCAAGACCCGTCATTGATACAAAAATACGCCGAGCCCAATGCCGTAGCGTATGCCTTCTTGCGTAACTACGGCTCAAGGTATGATAACCCTATTTTCGGGAGGTCGGATTATCTTGAGGCTTCCGATAAGATATTAGGCTGGGTTAAGTCCGCGCTTTGGGACGCGGATAAGGGTTTGATCCGCCACGGTGAAGGGGAAAAGGAATACTCTGCCGACGCGCAGACGCGCTGGATAATGGTTTTAGGCCCGCGGAAGTTTATGCAGGAATTTGATATGGCTCCCGAACAGTTCTGGGCATATTTGATGAGGGTCAAGGATACCTTTGGGGTGCGGCTTGATTTCTCAGGGTTGGACGGAAGGTTTGTCAGGGGAGTAGATTTGTTAGATATGGCCTGCCCGGAAGTAGCAGCCAGAAAGAGGGGGCTTGAAAAAGGAGAGGTTGTGCGCGCAGGATTCCCCGAAGTAACTTCAGAGTGGGTCGGCGCGCTTAAAGAGGCAAGAAAGGCGTTCCTGGAGCTGGGCAAGAAAGATCTGTCCGCGCAGGCCCAGGATTTAATCCAGCGCTATACGCAGGGATTAAAGAAGCTGGTTGGGGCAGGCCATACTCTTCCTTTGGCTACCAAAAGAGGGGTATTGACGGGGTTTGGCGGTTACACTCCTTTAGGGGATAAGTCTTTAGGCCCTATTGCCCAGTATGATATAAGCGTGGTGTCCGGGGATAATATGTGGACTATGCTTTCGGAAGGGATAACGTTGCCGAAGATTGCCCGGCCGGTGAAAGCTTTGTCCAAAGATGAAATTATGCATCCGCAGGTAGTGGCGGGGAATAAGGCCAGGGATGAGGAAATGAAGCGCGTAAGCTTGTTGATAGAAAAGAAAAACCTGCGCGCCAAGAAGGACGCCGAAGCGTTGACCCTTCAAGAGGCGGGGAGGCTGGAGGAATTAGAAAAGGCCCCGGGAGAAATCATCTATTACAATAAATTCAATACCCAGGAAGCCATATACAGGGATGAAGAAGGAAGGAAAATCCGCATAGTCGCGATTCCCTCCGTTATGGAAATAAAGGAGCATCTTAGCCGCACTTTGAGAAATGACCAGGATACCGCTACGCTGGCAGCGGCTTACCGGGGCAAGAGAGCGGCGGTATTTACCAGGCTTGAGGCCGCAGACGCAAGCTTAAATGCAGGACGCCCGATAGAAGATAAGGCAGGGCGCATCGTGCGCGGGCCGGAAACTTTTGGCCAGGTCATGAAATTAATCCGGCAGCTTCCTGTCCCCGAACAGGCGCTGATCAGGTATAAGAATTTCGCTAATTTTGTTTTGACTATTGATGCCGACGGCGACGGCAAGCCTGAAAAAGTGCTGTGCACTTTGATATTCCCCCTGGGCAAGGACATCCGGGATGAATGGGCTAACCCTTTAAGCGGCAAGCCGGAGGTAGAGGTATACAGGGATTCATTAGTGAACGTGGCGGTTACCGACAAGCGTATCACCGTCTTTGATTACGATAATTATAAGGTGGAATCAGCCTCGCGCACATACCCGAACCCTTACGGGGACAGAAATAAATTTTTAGCCGCATACAAGACCATCGACGCTATACGGGCTTATACCCTTGGGCTTACAGCTATCGAGGGGACCTCGACTATATGGAACAAGTTTATCGATCCGCATTCCATAAAGATAAACCCCTATGACCCGCTTATCGAGAAGTTGAAAGTCAATTACGTAACCGGCGCTATAACCCGCGAAACTTACGGTTTGTTCCCGCAGCCCGTGAAAATAGTAGATGACCAGTATATAACCGAAATAAAATACAATAAATTCGGCTTGTTTATTTCTTCTCTGGATTATAATAACGGCAAAAGCGGCAGGGATTTTGAGAGGCCGCGCATAGATAAGGTCAGGCATCCGGTTAGAGGCAAACAGAGGTTTAAGGCGGTGTCTGCGATACCGGAGAAAAAGCTCGCGGAATTAAGGGATTTAAGCGGGTATGGGTATAAGAATACGGTGATACGGAAAGATTTAGCCCGCGGCTTAACCGAAACGCGGGTATTTGACAATGCCAATTTTGGAAATATTATAAATAAATCCTATAAAGATAGCGCGGATGACAAGGATTCAGGCGTCAAGTGGGATTTAGAAACTAGATTAAAGAATGAGTATTACGGCGATCTGGATAAAACTACCAGGGAAAAGTTACAGGCCAAGGATTTAGATAAACTTTTCGAATACATACCTTACATCACTACTAAAACCAGCACGGAAACCGGCAGTTTTATTTCTCGCGCTGTAACTATAGGCTATGATCCGTTAACACGGAAATTGACCGCCCAAGTGACCGATTATACCGGTAAGGTCACTCTTGAGACATTTGACTACCGTTGGACAGTGCCTGTCAGGAGTGAAACCAAAGATAGTTTCGGCAAAGAATGGGTTGTAGAGTCAACAATTAACAGGGAAGAGACAAACATTACCTCCGAGAAAAGCAGGGAAGGAAAGTTAGCCGTTACTTCCGCATCAACATATGACTCTTCCGCTAAGATTTGGGACAAAGAGGACCAATTGCGTTACGATCAGTATGGGAAGAATAACAAGCCCTTGGTTGAAAAAAGCAGGCTTAGCGCTTTCGGGAATTTAATATACAGGGACAGTATTTATGCCGACGGGATAAACAGAAGGTATATCCCGGGTTATGACAAAGATGGCAAAGAGGTGTCCGGCAGAGGCGATAAATATAACACCGAAACAAAGAAATGGGAGCCCGAGCTTGCTTACTTTGCTTACACGTGGAACAAAGGCGATTTGACAAGGAGTAAAACCGAGATAATGCGCGGCAATAAAAAGACCACGGAAGCCTTTTCCGAGGGCAGGCCCAAGGAAGAGATTCCCATAACCCTGGAGCTTAAAGGCCAGAAGGGCGAGGTAATCGGCAGCGCGTATCTGCAGGTGGAGTTTACCTATGATGGCTCTAATCGTTTGGGTTGCCCGCTAATAGCCGACAGTGGGGCGACAAAGATAGTAGTAACAATGGATGGAAGGGGCCCTCAATCCCTGGATTGGGTTGATTCCCAGACCGATAATCTTCAGAATGGGCTTATTACTATCAAGCTGCACGACGGGCTAAGGCATTTAACCTGGTATGAAAATAAAGACATCACCCGGCGTAACCGGCCGGATTATTCCAAGAAATACTTCGATTCTGATGGCAAAACGGTTGCCAAAGAAGATGCGGAATGGACAGTGGCGCAAACCGTTAAGAGCGAATACGATGATAAGGCAATCTTGCCTTTTACCTTCTATGACCTTCCTGCGAGCGGATATGTTATCAACGAGTATAGAGTGATAAGCTACAATCCTGCCACAGGAGAACTCAATGTCAAACAAGAGCAAGACCCGCAGCATTACAAAGACTCGCGGGCGATAAAGTATGACCCTGGCACAGGAGAACTTATAACCCAGATACAAAATAATTATTTCCACCGTTATTTCAGGGAAGTTAAAGATAAGTATGACAGATTAAGCAGAGTCATAAACGGCGATTTGGATAGTCAAGGTAACTTCATTCCGGAAGAAGAGTCTGTATTTAAGCATGATGGAATACCCGGAATAATCAGCGTTGTCCTTACCGGCGCCTCGGTTCCCGTTTCCTCGCGGGCAACGAGCAAGGTGGCACAGGAGGACAGATTAAAACTAGTCGATAGAAAAACCCGCTTATTAGGCAACGACGGAGAGGGTATTGATATTAACTCATTGGACGATACACGATCCAGGCTCTTTGACGAAGGGGGCAGGATCAGGTTTGAGAGCAAGGCAGCTTATAGCATAGATGGTAAAATAGCGCAGCCTTTAATTACCAATGTTATAAATAACAATTTAGGTAACCCCGAGGAGGTTATATCCTATAGCCAGGACGACAAGGGCAAATATGCGCCCGTATCAGATGTCAATTCCTTCTATGAATACGGTAAGGATAAATATGGCCAATATGACACTATTGAGGCATCCGTGATGGTTTTATTTAGTGAAGGGCAAAAGCGCTATATACACTCGGTATCCAATAACGTCAACTTAAACCCAACCGGCTACCTTGAATTTAAAACTAAGAAAGGGTTGGAGATAGGCGCTGATGGGAATATTGCTGCAAGAACAGACCTTGATTATGAACCGTTAAGGAAAAATTATAGAAATCTGCCGGGTTTCACTACCGTAAGCAGTTACAAAGAAATTCTAGATAACTATGGAAGGGCGGAAGTTGTCTTAAGCGGTTATCCTAGAATAGGCAAAGATGGCTTCTTCGATAGGAATAGCGCCCCTAAATGGATTGAGCGACGCATTTATTCATTGTTTAAATATATCCCTATTAGCATAGGATCTTGTACCTATGAATATAATAAAGCCAAAGGCGAAGATTCCAATCGCTATGGCAATAGCGATTGGAAGGCCCGGGCAGATTTGTTAGAAATTGATAAAAAAGGCAATTTACTTTCTACTTTGCATGATACAAGAAAGACTAGAGAAAACTCTAGAGAGATGCTTGTAATGCCAGATGGCCGTTTATCTAAGATGGTTTATGATTATGTAAGGCACAGATTGGCCAATATTTATCCAATTATAGAAGGAAGAGTAACTATTTATTATGATCTTCTAGAAAGGCCTACGGAAGGAAGAGACGAAACTGGTCAATTAATCAAAGTAATCATAAAGATCGAATATGATAAAGAAAAAGGACAGATTCATACTGTCAGAGAGAAAGAGCCAATCGTTGGAGAACAATGGGAAACGGTCATATATAATTTTGAAGTTTCGGGAGAACCCGGGAACCCGATGAAAGTCAAAGATGTAATAGGTGATTTTGTTAAGGAGGTAAAAGATAATCAATATTGCGTATTAGGCAAGGTAAATATCTTGGGTTTTGCCATTCCGGTTTATGGGTTATTCGTCATTGCAGCCATAATTACATCGGTATTTATCATCTTAAAATATTTTGGTCAGTTTATGCACTGGACAGCAAAGCAGAAAGAAAAGAGAATTGTCATAAATACGGATCATAAGATAGATATTTCAGACGATTCCACTCTGGAGGGGCAAATAGCAAGGATTCTTGATAGCATTGGCGCAGGCCCATCTCAATCGGAAAATTATGTAAGTGAAAGGTTAGTTAGTCTTATAAGGAATAATCCTTCGAAACCATATAGAGCTTTGTTCTCGGAAACCGTAAAGAGCTTGAAAGAGTGGCAAAAGAAAACCGGCAACAAAGGAACAATTGAGGATGGTTTAGTATTTATAATAGTTGCTGAATATGTATCCCAAGAAATGAACCGGGAAGGAGCTGCTTTGATAGGTTATTCTCCGGCCCTCTTCATGTATTTGATCAATAAGGCAATTAAGCTATACAGCGAAGAGGATGCAAGAGGAAGCATAGCAAATGAAATTAGAAATGTTGTGGATGCGGTGGCTGCATTATTGAAGCAAGAATTTGGCAAAAGGGTTATAAACAGAGACCAGGTTAGTTACGATGATATTATTGATTTGTTTGAGGATAAAGAATTCCTGGAGGAGTTTGACGGAGCGTCTGATAAGGCGGGATACTTAACTCAAAATGGATTGAAGTTAAAATCAAAGACTAAATTCAAGGATAATATTGGGTATCGAACATTTATCAATAATTTAGCTCCGGTAATTTGGTTACCTTTAATTTTTGTCGAGGTATTACTATCAGGAGCGATGTTGCAAGTTATGGATTTAGTCAAAATCAGCTATACGGAAGTTATTTTAGTTTCATTTGGATCAAGCCTAATTTATTTAATGTATCATGCTATAAAATTTGGGCTCAAGAATAAAATAGACAGAGTCAGTTTCTGGGAAATGGCCCGATTTACCGTTTTCTTTCTCCTCAACAACATCCTGTGGTCTGTCTTTAATTGGCTAATTGGAATTGAGACTTGGAAAGTTACTTTTGCGTTGTTTGAGTTAGGAATAGGGTGGGGGGTATACCTGGGTGCGCCCGTTTTAGTTCTAGGCATTTCTTTCGTTATTCTTTCTCTGTTTACTTTCCCCAAGCTTATTGCCGGTTTATTTACATTCTATCAAGGCAAGAAAGAAGGTGTTGGGCAGGTTAAATACTGGTATCAGGCGGTAGCGAAATTTGAAAAGGCAAGAGAACGGTTTATTAAGTTGATGATCCCCAAAGAAGCAAGACGAGAACATCAAGGTAAAGAACGCGAGGTATGGATTAAATACTGGGGAATGACAATAGAGAGATTGTCCAGGATGTATAAGCTTTCGCAAAAAGAAAAAGAAGGATTATTAAGAGGAGATTTAAGCAAGGCGCCAAAAGATAAAGAAGCAAGAGAAGCAATCCAAGACTTAATCGGGAGTTGGTTAATGAATATGCCATATGCGCCATATTGGTATTCGCTCCCATCGTTCACGGCATTAATAACTGCTTTTGACGAAGACGTTTCTTATCCTTTTGATTTTCTTAATGCTCACGAATCAGGTGGGAAAATCACTCGCATAAATCATCTAATCCGGGTTTACGCATTACAATGGGAAAGGATGGCGGAAACCGTTCAAGATGAATCAATAGAGAAAAAATTAAAAGCTCATGCTAAAGCAGTGCTTAAGGGGAATTTTTTGATAAAGCTTCCCTCGGATTTACCAAAAGAAATAAAAACTATGGTTGAGGAATGGGCTGAGAATAGAATGGTTCCGGTTGCAAAAACCGTAAGGGAAGTTGCTTTAATTAGAGAAGCCTTCCTATTTATTGCTTGGATTAATTTCCCCAAGATGAGCGACGCGGAACTAGGAAAGTTGGTTGATGAGAAAATCCAGATTTTGTTTATTTATGAAGGTTATCCCCTTAGTTTTGTTCCTGAGGTCAAAAGAGAAGCAGTCAACCAATTAATGAAAGATTACCCATTTCTTGAAGTTTGGTGGAGAGGTAATGACGGGAGAACCGGATTGCACCGTTATAATGACGACAAAAAACAAATAGAGGAAATCGGAGCAGCTCCTTACGGTGACCCTATCTGTAAAGGCAAGGCTTTTGGACAGAATGCCCCGCTTCCTTTTGTCAGAGGAGAGAAAATCTTGTTCTTTGATTCTAATGCGTCAGTCAGGATAGAAGAGGCAGTAAAGATCCCTATGGGGTTGGCAGAATTCAATAAAGATCCGAGATTAAAGCTAGTGCTTTTCGGTGAAGAAATCTATAACGAGCCATATTCTTGGACTACGCAAGCGTTTGGCTTGGGAGATGCTACTTGGACGAATGAATACCAAAGATTCCTGAATATGTTCGGGGCGTGCGGATTCTATGGGCACAGTGCCATTATTGACAGGGAAGCTCTCATTAATGCCGGTGGAATCGTACACCGGTATTCAGGCGAAGATACCATGCTTTCAATACGGTTCTGGCTAAAGCAATACCGGACCACTCACAAAGAATATCTGCATCTTGGGAAATCCAGAGAAGCGTGGTTTCCAGGGGCAATTGTGCCAACTGGGAGATGGTCTCAGAATACAGCTGAATATGCTCTTAGTAGGTGGGGATATCGGATACTAAGAAGCGACAAAGCTCATATTGGGCAAAAGGTATTTAATGTTGACGCGTGGTCATTTTATTACAAGAAACCATTGATTCCCTTGGTAAACTTAATCTATTTAGGCTGGATTGTATTTCTAGGGGTCAGCGGATTTGTCAATTTCAAGCTTATTATATTAATGGGGTTGGTTGGTTTATTGTTTAACCAGGGCGTCAGTGCCCCGGCATGGGTATATTTAGGTTTAAGAAAAGGATTTATAAAAGGAATAATTACTTTTATTTCGTTGTTTCCCAAAATCCACGCCTTCTTTACTCCTTTGATTCCTAATTATGCGGTACGTTTCCATAATGCCACTAATCAAGGGCAAGGCGGTTTCGCTATTTCCGGTAGGGGATTTGGATTAATTCACCTTTCATTTAAAGAAATTTATGGAGATGAGTCAAAGAAAGCATTTGGTTTACCATTAACTTTTGTGCTGCAACTTATTGCAACGTTAGTATCTCTAAGCTTAACATTTATTCCTATTGGCTTAGTCCAATTAGTTGGTATCTTTATGTTATCCATTGGGCTTTATCTTATTTGGATTGGGTCAATCGGATTAGTTGAATATTTTAGAAATACCTTATGGCCTAAGGATGCTTCTAAGCGTTCGGCAATTAAGCTTCAGATTTTCTTTGGTATACCGTTAATCGCAGCAGTATTAAGAGGATTTTGGGCCTGGGGAGGTATTCCTACTTACTGGCCTTATTGGTCTTTGATTTTAGCCGGAATCGGTTTTTACTATATTGGAAGTTTTTGCCGAAACCCATGGGTTAAGAAAACATTAACTCCTCTAGGCTTTATTGGTAGCTTAACCGTTACATTATGGGCAGGAATTGAAGTTAACCCCATATTTATCTTATTTGCTTTCTCGGCAACGTATATCCTTACAGGTTTTGCCACTGTTTTAACGCCGTTACTCGGACATGCTAGGCCGTTATCAGGGATGATGCCGTCGTGGTTAAAAAATGTGGAGATAAAGAAGAAGAGCTCTAGTCCGCTATTGGATAATATTATGCAGAAGTCCTCTTCTCCTGTTGCCCAGCCGATTCTCCCCGGTTTAAATTGGGGATTCGCAGTCATGACGACCAAGGGTGTTTCCTCTCCCGTGGAAACCAATATCGCATCAGTCTACGCCTTATCCGTTGAAGCCTTTAACAGAGAACTCTCCGGGCCTCTTCCTTCCGCCGATGTAATCATTTTTTCCGCAGGGA
>JAZDMX010000018.1:0-49521 GCA_043800555.1 Candidatus Omnitrophota bacterium | reverse complement strand
TTATTGCAAGAAAAGTACAAACGTCCCCATTTCCCGTCCCCATTTCCCGCTGTCCTTATTGATTTAAAATCTCGTCTGCGGCAGCCAGGACATCTTCAACGCTAATCGCCTTCAGGCAGGCAAATTCCCTTTGGCAGTTGTGCGCCAGGCACTCTATACAGCTAGCCTTATGCAGTATTTTGTCGCGCGCGCCTTGCGGCCCCCATCTCTTCGGGCTTAGCCCGGCCTGGTTCCTGCCGAATATCGAAATTACCGGCGTACCCACGACTGAAGCGATGTGCACCGGGCCGGAATCATTGGAAATAAAAAGCCGGCATCTTTTTAATAAACCGGCCAACTGCGTCACGGAAGTCTTGCCGGCTAAATTTATGGCTGAAGAACGCATATGCCTCATTAAATCATCGGCGAGTTTATGATCTTTGGCTCCGGCAATAATCAGGATTTTAAAACCGTATTCTCGGGCGAGCCTATCCGCTACCCGGGCAAAACGTTCGGCAGGCCATATTTTCGACGGGCAGCTTGCCGCAGGATTAATAGCCAACAACTTATCCGAATCATTTATCGCCTCTTTCCTGAAAAGTTCCTCCGCCCATTTTTCAGATTCAGGGTTTACCGGCATAAATAATTTATTATCTTTTGGTTCGATGCCCAGGCCTTTCAATAAATCCAGGTTATACTCCAATTCGTGCTTTTCCCCGAGCTGTTTGGTATGCTTTATCCTATCGGTAAGCAAAAACCCGAGTTTCCGGTCATAACCGATTCTTCGGGGGATGCCGCTTAAGAAAGCCAATAAGTGCACCCGGTTAGACGGATGCAATATTAGCGCTAAATCAAATTTATTTCTCCTGAGCTCCTGGATCAACTTAAGCGAGCGCAACCAATTTTTACCCTCTCCCTCTTTATCCAAAATAATTACTTTATCCAAGTAAGGGTTACCTTCGACTATATCTTTTGCATACGGAGAAACCATCATCGCGATATAAGCCTGCGGGTACCTGTCTCTTAAGGCTTTAATTACCGGGGTAGATAAGAGCACATCGCCGATCCTGTCTGTGCGCGCGATAAGGATGCGTTTAAAATCATCCGGCTGGCGGCTGGCGGCTGGCGGCGGCTGGCGGTTAATCAATATCTGCCTTACCGGCCTCAAAACATCCTCAACCTTCACTAACCGGATACATTCCAAAGCCTTGCGCCTGCATTGCGCTTTCTGGCATGGCCGGCAGGAAATTTCTTTTTTTACCACAAAAGAATTCTGCGACCAGGGGCCGTATTTAGCGTCATCGGTTATTCCGAAAACAGCTACCACCGGGATATTGAAATAGCTTGCGATATGCAGGACGGCGCTATCGTTTGCGACTAAAAGCCTGGCCCTTTTTATAAGGCAGCCCAATTCATTTAATGAAGTCTTTGCCCCCAGGTTTAGGGCTTGCGTGTTTTGGGCTATATACTGGTTCAGCGCCTCGTCATTTCTGTCCCCCGTTAAAACAAATCTTACCGGAAACTCCTGCTGCAGCTTATTGATTAATTCGACAAACCTCTCTTTTGGCCAACGCTTGGCGTGGCTGCGGGAACCGGCGGAAATTACGATTAATTCATTGTCATCCGGTCCGCTCTCTTTTAATAATTTGCTGACTGCCTCTTCGTCAATCCGGCTAAAGTAAAGCGACTTGCCGGAGGAGCCTTCGATATTCAAGCCACCGGTTATCTTCTGGATTTTATAAAGATGCCTGTCTTTCATATGCTTTATATGCTTAGGGATGCCGGCATAAGGAGAAGTTTTGTATTTGGCCGGAAGAAAGGCCCCGAAAAGGCTGTTGCGTAAATCAATTACTACGTCAAAGTTCTCTTTCCATAACGCAATAAATAAATTGACGTTGCTTTTGAGGCTTGAGCGCTTCTCGTATACGATTAACCGGTGAATGCCGGGATTTCCCCTAAATACCCCCTTTGCCCGCTCGCTGCAGATTACCGTGACCTTGGCTTCAGGGAACTTTTTCCGCAAATTGTCTAATGCCGGCAGGCTGAGAACGACATCGCCGATGTTGCTTAAAGTAATAAAGAGAATCTTATTAACCATTTTTAATCCCGCCTCGAAAAATCCGGGCGTAAAATTCTAACCCCGGGATAAAATTTCTCAAAACCTGGCATTTTTTATTCTTGAATTTACGGTCTCTTGGCTTGTTTAAGGTTTAGCGCTTCCGTATTTAAGGCTTAAATTCATTTACCTCTTTAATCACGTCTTCGGGAGTGATGGCCTTCATACAGCGGTTGTCCTTACAATTGGCCTGGTAACAGGAGATCCGGCAACCCACATCTTTCTGCAGTATAACTACGTTCTTTAACGGATAGGGCCCGGTTATCTCCGGAGAGGTAGGGCCGAATAACGCGATTATTTTCTTGGCCCCCACGCTATTAGCGATATGTAACGGCCCGGTGTCGGCGGTAATAAACAAGCTCGCTCTTTTAGCCAGCGCGCCCAACTGCTTTATATTGAATACTCCGCAGGCTATTACAGGCGAATGTATCATTTTATCGCAGATTTGCCTGACCAGGGATAAATCACTAAGCGCTCCGGTAAAAATCACCTTGGCCCCGAATTTATCGATTAATTTATCCGCCAGGTGAGCCCAATAATCCTTAGGCCAGCGCTTAGGGAGCCAATTCCCTCCCGGATTGCAGACCACGCTGAATTCATCCTCTCTAACCGAATTCTTTTCAAGGAAAGCGCCCACAAAAGCGCAATCTTCGTCGCTTACAAAAAAATCCGTATGCCTGTCCTCGACCCTTAATCCGGACTTTTCGATGATATCCAGGTAATAATCTATGCGGTGCAAAGAATCTTTCTTAGGCGGGACAATCTTCTTGGTGAGCAAAAAAGCCCTTTTCTTAGTCAGGTGGCCTATCCTCTCGGGTATGCCGGCTAAACGGCAAATCAGGGCCCGGCTGAATGACTTGTGCAAAAGAAAAACCGTATCGAAATTCTTAAGCTTGAGAATACGGACAAAACTTAATAAAGAAAAAATCCCTTTATGCCTGTCCTTTTCATCGAAAATAATTATTTCATCCAGGTAGGGGTTGCCTTTTAATACAGGATAACACCTCGGAGGTATGATACAGGCCAGGTAACCTTCCGGATAATTACGCCGGACATTCCGGATTACCGCGGTAGAGAATAACACATCGCCCAGCCAATTAACATTAAAAATCAATATTCTCTTGCGCCCTTTAGCGTTCATTTGCTCCGATGCTCCCTCATAAAATTATAATAACCGCTCGTCTCTACCCAAAAAATAAATAAATTCGCGCAATTCCGGGAGATCCTAAGCCTTTTTACGGCAAAGGCGTCGTCATCGGGAATCCTTTTTCCGGGGTTAGTCGCCACCGCGAATTTATACCCGGATTCGATAACTATCTGTCTGATTTCTTCATTGAACCTGCCCGCCGGATAGCTAAAAGCGTCTACCCTGGCCCCAAGTTTCTCTTCCAATATTTCTTTAGAGACCCGGACCTCTTTTATTATGTCGTCTCTGGAAGTTAATTCGGTCAGGTAAGGATGATTAAGGGTATGCGAGCCTATAGTAAAAATCCCTGATGCCCGCATAGCCTTTACATCATCCCAGGATAACCGGTCGCCTTGCGGCCTGCCTACTTCGTTAACGATTATAAACAAAGTCGCCGGAAAATCATATTCCTTAAGCACGGCAAAAGCGTAAGTATAGTTATCTTTATACCCGTCATCAAAAGTTATGGCTAATGTGCGGGCAGGAGGCCGCTTCTTGCTCTTGATAATAGCGGCGGCTTCTTCCAGGGTAATTACATTATAATGCCGGTCTTTCAAGAAACGCATCTGCCTCTTGAATGTCTCCGGGGTTATGCTCAACCGGTTATCCTTTTGCGCGCCCGGGTTAATGGAGTGATACATTAAAACCGGAATGACGTATTTGCCCCTGATAAAATTTGCCAGCGTTACCGCTAGAACCGCCAAGATCGCAACGGCTATAATTAATCTTTTGCGCTTAAACATTTTAAATATTCCCTTTCGGTTTCCCGGACCATTTTATCCAAAGGAAATTTCTGCCGGATGAAGACTTGAGCCTGGCCTCCCAGGCCGGCCCTTTTGGGAGGATCGCCAAGCAAATCCAGGATTGCCCCGGCCAACCCCCGGCTATCCGCAGGCTCGACCAATAAACCGTTAATTCCGTTTTGAATCAAGGTTTTGATTCCCCCCACATTTGAGCCGATAACCGCTAATCCTTGCGCCATTGCTTCCATAAGGGCCAATCCCAGGCCTTCCTGAAGCGAGGGCATAACGAATATATCCAGCAAGGCCAAGGCGCCCGCGGTATCTTGGATTTCCGGAACAAAGAATACGCTGCGGCTAATCCCAAGCGACTTGGCCAATTGAGCCAGTTCTTTCTGCGGCTTTCCGGTCCCGATAATGAGTAAATTAGCCGAAGGAACTTTCTCTAAAACAATTTTCATCGCCTGGATCAGGTATTTATGCCCCTTTACCTCCGAAAGCCGGGCGATGATTCCTATCACCGGGCCATCGCTAAGCCCTAAATCCCTCTTGCCGGATATTACGCCTTCGGGATCTTTCCTGCCGGGACTGCCGGTATCTACCCCGTTATTTATCACGGCTATTTTATCCGCATCTAACTTAAAATCATTAACAAGATGGGTTCTTACCTGCTCGCTTATGGCAATCACCTTATCCCCCCAGCAAGGGAAAATCCTACGCAAGAGGCGCCTCTTAAAGAAACCATGGCAAGTAAATATATGCCTTGCTCCGGTAATCCTGCTCAACAAACAACCTAAAACCTGGGTAGTCCGGCTATGCGAATGGATGATCCCGATTTTATTTTCTTTTATTATACCGTATAATTTAAACGCGCTTAAGATTATTTTAGGGCTGACTTCCTTCTTGGTTCTAATCGAAATAGGAATATAGCCCAGGCCCGCTTCTTTGAATTTATCCGCAAGCCTGCCGCCGGAAGAAGCGATAAATACATTATGCCCTTTCCCTTTCAGCCCCCCGGCCAAAGTGAAAACGTAACTGGTTATCCCACCGGTATTAAGATGATTAATAATAAACAAAATATTCATATTACCATTTAATTCCAATGCGGGTTTGGAACGTGCTCAAAACCAATTCCAAACCCGCATTGGAATTTGGTTGGTTCATCTAAGTAATTTGCCTATCGCTTCCAGCACTTCTTCAACAGTAATCGCGGTCATGCATTTATTATGCCTGCATTTTGGTTTATAGCAGGGGCTGCAGGATAACTGCCTTCTAATAATTACAGCCTCTCTTGCCGGAGGCATATGCCTTGCGGGGTCAGTCGGGCCAAAAAAAGCGATTACCGGCGTATTGACTGCGCTGGCTACATGCAGAGGCGACGAATCCGCTGAAATATATACGGCGCAGCGCTTGATAAGCGCGGCTAACTGGTTAACGCTGGTCTTAGCGCAGGCATTGATGATTTTGGAATTCTTGACCATCGAAGCCAGGATATTGGCCTCCGCCACGTCCTCTTCTGTCCCGGTCACAACCACGCGCATATTCTTAAGGCCAAGCTCATCGCATAATTTAGCGATACGCTCCTTTGGCCAACACTTGGTGAGCCACCTTTTGCTTGCGCCAATATTTATCCCGATTATCTTCTGGTCAACGCTCAACCACTCCTTGCCCAGGAAACTCTCGATATATTCTTCGTCTTCTTTGCTGGGCCATAATTCCAAACGGTTATCCCGCAGGTCTATCCCCAGCATCTTTAACAGGCGGAATTGATGCGTAACAGGATCCATAACCGGTTTTCCATCTTTGATCCGGTGATTAAGCAAAAACCCGAACTTTTTGTTATCGTAACCGTAGCGTTCAGGGCTCAAGGAGAGAAAAGAAAGCAAGTGGCTGACTTTATTATTCTGCAAATCAATAACAAAATCAAAATTCTTTTTTCTAAGGGAAGAGGCGATATTAAGCAGGCCCTTTACCCCTTTATCCCTGTTTTTAAGGTCAACGACCAACAGTTCATCTATATAAGGGCACCTGAGCAGGGCATCCTTAGACGCTTCCGCGACCATAAAGCTGATTTTGTGGCGCGGGAATTTCTCTCTTATCGCCCGTAAACCGGGAGTAGACAGGATCACGTCGCCTAATGAACTTAGCTTGATGATTAAAAGCTTGAAGTTACTAAGCGCATCTTTATAGACGTTGAGCGTATTATCCACCATTAACTCCACGTTGTATTTATCTTTGACTTTTTGGTATGCCGCTTCGGCAAAATTACGCGCTAAAACCGGGTCCTTGAATATTTTAATGACTGCCTCCGCCATGCTTTGAGGGTCTGCCGGCGGCACCATCAATCCCGTGCGCCCATTCTCAATAATATCAACCACTCCCCCCACTTCGGTAGCGACAACCGGCACCCCTGCCGCTTGCGCCTCTACAATCGCCCTTCCAAAAGCTTCATGCGTCGTCGTAGCTAAAACCGCTAAATCCAAATTGGCTAAAACCTCCGAAATGTTCCTCTGCGTGCCTAAGAATTCAGTGCAATGGTCAAGCCCCAGCCTTCTTGTCAAAATCTGGACCTGCTCTTTGTAAGCTTGCCGCGAAACCGGGGCATCCCCGACTATCCATACCTTCAGGCTCGGCAGGACCCGGGCTACTTTGGCCATAGCCTTGATAAAAAACAGGTGCCCCTTTAAAGGAGTAATCCTGGCGATAATGCCAACGTTAAAATCCTTCCCGCGTTTTTTATCCGGGCTCAAATATTTGAATTTCTCCAAATCCACGCTGCGGGGGACAAGCCGGATCCTTTCATGAGGAACATTAAAGTCTTCGATCATATGCCGGGCAATGCAATTGCTTAAAACTATTACCCGTTTTGCCCACCCCATTACGTAGCTAAAAAGATGTTTTTTGTAATAACCGTGGCAAGTAGTAATAAAGACGGTTTTTGCCCTGCGGCAGGCAAAATAAGCAATCCAGGCAGGAACGCGCGAACGCGCGTGCACAATATCGACCTTTTCTTTCTTGATAATTTCAACCAGCCGGGGGATGTTTTTGATTATGCTGATAAGGGATTTCTTATGCACCGGAAGCTGATAATGAATACCTCCTAAAGCCTCCAGGTCCTTAACCAGGGAACCGCCGGCAGAAACCACTACCGCCTTATGCCCCAAACGCAACAAATACTTGGATAAGTCAAGCGTCCCGGTTTCAACGCCGCCGACATTAAGTTCAGGTAATATTTGTAAAATATTCATAACCCGCCATCCAGTGCCGCTTTCTTTAGCAGCTTCTCTCTTTTCCTTACAACATCTTCTCCAGCGCCTGCCTGACAGAATCATTATCTTTTAGAGGGCTAAGCGTATCTTGGCCCTCCCAGGCTTCCAGCAATTTCCGGCCCAGGTTACTGGCCCCGCTTAGAATTATGCGCTTATTTTTGGTTAAATCCCTCAAGAATGCCTCATGTTTACGGCTTAAGCCATTCGCCTCAAAAACAATAACCGGTTTAACGCTGTTAACCGCCTCCGAAAGCATAGAAATGCTTTCCGGGGAACTCACGATTACCTTGCTTAAGCCTAAAATCCCCCCCACTGCTTCCGGTATATTCTTTTCGTTGGCAATAACCATAAGCTGGCAACGCGGATAGCCTTTAAACTCCTGCTTTATCAGGGATTCGGCCTCATCCGGGGTCCGGCGAGAAGTCGTAATCAAAATTCCGGCGCCTAATTTATCCGAAGCCGACTTTATCTGGTTGATAAGCTCCCGGAGCGTATCTTTCCGGAGCTTAAACCCTCTGCTATCGCCTCCGATTAAAACGCCGATATATAGCCCCGAGGATTGAAATCCGGGTAGAGAAGACCGGATTAATTTATCGCTCTGCTCCTTCAGGTATTTTTCATTTATCAAATTCAAGGCGCCGGTTACAACAACCAGATTCTTTCTCTTCGGCGGCAGGTCATGCCGCGGCATAATCACCAGATCGAATTTATTCAAGTTCAATATCGAAGGGCGCATAATCACGACGGATTTGCTTAAAGACTCGCGCGACACTATAAAGTTGACCGCGGCAAGCTTCCAGCCGCAAGAGATAACCATGTCCGGCCTTAAACGCTCAAGCATTTTATAGGAACTATCGCTGATATATTCTTTTAAACCCGGTAAACACCCTTGCCATCCGTATTTACCCGAAAAAAGGCTGGCTGCCGCTAGACCGAGCTTGCTTAAATTGTTTTTAAACTCCACTTCCGCAAAATCTATCTTTACCCGTATCCCTTTCTTTTCCAGGCATTCTGCGGCGATATTACCCACTGCCTCCGATTGGCGCAGATGGCCGGCCTTTTTATCGCTTAAGATAAGGATGCTCCTCTGGTCCGAATATTTCCAGATCTTATAGGTCCAAAGGTATTCTTTGGGATACTTACGGATCAATCCTTCAAAAATGCCGGTGACTTTTTCCAAATTTTCCTTTAAATCTGCGGCCGCATTATTGGTTTTGATTAATTTGACCTCTTCCCCCACCAGCACCTTTACCTTATGATCCGGCGTGCGCCTGAAATATACCGGGATAATGGGAGCGCCATATTTAGAAGCCAGCTTTATGCCGCCGGTAGACATGGAAGCGGTTTTGCCAAAAAAATTAACCAGCTCTCCTGTTTTGCCCCCCTGATCCAAAGTTATGCCGATGGCGTAATTGTTTTTAAACGCCTCGACTAATTGCTTGAGGCCGCCTTCCCGGGTAATTATTTTGCAGCCTTTTTGGCGGCGGTACTTATTCAACAGTTCGTTTAGCCTGGGGAAATCCTGGCCTTTGACAAAAAGGCAAAACGGAAAACCGAAATTCGCGCAGATAATATTGGACAATTCCCAGCCGCCGGCATGCACCGCGATAAGAATAACGCCTTTGCCGGTTTTAAGCCCGGAATAGATATTATCCAAGCCCTCTACGGTAACATATTTATCCATATAGGCCTTATCTACTTTAGGAATCAGGAAAATTTCAATCAGGCTTTCGCCAAAAGAGCGGTAAAAATCGTGCGTGGTCTTAGAAATCTCCCTGGGCGTTAAATTTTCTCCCAGAGCAAACCTGATATTCGCATAACACCTTGCCCTATGTTTAATATCCGAATAATAAAATATATCCCCCAGCCTGCGGCCAAAAAAAAGGCTCCACCCTGCCGGGAGAAACCTGAAGATCGCCCCCAGGGGCCTAAATAGCGTACAAGCCAAGTAATCTAACAAAAAATTGCTCTTCATTCCTGGTTATTTTTAACGCTACGCGCAAAACAAACACATTAAATCCTGTAAACAGCTTTAGCTTTTCCCCGGATAACCTGGCAGCGTCTTTTTCGGTTGTAATGATTACGCTTAAACTCTCCTGCGCGGCCCGGGAAATAACGCCCTCCAGGTCTTTTTCGCTATAATTATGGTGGTCCCCAAACCTCAAATCCAAACCGATGTTTACCCCCAGGCTAGCGGTTAATTTAGCGAATGAATCCGGTTCGCCTATGCCGGAGAATAACGCCGCTCTCCTGCCTTCCAGGAAATCCGGATTCAATAACCTATCCGGCTCATTAATATCATAAAACCCTACGGCCTCATGCGCCGATTCTATAACCGGGGCTTGCGGGTTAACCTTATGCAAATAATCTTTGACGCTATTTAAAGAACCGGTTGTTAAGCCGGCCTTGGTCAAAACAAAGATATCCGCTTGCCTTAACGAAGATAACGGCTGGCGTAATATGCCTCTGGGCAGCATATGCCGGTTCCCAAAGCCCTGCGCAAAGCTAATCGTAACAATCTCCAGGTCCTTCTTGATCCGCCATTGTTGCATGCCGTCATCAAGAATAACCGTGTCTGCCGCATATTCCTTCACCGCCCTTTGCGCGGACTTAACCCTGTCATGGCCCACAATCACCGGAATATCGCCTAAACTCTTAGATAGCATTGAAGGCTCATCTCCCATCTCCTGGCTAAGCCGGCCGTATCCCCTGCTCAACACCGCTACATTATGCCCTCTTGCTTTAAGATAACGGCTGATCAACTCGACTAAAGGCGTCTTGCCTGTTCCGCCAAGAGTAATATTTCCTATGCTTATGACTTTACACGGCAATTTAACGGCCCTAAGCTTATAAAATAAAATTAAACTCCTGATTATGGCTCCATAGAGAAAAGAGGCCAAAAGCATCAAGAATTTCATAAGCGAAGCCGTAAAACCCCGGCATTCGCCCGTAGCCAAATTATAAAGATACTCTTTCATTTTTTTATATGATAGCACAGGGAAAAACAAGAAGCAACTGCTTTATTAGGGAGAAAACCCTTTTAGTTATAAGGAGATAGGATAATTATAGCTTGGCCAACCTACGGCTGCAAACCAACATTCCAAACACCTTCATCTTTAGCCCGTTAGAACGGGATTTTGAAGAAACGGATGTATAAATCCCGGGATATCCTGCAGCTTCTCAACAACAAGATCCGCTTCCTGAAGGTATTCTTTAGGCAAGCTTGTGGTTATGGCAATGCAAGGCATGCCCGCGCTTTTAGCGGATTCTATGCCAAGAGGCGAATTTTCAACTACCAGGCACCGGCTGGGGCTAACACCAAAGAGCTTGGCGGCTTTTAGATAGGGTTCAGCAGAGGGCTTGCCATTTTTTACCTGGTCTCCGGCTACAATAACTTCAAACTTAGATTTGACCTTAAGAGGCAGGATTGCGTTTACTTCTTTTAACGGGCTGCCCGTGACTAAACCCAACCGGTAACCCCCGTTCCTTAAAGAAACCAGCAGCTCTTCTGCCCCTTTAAAAATAAAACCCTGGAAAAACCTCCTGAATATCCTCTGGCGCCTGGCGAATATTTCATCAAGAAGCCTTTGGGCGGGGTTTATTCCGGCACGCAAAAGTAAATCCTTAAGGGTTTTATTCCATTTCTCGCCTTCTTTGGAGTATACATCAAAACAACTGACCCGCACCCCATACGGCCTCAACGCCTCATACCAGGCCAGGAAATGATACGGCATAGAGTCGATAATTACGCCGTCCATATCAAATATAACCGCCCGGGGCTTAAATTTAGCCATTTTCTTAAAAGATTTTTAATCCGACAGGTTTAAAGAAGTATTCCTCTCGATAAACTCTACAAGCTTTTCCTGCACAGGCGCAGGCAGGTTGACAAATTCTACCCCTATCCCCGGGTAAGAGTGCGGTTGGACTTGCTTATCGGGAATCCAGACCACTTTAGCTTCCAATTCCAACTCTTCCTTCTTGGGAGGAAGTTTCATTTTAAGGATAACTTCATCGCCGAGTCTAAATTTATCGCAGCCGAATATAAAGGCGCCGATGCCGCTTAAATTCAAAACATCCAGCTTTAAACATACCGGATTCTTGGCGCTTTTAACTTTTAACTCGATTTTTATATCGATAGGCAGCCGCTTAAACCTACGGCGCAACTGCATCTTCTTTATCTCTTCGATAATTTTGTCTTCCTTAAAGCTGTTTAAGGCCTGTTCTTCGCTGGCGAGCATGTCGATGGCCTTATCCAGGCCGGCAATGCAGAAGATATTGCGGATGTGCGCAGGCACATTGCAAAATTTCATCCTTCCGCGGTTATTGATGATCTCTTTGTAAGCGATAACGATGACAGAGGTGCCCATATAGTCGATGAAATCCACTTCCTCCAGGTTGCAAAGTATATCATTATAACCGTCGTGCACCAATTGCCCGACTGTTTCGACTAAATTGGCGCTATCTACATCGATGCGCCCGGAAATATCCAGAATGATGACGTTATTATTTTGCCTGACTTTAATTTCCATTAAACGCTCCTACGGCCTTGCCAAGCCTCCCGTAAATAATGAAAGCTTCTTAATCGCTTCGACAGTTTTTAAGGCCGCCCCCCGGTTCATCGCGATTACCATGCTTGCATTCCTGGTTAATTGGCCTGCTTTATAGCCATCTTTTAACAATTCTCTTACAGCGGCCTCCAGGCCTTCCTGCGTCTCTATCCTTAGCGCGGCATTATTCTTTAAAAATATCCCTGCTATGTCGCGGAAATTAAACATATGCGGCCCGAAAATGACCGGCTTGCCTAAACTCGCCGGTTCAAGAATATTATGCCCGCCTTTTTTAATTAAGCTTCCTCCCACAAAAACAATATCTGCCGCCGCATAAAAATCCATCAGGATACCGACGGTATCCAGGATGAATACGGTTTGCGGATTTTCCGGATTACCGGATTGCTGGTTAAGCCGGCTGATCCTCAAGGCGCAAAAACCTTTCTTGAACACCGCTTTCTCCAGCCCTACCGCCCTCTCCGGATGGCGCGGGGCGATCAAAAGCCGGAGGCCGGGAAATTCCTTGAGCAGGTTCTTATAGGCGCTTAGGAGTATCTCTTCTTCTCCGGAATGAGTCGAACCTGCCACAAGAAGCCTATCTTGCGAAGCTAACCCCATCTTTAGCCTGCAAGAAGCGCGGCCTTGTTGCTCCCGGCTTATCCCAGGCTGCCCGGCGCAAGAATCCGCGTAATCGCTTTTGTCAAATTTCAAATTACCGGTAACTGTGATTTTCTCGGCCGAAACGCCTAAACGCCTTAACCTCTCTGCGTCGATTTCGGTTTGCGCGCAAAATAATCTTATCTTGCCCAATATGGGCTTAATTAAAAACCTGGCCGCAAAATACCCCTGGAATGAAATATCGGATATCCGGCCATTTACCGTTACAACAGGCACGCCCTTCTTATAAAGCCGGGAAATCAGGTTCGGCCAGATTTCGGTTTCAACTATGACAAAAAGCGACGGATTGATTTTATCGATTACGCTTTTTACCGTAAAGCTAAAGTCCAGGGGCAGATAAATCACCAGATCGCCCGCATTGGCCATAGAGGCAGCGATTTTATTTCCGGTAGAAGTAACGGTAGAAAAAACAAACCTTTTTCCGGGATAAACCTTGCGCAGTTCTTGCGCCAGGATACGCACGGATGCTGCCTCTCCCAGGCTTACGGCATGTATCCAAACCGGACTATCTAAATTCAAATTTTTGGGTAAAATTCCTAAACGGTTAAGAAACCCGCGGTGGAACTTGCCCTTAAATAAGTAAACGGGCAGGTAAACTAAAGCAAAAACCAGGAATATGAAATCATACAATATAAACATATCTTAGCCATCCGGGCACAGGCATTTAACCTGTGCGTTTACCCTTATGCCTCCTAAGCGCGGGGGTGCGCCTTGTCATAAACGGTTTTCAACCTGTCGGTAGTCAGGTGCGTATAAATCTGCGTGGAGGATAAGTTCGCATGCCCCAATAATTCCTGCACAGTGCGCAAGTCCGCCCCTCTGTTTAATAAATGCGTGGCGAATGAATGCCTGAATGTGTGCGGGGATATCCCGTGGCGCAGGCCTGCGCTTTTCAGGTACTTTCCTACCACATCGCGCACGCCCCTTGCGGAAATACGCTTTCCATTCTTATTCAGGAAAAGCGCGTTATTGTGCTTCTTGCGCTTATCGAGGTATTTTCTGATCGCCCTCAGCGCAATCTCGCCTATCGGGACCACTCTTTCTTTTTTACCCTTACCCATAGCCTTAATTATGCCGGCGATAAAATCTACGTCGTCAAGGCTCAAAGAGACCAATTCCGATATCCTCAATCCGCTGGAATAAAAAGTCTCTAATATCGCCCGGTCGCGTAAGCCCGGCTCGTCATTATTGTCTTTTGGCAAAGCGCTTTCGATCAACTTAGCGGCTTCTTCCTCCGTCATAAAAGAAGGCAGGTGCCTGTCAAGCTTGGGGCTGGAAAGCATAAGTATGGGGTTTGCTTTAATCAGCCCTTCGCGGCTTAAAAACCTGAAGAAACTGCGTAGCGCCGACAGGTGCCGGCCAACGCTGCGGTTACCTAAGCTTTTTTCTTTCAGGACCGCGAGGTATTTTCTTAAAAGCAAATAATCGATTTTATCCAAACTGATCTTGCCGCAGAATTTGTTAAAATCAGCCAAGTCCAGTTTATAATTCAATAAGGTGTGCCCTGAATAATTTTTCTCGATCTCCAGGTAACGCATGAATTTCTCGATATATTTATCCATAATTAAGCCTAAAGGGGGCCCCGTTAGGCGGCTTGCCTGTCGCCTTTGCAAACGTATAACCAAACCCGCACCAAGCCCGCCTGGGCGAACCAGCTAAATTCCGGTTTAGGGCTGAAGCTTATCTTCCTGTGTTTTTTCTTCAGGTAACGCGCGCGCGGTAAACGTGCATTTGGGAAAATTCGAACAGCCGTAGAAAAATCCGCGTTTTGAGCGGCGCTCGATCAATTCTCCTCCGCAGGTCTCCTGCGGGCACTTAACTCCGGTGGTAATCGACTTGGAATTCTTACACTCCGGAAAAGCCGAACAGCTTAAGAATTTCCCTTTCCTGCCCCATTTGACAATCATGGGTTTGCCGCATTTGTCGCAGATTTGATCGGTAGTAATGACTTCTTTCTTGATATTTGCCTGGGCAAAATCAAGGCTGGCCTTAAAAGGCGCGTAGAAATCCCGCAAAACTTTCACGCGGGTTAATTCTCCTTCTTCGATTTGGTCCAGCGCTTCTTCCATGGCGGCGGTGAAATTTACGTCGATAATCTTGGGGAAATACGCAACCAGCAAATCACAAACCTTAAAACCCAGTTCCGTGGGGTTAAGATACCCCTTAACCCTGCGCACATAATCGCGCAGCATAAGGGTATAGATTATCGGCGCGTATGTTGACGGCCGGCCAATCCCGTCTTCCTCCAGCGCCTTAATCAGGGAGCTATCCGAGTAGCGCGCCGCGGGCCTTGTAAAATGCTGCGAAGGCACAAGTTTCAGCAACTCCAGAACATCCGTCTTCTCCAAAACGGGTATTACGTTCTTTTTCGGCTTCTCGCTACCGGCTTCATCCTCTTCTTCGGCTTTATTATTATAGGCTGCCATAAAACCGCTAAATGCCAATACGCTCCCCGCAGCGTTAAATTGATACTTACCGGCCTCGATAACAATTGAGGTTACGGAATAAACAGCGGGCACCATCTGGCTGGCTACAAAACGCTCATAAATAAGCTCGTATAACTTCTGCTGCTCGGGAGTCAGGAAATTCTTCAGGCTATCGGGATGGCGCGAAATAAATGTCGGGCGGATCGCTTCATGGGCTTCCTGGGCGAGCTTCTTTACCTTATAAGAATTTGGCTTCTCCGGAAGATACTCTTTACCGAAATTCCTCGCGATATATTCACGCGCTTCGTTGATGGCTTCGGGGGCCGCCCGGGGAGAATCCGTGCGCATATAAGTAATCAAGCCGACAGGGTTATCCGCGCCCAAATCAATGCCTTCGTAAAGCTGCTGGGCTACCGACATGGTTTTATTGGCGTTAAACCTTAACTTGTTAAACGCCTCTTGCTGCATTGTGCTGGTAATAAAAGGTGCCTCGGGGTAACGCTTTTTCTGGCTTTTTCTGGCCTCTGCTACCGTAAACTGTTTCCCCTGGATATCGTCGCATAATCTATCCGCTTCTTCTTTCTTCTTAATCTCCGCCTTCTGGCCGCTTATCTTTTCCAGCTTAGCCGAGAATTTATCGTTTCCTTTGGCCAGGTCCGCTTCAATCTCCCAATATTCTTGAGCAACGAATTTCTGAATCTCCCTTTCCCTTTCGACAATCAATCTTAAAGCCACTGATTGGACTCTCCCGGCGCTTAAGCCCCGGGCAATCTTTTTCCAGAGTAACGGGCTTAAGAAATAACCCATTATTCTATCCAGCACCCTGCGGCCCACCTGGGCCTCAACCATCTTGGCGTCGAATTCGCGCGGGTGCTTAAATGCCTCATTAACGGCAACGGGCGTGATTTCATGGAAGCTGACCCTTAAAATATTCGCTTTCTTAAGGATCCGCTCTTTAATCTGCCAACCGATTGCTTCGCCTTCCCGGTCGGGGTCAGTAGCGACATAAACAACCTCTTTATTCTTGGATTCCTTTTTAAGTTCGGTAAGGGTCTTCTGCCTGCCGGTTATCGTGGCATACTCCGGCTCAAAATCATTATCGATATCCACGCCGAGCTTTTTTTTGGGCAAATCGATGATATGGCCCATGGAAGATACCACGCTAAAACTATCGCCTAAAATCCTGCCAATGGTTTTGGCCTTAGTCGGCGACTCAACAATAACTAAATCTTTTTTCTTCATCAATGGCCCCTTAAATAAACGCTTGCTTGCCCCAGGCGCTCCTTAAGCTCAAGCATTGGTTAACCTTACGAATTGTTGACCCGGAACCTGCCGGATCAGCTTCTTTATCTGCAGGCTTAAAAGTATGCCGGAAACCCGGGAAACATCCATGCCCGCTTTCTCGATCAACTCATCCAAAGGTATTGCCTGAGGCGTTATTAATTCATAAACCCTGTTTTCATTTTCATTATTTAAATCGCGCCTTGCGCCGGGCATTTCACTTGCCCCGGAAAATCCGGTTGTTGGCCGGCTGGCTTTAAATTCCCTTAGCTTAGTTATCAATACCGGCTCCAGTTCCTCAATTATATCATCAGCATTTTCTACTAGCTTTGCGCCCTCTCGTAAGAGCTGGTTAGAGCCTTTACTCACAAAATTATCTGCATGGCCAGGGATGCTAAAGACCTCGCGGCCCTGATCGTTAGCGTGCCCGACAGTAATCAATGACCCGCTTTTATATGGCGCCTCAACTACGACCACGCCTAATGATAATCCGCTGATTATTCTGTTTCTCATTGGGAAATTTCCTTTGTCTGGCCTAGTAGATAAAGGAAATTCTGAAATCAAAGCGCCTTTTTCTATTATTTTTTCAAATAGTTTTTTGTTCTCCTGTGGATAAGTTATATCTAAACCGCAACCCAATACAGCTAAAGTACGGCCTTTTGCTCTTAAAGTAGCCTCATGGCTACGGGTATCTATGCCACGCGCTCCACCACTTACAACAGTAAAGCCTTTTTCTGCTAATTCCCGACTTAGTTTCTCAGCCATAGCCCTGCCATAGAAAGAAGCCAGACGCGTACCTACCATCGCAATAGAAAAATAATCTTGGGGTAAGATTTCACCTTTTACAAATAAGGCTAATGGCGGGTCAAATATGGATTTTAAACTATCAGGATAAAATTCACTATCTAAAGGGATAAGAGTAACATTATTTTTCTCAATCAATTTGATCTGGCCGTCTAAATCTATTTTCTTCCTACCTTCAACTATTTTTTTGGCAACTTCTCTGCCTACGTTTTCTACTTCTGACATGTCGTCTAAAGAAGCCTCTAATATGGCCCTTGGGGTCTTAAATCGTTCTAAAAGGCTTTTTCCCCGCCGCGGGCCGATTCCAGGAGTCAAAACTAAACGCAGCCAGTCTACTGATTCTTGATTTAGCATAAACCAACAGGGAACAATCCCGATATTTTATCCGCTACTTGTTTTACCGTAAGCCTGGAGGTATCTATGGTTTTATCTGCCTTGGCATAATAAGGCGAGCGCAGTTTTAAAAGCTCCCTTATTTTTCTTTCCGGGTTATCCACATTCAGGAGCGGCCGGCAGGCTGCCCCGGAAACCCGTTTTAATATCGCTCTAGGAGAAGCCTTTAAGCAAACTATTACCCCCGAACTTCTCATAACCTTTATATTCTCCGGGTTAATCACGATCCCGCCGCCGCAAGCCACAACAAATCCCTTTTTCCCGGCTATCTCTTTAAGGGCATTGCCCTCAATCCTCCTGAAATACGGCTCCCCCTTCTTGGCGAAGATATCCGTAATGGCCTTCTTTTCCTTAAGCTCAATGAGCTCGTCAAGATCAACAAAATTCCACTTCTTTTTTCTCGCCAACTCACGCCCGGACGCGCTCTTGCCTGTCCCCATGAATCCAACCAAATAAATATTCTTCATTATTTCTTAGGGACGGCCCTCAATCCAACCTTAAGCTACCCCCTGGTTAGGGACGCTTTTGCCTGCCGGCAGGCAGGCCTTGAATCGAGAACCGTCCCTTTGCTTATTCCTTATACGCTGTCAAAACCGCTTCGCATAGTTGCGCCTTAAGTTCTTTAGTGGTCGGATAAACCGTGTCATACCACTTGCCGTCCTTGCCTTGATGCCGCGGCATGCTTACAAATAACCCATTACTGCCGTCAACCACGCTAAAACCTTTAACCACTATGCCTGCCCAGGATACATCGGCAAAGGCCTTTAGCTTTGATTCGCCGTTGACCCTATGGATGCGGCTGACCTGAATCCCTTTATCGCCCATAGTACTTCACCCCCTTTCTAGTTTAATAGACGTAAGGGGCAAAGCTTTCTAACTAACAAATTTTAAGGAAATTAGCCCTCCGGCAGCTTCGGGCTTCAAACCCGGCGCTTTATGCCCGACAGGCCCGGGATATTCCGACACGCCCTAAACGGAATCAAATAGCCAAAAGGCAGCACTAAAAAGCCTCTCTCCGGTATAAAATTAGAGGCTATCGCAGCATCGGATTAATATGCGCTTTCGACATAGACTTCGTAGCGGGTTATGTCTTTGGCTATGGCGTCATACTCTAAGTCTTCCACGTTCTTTTCAAAAACCTTGCTGGCGCCGCTGGAAATTCCGTTAACCAATACTACCACGCTGGCTATGGAAATATTCTTGACAAAAAGGACTATCCTTAAGCTTATGGAACTATAATTTTTGTCGCTTTTATTAACAATCTCGCCCCGGATAACAATGTCCTTTGAGTGCTCCGACCTTCCGATCTTTATATTATAATATTCTAAATTAACCATGGCGAACCCGCCTGACATAGCTTACGTAAGCCTGTTTAATATCTTTTAGGTTATCCGAGCCGAATTTTTCCAACAAGGCTTCGGCTAAGACAAACGCGCAAGCCGACTCCGCGACCACGGCCGCAGCGTTTACTACCGAAGTATCCGAACGCTCGGTGGCCGCCTTAGAAGCTTTCTTAGTGCTTATATTAACTGAACTCAAGGGGTCCATTAAGGTGCAAATAGGCTTCATGCATGCGCGTAAGATTATATCTTCGCCGTTAGATATACCGCCCTCAATGCCTCCGGCATTATTTGTTTTACGAAAATACCCTTTAGGCTTGGAATAAAAAATCTCATCGTGCACTTCCGAACCAAAACTAACCGCATACCCCAACCCCAAGCCGATCTCCATTGCCTTTATCCCGGGAATGGAGATTAAGGTATGCGCCAACCTTGCGTCCAGGCGCCTGTCAGGCTGGCTATAACTGCCTAAACCCACCGGAGCGCCTTTGACGATTACTTCGAATATCCCGCCGACAGTATCTTTATTCTTTATGGCTTGGCTTATTTTGGCCTTCATGCCCACGACGCCATATTCGCCGCCAACGGACAATACCCGGCTCATAACGTTTATCCCGAATTCATTCAATAAAATCTTGCATAGCGCCCCGGCGCCGACGGTTGCCGCCGTGCTCCGGGCAGATGCGCGTTCCAGGACCTCTCTTATATCCGAAAAACCATACTTTAACAGCCCTGCCAGATCGGCGTGGCCCGGGCGAGGGCACATTACTTTAGGGAGTTTGCCGATTCTTGAATCTTTATTCCGGATAAAAAGCGTAATGGGGCTGCCTAAAGTCGTATCGTTTTTCAGGCCCGAAAAAAGCTCTGCCCGGTCATTTTCAATCTGCATGCGCTTACCCCGGCCAAACCCGGACTGCCTGCGTTTTAGTTCCTTATTAATAAACCCCGTATTTATTTTAAGGCCTGCCGGCATACCTTCCAGAATCGCCACGATAGCCTTGCCGTGCGATTCACCTGCGGTCAAAAGACGCAACATAATTCCTCCTGTTCCTTAGCGTTAGGCGCGGGGGCCAATGAGGCGACGGGGAGAAGTTTGCCGGGCAAAAGTTTTAACAAAAAATACCCTGCATCCGGCGCCCAGAGCCACGCGCCATACAATATTATGCGGCTATTCCCATAAGCCGCGCCGGTTTTGGCGCGCCTGACGGTACAATCTCAAGAATAAATCCGCGTATTTTACATTTGGCGGTATAGTCAAAAGCGACGCGTATCCTTCTTCTACGATTTTGGCATTTACAAAGGTGCCGTCTTTTAAATACACATACGCCAATAACCTTTTATACCTGTCATATTTACCGGCGTCAAACTCCAGGCTCACCCGCTTGCCCTCGACCAGTCCCCGGGTAAACTCGTAAGCGCGCTCCCCGAGCTTCTGGATCGTAGCCACATCCTGATTTGAACGCCGCGCGTCGCGGTAAAGTTTATCGGAAACATGCAATTCCGGAGTATCAATCCCGATCAACCTTACCCTCTCTCCTGTCTCCAGCACAAGCGTATCGCCATCTACCGCCCTGGAGACTAAAATATCGGCGTAATTATAGCTTCTGCCCAGAGGCATAACAAACTTTGCTTTTGCGGGATTATAAGTAATCTGCGCGCCTTCATTGCAACCGGTTACGTTAAAAAACAAAATCAACCCGGCAAAAAGATAAAACCTCCTAAGCAAATTATTTATTTTAGCCACCCCTTATAAACTGCTCCCGACGATTCCGGCCAGGACCACAATATCTTCGGTAGGAAATATGCCGGTTATGCTGGAGTCAAAATACATATTCGCATCAGGCCCAAATTCCTCGTCAGCCTTCCAAAGCTTAACCATGGCCGGCACCCCCTCAAAAGCCTGGATTACTATGCTAAAGTCTCCGCCTGCGGATAACCGGGCGGGTAATCTGCTCAATACCGCCTTAATCCTCCCGGGGCTTTGGCCGTACTTGCCGATTATTGGCTCAAGGCAACGCTTGCGGTAGGCGTCAGCGTAGCCTTCAACCCCGGAGAGTTCCCTAAAAGTAAGCCAAGTCCCGGTTATTCCGGGAAGCCCCTTTATCTTCCGGGCAAGATAATGCAAAATAAGTATGCTTATAAGGTCCTTTGCGCCTGCATTAGACGCTAAAGAATAAACCTTCTTAGCTTCCAAATCAACGCTATATTCATCGGCTAAGAACTTAATTGCTAACCTCTTAGCTGCTTTAAACTTAGCTAAATCTTCCCAGGCTTTACCTAAAGCCGCCTCATAACCCATAATTGTTTATTTTACTATTATTACGTGGATAAAGCAATAGTTTTAGGTTATAATAATGCCTAAGCCGCATTGCGCTTCCCTTGGGCAAGAGATACCCGGTATCCTGAAGGTAACAGGGTTTCAATATTGCGGGGGCGCTGTTTTTATATTATGGCGGCAGAGCGCGACAAGCGATATTCAAGAGAAGCCTGCATACGATAAACGATGATCTACGACCGGTTCCAGCAAGAAGCAATTGACTTCATCAATCAGGGCTATTCGGTTATTGTATCGGCCCCGACCGGCGCGGGTAAAACCGCTATTGCCGAACATATTATCAACGAATCGATCCAGAAGAATATCGGGGTAATCTATACCGCCCCCATCAAAGCGCTCTCTAACCAGAAATTCCGCGATTTTCAGGCCCAATTCGGGGATAAAATCGGCTTATTGACCGGGGATGTCTCGCTAAACGCTTTCGCTTTGGTCCTGATAATGACTACCGAGATCCTTCGCAACAAAATCCTGGATGAGCCGGAAAGCCTCAAACGATACTCCTGGATTATTTTCGACGAAATCCACTATATCGATAACCCCGAGCGCGGCACGGTCTGGGAAGAATCCTTGATATTCCTGCCTAAGCATATGAGCCTTTTAGGCCTATCCGCGACCATACCGAATATCAAACAATTTGCTTCCTGGATCGAGTCAATCCATAATAAACCGGTAAAAACCGTAATCGAAGATAAACGCCCCGTCCCCCTGCATTTCTTTTTTCAGGCGGGTAACGAAATAGCCGACAAGATCGAGCGTTTCAGGAAACTAAGGTTTTTTAAACCCAACAAATTGTTCGGCCTGATAAACTACGTGCGCAACCAGGAAGGCCTGCCCTGCATATATTTTGTCTTTGGCCGGCGCAGGGCGGAAGAATTGGCCTCGGAACTGGCCTGCTCCAACTTCTTGAATGGCGAAGAAAAAACCCGGATCCTTGAAATGTATTCCGGGCTCTGCGAACGCTTTGACTTAAAGGATGACCGCACCGCCCAGAACCTTTACCAGCTTATTCAAAACGGGATCGCCTACCACCATGCCGGCATGCTCCCCACCTTAAAAGAAGTAATTGAAAGGCTGTTTACCAGCCGCCTCCTGAAGGTCATTTTTACTACCGAGACTTTCGCGCTGGGGATCAACATGCCCAGCCGCACGGTTATCTTCGATGAATTGCGTAAATTCTACGGCCGTTACGTGCGGAACTTGAAAACCCGCGATTTTTACCAGATGGCCGGCCGCGCAGGCAGGCGCGGCATCGATACCGAAGGCTTTGTATATTGCCGGCTCAACCTGCAAAGGATCCGCATTGACGAAGCCAAACGCATAATCTATGGGAAACCCGAAGAGGTAAAAAGCCAGCTCAACACTTCTTACGCGACAATATTAAACCTTTACGATAAATACAAGGAAGATTTATTCAAGATATACCCTCTCTCCCTGCATTTCTTTCAGTCGCCTAAGAACGAGCAAAAGGAAGCCCTTCGGCTCATCGAAGCAAAACTAAAACTGCTCAAAGACCTGAATTATATAAATAACGGCGCGCTCACCGAAAAAGGGGAATTCGCTAAAAACGTCTACGGGTATGAATTGATTTTAAGCCAACTATATGAACAGCGCATACTGGAGCAGCTTGATGAATTCGGGCTGGGGGTGATCGCGGTATCCGCCGTATTTGAGCCGCGTAAAAACCAGCGCCTGCCCTCCAATCTTTCCAAGAATACCCGGCAGATCAAAAAGGCGTGCGAAGCAATTTATGACGCGCTCAAGCATAAAGAAGAAAGATACCGGATATACCCCTTTAGTAAAATCCCGTACTTTCATATGAGCGCGGCGATGGAAGCGTGGCTGCGCGGGACAAGTTTTGAGAAAACTTTGAGGCTGGGCGACACTGATGAAGGCGAAGTGGTGCGCTATTTCAGGATGAGCGTGCAGGTCTTACGCGAAATTGCCGACGCAAAAGTATCTTCTTATGTATTGAAAGACAAGATCAAAGAAACAATCCGAGTAATTAACCGCGGCGTAGTAGACGCCGAAAAGCAATTAAGAGAAGCATAACCTTGCCACGCTGGCAGGCCCAATCGGGACAGCGAAAATAGGGACGCGAAAAAAAAGGGAGAAAAAAAAAGGGGGACGTTTCTACTTTTCTGAAGCCTAGAGCCAGAAAAGTAGAAACGTCCCCTTTTTTTCGCGTCCCTATTTTAACGACCTTAAATAATCCGCCAATATCTGGCTGTGGTCAAAAGCGAGGTTTAAGCCTTCTATTTCGCTTAATTTAACTATCTTCAATGCCGCGGCATCATCTCCCGCTTGAGGCCGGCCCTGGCTTTTAGCTATGTAAACCGTCCCGATGGTATGAAAACGCGGATCGCGCCCAGGTTCAGAGTAGGTATGGAATTGCCTTATTTCCCTAATATCCAGCCCGGTCTCTTCCTTAGCCTCCCGGGCCACGGCATCTTCCAGGCTCTCCCCGTAATCAACGAAACCTCCGGGAAGGGCCCAGCCAAAAGGAGGATTTTTTCTCTGGATAAGCACTATCCCGCCGTCAATTTCAATTATGGCATCCACCGTGGAAAATGGCCCGTTCTGCAATTTATAAAGCACATGCTCCAGGTATTTAATCACGCCTTTCTCGAAAATATCGAGGGCTTCCCGGCTAAAAAGGCAAAAGGTGATTTCCTTGATACCGGATTCTTCCTCCCGCAAATATTTCCAGGCTTCCTGCGCCATAATTTTTGCCGAAGCCAATAAGGGAAACCCGCCTGTCCCGCATCCTAGGGCCGGAAACGCGATAGATCTTATCCCTAATCCGTCAGCGGCTTTCAAAGAATTCCGGAAAGAATCCCGGATTTTCGTTTCATCGGTCTTGAAATCCATGCCCATAGTCGCGGCATGAATAACGTATTTTGCTTTTAATGACCCGGCTGTAGTAAAAAACGCTTCCCCCGGCTTAACCGGGCATTTGTTTACCGCCTCTTCCTCAATTATTTTTCCGCCTTTTCTCTTAATCGCTTCCGCCACCCCCGCCCCCATAACGCCCTTATTATTGGCGGCGTTAACGATGGCTTCTACTGCTAACCCGGTTATATCCTGCTGAATAACCTTTACTTCGCAATCTTTAATTCTCATCGCTACGCCTCATAATTTCTCAAAGGTCAACTTCTTTTCTTTTTGGTCCACCTTGAAATTAAATCTCTTTAAAAATGACATCCCGAGCAATCCGTCGCCAAAACCGGAAACCCCGGCATCATCAAGTAAAACAGCGGCTTCCACCTTTTTTGCCACCACCCCCTGGACCTCCATAGACTCGATAATAACCCGCTTGGCATTCATCTTTCGGCCGTCAACCACAAGCGCTTTCAAATCCGGCTTAACGCCCGACAAATCTATTCCTAACTCCTGGGCGATTTTCTTTGTAATCATTACCAGGCTCGCCCCCGTATCCAAAACCATTCCCGCGCTCACTTTTCCATTTAATTTAACGCTCACCGTTATTGCCTGAAGGCTATTGGAAAAACTTGCCGGGACAGGGCCAGTCTTCTCTTTTTCCTCGATTTGTATCTCTGTTATTTTTTTATCCGCCTTAAGCTTGCGTTTTTCCCATTTACCGCGCAGAAGGAAAGAATCGGTTTCGGAGGATTTAACGATCCTGTCAATCTCGCTTTTAAGAAAAGTAACCGAGGAACTTGCCCCTACCTCTAATTCAACGGTATTGCCGTTATCGCTCTTTACGAGCCCCTCTAAACTGCGGCCGTTCTTAAGATACAGCGTATCGGCATAAGCCGGTGCGGCCAAGGCTAATGCCAAAAACAAACCCAAAACAATCTTCATCCTCTTAGCCATATTACCTTCCTTGGTTTGTTTAACTAACGGGATCTAACGACGCCTTTTCTTGGGCAATATTTATAAACCAGGCACTTGCTGCAAAACGGAGAAACCGGTAAACACAGGTTCTGGCCGAAAGTTACCAGCGTAGTATTTATGGCTATCCATTCTCTTTCCGCCAGAACGCTCTTTAACGCATCTTCCGTCTGCTCCGGGGACCTCGTTTTAACCCAACCCATGCGGTTTGAAATACGATGCACATGCGTATCCACGCAAATAGCCGGGATATGGAAACCGAGGCCCAAAACCAAATTGGCCGTCTTTGGGCCTACCCCCTTAAAGGCCATCAGGCCCTCTAACCTACGGGGGACTTCGCCGCCGTACATTTTGATGATTTTACGGCTTATATCCAAAATAACTTTTGCTTTATTACGGTAAAACCCTACGGGATAAATTATTTTCTCTAAGCGGCCGCTGGATAACTTTATCAAATCCGCGGGGCAAGCCGCAACCCTAAAGAGCCTCTCCGCGGCTTCCGTCGTGGTCTTATCTTTCGTGCGCAGGCTCAAAATACAGGAAACTAAAACCTGAAAAGGGTCTTTCCTGCCGGAAATCCTGGTAACCGAAGGCTTTGCGTAAGGCTTAACCTGTTTTTCGATTATCCTTATGGCCTTAACTATTTTATCCACGCCTATCTCTACGCCTTAAATCGAAATATTTATACGAAATTCGGTATAAAAACCGTTGTTAAGGGCAACTTTACCTAAGCTATCCTGCCGGTATACGATAGAGCGGTTGAACACATTACCTGCGGCAAGAGAAGCTTCAATATGCTTGTTGGGAGAATACCGCAACCCGGCTCCGGCGCGCGCTTCGCTGTAGTTAAGCACGACATTCTTAAGGTTATTTTGGGTTACCTTATATTCATCGGCAGTATATCCGCCCTGGACAAATACCGCCCATTTATCGCTCAAATCATAAGTAATTTCCGGATTAGTGGGGATAAGATGAAACACCAGCCTGTCATTGGGCCTGTAAATAATCCCTACAATCGGAGAAACAGCCGCCTTAAAACC
This sequence comes from Candidatus Omnitrophota bacterium, assembly GCA_043800555.1. Taxonomy (GTDB): domain Bacteria; phylum Omnitrophota; class Gorgyraeia; order Gygaellales; family Profunditerraquicolaceae; genus UBA6233. The sequence goes on along the minus strand of JAZDMX010000018.1, from coordinate 23,535 downwards.
CGGGGCATACTCCAGCCCGCAAATAAAAGTTGTTTTTTCGTTCGGCTGGTAAATCATAAAATAACGTTGCAACAGATGAAACGACTCGGAGCTGAAATTCCAGTTGTCCGTAAAAAATGAGGGCGCCAGGCCAACGGTAAAATAAGTTTTATCCAAATTAAAAAACGGCAAAGTAGCTTCCAGCCCGAGGCCAAACGAAGTTAATTTCCCGGGGAGCTTAACAACGGTAGCATTATTTATGCCTATATACTTAGCGGCTAAAGCGAATTCGATAGGGAGCTTGCCGAAGGCCTTAACCTGATAATTGTATTCTGAAGCCGCAGTAACCAGGCCGACTTTCCCGGATTGGGATTTAGCTCCGGATAACGGCATAAAACGCGCGTAGGTATCCAGTTCCTGCGGTAAGCCCTCTTCCTGGACCACAAGCGTTTTCCCTAATTTCTGACGGTAAGTATCAGCAGGGGCCAAAAAGGAATCCTGGGGCTGCTCTTCTCCGGCCCCTTGCTCCGCGTAAATATCCGCCAAGAAGAAAATAAATAAAAAAACACAAGCCAGTAATGCTGCTAAGCTCAACTTCCTGCGTCCTTTTATAGCCAAGCCCGCTCCTTTCGTTTTAAAAGCCGATTATTTTATTATAACGCGTTTTATATCCTCTTAAGCAAATTCCCGGCCAGGCTCTGGATAATACTGGCCACAGCGGGTTCAAATTTATATTTCGGGTCTTTCAGGGTCCCGCTTATCTTGATTGCCGCAAACTTTCCGGTTTCGCCGATAAAAGCGGTAGTGACATCTTTAAAAGTCCCGGTCAGAGGGACAAGTTCGCTAATAATATCCACGTTCAGCTTGGCGTTGATGGAATTATCAAACCCTATCCTTACCGGTCCGGACAAGTTTATCATGCTGCCTTTTAACGTCAGGTTATCGGTAGAGATCGATTTATCCCGTATGGTAAAATCGCATGCTCCGTCGGAGAGGGTAACGTTGGCGAAATCTTTCGAAAACAATATTTTGCCCATGCCTTTAAATAAATCCAATTCCCAAAGCTTTCCTTTAGCGATAGAAAGCATGCCGGAACCTTGCGAGCCGCTTAAATCATTCAATAGCCCGGTAGCTTTTACAGCTGCCTGCAGGAGCCCGGAAATATCTTTGGATTTTGCCAAAGTATCGAGTTTTAATTCTTCAATTTTAACATTCTGGATACTGGCGTCCAACGCGTAAGGATAACCCTCGGAATCCAGCTTAGCCCTGAAAGCAGCTGCCAATGAACCGCCGTATAAAGACAGCCGCAGGGAAGAAACATCGGCCACGCCTTTTGCCTGGAGATAATCCAAAGTGAAATCGCTCATCTTCAAGCCGTATAAAGAGATGGCTCCTGCGGAAAGCCTGGCCTGGATCGTGCAATCCTTTAGCGCGCTGACTTTTCCCGCAAGGTTAAAACTTGCCTTGAGCTTTCCTTCGGGCTTGATTACATCCAACTGCTCCTTTATCCCGGTTAAAACCCTGCTTAGGTCTTTTAAATCGATAAGCAGTTCTCCGGTTAACTGCGCTTGGGGGTTTAAAGTATCCGAAATATCAACGGCGCCGGATACGGAAAATTGCGAAGACAAATAATTCCCGGAGCATTTATATACGTTGATCAGTTTATTGTTCAAACGAAGCGCGGAAACCAAAGAAAATTCTCCGGAATTTATCGCGATATCCAAAAACGGAGATTTAAGCTCCGAGAGCGAGCCGGTGGACTTATAAAGCTCACCCCGGTATTTTAAACTTAACCCGCTCCATTTGAATTTATCTCCCAGGAACTCTATTTTTCCGTTAATCTCCTGGATAGGAGAATCGATTTTCTCCAGCTTCAGCGAGGCGTTAACCAAGTCCAGGCTCCCTCTTACTTTTAAGTTCTTAGGTTCAAGAAGCTTCCCCTCGGCCGATAACGATATGCCGGCCTGCCCGTCGATTGACCCGGCCAGGTTGAATTTAAATTTCTCCTTTAATATGCCCTGTAACGCGGCGAGGCCCAAACCGGAAACCGCATCTACCTTGATAGACGGATCGTTGAAATCTGTTAGGGCCGCCCTGGCATTAATAGATAACCCTAAGGCTTTAGCGGTTAAATTATCCGTGCTTATGCCGGAATTATTGAAAATTATGCCGCATCCGACAGCGCTGGCTTTATCTATAATATCGATGCCTGAAACGCTGGCGCCGTAAACCTTAGCGCTTCCGGAGTATTTTAATATTTTAGCGGAGAAACCGTATTCTAAGACGGCCCTTAAACTCACGTTTAGTCCGGCATTAATTTTATCCCGGGAGATATTTAAATTCTCTCCCTGGGCCTGGATGTCGGCGTAAAATACGTTATTTTTGATCTTAAGGTTGCTGGATATATCAATAAGCGAGCCTGCGGATACCTTTATCCCCGAATCTTCATAGTAATCCGAAAATGCCCCGGGAGAAAACCCCGGGATATTTAATTGAGCGCTTAGCTCCTGGCCGGGGACATTAAATTCTCCGTTACCCGCTATCTTTACCGGCGCAATATCCGGGATTAAAGCTGAAAACTTGAATTTTACCGACGCCGGCAAAGATAAATAAACTGCCGCGTTTATATTCTCCAAAGCCTTGGTAAAAGGCTTGCTTAAGGCGTTATCTTTAAAAATAATCTTGGAGTTGGCAATATTGACCCGGTAAACGGAAAGCTCAAAACCCCCGGAGCCGGAGGCAGGGCCGGAAGCGGTTTTAGCCTTAGCCTGCCCCGCGTTGCCGAAAGCAGGCTTTGGGGAAAATAAATCCGCCAGGTTGAATGCCTTGTCGCTTCTTCTTTCCGCAAAAATTTGAGCGGATTTAATATTTATGCTGGGAATAATGATTTGCTTGCGCAGTATCGGAAAAGGAAAAACCACGCAAGAAACTTCTTTTATTTTGATAAGCGGGGCTTGCCGGCCATAAACCTCCAAATCCGTTAAAACCAGGCCCTTGAATATATTTACCCTTAAAGAACCTAAGGTAACCCTGGAATTAGCCCGTTCTTCAATACCTTTAATAATAAGGGCCTTGATTGTCCTGGGTAAGAGGACATTATTCAGGTAAACAATGCCGGCGCCGGATAAAATGATCAAAACAACTATGCTGGCTATAATAAACTTCTTCATTTCTTCCCGGGCTTAACCAACTTGGCTGCTGCCTTAAGGGCCTCTTCTTTGGTCCTGATTTTCCCGATTGCCTGAAGCTCTTCCAATTCAGAAAGTATTTTACCGATTAACGGGGACGGGGTTAATTTAAACTTTTTCATTATATCATTGCCGTTGGCTAAGCGCGCTTTCTGTTTCTCTTTAGCCCTGCCCAAATACTCCCTGATCAAGCCGGACACTACCTTTTCATGCTGTTTACGGGCTCCCGCAGTAGTCAAAGGGCCTTTGGTCGCGCGCTGGTCAGCTAATGAGAGCAATAATATGGATAGCGCCTCCCTCCCGGCATCCCGGAAATACCTGAATTTTGCCCGGGGAGTCGGCTCTTTGCTGTCCGCCAGGTAGCCCGGACGAAGGTGCCAGAGGATCATTTTATGCAAAGAGTATAATTCGTCGTTAGAAAGCTTAAGCCTCCTGGCAATGCCAGCTCCCAGCTTCAGGCCTTGCCTTTCGTGGCCGTGAAAAGTGGTCCTGCCTTTTTCATGGCGTAATGCTGCGGGCTTGCCGATATCATGCAGGAACAAACCCAGTTTTAAAAGGGCTTTACGCTTCCTGCCGCTGGAAATAACCGCCTCAAGATAATCAATGATTTCCTTGTCCTGGATGCCCTTAAGCAACAGGTCAAACTGCCGGATGGATTCTAAAGTGTGCTGCCAGACGTCCAGATGATGATACGGGCCCTGGCCTATACCGCGCATCTTTTTTATCTCCGGAAAAATTATTTCCAGGATCTTTAATTTATCCAAAGCAACAAAACAATCAAAAGTTTTATCGGTATCAAAAACCTTGAATAGCTCATCGCGCACCCGCTCGGAAGATTCGCCGGCTAATTTTACTTTTTGCGACTTTGCCAGCGCTAAGGTCCGTTTGTCAATCGCAAAACCAAGGATAGAGGCAAAACTAAACGCGCGTAAAATACGCAAAGGGTCGTCGCTAAAAGACGCCTTGCTTACTACCCTGATTATTCCCTTTTTCAAGTCTTCTCTTGCCCCGTAAAGGTCTATCAGGGAACTATCGATATCTTCCGCGCAAAACGCCTTCTCTAGCTCCAAAGCCATTGAATTGATGGTAAAATCGCGCAGCTTAAGGTCTTCTTGGAGGCTTGGGCCGCGGAAATCCGAGAAATCAAAAGTATAGGTCTTCCGGCCTATTCTTTTTACCAGCCGGCATAAGCCATGGCCTTTGTCCAAAACCACAAAACCGGCTTTAATCTGTTTAGCCAATTTCCTGCCGGTTTTTATGGCGCCTTTTTTAACCGCAAAATCAAAATCCGGGTTCTCCTTTTGCCTTCCCAGAATCAGGTCGCGCAACAGGCCCCCTACCAAATAAAACTTCAAGCGCCTCTTTTTGGAGAACCCATAAATTTCTTTAAGTATGCGAAAAAGGGGGACGTTTCTACTTTTTAACGGAAAGAGGGACGCTTCGAAAAAAGGGGACGTTTCTACTTTTCTAGAGTCTAGAGCTAGAAAAGTAGAAACGTCCCCTTTTTTCGCGTCCCCTTTCTTCGCCTTTTTCACATTTTTCACTATTTATCCTGATTGAATATCGCCGATTTCTTAATGATATCATCTTCGACAAAAATAGGCGCGTGCGCCCGCACTGCCAGGGCTATGCTATCCGAAGGCCGGGCATCTACAACCTTCTCCTGCCCGGAAACAGTTTTAAGGACTACTTTTGCGTGAAAGGTATTTTCTTCCAGTTTATCAATGACGATTTTTTCAATCTGGGCTCCCAAATCGCCTATGGTTGAATGCAGTAAATCATGCGTTAACGGCCGCGGGGGGACAAACCCGCTTAATTTCAGCTTTATCGCGGAGGCCTCAGCCAGGCCTATTACAATAGGAAGCATCCTTTCGCCGCCTTTTTCCTTCAAGACAATAAGCTGATCGTGCCTTTTTTCATCTATAACAATCTTATTCAATTCCATCTCTATCATATTCTCTGGCATCCTCATTTCTCTCTTGCTGCAGAACGCTTTTTTATTCTTCCGGGGTTAGCCGCCACAGCCCTTTCTTTCCCCAGGATATCTTTTAATTCCACCATAAATTGCCCGACATCCTTAAACTGCCTATAGACCGAAGCAAAACGGACGTAAGCCACATCATCCAGGAATTTAAGCTTTTCCATAACCAATTCTCCTATGCGCTCCGAAGATACCTCCCGGTCGCTCTTTTTATGGATCGCCCGTTCTACCCAGACAACGATCTCTTCCATTTTTTCAATGCTTATCGGCCTCTTCTCGCAGGCGCGGATTATCCCGGAAAGTATTTTCTTCCGGTCAAACGCCTCCCGGCGGCCGTCTTTCTTGATGACCATCAGAGCAATTTCTTCGATATATTCGTAGGTAGTAAAACGCCTGGCGCACTTTAAACACTCCCGGCGGCGCCTGACTGCCGATTCTTCGGCAGTTGAGCGCGAATCCACTACTTTATCCTCTTTATAACCGCAATAGGGGCATTTCATTTTTTTTAATTTCGAGGGCGAACCAAAGGCCGGAGGATGGATAACGGATAACCCGTCATCCTATCTTTTTTATCTTTATCTTCGCTTCTTTTAAGAAATCCAGCGCCATCTTATCCGGGTAACCGCCGGCAATTACAATTTCTTTTATCCCGGCGTTAATCAACATCTTGGCGCAGATAACGCAGGGTTGGCAGGTGGCGTAAATGGTGCTTGCCTTAACGCTTATCCCGTACAGTGAAGCCTGAATTAAAGCATTCTGCTCGGCATGCAGGGCGCGGCAGAGTTCGTGGCGCTCTCCCGAAGGTATCTTTAATTTCTGGCGCAAACATCCGATATCCGCGCAATGCCTTAAGCCCGAAGGCGCGCCATTGTAGCCGGTAGCTAATATCCGCTTGTCCTTGACTATAACCGCCCCTACGCTGCGGCGCAGGCAGGTTGCCCTCTTGGCTACTAGTTTTGCTACATCCAGAAAATATTCATCCCAACTCGGCCTCTTATCAATTTTTCTCTTGCTCATTTTTCCCTTAATCGCCTTGCGTTTATAAGTAGCGCGGCAAGCCCCAAACAGGCATCCGCTTGAAGCATTATGCGTTTTTTAACTGCGGGTATAACGGAAATTTCCTGGTTAAATTTATGACTTCCTTCCTGATCCTGGCGATAATCCCGGGGTCGCCGTCAGCCTCAATCGCCTCGTTTATAAACCGGCTGATCATACGCATGTGCGGCTCTTTTAAGCCGCGGGTTGTTACCGCCGGGGTCCCGATACGTATGCCGCTGGTAATCCCCGCCCCCTTATTGTCAAAAGGTATAAGGTTCTTATTCACCGTTATATTAACCAGACCCAGGATGCTTGAAGCGTCTTTGCCGGTTACCCGCTTTTCGTTTAAATCCGCCAGCAATAGGTGCGTATCTGTGCCCCCGGAGACTATGCGGAAACCCTTTTTGGTTAAATCCTTGGCCAGCTCCTTGCAGTTTTTCACAACCTGTTTTTGGTATGCTTTAAACTTGGGGCCCGTTGCTTCCTTAAATGCCACTGCCTTCCCGGCAACCACGTGCATAAGCGGGCCGCCCTGGATCCCGGGAAAAATCTGGGAATCGATTTTTTTTGCGAACTCTTTCCAGCAAAGGATAAATCCGCCGCGCGGGCCGCGCAGGGTTTTATGCGTAGTAGAAGTGACAAATTCCGCGTAAGGCACAGGTGACGGATGCAGGCCTGCGGCGACAAGCCCGGCAATATGCGCCATATCCACAAATAAATAAGCGCCGACTTTATCGCAAATCTTCCTGAATGCCTTAAAATCCAATTTTCTCGGATAAGCCGAGGCGCCGGCCAGGATCATTTTCGGTTTATGCTTCCTGGCTAAGCCCATAATCGCATCATAATCCAGCATTTCGGTCTTCCGGTCCACGCCATAACCTACCATCCTGAAGAATCTTCCGGAAAAATTATGCGGGTGCCCGTGAGTTAAGTGCCCGCCGGCAGCTAAATCCATGGCCAAAACCGTATCCCCCGGCTCAACCGCCGCGAAATATACCGCCATATTCGCCTGCGAACCCGAATGCGCCTGCACATTTGCGTGCTCGGCGCCAAATATCTTTTTGGCCCGCTCAATAGCCAGGCCCTCTACCTCATCCACATTCTCGCATCCTCCATACCAGCGGCGCCCGGGGTACCCCTCGGCGTATTTATTGGTCAAGACCGAACCCTGGGCTTCAAGCACGGCCAAAGAGGCAAAATTCTCCGAAGCAATCATTTCCAGGTTCTCTTCCTGCCTTTCAAGCTCTTTCTTGATGCTGGCGTAAATTTCAGGGTCAACGGACTTTAAATGTTTCACTAAACACCTTCCTTTTTATTAAATTTTATTATGTTCTTATTATTCTTTCAATTTCCCTTATCTGATTCAGCCTGCGCTTATGCCTTCCGCCCTCAAATTCAGTATTTAACCAAATTCCGGTTATCTTTCTGGCAAGGCCGGGCTTGACAAAAAGCGCGCCCAAAACCAAGACATTACTGTCATTATGTTTCCTGGCCAAGCGGGCGCATTTTAGATTATGGCATAATGCCGCGCGCACGCCCGGCACGCGATTAGCGACGATAGAATTGCCTATGCCGCTTTTACAAATCAGGATCCCTCTCTTAAATTTACCCGCCCCGACCTTACTGGCCAAATTATAAGCAAACTCCGGGTAATCGCATCTTTGCCCGTCAAAAGGGCCTAAATCCTTGATTTTAAACCCTTTATTCTTAAGGTAGGTTTTTAAACTTTCTTTTAAAGCAAACCCGCCGTGATCGGAAGCAATCAGTATGGTTTTCATCCTTCGGCTCATCCCTTGTTTTGTTCGCCGTTGGCTAAAAAATAGCCTTAAGCGAAGTCAAACGAATTATATTAATTTCTTTACCCTTTCCAAAGCCTCTTTTATAGAGGCAAATGTATTTTCGTAATAGCTCAACGGTTTACCCATCGGATCCGCTATATCAAGCTCATTTCCATCTATTTTAGCCCCCTTAGGGATTTTTGCAATAAGATTATTATTTCTAACGGGGTCAGCGAATTCTTTTAATAAAAACACCCTGTTTTCTACCTCCGGGGCCAATTTCAATACGGCGTTTTCCTGCTCCCTCTCCATGACCAGGACCAGGTCCGATTGCCGCAGCATTTCCCTGGTTGCCCGCTGCGATACGTGGTTCGATATATCTATGCCCTCTCTCGCCAGGACCTCTTTTGCGCTCTGCGAAACGCCAATTCCCGGGACAGCCATTACTCCGGCTGAAAATACTCCTATATCAAAACGTTTCTCATCCCGCATCATCTTTTTAAAAAACGCCTCCGCCATTACCGAGCGGCAGGTATTCCCCGAACAAACAAAAAGGATATTTTTCCTTGCGATGGTTTTATTAATCTCCTCTTCTTTTATCGCGCCCAATCTTACAATTCTTTGGGTTTTAGAGGTAAAATCCACAACCGTGGATTCAACCCCGATCTTTAACGGCCCGCTATCAATCGCAAGATCAACCCGGCCATCCAGGCTCTTAATTGCCGATTCAAAATTTACCGGCGCCGGCTCCCCTGATAAATTTGCCGAAGAAAGAGCTAACGGCCGGGATGATTCGGCAATAACCTTAAGGGCGATAGCGTTATCCGGCATACGCAGGCCGATGGAACGGATATGCCCTCCGTCAACTCCGGGAAAATCCGGGCCTGCGGTTACCGCTTTATTGATCCCCTTTAAAATTATAGTAAGCGGCCCCGGCCAAAATTGGTGGATCAATTTATAAGCGGCCTGCGGCACCTCGCGGGCAAACTCTTCTATCTTCTCTTTTTTGTCAATAGCTGCGGCAAAAGGCTTATCCTTAGGGCGTTTCTTAATTTCCGACATCCTTGCCGTCGCCTTTTGATTCAGGAAGTCTCCGGCAATCCCATAGACTGTTTCGGTGGGGATAATCACCAATCCGCCGTTTTTTATGATTTCCGCGGCTTGCCGGATATAATCCTCGTTGATATTCAACGGGTCAACCTTAACTATCTTTGTCTGCGCCATAATATAAAAAAGGGGGACGTTTCTACTTTTCTGGAGCTAAATTCGGGAAAAGTAGAAACGTCCCCCTTTTTTCTTTTTTCCCGTTCTGCGCGTATTTCTTCTTCAAATCTTAATCCTGGTTTTTATAATCTTAACCCGCATGCGCTTCTTGTATTTGGCTAGTTTTCGGGCTATTCTGTCATCGGCGATGGATAAAATCTCCAAAGCGAATATCGCGGCGTTCCTGGCGCCTGCTTTTCCGATTGCCATCGAGGCTACCGGGATTCCCGCGGGCATCTGCGCTGTCGAAAGCAAAGAATCCAGGCCCTTTAAGCTCTTTGTCTCTATCGGGATACCGATTACCGGTAAAGTTGTGTGTGACGCGATCACTCCGGCTAAAGCAGCTGCTCCGCCGGCGGCGGCGATAAACACCTTTACCCCTTTTTTAGCCGCCTGCTCTACGTAGGCTTCAAGATCCTTGGGGGTCCTGTGCGCGGATAAAACCTTTAGCTCAAACCCTGCCTTAAATTCTCTTAATAAATTAATCGACTCCTTCAGGGTTTCCAGGTCCGACACGCTACCCATGACAATGCTGATTTTACTCATCATTTTCCTCCCGCATCCGCATATTATATACTATTTAGCGCTTTTTTGCCTATATCTTTCCTGTAATGCATCCCCTCAAAACTGACCTTTCCTACTGCGGCATATGTATTATTAATCGCTTCTTGGATACTGGCGCCTAAGCCGGTCACCCCCAGGACGCGGCCTCCGCTAGTCACGATTTTGTTGTCCCGCAGTTCTGTCCCGGCATGAAAAACAAGCGTGCCGGCCATTTCAGATATTTTATCCAATCCCGAAATTGCTTTTCCCTTTTCATAACTACCGGGGTAACCCCGGCTTGCGCAAACTACGCAGACGCTCGCACGCGTATCCCATTGCAGGCTCTTTAGGCGGTTCAATTTCTTTTCGCTGGCAGCCAGCATTACTTCCAATAAATCAGATTTTAGCCTGGGCAGGATCGCCTGGGTTTCGGGGTCGCCGAAACGGACGTTGAATTCCAACGCCTTTGGCCCGTCTTTAGCCAGCATGATGCCGGCGTATAAAACTCCGCGGTAATCTATGCCCTCTCTTACTAGGCCATCTATCGTGCGGTAAACCACTTTATCCAGGATCTCCCCGAATAATTCTTTTGTAACCGCCGGAGCCGGTGAATACGCGCCCATTCCCCCGGTATTTTGGCCCCGGTCATTATCGAATACCCTCTTGTGGTCCTGGGCAGAAGCCAGGGCAATTACTTCCTTGGAATCGGTGATCACCAAAATCGAGGCTTCCTGGCCTTTGAGGCATTCTTCGATAATTATTTTATTTCCGGCATCGCCGAAAACTTTGTCCCGCATCATCAAGTCAACCGCGCTTTTGGCTTCCTCGGCTGTTTGAGCGACTACCACGCCTTTTCCCGCGGCTAGCCCATCAGCCTTGACTACGCAAGCCCCGCCGATATTCTCAATATGCTTCTTTGCCGCATCGGGATTATCAAAAACCTTGAAATCCGCCGTCGGCACCTTATATTTTGCCATCAACTCTTTAGAAAATACCTTGCTTGCCTCAAGCCTGGCCGCTTTCCTGTCCGGCCCGAATATCTTTTGCCCTGCTTTACGGAATTCATCAACAACGCCCAAAGATAAAGCCGTTTCCGGCCCTACCACCGTAAAATCTATTTTTTCTTTCCCGGCAAAATCCAATAACCCCGGGATATCATCGGTGTGAATATCGATACGCTCGGCAACCTGGGCCATCCCGGCGTTACCGGGTGAGCAAAAAACCTTGCCGGCCAATTTTGACTGGGCGATTTTCCACGCCAACGCGTGTTCCCTGCCCCCGGAACCAATAACCAATACCCGCATCATATCCTGCGCCATTTTTTAAGGAAGGTCGCTGGTAGCTCCACCGTTAAACTGCCCTGTGCCTTCTTCGACTACGGTGCCCGGAGATACGCTTGACCTTCCGACATCCCCGTAATAATCATTATAACCGCTAATTGCCACATGGACTTGCTCGCCGCTCGATGTAGTGCCGTCGGCCTGGCTATCCACTATTTTTGCGCCCTGAAGGTTCATATGGTCGCCGTTTTCCCGGCAGACATAAACCACCAATCCGTCCTCCACCTCGACAACCGCCTTATAAGTGCCGCTATCCGTGCTGACAAAAGCGTCATAGCGCCCATTTTGGGCAAAAACAAACCGGGTTACCGCCACAAACCCCAATAGCGCCATTAAACAAAATATTTTATTCATGTTTTCTTTCCCCTGTCTGAAATCGGGGACGTTTCTACTTTTCCGGCTTTAAGCCCTAGAAAAGTAGAAACGTCCCCAATTTCCGCAATTTCCAAAACACCCCCTTTTTCTCACCCCTTAGGCTTTAAAGGCAAGATGCCGGCCATTTCACCTATGACATTTACCAGCTCCGTATTCGCCGGGACGACAATTTTAGCGTTATTCTGCAGCGACTTTTCAACGGCTTCCAGTTTACGCAATAGCTGCGCGTTTCCCACAAAATATTCTTCCGCCGCTTCATTAACCAGCTTGATCGCTGCCGCTTCGCCTTCAGCTTCCAGTATGCGCGCCTGCTTTACCCCTTCGGCCTTCTTAATCTCCGCGCGCTTCTGCCCGTCGGCAGTGGTTTCTGTGGCGGTAGCAAAATCAATTGCCGCGATTTTCTCATTCTCCGCCTTAACCACCTTATTCATCGTCTCCTGCACGTCTTTAGGAGGATCGATTTCCTTTAACTCGGTGCGCACAATCTCCAAACCCCAGGTAGCGGTCTCCTGGCAAAGAGTATTATGCAGTTCGGCGTTGATTTTACCCCTTTCGCTGTTGGCGGATTTCAAGGTAAGGGTGCCGATTATATTCCTCAAAGTAGTGCGGGCTAAGTTCACGATCTGCCATTGATAATTGTTAACGCTATACTGCGAACTTTTTACGTCTGCCTCATCGGATTTTACCTTAAAATAAACCTGCGCGTCAACCTTGGCGTTCAGGTTATCATTGGTAATGATTTCCTGCGGCTCGGCGTCAACCATCTGTTCGGTTATATTAACCTGGTAAATGACCTCGATAAACGGAAAAATCCAATTGAACCCGGGATTGGCAAACCGGTTATACTTGCCCAAGCGCTCAATCAGGCCGCGGTGCGTTGGCCGGACTATCCTGATGCCCATCAGGAAAATAAAAACCGCTGCTATAATTATTGCGTTCACTATATTCATAAAACACCCTCCTTTTATCGCTTCCGGCTACCCCAAAGCTGCCTGTTTATTTGCCTAAAAAAAATTAAGGCCCCCGGCTTAAGCTATTTCTACCTTTTTGCTTCCCCTTACAACTTTTCCGATTACCCAGGATTTTAGTTTTTGAGCCTTTAGTTTTGCGATTATGGAATTTGCCGAATTTGGCCTAACGACTAAAACCATGCCGATACCCATATTTAAGGTGTGATACATCTGCCGTTCGGAGATATCCCCTTTATCTTGAATCAGGCGAAAGATCTGCGGGACGCTCCAGGAATGCTTATCGATTTTGACATCTGCGTCATCAGGCAAAATGCGCGCAATCTTATCGTAGAAAGCCCCGCCGGTAATATGCGCGATACCTTTTATGTTTTTATCGGGCAACAAGCTTAAAACCTGTTTTACGTAAATCCGCGTGGGAACAAGCAGCTCATTACGCATGCCCTTGAGCTCGCTTCGCGAAAGGGCCTTGCGCACCAAAGAATACCCGTTAGAGTGGATCCCGCTTGATTCCAATCCTATAACAGTATCAGCCGGCCGGATACCGCTTCCGTCAATAATCCGGTCCCTATCGATCACGCCCACGCAGAATCCGGCGATATCATATTCGCCTCTTCTATACATCCCGGGCATCTGCGCTGTCTCTCCGCCGATCAAAGAACAGCCTGACTCGATGCAGCCGTCGTTAATCCCCTTAACCACATCCACCAGGACCTCTTCCTTAACTTTAGAGAAAGCTATATAGTCCAGGAAAAATAAGGGCTCTGCCCCGGAGCAAAGGATATCGTTTACGTTCATGGCGACGGCATCGATCCCTACCGTATCGTGCTTGCCGGCTAACTCCGCAATCTTTAATTTAGTGCCTACGCCGTCAGAAGATGAGACTAAAACCGGCTCCTTATACTTCTTCCTGTCCAGGCCGAAAAAACTGCCGAAGCCTCCGATATCTTTTAACACCTCTTGCCGAAAAGACTTCCTGACAAGCGGCCGTATCTTAGACTTAAAGATACTGGCGCTTTTTATATCCACTCCGGAATTCTTATACGTAATCATTCTACCTTCTCCTAAAAAAAGGGGGACGTTTCTACTTTTCTAGAGCCTAAAGCTAGAAAAGTAGAAACGTCCCCCTTTTTGAAACGTCCCCCTTTTTCATATCGCTATCTCTCCCTGCCCGCAGCAATGCGTCTCCAGCGAGAACTTACTGTGCCTTTTCTCCGCCCGCACCGGATACTTGCCTGTCCAGCAGGCAGCGCAGTTTTCGGCTCCGGAATTCTTGAAACACCCGAGCATTCCACCAAGGCTCAAATATCCGAGGCTATCCACCTCCATATATTGCCTGATTTTCTCCAACGATTCATATTTATTAGCGATCAACTCGCTGGATTTATGGAAATCAATCCCGTAGAAACAGGGAAAACGGTGCGGCGGGCAGGATATCCTTAAATGCACCTGCTTGACCCCGGCCTTACGCAAATTCCGCACGCGGATCTTAGAGGTTGTGCCGCGCACAATCGAATCATCCACGACAATAATGCGCTTGCCTCTTAAAACGTCCCTTAGCAAATTGAATTTTACCCGCACGCCCAAATCCCGCGAATCCTGCGCCGGCTGGATAAACGTCCTGCCGACGTAGTGGTTGCGGATAATCCCCAGCTCCAAAGGTATGCCGGACTCCTGCGAATAACCCATTGCCGCCGAAAACCCTGAATCCGGGACAGGGACGACAAAATCCGCGTCCACCGGATGCTCGTGGGCAAGCCGCGCGCCCAGCTTACGCCTGACCGAATGGACAGTCTCCCCGAAAATTACCGAATCCGGCCGGGAAAAATATACATGCTCAAAAGTGCAAAAGGCATGCTTATTCGAATGCAGGTCTTTCGGCTTGATTGACCTTAGGCCGTTATCATTGATAATGACGATTTCGCCGGGTTCTATTTCCCGGATATATTTTGCGCCGATTAAATCAAAGGCGCAAGTTTCCGAAGCCAATACCCAGGAATTGCCAAGCTTAGCCAAAGATAAGGGCCGGAACCCTAACGGGTCCCTTATGCCGATAAGGCTATTGTTGGCGATCATTACCAAAGCATAAGCCCCTTTAATTCTTTTTAAGGCATAAACAAGGCTCTCTTCCAGATTGCGCAATTTGGCGCGCGCCATAAGATGGATGATGATTTCGGAATCAGTGGTAGTCTGGAAAATGGAGCCGGTCTTCTCCAGATAGCGGCGCAACTCCAGGGAATTTACCAGGTTCCCGTTATGCGCGATGCACACCGCGCCCTTGGCATAATCCATCAAAAGCGGCTGGGAATTCTTTAAGACACTTGAGCCGGTAGTTGAATAACGCACATGGCCCACCGCCATATTGCCTTTTAATTTACTCAATACCTCTTCATTAAAAACATCGCTCACCAGGCCCATTTCTTTATGAATAGACAAAACACCTTTGTTATTGGTAACGATCCCGCAGGCTTCCTGCCCCCGGTGCTGAAGGGCATATAATCCAAGATAAGTCAACCAACCGGCGTGCCTGTTATTGTTGATTCCGAACAAACCGCAATATTCCTTCGGCTCCTGCCTATCCGGCAGGCATCTTTTGTAGCTACAAGATTTTTCTGGCATATTCGACTCCATTCTTAAATATTCTTAAACCATCTCCTGCCTTATTCCTTGAGTTAAGCCAGCGCGGATGCTGGAAAGCCGCGATATGCCTTTCCGGATGCGGCATCAATCCAAAAACCCTGCCGGTTTCATCGCAGATACCCGCGATATCTTCAAGCGAGCCGTTGGGATTACCCGGATAGACGCAGGGGCTTCCTTTGGCGCCGCAATACCTGAAAACAACCTGGTTATTCTTTTTTAACCTGCTTAAAACAGCTTCGTCTTTAACAATAAACTTTCCTTCGCCGTGGGCAACCGGCAAATAAATCGTTTCCGGCAGATTTTTAACCCACACGCATTTCTTTTGCCTGCTCTTCAGGTAGACCCAACGGTCTTCAAACTTTCCCGAATCATTGATAATAAGGCTGGCCTCCTGCTTGAAATTACCGTTGCCGGGAAGCAACCCGCTTTTAACCAAAACCTGAAAACCGTTACAAATACCGATAATTAATTTCCCGTCCTTTACAAAAGCATTGAGCTCTTCGCCCAGCTTGCACCTTAGTTCATTAGCAAACACCTTTCCCGATGCAATATCGTCTCCGTAGCTAAAGCCTCCGGGAAAAGCCAGGATATGGTAATCCGAAAGGCTTTTAGCCCCCCGGATAAAATTATTGATATGGGCCAATTCCGCTTCGGCCCCGGCCATGGCAAAAGCAAAAGCCGTCTCCTTATCGCAATTGGTCCCCGCTGTCCTCAAAACGCAAACTTTGATTTTTTTCACATCAACCACCCAGTTCCAATGCGGGTTTGGAATTCCAAACCCGTTCCAAACCCGCATTGGAATTCACGGGTTAACTATTTCTTATAGTATTTCTTGATGGCTGCGATTACTTCCTTGGGTTCGTCAACTACCGTAAAAATATCCAAATCCGATTTACTGATATTCCCTTTAGCCAATACGACTTCTTTCAACCAATCCAGCATGCCGTTCCAGTATTCGCTGCCGAATAACACAACCGGGAACTTGTTGATCCTCTGGGTCTGGATCAGGTTAATCGCCTCGAAGAACTCATCCAGGGTGCCGTATCCTCCCGGTAAAATCACAAACGCCTTGGCGTATTTGACAAACATGACCTTCCTGACAAAAAAATAACGAAAATCCAATAAGGTATCCACGTAATCATTCGGTTTCTGCTCGCAAGGAATGTGGATATTTAAACCAACGGAATGCCCTCCGGCCCGGCGCGTCCCTTTATTTGCCGCTTCCATCATGCCGGGGCCGCTTCCGGTAATTACGGCGTAGCCGGCCTTGGCTATATGATAGGCGACTTCTTCGCCTAGCTTGTAATACTCTGTGCCGCGCGTTGTCCTGGCTGAGCCGAATATCGAAACAGCCTTGCCGATCTTAGAAAGGACTTCGAAACCTTCCACAAATTCGGACATAATCCGGAATACGCGCCAGGGGTCTTCCCGGGTAAAGTCATCTTTAAGAAAAAGGGGGACGTTTCTACTTTTTCTGGCTTTAGGCTCTGAAAAAGTAGAAACGCCCCTTTTTTTCTTTACGGTTTTTCTTACCATTTTAACGGCTCCTTCCAGGCTTCTTTTAATTTATTGATACTTGCATTTATGCAAGGCTTTCCGTCTAAACCATAAACTTTAAAGCGCCCGCTGTCATTTAAACACCCAATCAACCCGAATGCTGAACCTTTTAAGCTTTGCTCAAAGGCCTTGCGTTTCTTTTTCTCCACCTCCACGATAAACCGGGAGTTGGATTCGGAGAATAGAATAAAATCGTTTCTTTTAGCCGCCGATTTCTCATACGGGACCGCCGACAAAAATATATCCATGCCTAACCCGCCGCTAAACGCCATTTCCGCCGCTGCCACCGCCAAGCCTCCGTCAGAGCAGTCGTGCATCGAACGGACCAACCCTTTAAACGCCGCCTTGCTTAAGGCGCAAAAAAGAGATTTGGCTTTCTTAAAATTAACCTTGGGCGCGATATTCCCGATAGCCCCGGACAAGTCATAATAATGCGAACCGCCGAGCTCTTCGAAAGTTTTGCCGACTATATAAATCAAATTCCCGGCTTCTTTGGCATACATGGAAACCGCTTTATCCGTGTCCTCCATAACGCTGATCGCCGAAATCAGAAGGGTCCCGGGGATAGACATAGATTTTCCATGCTCGCTGTATTCATTATAAAGGCTGTCCTTGCCGGAGATAAAAGGAGTGCCAAAGCCAACGGCTGCGTCATAACAACCGTAGGAACAGCGCACCAGGCTCCCTAACCTGTCGGGCTTATCCGGGTTTCCCCAGCAGAAATTATCCAAAATCGCCGTCTGTTTCAACGCACCGCCGGAACTGATAACCTGGCGCAGGGCTTCGTCTATACAAGAAGCGGCCATCCAGTAAGGGTCGATAAACCCATACCGGAAATTGATCCCGCTGGAAACAACTACCCCCTTAGGAGAACCCAAAACCGGCTTGACAATACTGGCATCCGACGGGCCGTCATTTTCCGGTCCGGTCAACGGCTTAAGGCAAGAGCCGCCCTGCACTTCATGGTCGTACCTGCGGATCACCGATTCTTTGGAACAGATATCATAATGCGAAAGCAATTTAACCAATGTGAAGGTCAGGTCCTTTGGGCAGCTTATTTTTGGCTCCACATGCTTTAGCTGCGTATACACCGCTTCTTTTACGATTTCAGGCAAGCCTTCATGGAGAAAATCCATATCCAGGTCGCAAACCAGGTTATCCCGGTAATAAAGCTTGAGCTTTTTAGTATTGGTAAACTCGCCGATTACGCTTGCTTCCACATTCTCATTCTCGAAAACTTTCAATAACTCTTCAATTTTCTCCCGGGGGACCGAGAGGACCATCCTCTCCTGCGATTCGGAAATCCAAATCTCCGTATAAGACAAACCGCTGTATTTCAGGGGGACTTTATCCAAATCCACCCGGCAGCCCATCTGGGCGGCCATCTCCCCTACCGCGCTGGAGAGCCCGCCAGCCCCGCAATCGGTTATAGCGCTGTATAAATTTTTATCCCGGGCCTCTAATATAGTATCCAGCATCTTTTTTTCCTGGATGGGATTGCCTATTTGCACCGCGCCGCATGAAACAACCTCGGATTCATGAGTAAGCTCGCCGGATGAGAATGTCGCTCCGTGGATCCCGTCCCTGCCGGTCCTGCCGCCCACGACCACCACTAAATCCCCGGGGTTTGTCTTTTTAAAAGACTTATCGCCTGGCATGATCCCGGCTGTCCCGCAATATACCAGGGGGTTACCGGTAAATTTCTCATGAAAAAGTATGGCGCCGTTTACAGTAGGAATACCCATCTTATTGCCGTAATCCTGGACTCCGCTGACGACCCCCTTCATCACGCGCTTAGGATGCAAGGCGCCGCTGGGCAATTTGCTGAATGGGTAATCCGGCAAGCCAAAACAGAAGACGTCGGTATTGAGAAAAGGCTTTGCTCCCAGGCCCGTGCCTAAAGGGTCGCGGATTACCCCGCCGATACCGGTATTTGCCCCTCCAAAAGGCTCCAATGCCGAAGGATGGTTATGCGTCTCCACCTTAAAACAAATGTTGTATTTATCGTCAAAACGGATTATGCCGGCATTATCCTTAAACACAGATACGCACCAGGGCTTGTTTAATTCTTTAGTAACCTTCATTATCGTGGATTTCAAAAGCCCGTCAATTACCTGCGTGCGGAAAAAGGGGGACGTTTCTACTTTTTCGGAGCGAGATTCGGAAAAAGTGGAAACGTCCCCCTTTTTCGCGTTCCCCTTTTTTCGGATCTCTTCCGTATATCTTATTTTACCCCGAAATGTCTTATGAGAACAATGTTCTGACCAGGTCTGGGCAATGGTCTCGAGCTCGCAATCAGTAGGATTCCTTCTTAAGCCCTTAAAATAATTCCTGATAGCCTGCATTTCGGTCAAGTTCAGGAATAACTGGCCCCTTCTGCTAAATTCCATTAATTTCTTATCTGATGCGGCTAATAAATCCAGGGAAATTGCGGAAAAGGGGGACGCTTCTACTTTTCGGGCAGCAGGGCCGGGGAAAAGTGGAAACGTCCCCCTTTTTTTCTTCTTTTACGATATGCTGGATTAGCTTATTATAGAGAAGTTTTTCGCAAATGGTTTTAAGTTGGCCGGCGGAAAGTTTTCCTTTAATTATATATTTCCTGGCGGCCTTAACCGACCGGACGCCTTCAATGCCTAAATCCCTGATCCCTTTTAAGGTAGATTCTTCAACCGGGTCCATCACTCCGGGGTTATAGGCCACCTCAACGATGGAAATTGCGGAAAAGGGGGACGTTTCTACTTTTCCGGCTTTAAGCCCTAAAAAAGTAGAAACGTCCCCAATTTCCGCAACGTCCCCCTTTTTGATAGAATAATCCTGGCAGATTTTATCCGCGAGCAATTCGCCGCAAATTCTTTTTACGTCTTCTTCGGCAAGCTCGCCAATAATAGTATAAACCTGCACAAAGCGCACATCCCTGACCGAATTTATCCCAAAGTCAATGATGTCGCCTTTGACGCCTTCACCCACAGCGTCAAAAATACCGGATTTGTCTCTTACTTCAATTTTGTAAAGCATGATGGGAAGAAAAAAGGGGGTGTTTCTACTTTTTCCGGAAATTAACGGAAATTGGGGACGTTTCTACTTTTCTGGCTTTAAACCCTAGAAAAGTAGAAACGTCCCCAATTTCCGCAGGAGAAAAAGTAGAAACGTCCCCCTTTTTCATAAACCGGCTTTCTTAAAGATTTTATCTACGTTACGCAGGTAATAATTCAAGTCAAATATGCTATCCAGCTCTTTTTCATTCAGGTATTTCCGGAAGGTTTTGTCCAGCAATAAGCAATCTTTAAAATTCGCCCTTTTTTTCCAGGCAGCCATAGCCGAGCGCTGGACCAAATCATAAGCCGCAGGCCGCGCAAGGCCCTTTTCCATTAACGCAAGAAGCACCCTTTGCGAGAATATAAGGCCGCGGGTTTTAACGATATTAGACATCATATTTTCCGGGTAAACATTCAGGCCTTCCATGACCTGGATGAATTTATTAAGCATATAATCCAAAGCCAGTGTGGAATCCGGCAGGATTATTCTTTCAACCGATGAATGCGAAATATCCCTTTCGTGCCAGAGCGCGACATTTTCCATCGCGGCTACGGAATTTCCGCGCAACAAACGCGCCAGGCCGCAAATGCGCTCGCAGATTACCGGGTTACGCTTATGCGGCATCGCGCTGGAGCCTTTTTGACCCTTGCCAAAAGGCTCCTCGGTTTCCAAAACTTCGGTGCGCTGCAGATGGCGTAATTCAGTAGCGAATTTCTCCAAAGACGCTCCGGTTACCGCCAGCGCCGCCATATATTGCGCATAGATATCGCGCTGGATTACCTGCGTAGAGATGCTTGCCGGCTTTAACCCTAATTTTCTGCAGACATAAGCTTCAACCTGCGGGTCAATATTGGAATATGTGCCTACGGCGCCGCTAAGCTTACCGGCGGAAACCTCCTCTTTAGCCAGCCTTAAACGCTCCAAGTTGCGAAGCATTTCATCATACCAAAGCGCCAGCTTCAAGCCGAATGTTACCGGCTCCGCGTGCACGCCATGGGTGCGGCCGATACAAACAGTATCCTTATAGATTCTGGCATTTTTAGCTAAAACCTTGAGCAATCTGTTAATATCATCAATGAGGATTTCCGACGCTGCTTTAAGCTGGGAGCCTAACGCCGTATCTAAGACGTCCGAAGAAGTAAGCCCGGCGTGCAGGTATCGGGCGTCTTTACCGATATATTGCGAAACATTAGTTACAAATGCCACCACATCGTGCTGCGTCTTTTCTTCGATTTTGCGGATTTGGGCTAAATTAAACCTGGCTTTTTGCTTGATTCTTTTGACTGCGCTTTGAGGGATTTTCTTTTGTTTCGCGAGGGCTTCCAAGGCGAATATCTCGATGGCAAGCATGGTTTTGAACTTAAACTCCTCCTGCCATATGCTGTTCATGCGCGGTAAGCTGTAACGTTCGATCATGCTTGTATTATAGCAAAGAAACGGGTTTTGGCAAATAGAAAAAGGGAGACGGGAAATTGGGGAGCGAAAAAGGGGGACGTTTCTACTTTTCCAGAGCGAGATTCGGGAAAAGTAGAAACGTCCCCCTTTTCCGCAACGTCCCCAATTTCCTATGGTTTAACGGATAAACTTTTCTTGATTTCGGCAAGGTCCTGCTTCAGGCTGTCAATCTCTTTCTGCTGCTCCTGGATGGCATTGGTCAAAACCGCCGTATACGCCATATACTTAAACGCTTCGCATTGGCCGTTAATCTTGGTTATAAGCTCCGGAGAAACTTTTTCCGCCTCTTCCGCGATGAACCCGAAATCGCGGTCTCCGGTGCTTTTCCAGGTAAAAGATACCGGGCGCATCTTCTTCACTATATCCAGCCCCAGATCAAACCCGGAAATATTATCTTTATACCGCCGGCTCGATGAATAACGTACCAGTTTATAAGCGCCGGCGCCAGTGCCTGCCACATACCCGACGTAACCGGTAGAACCGGTTGAAATCAAATCTCCCGCAATGTCGCCGTTAACATCCAGCTTAACGGCGGGAGTGGTTGTGCCGATACCAACGTTTCCGTTATTAACTACAAGCGAAATATTTCCATTCGAAGTATTATTCTCAATAAATAAACCCTGGTTGCCCCTCTCATAGCGAAAAGCAGCTACCTGAGAAGCCGGAAGACTTGCATAAAAATTTATCCCGACTTGCACCCCGGGCAGATTGGTGGGATTAGAAATCCTTAAAGCTGTAAGCGCACCCTGAACTTTTGAGATTTCACAAAACTCACCCGGAGCACTTGTCCCGATACCGACATGGCCGTCTTTATCTATCCTCATTTTCTCGGCTAGACCCGCGCTAGAGGTGGTTGAGAATGCCAAATCGTGCTCAATACTGTAAGCCGCTCTCCGGATAGCGGTTATTGCCGCGCCAGAGGTTAGACTGTTGGTTGTCAACAATATACTTGTCGCGGTATTAGCGGACGTGCCGTAATTCATAAGACAGAGTTGGGTCTCGGTTGCTGCGTCTGTTGATTTATACAAAGATAGCTGGTTATCCGGAAGCGTAGTGCCGATGCCGACGTTGCCGCGGTCAAAAGTCAAAACATCCGGATAAGCAGTCCCATTATTAACCTGGTCGAACGTCCATCTGACAACTCCGCTTGTTACGGTTTGTTTAAGCTTTAGATTATAACCCGTATCAGGATTGGTAGCCGCAGAATAAGCCCATCGCTGAAGCACATCTTGATTTCCAGATGAAGGCGAAATTATGTTAAGAGGAGCCAAGGGCGCCGTTGTCCCGATGCCAAGATAACCTACGGAGCTCATTCTTATCCTCTCTATGCCTGAAAATGTAAAGGCTATTGTATCGGTAGCTGGCCTGTAGATGCCTACATTGGTATCCCCTGTCCAGGAGAAGGACGGAGCTGCTACGGTGTCCGATGCCTGGCCCAGGAACTGGACGCTGGCGTCAACGCTTCCGGTGACAGTTAATGCCTGGGCCGGAGCCGTTGTCCCGATGCCAAGATAACCTCCGGAGGTAAGCCTCACCTTCTCTGTGCCGGCTGTGGTAAAGGCTATTGTATCGGTAGTTGGCCGGTACATGCCTACATTGGTGTCCCCTGTCCAGGAGAAGGATGGCGCTGTTATGGTGTCTGATGCCTGGCCCAGGAACTGGACGCTGGCGTCAACGCTTCCGGTAACAGTCAATGCCTGGGTCGGATTAGTGATGCCGATGCCGACTTTACCTGAAGATATCCAGCTATCACCGGCACTGGCATCCAGATGGATGTTCCTGCCAGTTCCACCATATATATCTAAAATATAACTATTTGAACCATCATATAAAATCATCCGGTTGCCTTGAGGCCTAATATTCAGATAACTAGAACTTACAGAATCAGAAAAACGTGAAGTAGGCAGATATAAATCACCGCCGCCAACATTAACATCGCCATTTACGTCAAGCGCCTGGCCCGGCGCAGTTGTCCCAATGCCAAGATAACCTGATGAATTCAAAATCATTTTTTGGCTGCCATTAACATACCAATTAAAATTCCCTGTAGCTGGCACTATGGAATCAAGACTATTGGCAGACACGCCAAAGCCAAAAGGAACTGAACTGCCGTTATCCCAAAGTTTCAATTTTGGATTGGCGCCGGCAGTGCTGCTGTAAGTCCCGCCAAGCGAAAGAGTAATTGGAGAAGCGGTAGAAGTACTGGTCAAGCTTCCGATTTGAAGATCGCTCTGGGGGCTCGTCGTCCCAATCCCCACATTATAGCCGGTAGAAGTCGGATACAGGGAACTGCCGGTAAGCTTCCAGTAACCCTGGGTGCTGCCTCCGGAAGGGGCATAGACGCTGCCGGTTACGCGGATGTCTCCGGTAACGTCCAGATCGTAAGCAGGAGCT
>JAZDMX010000008.1:0-69401 GCA_043800555.1 Candidatus Omnitrophota bacterium | reverse complement strand
AGACAGGCTCAAGGAATACATCCGGGCATCCTGCCTGAAAAAGGAGCTGGATACCCCGAAAGTTGTCTCCTGCATTGCCGATATCCTAAAGCTGGAAGAAGAGCGCAGCCTGCTGACCGAGCCAGCCCTGAAAGACATCCTCATAGTCCTTGAATCAAAAGAGTCCCCCCAGCAACTAAAAGAGATCTTCATCGGCAGATAAGCTCCCGAAAAAAAGGACGAAAGAAAAAGGGGGACGTTTCTACTTTTCCCGCGCCTGAAAAAGGGGGACGTTTCTACTTTTCCCGCGCCTAAAGCTAGAAAAGTAGAAACGTCCCCCTTTTTTTTATGGATTAATTATGGTAATATAATAGCTAAGATGATACTGGAGAAGGTAAAAGAGGCGATTAAGAAATATAAATTAATTAGTAGAGGGGACCTGGTGCTGATCGGGGTATCCGGCGGGCCGGATTCCGTTAGCTTGCTTTATTTGCTTAACTCATTAAGCGGTATTTTGGGGTTCAGGTTGCAGATTGCCCACTTCGACCATATGTTGCGTAAGGACTCTTTCAAAGATGCGGAATTCGTAAGGTCATTGGGTTTAAAATTAGGCATACCGGTTACTATCGGCAAGGCGGATTTAAAAAGGAGCCGCCCCAAAGGCAGCCTGGAAGAAATTGCCAGGAACGCGCGTTTGGAATTCCTGTTTAAGGCCGCTAAAAAAATAAAGGCCGGAAAAATAGCCCTGGCCCACAACCTCGATGACCAGGCCGAGACGGTCCTTATGCGCATTTTAAGGGGCTCCGGCCTATATGGCTTATCCGCTATTCTCCCCAAGAGGGAATTCCGCGGTTATAAGGTTATCCGGCCGTTAATCCGGACCCGCCGCCGGGAAATCGAATCCTTCCTGAAACAAAAAAAGATAAAATTCCGCATCGATAAAACCAATCAAGAAGATATTTTCCTGCGAAACAGGCTGCGTAACCGTTTGATCCCCTTGCTTGAAAAAGAATACAATCCGAAGATCAAAGATATTTTAAGCAATATGTCTGAAGGCGCCGCTTTGGATTACGATTACTTGGCCCAATCGGCCTTGCGTGAAATCAAGGGCAAAAGAGGAAGGGTCAAGCTGGCGGATTACGCGAAACTCCACCCGGCAATGCAGCGGATGGTGTTGCGCTTAAATATCTTTAAGCTGCAGGGTTCGGCCCGGCGCATAAGCTTTACTCACATAAACGAAATTGAGGATTTAATAGCCAACCGCCCGGACAATTCCATAGTTGATTTGCCTAAAGGCATATCCGTTGTCAAAAATAAAAAGGCCGTTATCTTCTACCGCAGGCAATGAAAAGAGTGGCGTTTCCGAAAAGGGGGACGTTTCTACTTTTCCGTAATCAGGTTTAAGAAAAGTAGAAACGTCCCCCTTTTCGTCTTACATGTCGTAACTCCATAAAATACTTGCTTTTGCGGCTAGTTAAAGTTATAATTATAGTTCTTAAAAACTCTTGCAGCAGAAAGGTAAAATAATGGCAAAGAAAAATGTGCTTAAGCGTTCACCGTTTGGCTGGATAATCGGGATTATCCTGGTTTTTATAATTTTGAATTCCATCAACATCCCGATGAATGGGTTGCCTAAAGAGATCACCTACGGCAGTTTTTACTCTACCCTGAAGAATAACCCGGATAGGATAAAATCGGTAGTCAAGATGGAAACCCTTTTGCAGGGGGAATTTACGGATAACTCTAAATTCCTGGTAAACATACCTGATAACGACCCGGAGTTGCTTAATCTTTTACGCCAGAATGTCCGGGCGTTCGACGTAAAACCGCCGCGCACGTTCTGGTCTTCGTTGCTTTTTAACCTGGGCCCGATACTGCTTTTGATATTTTTCTGGTGGATGATGGCCGCCCGGGGAGAGCAGTTAGGGAATAAAATCATGACTTTTGGAAAAGCCGTCCCCAAAGTGCATAGCGGGATCGAGAAAGTAACCTTTAACGACGTGGCCGGGGTAGAGGAAGCCAAGGAAGAGCTTAAAGAGGTAATCGAATTCTTGAAGGACCCGAAAAGGTTTCAGAAGCTCGGCGGCAAAATACCCAAAGGGGTTTTACTGGTCGGCCCTCCGGGCTGCGGAAAGACATTGATTGCCAAGGCGGTTGCCGGGGAAGCGGGCGTGCCTTTTTTCTCTATCAGCGGATCGGATTTTGTCGAGATGTTCGTCGGCGTGGGAGCCAGCCGCGTAAGAGACCTCTTTGAGCAAGGAAGGCGCGCCGCGAAGGTATCCGGAAAAGGCGCGATTATTTTCATTGATGAAATAGATGCCGTCGGCCGCCTGCGTTTTTCAGGCATCGGCGGTGGCCATGACGAGCGCGAACAGACCTTAAACGCGCTTTTGGTTGAAATGGACGGTTTCGATTCCCTGAAAGGGTTAATCCTTATCGCCGCGACTAACCGGCCGGATACATTAGACCCCGCGCTTTTGCGCCCCGGAAGGTTTGACCGCAACATTATCGTCAACCTGCCGGATATTAAAGGCAGGGAAGAAATCCTTAAGGTCCATACGCGTAAAATCAAGCTTGCCGCCTCCGTCGATTTGAAGTCAATCGCTTCGCAGACCCCGGGTTTCTCGGGAGCGGACCTGGCAAACCTTTGTAATGAAGCCGCGCTCCTTGCTGCCAGGAACGGAAAAGAAGTGGTCGAGGAAACCGACCTGGATAAATCCGTCGAGAGAGTGCTTATGGGGCCGGAAAAAAAGAGCCATATTATATCGAAGAAAGAAAAACAGATCACCGCCTTGCATGAATCAGGGCACGCCCTGTTATCTTTATTATTGCCTGAAGTTAACCCCCTAAAGAAGGTTTCGATTATCCCCCGAGGGCTTGCCGGAGGTTATACATTTACTCCTCCGTTGGAAGACAGGCACTATTGGACAAAAAGGGAATTAAGCGCCGAGATAGCCATGATGCTGGGAGGGCGCGCTTCCGAAGAGCTTAACCTTTCCGAAGTAACTACCGGCGCGCAAAACGACCTTGAGATGGCTACCGGCATGGCCAGGCGCATGGTTACTCAATTCGGGATGTCGGATAAATTAGGCAATATCACCCTGGGCCGCAGGGAAGGCCTGGTCTTTTTGGGTAAAGACATTATGGAAGAAAGAAATTACAGCGAAGAGACCGCGCGATTAATCGACGAAGAGGTAAGGAGGATAGTCGAAGACGCCTACGTAATGGCGAAAAGCCTGCTGGGGAAAAACCTGGATAAATTAAAAACATTGTCCGAAGCCCTTATCGATAAGGAAGTAATGAGCGCAGAAGAGGTCAAGCTTCTGTTAGGCATACAGAAATCAGACCCCGCCTCATAATCTTATTATGCGTATTTTAAGCATATCTAAAGAAAAAAGCCTGAAGCAACTGATGCGGGAAATTAATGTCGATTCCTGCGGCATAAAGATCATGTTGCCTAAAGCCCAAAGCTATCTTCTTAAAGTCGATTCTTTAAGTAACGTTTCGGCTAATATTTTAAAGCAGGAGATGCTCTCTTTGGGGGCAGATGCGGCGCTTAGCCGTGACTGCCTGACCGGTAAAGCTAAAAAAACCGGCTGCCTTATCATGGGAAACCTTTCCCAATTCGCAAGGCTGGCTAATAAATTGCATAAGCAGCCGTTTGGGTTGGATAGAATGGCCCAAGAGTTAAAATCTGCCTTGAAAAACTTCCGGAATGACAATCCCGTTTTGGCTATCGGAAAACACAAATTCAACTTTGGTTCGCGTTCCTATATTATGGGGATTATAAATGTTACCCCGGATTCCTTTAGCGGCGACGGGCTGTCTTTGCGTTCGGTTGATGAGATTGCCGGTTTGGCCCAAGAGATGGAGAAAGACGGAGCGGATATCCTTGATCTCGGAGGAGAATCAACCCGCCCCGGGGCAAGGCCGGTTTCCCTGAAAGAAGAACTCTCCCGGGTAATCCCGGTGGTAAAAGCTTTATCCAAAAGAATTAAAGCCCCGCTATCCGTGGATACCTATAAACCGGAAGTGGCTAAGCAGGCTTTGGATAACGGCGCAAGCCTGGTCAACGATATTACCGCCTTAAGGAACGTTGAAATGGCCAAAATCATCAGCCGTTACAAAGCCGGGGTAGTTATAATGCATATGCGCGGCTGGCCGCGTTCAATGCAAAAGAACCCGGGATACATATCTTTAATCGACGAGATAACCGCGTATCTGTCAGCAGCCGTAAATAAAGGGGTGGCTTTCGGTATAGCCAGAGAAAAAATCATCATTGACCCGGGGATAGGCTTCGGGAAAACTTTAGAAAATAACCTGGAGATTGTCCGCCGGTTAAAAGAGTTTAAAACTCTGGGCAGGCCGATTTTGGCCGGGCCTTCGCGAAAATCTTTTATTGGCGGAATTCTAAATGCCCCCGCAGGAGAGAGGCTTTTTGGGACAATTGCCTCCTGCGTTATCGCCGCTGAAAACGGAGCCAATATCTTACGCGCCCATGACGTAAAAGCGTTAAAGCAGGCATTGCTGGTTAAGGATAAAATAGCATAAATGAGCCTTGAGAATATTTTGACGCATTGGGTATCGATCCTTGAAATTACAATCCTCTGGATTGTAATTTACCGGGCGATGCTTTTTTTCGAAGGCTCCCGCGCTATACAGGTCATGCGGGGGATCGCCATTGTCCTGGTGGCATTCTTTATCTTCCAGAAATTAGGCCTGGAAAGGCTGGATTGGTTATTTAAGAATTTTTTCTCGACTTCCGTAATCGCGCTTTTGGTAATTTTCCATCCTGAAATAAGGCAGGCGCTGGCGCGGCTAGGGCAACGCAATATTTTCACCAATTCCATGGACGAAGAAGAAATTGACCATATGCTTAAAGAAGTCATCAAAGCGGCAGAGGAGCTTGCCGGCTATAAAATCGGCGCCCTTATCGCCATTGAGAAAAACGATTCGCTATCCGGATACATAGAAAGCGGGGTCAGGGTTGAGTCCAGGATTTCTTCGGAATTGATCCAGGCGATATTTACTCCCAATAACCCGCTGCATGACGGGGCCCTGATTATTCAACGGGGCAGGATCGTAAGCGCCGGAGCGCTTTTCCCGCTTGCCCAGAGGCTTGACATAAACCGTATCTTTGGGACACGCCATAGGGCGGCAATCGGCTTAAGCGAAGAAACTGACGCGGTTATAATCGTAGTTTCCGAGGAGAGGCAGGATATCTCGCTGGTTTACAAGGGGAATTTATACAATAACCTGGCACACGAATACCTGTTTCTAAAACTAAAAGAGATAATTAAGGCAAGGCAATAGCATGGCAAAAAAGAGTATTAATATAATCTACAGGATAATCCATATTTTTACGTATCATCCCTGGTTAAAGCTCATCTCTTTGATTTTTGCGGTCATTGTTTGGCTGTATATCAAGGAAGAGATGTTCTTGGGGCAATAATATTATGCGTTTAGGCGTAAATATCGACCATGTCGCGACGCTAAGAGAGGCAAGGGGCGGATTAGAGCCCGTGCCTGTAGCGGCTGCTTTGATAGCCCAGGCAAGCGGAGCAGACGCGATTGTCGCCCATCTAAGGGAAGACCGCAGGCACATTAACGATAAAGACGTGCTTTTATTGAAAAAGGCGGTCAAGGTAAGGTTTAACCTCGAGATGTCGGCAACTGCTGAAATTATCGATATCGCCTCCAGGATAAAACCCGATCAAGCAACTTTGGTCCCGGAAAGGCGCCGGGAGCTGACTACGGAAGGCGGTTTAGATGTAGCTTCCAACCAGAATAAGATAAATAACGCCGTTAAGAGGCTGGAAGCCGCCGGTATCGGGGTGAGCTTATTTATTGACCCGGTCAGAAAACAGGTTGCGGCCGCCAAATCAAGCCAAGCCGCAATGGTCGAATTCCATACCGGTTCTTACGCAAACGCCAAGAGCAGGAAGGAAAAGGAGAGGTTTCTCAAGCAGCTGCAATCGGCGGTTGAATTGGCGAAAGAATTTAACCTGCGGGTTTTTGCCGGGCACGGCCTGAATTATGATAATGTTTCTTCGGTCGCCCGGATCAAGGGTATCGAAGAACTGAACATAGGCCATTCGATAATTTCCCGGGCGGTATTGGCGGGTTTAGCCAAGGCCGTTAAAGAAATGAAAGAACTGATAAATTAATATGATTTTAGGGACCGGAGTGGATATAACTGAAGTAAGCCGCATAAAAAAGGCGGCAGAGAAATGGGGAGAGGCGTTTTTAAACCGCGTATTTACCGGCCGGGAGCTGGTAAACGCCAAAACCCGGGGCAGCCTATACCAGCATTTGGCGGGAAGATTCGCCGCCAAAGAAGCGGTATTCAAAGCCCTGGGGGAAGCGGAATTGAATTGGAAAGATATTGAAATATTAAATGATAAAACAGGCAAGCCCTCCTGTAAGTTCCTGAACGCCAAGGGCAAGGACGCGGATGTAGCTATCTCCATATCTCACGTAAAGAATTATGCGGTTGCCAACGCGATTATTACTAAGAAGATCCGAAAGTAATAAAGGGGATTACGGGCATATTTTTGTCCTGGCTGGTTCCCGGGCTTATTCCGGGGCAGCCCTTCTTTGCGCGGAAGCCGCTATGCGTTCGGGGGCGGGACTGGTCACCTTAGGGATACCCCGGGGGATAAATAACGCGATAATCAAGGCCAAGCTTAAAGAAGTAATGACTTTGCCCCTGCCGCAAACTGCCGGCGGCGCGCTAGCCAAAAGCGCGTACGCTCAAATAAAAAGTTTTGCCAAAAAAATTGACATATTGGTTATCGGCCCGGGGTTAAGCCGGGACAAATCCACTCAGTCCCTAACGCGTAAAATAGCGCGGCATATCGATAAGCCTATGGTTATCGATGCCGACGGGCTCAACGCCTTAGCCGGCCATTTGAGCGCCTTGCTCCCGGCTAAAGGATGCCGGCAGCCGGTTGTTTTAACTCCGCATCCTAAGGAGATGGCGCGTTTATTGGGGGCTACGGTGGATGAAATCCAAAGAAACAGAGGGGAAATAGCCCGTGAATTTTCCCAAAGCTTTAAATTGACGTTAGCGCTAAAAGGGCATAATACGGTAGTCAGCAGCGAAAAAGGCCGTTTATATATTAATAAAACGGGGAACCCCGGGATGAGTTCCGCCGGAAGCGGCGATGTCTTGACCGGGATTATTGCCGCGTTTTTAGGCCAAGGGCTGGAAGGTTTTTCCGCCGCAAAATACGGGGTTTATCTGCACGGGTTAGCCGGAGACCTGGCGGCAAAAGAAAAAACGCAAATTTCCTTGATTGCTTCGGATATTATTGCTAAAATCCCTGAAGCGATTAAGATGAGCGGTTAACGCCGGCGTAGCTCAGTTGGCAGAGCGTCTGTTTTGTAAACAGATGGTCGGGGGTTCAATTCCTCTCGCCGGCTTTATTAGGATAAACAGTTATTCAAATAAGGGTAGGTACCCAAGTGGCCAAAGGGGGCAGACTGTAAATCTGCTGCACTTGTGCTTCAGAGGTTCGAATCCTCTCCTGCCCAATAAATCTTCTGTTTGAATAATGTGTTATATTGCGGGTGTAGTTCAATGGTAGAACAATAGCCTTCCAAGCTATATATGTCGGTTCGATTCCGATCACCCGCTCCAAGAAAATGAACTCTGGCTATAAAAGCATAGATAAACCGGTTAACGGGCTCCTGGAAGAGTCCAATGCGATCGTTTTATACCTGGACCCTTGCGGGGATATTTCCATGTGCAATAAAAAAGCGGAAGAGATTTCCGGAAAACCGAGGCAGGAGCTTATCGGCAAGCGCTGGGCCGAAATTTTATACAATGATTCTAACGCCGCCATAAAAGAACAGATGATTAAAGCCGTTTTGCTGGATACGATTACTTATAAAAGGCCGAATATTTTCGAGGCCTCGGTGGTGGATAGCTCAAAAAGGGAGCGCGTTATATCCTGGAACATAACCCCGATGCTCGCCGGGCCAAAGGCCCTGGAAGGGATACTGCTTTTAGGCAGCGACGTAACCTTGCTGAAAGAAAGAGAGGCTTCCCTCAAGAAAATCGACGATACCCTTAGGAATATACTCTCTAACATCAAGGAATACGCCCTCTATTCGGTTAACTTAGAAGGCAATATCACTTATTGCGGCATGGGTTTTGAAACGATGTTCGGCTGGCAAAAAAGCGAGATTGCCTTTAAGCACGCCGGGCTTTTGCACAGCCTTGACGATGCAATGCATAAGCTCCCTTTTATATTCGAGCAGGTAAAAGAACACGGCCAATGCGAACTGGAGGCCTGCCTCGTTAAAAAGGACGGCGCCTCTTTTCCGGTGATGTTGGGGGTAAGCCGGTTTCTTGACGCAGACCTTAAGCACGTCGGTTATATTTTTATCGCCAAAGACGTAACGGAAGAAAAAAAGCTCGAATACCAAATCTTTCAATCCGAGAAGATGGCTGCCGTGGGCAAGCTTGCCGCCGGCATGGCCCATGAAATAAATAACCCGCTTTTTGTAATTTCCGGAAGGTTGCAAATGCTTTTAGGCAATAAGAAAATGCCCTCCAGGCTAAGGAGTGATTTAAAAATAATCGATTCCCAGGCGGGCAGGATCCGCAGCCTCGTGGACCGCTTCCTCGCCTTTGCGCGCAAGGCTTCGCCGAACCGGGAAAACCTGGACATCAATAAGGTAATTAAGAATGTCCTGCCTTTTATCGCTTACCATAAGATGCCGTCTCATAAAATAAAGATAATCAAATCTTTTGCCAAAGAGCTTCCTTTGGTCCGGGCCGATGCCCATCAATTACAGGAAGTCCTTATAAATATATGCATCAACGCCTGCCAGGCGATGCCAAATGGCGGGGACCTCACAATAGCCACGGATAAACCCTCTGGCCAGGAATTTGTCAGGATCAGGATCTCTGACACCGGTTACGGCATAAGCCCGGATAATTTAAAGAACCTGTTTATGCCTTTTTTCTCGACCAAAAATGAAGGGACTGGCTTGGGGCTTTCTATCTGTTATAATATTATCAAGAACCATCATGGTTCCATAGAAGTTGACAGTCAAACCGGCAAAGGCACGACCTTTACCATAAAACTTCCCGTTACAGGAAAAGGAGAATGATATGCCCGGTAAAATCCTGGTAGTTGACGATGAATCGCCGGTAAGGGATATGCTCAAAGACTTACTGCGGAAAGAGGGTTACTCTGTCCAGGCGTCTGCCACCGGAGAAGAGGCGCTTGAATTAATAGATAAGGTTGATTTTGAAGCTGTCCTGCTGGATGTAAAGCTCGGCGGCGCAAGCGGGATGGAAACCCTCAAGAAAATCAAAGAGAAAAAGCCAGCCGCGATTGTCATTATGATTACCGGCTTTGGCTATGACGAGCAATTGGTCACCAAATCCAACGAATACGGCTGCGCCGGGTATATAGGAAAAAACGCTTCGATTCCGCAGATCATCGGTTGTTTTAAGGCGTTTATTAAGGACGCTAAGGAAAAACTTGGCAAGTAGCATTTAACCAAAAGGATTAGATGAGCGAAGGGCTATTGAAACCGGTTTATATCGATGCTTTTGATCTGGATGACGCCTGGTTCCAGTGTTTATCCGAAATACTTGATCACGGCCATGTTTATACCATAACCAAAGGAAGCTATGAAGGCCAAAAACGGCTTGAATTCGATTATTGCGTAGTGCGCGTAAAAAAGCCGGCGCACCAGATTATCCCCATAATTCCCGAAGGAATGACTATACCGGCGCCTACGGATATGGATTATATCCAGGGTTATTTAAGCTACCTTATGACGGGCACAAAAACCGAAACCGAAGACTATACTTACGGAGAAAGGCTGGTTAACCCCGCGGTTAAAGTGAAAGAAAAGGTAGGCGGGCAAGAGATGTCCAAAGAGATGCCTTTAGGGGTCAATCAGATCGAAGAAGTAATCAAGCTTTATAAAGATAAAGGCCCCGGCACCAACCAAGCGGTGATGGAGATTGGGATGCCCTCGGACATAAAATTAATCGACCCGCCGTGCTTAAGGATAATTGATACCAGGATCCGCTACGGCAAGCTGCATTTTATGCTCTATTTTCGCTCCTGGGACCTCTGGGGCGGATTTCCCTCAAACCTCGGCGGCCTGCAATTAGTAAAACAGTATATGGCGGAGGAAATAGGAGTGGAAGACGGCGAGATCATTGCGGCAAGCAAGGGCTTGCATCTTTATGATTACGCCTGGGACCTGGCTAAACTTAGGACAAATAAGCAAAATTTGACCATAAAATAATGGAAAATAACTCTACGGAGCGCAGGGAATTTACCAGGCTGGATTACTCCACTCCTTTAGCCTACAAGGTTTGCAAGAAAGAAACTATTTCTAAATTGCTGGAAGGCTATACCTCTAACGTAAGTTCCGCCGGCCTCTTGTGTAACGTAAAGGAAGGAGTCAGCCCCGAGGACATAGTCTGGCTTTCTTTTGACCGGGGGGTTTTATCCGTATGCGCGGAGCTAGAGAAAAGGGTTTTTATCTATCAAAACGGCATTATCGGCAAGGTGGTAAGGGTTGAATCCAAGGGGCTGGATAATTTTGACGTGGGGGTAAGATTTATTACGCGTGAAGAACAGGGGATTACGGCTAAAACATGGGACATAAACCTGAAATAGCAATTTTAGGCGACGGCGGCTGGGGGACTACGCTGGCAATCCTTTTATCGAAAAAAGGATTTAGCGTTGTTGTCTGGGGGGCGTTTGCCGGGAATATAAACAATACCAATAAAAAAAGGGTAAACGAAAAATTCCTGCCGGGGATTAAAATCCCCAAAGGCGTAATTTTTACCAGCGACTTGAGATGCGCCTTAAAGGATAAGGATATAATTGTTTTGGCGGTGCCCTCGCAATATATGCGCCGGGTTTTAAAAAAGGCCTGCCAAGCGGGTTATCCTTCTAAAGCGGTATACCTCAGCGTCACCAAAGGGATTGAAATCGGCAGCTTGATGCGGGTTTCGGAAATAATTTATAGCGAGCTGGGAAAAGTGAAGCTGGCCGTTCTTTCCGGGCCCACAATCGCTTATGAAATCGCCCAGGGGTTGCCCGCGGTAGCGGTAATCGCTTCGGCGGATAAAAAGGCAAGGAAATTCCTGCAAGGCGTTTTTATGACGGATAGGTTCAGGGTATACACCAATAATGACGTGACCGGAGTCGAGCTGGGGGGCAGCCTTAAAAACGTTATCGCCATAGCTTGCGGCATCTCTGATGGCTTGGGCTTTGGGGCAAATACTAAAGCGGCCATCCTGGCGCGGGGCTTGGCTGAAATTTCCAGGCTTGGAGTTGCTATGGGGGCAAAGGCAAGCACATTTAGCGGAATAAGCGGGTTAGGGGATTTGGTTACCACTTGCATCAGCCCGCATAGCCGGAACAGGTTTGTGGGGGAAGAAGTCGGCAGGGGCAAGGCATTGCGACGGATCCATCAGGCAGGGGTTGCCGAGGGGGTCCCTACCGCAAAATCCGCGCGGGCCTTAAGCTTAAAGTATAAAGTGGACCTGCCTATTACCAAAGAGGTTTATAATATCATTTACAGGAATAAGCCCGTTATCAAGGCTTTTAAGGATTTGATGGACCGGAAAAAAAAGGAAGAATAGGATTATTGTGAAATATCGGGGAGTAGCGCAGTTTGGCTAGCGCGTTTGAATGGGGTTCAAAAGGCCGTGGGTTCAAGTCCCACCTCCCCGACTAAATTAGGGCGGGAAAAGTAAATGGGAAACAAGGAAAATCCTGAAGAGAAGCGGAAAAGTAAGCGCGTAGAGAAGCACCTGATTATCCAGTTTTCAGTCGATACCGATGCTTCCGCGAGAAAATGGGACATTACCTCGATACAGGATATAGGCGAAAACGGGGTAAGCTTTTTGGCAAACGGGAAGTTTTCCCTGGGGTCTACGGTGCATATGTTGATCCGGATACCGCTTAGGCCGTTTGAGTGGTTTGAAGTAGCCGGAAAGCTTGTGGCTGTCGAAAAGCCGCGGAACAAGAATTTTGACCCGGATCTGGAGACCTCTCTTTTAAGGGTTTCGTTCCTGGATTTGGAAAAAGAACAAAAGGTCCTGATACATAAATATATCCTGTGGTGTTTATCGATACTGCGCGGAGGTGCCAAATGAGCTATGGCGGGCCGGAGAAAAGAAAACATCCGAGGGCGGTCGGGCGTTTTATTGTTTCCTATCGCATAATGAACGAAGACGATAGTATCGATATAAGCCAGACTAAAAACATTTGCATGGGCGGCATGCTTTTAACCACCAATAAAGAATTTAATAGCGGCGTAAACCTGGCTTTGGAAATAAGGCTGCCGTTTGACCCGCATCCCATTATGATCATCGGGAGAGTGCTTGAATCCAGGGAAATAATGAAGGATATGATTTACGATACCCGGATTGAATTTTTAGCGGTAGATGAAAGGCGCAAGAAGGTCATTGATGAAACGGTAGGTTACTACATCAAGAAAAAAAAGGAAGAAAATGAAAAGGATTAATGTCGGCTTGATTGGTTTCGGCAATATCGGCTCCGGGGTTGTCAAGATCTTACGCGAAAGGAAAGCCCTGCTAAGCGAGAAAACCGGATTAGAGATAAATATAAAGAAGATTTGCGACCAGGATATATCCGCCCGGCGCAACGTCTCCGTAAACAGGGAAATGCTCACTTGCGAGGCAAAAGAATTGATTAATGATCCGCAAATCGATATCCTGGTGGAATTAATCGGGGGGATACATCCGGCAAAAGAATTCATTTTGGAAGCCTTAAAGAAAGGCAAGAATGTGGTTACCGCCAATAAAGCCCTTCTCGCGCAACAGGGGCAGGAATTGTTTACCGCTGCCGCCGACCGCGGAAAAAGCATTTATTTCGAGGCTTCTGTCGGAGCGGGGATACCGATTATCAAGTCCCTCCGGGAGGGGCTGGTTGCTAACAGATTCAACAGTATATTCGGCATCGTAAACGGGACTTCCAATTACATTTTGTCGTCTATGTCAAAAAATAACTGCGATTTTCCGGAGGCGCTTAAAGAAGCCCGCCTGAAGGGGTTTGCGGAAAAAGACCCTACTTTGGATATCGAAGGGATGGATTCAGCCCATAAATTAATCCTGCTTACTTATTTATCCTTCGGCAGGTTCGTGGCGTTAAAAGACGTGTTTGTCGAGGGCATCTCCCGGGTTTCCTTGGCGGATGTAAATTACGCCAAGGAACTCGGCCTTGAAATTAAATTGCTGGCAATCGCCAAAAAAGAAGGCGCGGATTTAGAGGTAAGAGTGCATCCAACCCTTATCCCTAAGGCCCATTTATTGTCTTCGGTTGAGGGGGTTTTTAACGCGATATACGTTTCCAGCGATTTGGCGGGAAACCTCTTATTTTACGGCCCGGGCGCCGGCCAGTTATCGGCTGCTTCGGCAGTAGTTTCGGACCTGGTGGACCTGACCCAGGATATCGAGGCGGGGCTTTTCAGGCCGACGCTAAAAACCGTTACGGATAAAAGCGTCGAGAGGTTGCGCAAAATTGACGATTTCGAAAGCAGGTATTATATCCGTTTTACGGCCGTCGATAAGCCGGGGGTGCTAGCCAGGGTATCGGGCGTGCTGGCGAAATTGGGGATAAGTATCGCCTCGGTAACTCAAAAAGAGCCTAACAAGGCGCAGCTTGTCCCGATTATAATGCTTATACACCAGGCAAAAGAAAAAAATATACGCCAGGCCTTAAGCATAATCGACAAGATGGAAGGGATTAAAGAAAAAACCGTGGCGATAAGGATGGAGGAAGCGTGAAATACCTGGGGTTAATAGATAAATACAAGAAATACCTTCCGGTGACGGATAAAACCCCGGTAATTACCCTTAATGAAGGCAACACCCCTTTGATTTACTCCGGGTATTTAAGCAAGCTCTTGGGAAAAGGCTTTGAAGTTTACCTGAAATATGAAGGCTCAAATCCTACGGGCTCTTTTAAAGACAGGGGAATGACCCTGGCTATTTCAAAGGCTTGCGAGCAAGGCTCAAAAGCCGTAATGTGCGCCTCAACGGGGAATACATCCGCTTCCGCTGCCGCTTACGCCGCATGCGCCGGAATAAAATGCATTGTCCTTATCCCCAGCGGGGCGATTGCGTTAGGAAAGTTGAGCCAGGCCCTTATCCATGGCGCGCAGGTATTGGCAATAGATGGAAATTTCGACGAGGCTCTGGGCTTAGCGCGCGAGATCACCGCTAAATACCCGGTTACGCTTGTAAATTCGCTTAACCCCTACCGCATTGAAGGGCAAAAAACAGCGAGTTTTGAGATTTGCGATTTTCTGGGGGATGCCCCGGATTTTCAGGTAATCCCGGTCGGTAATGCCGGCAACATTACCGCCTATTGGAAGGGGTATAAAGAATACCGGGCTGCGAAAGCCTCCCGGGGCCTGCCGAAGATGCTGGGTTTTCAAGCTGAAGGCGCAGCCCCGATAGTAAGAGGGCATCCGATAAAGCATCCTGAAACAATTGCAACCGCCATCCGCATCGGAAACCCCGCCAGTTGGAAACAGGCAGAAAACGCCCGGGACGAATCCGGCGGGCTGATCGATATGGTTTCGGATAGCCGGATTTTGGAAGCTTATAAAATGCTTGCGCTTAATGACGGGGTATTTGTTGAGCCTGCCAGCGCGGCGTCAGTTGCCGGGCTTTTGAAATTGGCTAAAAAAGGCTATTTTCGCGGCTGCAAACCGAAATCGGGAAAGCAAAAAGCCCGTATTGCCTGCATCCTGACCGGCCACGGGTTAAAAGACCCTGACCGGGCGATAAAAAGCGTAAAGAAACCAAAGGTAATCAAGCCGCGCCTGCAGGCGATTTTAAAAGAAATTGGCTATTAAGGCAAGCCCGCGGGCTTGCGGCATCTGAATAAATGACTTTAAGGAATAAAAGAATCCTGATTACGGCAGGCCCGACTTGGGCGCCGATAGATAGCGTAAGGGTGATCAGCAATATCTCTACCGGCAAAACAGGCGTTTTATTGGCTGAAAATTTAGCGGCGCAGGGCTCAAAAGTTACGTTATTACTCGGGCCTATCGGGGCTTACCGTTTAAATAAGAAGATAAAAGTTATAGATTTCAAGTTTTTTGACGAGCTAAGCCTGTTAGTGAAAAAGGAGCTTAAAAAAAGGTATGCTGCCGTAATCCATGCTGCCGCTGTTTCGGATTACGCCCCGGTTCCGGCAAATAAGGCAAAACTTAGCTCCTCCCGTAAAATATTAAGGTTAACCCTGAAACAGGCGCCTAAGATCATCTGCGGTTTACGCGGGGCCTTGAGCGGTTCGTTTTTAGCCGGGTTTAAATTTGAGCCCGGCTTATCGGATGATAAGCTTATAAAGAAGGCCCGCTCTTTGCTTAAAAAAGCCGGCCTTGATTTAGTGGTGGCGAATACCGCAAAAAACAGGAGATACGCGGCATACCTGGTCAGCCGGGACAAAACGAGCGGTTGTTTTTCCTCAAAAGAAAAAATGGCAAAGGCATTAACTGGCTTAATCGGAAAGAAAATATGAAATACATTGTTTTAGTCTGTGACGGCATGGCCGACTACCCGATCCCGGAATTGGGGGGCCGGACGCCCTTGGAAGCCGCCAAAACCCCGAATATGGATTTTATCGCCAAGCACGGAAGGCTGGGAAGGGTAAAAACCATCCCTGACGGTTTTATCCCGGGCTCGGATGTGGCGCAGATCAGTATTTTTGGCTATGACCCAAAGAAATACTATACGGGAAGGGCTCCGCTTGAAGCGGCGAATCTGGGCGTCAGGTTGGAAGATGACGACGTGGCCTTCCGCTGCAACCTCGTAATGGTTTCCGATGGCAGGCTGACGGATTACAGCGCAGGGCATATCAGCTCCAAAGAAGCGGCTATCCTCATTAAGTATATAGACGAACATTTAGGGACGAACAGGATTAAGTTTTATACCGGGGTAAGTTACCGCCATCTGTTGGTAGTTAAGCGCGGCGCCGATACCCATCTTGAAAAACTGCGCTGCCGGGCCCCGCATGATATTAGCGGAGAAAAAATACCGCCGAACCTGCCCAAAGGGGATTCCGCCGAAACAATCATTAAATTGATGGAGGATTCGCGCCAAATCTTGAGCAAGCATGAAATCAACCTGGTGCGCGTTGATTTAAAAGAAAACCCGGCGAATATGATCTGGCTCTGGGGCCAGGGGAAACAACCGAACCTTCCGCGTTTTACGGATAAATATAATTTAACCGGAAGCGTGATTTCCGCGGTGGACCTGATCAAAGGCTTAGGCAGGCTGCTGGGCCTGGAGGCCATCAATGTCCCCGGGGCAACCGGTTTTTACGATACTAACTATGAAGGCAAGGCTGCGGCTGCCCTGAATTCATTGCGGGATAACGATTTTGTGTTCGTGCACCTGGAGGCGGCTGATGAGGCCGGGCATAACGGGGACTTAAGGGAAAAAATCACCGCGATCGAGAGGTTTGATAATCTGGTCTTAGGCAGTATCCTAAAGAAGCTAAGAAATAAGCATAATTTCAGGATCATGGTTTTGCCGGACCACGCCACGCCGGTTTCCCGGAAAACCCACACCCGGGACGTCGTGCCTTTTGGCGTATTCGGCCAGGATGTAATTGCCAGGGGTTTCCTGGAATACAGCGAAAAAGAAGCGGCTAAGTCCGATCTTTATTTCGGCCAAGGCCACGAATTGATGGATTATTTTATAAAAGGAGCCGTCTAACCCGCCAGGGGGATGCGATCTTAAATGGGTAAAAAATTGATTGTCCAGAAATTCGGCGGTTCTTCCGTGGCAAACGTCAAAAGGATCCAGAAGGTTGCCGAAAGAGTGGCCGGTTACCGCAAAAGAGGCCATGACCTGGTTGTCGTTGTTTCGGCCCTGGGGGACACTACGGATGAGTTGATCGCATTGGCCGGAAAGATCAATAGCGAGCCAAGCGAGCGCGAAATGGATATGCTTTTGTCAACCGGCGAGCAGATCTCTGTGGCGCTTTTGGCGATGGCTATCCATAAGCTGGGTTTTGAGGCCATATCCTTTACCGGTTCCCAGGTCGGGATCATTACGGATTCCAGCCATACCCGCGCCCGGATAATTAAAATCAACGCCGATAAGACCAAAGAGGCGCTGCAAAAAGGAAAGATTGTCATAGTCGCCGGATTTCAAGGGATGTCCGTCAATCAGGACATTACCACCCTGGGCCGGGGAGGCTCGGACTTGACCGCGGTTGCCCTGGCGAAAGAGCTCAAAGCCGACGAATGCGAAATATATACCGATGTCGACGGGATTTATACCGCCGACCCCAGGATTGAGCCAAAGGCAAGAAAAATCGATTCCATTACTTATGATGAAATGCTGGAGATGGCTTCTTTGGGGGCCCAGGTAATGCAGGCCCGCTCCATCGAAGTAGCCAAGAAATTCAATGTCCCCATACATGTGCGCTCATCGTTTTCCGCAAAAAGCGGGACCATGATTATCAAGGAGGTCAGTAAGATGGAGGAAGTTGTCGTAAGCGCGGTCACTTTGAACAGGAACGAAGCCAAAATTACTATTTGCAATGTGCCGGATAAGCCCGGGGCTGCCGCCAGGATATTTAAGGCGCTCGCCGAAGCCCAAGTCAACGTGGATATGATCGTTCAAAACGTGAGCCGCCTTCGCCAGACGGACATATCTTTTACGGTTTCTAAGGCGCAAGCCGCTAAGGCCATAAAAATCACCCGCAAATTGGCGTTTGCCTTGGGGATAGAGGAAGTCCTGGAGGACGGGGATATCGCGCGCGTTTCTATCGTCGGGGTGGGCATGAAATCCCACTCGGGCGTGGCCGCGGCAATGTTCGATACGCTGGCCAAAAGTAAAATTAACATCGAAATGATCTCTACCTCGGACATAAGCATATCCTGCATCATCAAGAATAAATCCGCGGAGATAGCGGTAAAATCATTGCATAATAAATTCGGTCTGGCAAAATAGGAAAAGAAACGAGGTTTGCATGGCAAAGGTAAAAATATACGATACGACGCTGCGCGACGGCGCGCAGGGAGAAGGAATTTCTTATTCGGTAATGGATAAGGTCAATATTGCCAAAGAATTGGACCTATTGGGGATCCAGTATATCGAAGGCGGCTGGCCCGGTTCTAACCCTAAAGATATGGAATTCTTCCTGAAGATGCCCGGCATCAGGCTAAAAAACAGCCGGCTTTGCGCCTTCAGCATGACCCGCAGGCTCAACTCAAAAGCTTCCCAGGACCCCAATATAAAGGCCCTGCTTAAATCGCAGGCCGGGATTATCACTATCGTGGCAAAACCTGGGATTTGCATGTAACCGATGTGTTAAAGGCCACCCTTAACGAGAACCTGGAGATGATTAAGGATACGGTGGGATTTTTGGTTTCCAAGGGGCAAACTGTTTTTTACGATGCGGAACATTTCTTTGACGCCTATAAGAAAAACAGCGAATACGCCTTAAAAACTATTATCGCCGCCGAAGAGGCGGGGGCAAAAGCAATCTGCCTGTGCGATACTAACGGAGGGGCATTGACATCCGAAGTCCTTGATATAACCGCTCTTGCCAAATCCAGGATCAAGGTTAGCCTTGGGATCCACTGCCATAACGACGCCGGGCTGGCTGTCGCCAATTCCCTGGCTGCGGTGGAAGCGGGCGCTGATATCGTCCAGGGGACGATTAACGGCATTGGCGAGCGCTGCGGAAACGCGGATTTAATACCCATAATCGCCAACCTCAAGCTGAAAATGTCGATTGACTGCATTTCCGGCGACAAGCTAAAAGAACTAACCCATGTTTCGCATTTTGTGAGCGAAATCAGCAATATGAAGCCGCGCGCAGACCAACCCTATACCGGCGAATCAAGTTTTGCGCATAAAGGCGGGATGCATATCAACGCGATCATGAAGAACCCCCGGACCTATGAACATATCGATCCGGCGTTAGTCGGGAACCGCCGCAAGGTCCTGGTTTCCGAACTTGCCGGCAAAACCGGGGTATTAGTCCGCGCCAAAGATATGGACCTGGATTTAAAGAAAGATGACCCGAAAACCCAAAAGATCCTCAAGCTCGTGCAGAAACTGGAACATGAAGGCTATCATTTTGAAGCCGCCGAAGCTTCTTTTGAGCTCCTGATGAAGCGCGCGCTTAAGAAATACAAGAAATTCTTCGAGTTGGAAGGATTCCGCATGGTAATCGAAAAGAAATCCGATAAGCAGATTACTACCGAAGCGATCATCAAGATTAAGGTAAAAGGCGTAAAAGAACATACTGCCGTCGACGGCGACGGCCCGGTTAATGCCCTGGATAACGCCTTGCGCAAAGCGTTAAAAGATTTCTATCCTACGCTTTCCAAAATGCGCCTCTCTGATTTCAAGGTGCGCGTGCTGGATGAGAAAGCGGGAACGGCCGCGAAAGTAAGGGTTTTGATCCAATCGCACGATGAATCAGAGAGCTGGAATACCATCGGCGTATCGGAGAACATCATCGAAGCCAGTTGGCAGGCCCTGGTTGACAGTATCGAGTATAAACTTTTAAAAGATAACGTTAAATGATTGATGAGATCCCCCGGCAATACAACCCTAAAGAAACCGAAGACAAATGGTATAAGAGCTGGGAAGATAATAATCTATTCGCCGCAAAAAGCAACTCCGCCAAAAAACCGTTCGTAATAGTCATTCCGCCGCCCAATGTGACCGGCATCCTGCATATGGGCCACGCCTTAAATAACACTATCCAGGATATCCTTATCCGCTACCAGAGGATGAAAGGCAAAGAATCGCTCTGGATGCCCGGGACCGACCATGCCGGGATTGCGACCCAGAATGTCGTGGAAAAATCGATTGCCAAAGAAGGGCTAAAACGCCAGGATTTAGGCCGCGAAGAATTTATCCGGCGGGTCTGGTTATGGAAAGAGGAATACGGCTCAACCATCATCCGCCAGCTCAAGAAATTAGGCGCCTCATGTGACTGGAGCCGCGAGCGTTTTACCATGGACGAAGAATACTCCAAGGCGGTTGTGGAAGTTTTCGTCAGGTTATACGAAAAAGGGCTGATTTACCGGGGCAGCTACATAATAAACTGGTGCCCGCGCTGCCAGACCGCCTTATCCGACGAAGAAGCCCCGCATAAAAGCCTGCAGGGCAACTCTATTATTTAAAATACCCGCTTAAAGATTGCCCGGATGAATTCGTAACGGTAGCCACTACCCGTCCGGAAACCATGCTGGGAGATACGGCGGTCGCGGTCAACCCCAAAGATAAGCGTTATAAGAAATTGGCCGGTAAAATTTTAATCCTGCCTTTAGTTAACCGTCAAATAAAGATTATCGCCGATAGCGCGGTGGATATGGAATTCGGGACCGGAGCAGTAAAGGTCACCCCCGCGCACGACCCTAACGACTACGCGATGGGCAAAAAACATAACCTGGAATTCATTAATATAATGCGGCCGGACGGGGTTTTAAACCAGAATGCCGGTGAATATAGCGGAATGGACAGGTTTGAGGCCAGGGAGGTGATTTTAGAAGACCTGAAAGAAAGAAAATTGCTGGAGAAAACCGAGCCTCACCCTTTATCCGCCGGCCATTGCTACCGCTGCCACACCATAATCGAGCCATACCTATCCAAACAATGGTTCGTAAAAATGCAACCGCTTTCCACTTACGCATTGGAATCGGTAAAGAAGGGGAAGGTCAGGTTTCATCCGGGGCGATGGAGCAAGGTTTACCTGAACTGGATGGAGAATATACAGGATTGGTGCATATCGCGGCAGATATGGTGGGGGCATCGTTTGCCGGTTTATTATTGCGACGATTGCGCCAAACAGGCAGGCAGTTCAACAAAAGGAAAAAAAGGGGCCAAAGGCGTTATCGTCTCCCGCTGCAAGCCTGATAAATGCCCTGAATGCGGCTCTACG
This sequence comes from Candidatus Omnitrophota bacterium, assembly GCA_043800555.1. GTDB lineage: Bacteria > Omnitrophota > Gorgyraeia > Gygaellales > Profunditerraquicolaceae > UBA6233. The sequence continues at coordinate 48,483 of JAZDMX010000008.1, read as the reverse complement.
GGCATTCACCAGGACGAAGATGTGCTGGACACCTGGTTTTCGTCGTGGCTATGGCCTTTTGCCGCGTTTTACTGGCCGGATGAATCCCGCAGCAAAGATGACCTCAAGTATTTTTACCCCACATCAACCTTAGTTACCGCCCCGGAAATCATCTTTTTCTGGGTCGCCCGCATGATTATGGCGGGGTTTGCATTTATGAAGGAAGCCCCTTTTAAGGACGTTTATATCCACGGGACAGTGCGCGACATCGAAGGCAAAAAGATGTCCAAATCCCTCGGCAATATCATCGACCCTCTGGAGATCATCAACGAATACGGGGCCGACGCCTTGCGTTTCAGCCTTATCTCCATCACGGCGCAGGGCCAGGATGTGTATTTATCCAAAGAGAGGTTTGAGCAGGGCAGAAATTTTGCCAATAAAATCTGGAATGCCTCCCGGTTTATCCTGATGAACCTGGATAAGGCGGCGGTAAAAACAGACCTTTGCGTGTTCTTTAAAAAAGAGGACCTAAGCCCGGCAAACCGCTGGATATTAAGCCGGTTTTATTCCACTTTAAAGGGCCTGGGGAAAAACCTGGATAATTACAAATTCAACGAGGCAGCCAATTCGCTTTACTCCTTCTTCTGGCATGAATTCTGCGATTGGTACCTGGAAATCATTAAACCGGACATCCGCAACCCGCATAACCAAATCGTAATGTATAAAATACTCGAGAAATTCTTAAGGGCCTTGCATCCGTTTATGCCCTTTATCACCGAAGAGATATGGCATAAGCTTTCGGATGACTCCGGCTCAATAATGGTCTCCAGCTGGCCGCACATCCAGGAGGATATTATCGACCCTAAGAGCGAAAAGGCAATGGAAGAAGCCCTGGGCGTAATCACGCACATAAGGAATATGCGCCTTGAGCTCGATATTCCTGTTGCGCAAGCCAACCTGGGGGCCAAGATCGCTGTTTCCGGCAAGGCGAAGAAGGCGTTTTTAGAATCGCTTTCCGCCCAAATCCAAAGCTTGGCCGCTTTAAGCAGCCTGGAGATCCTGGATGAATACAAGAAGGCGCCGGGGGAGTTTGCCGGTGTCCTGAAAGATATGCATATAATTATCCCTTTGGCCGGGGTAATCGACATAGAAAAACATAAAGAAAAAATCGAGGAGAAAATCAAGAGGGCCGAAACAGGCGCAAGCTCGAAAGAGAAGATGCTTTCCGATAAGAACTTTTTGAAGCGGGCGCCGGCGGAAGTCGTGGAGAAAGAACGGGAGAAATTAAAAAACCTAAAGGATGAGGCGCAAAAACTAAGAGGAGTAAAAGATGGCCTTAGGTAAATATTTTCTTTCTGAAGCAGAACCGAAGCTGGACATGGAAAAGCTCAATCATATCGTGCGCCAGGCGTTAATCGAAGATATCGGCAGAGGGGACATTACTACGCAGTTGACTATTCCCAAGGATAAAACAATCGAAGCAAAAATCATAGCCAAGCAAAAGGCCGTTATCTGCGGCATAAACGTAGCGGAAAAGGCTTTCAAGTCGGTGGACCCTTCGGTTAAATTTAAAGCTTTGGCCAAGGAAGGCAGGCAAGCCAAGGCGGGTAACGCCATCGTGGAAATTTCAGGGAAAGCCTCGAGCATCTTAAGCGCAGAGAGGGTTGCCTTAAACCTCTTAAGCATGCTTTCCGGAATAGCCAGCCGGACAAGGGAATACGTCGAGCATATCGAGCCTTATAAAGCCAAGATTACCGATACCCGCAAAACCCTCCCGGGATTAAGGGAATTGCAGAAATATGCCGTGCGCATCGGAGGAGGCCATAACCACCGCATGGGCCTGGATGAAATGATTTTGATAAAAGATAACCATCTTAAAGTTACCGAAGGCTATGAAAAACTGCCCAGCGTCCCCAAAGGCTTTAAAATCGAAATCGAGGCGCAAAACCTCGATGAGTTCAAGCATGCCTTGTATTTCAAGCCGGATGTGATCATGCTGGATAATATGAGCCTTGCGGATATGAAAGAGGCCATAAAGATCCGCGATAATACCGAATTCAAAAGCCATCATCCTCCCACGCTGCTTGAGGCTAGCGGCGGGGTGGGTTTTGATTCGGTAAGAAAAATCGCTGCCCTGGGCATAGACATTATCTCAATCGGTGAACTGACGCATTCGGTTAAAGCGGTAGATATGAGTTTAGAGGTAGTCTAACCAAGCTTATGGCTATTTATTGGATCAGTGCATAATTTCAAGCTTGTTTCAAAATTTAAGCCTTGCGGCGACCAGCCCGGAGCCATAAACAGCCTGGCCAAAAGCATCCTTTCCGCCAAACAGTTTAATACCCTGCTTGGCGTAACCGGTTCCGGCAAGACTTTTACGCTGGCTAACGTAATAGCCAAAATCAACCTTCCCACCCTTGTCATCTCGCACAATAAAACCCTGGCCGCCCAGCTATATTCCGAATTCAAGGAATTCTTCCCCCATAACGCGGTGGAATACTTCGTAAGCTACTACGATTATTACCAGCCCGAAGCTTACATACCCTCGACGGACACCTACATAGAAAAAGACTCTTCCATTAACGAAAGGCTTGACCGCCTGCGCCTTTCCGCGACTACTTCCTTAATCAGCCGCAACGACGTCATTATCGTGGCCTCGGTTTCCTGCATCTATAATCTGGGCGACCCCCAGAGTTACAAAGAAATGCTGGTGTTACTGGAAACAGGCCGGCAATACTCCCGCGACGAATTGCTCGCCAAGCTTATCCGCATCCAATACGAAAGAAATGATTATGAATTTATCCGCGGAAGGTTAAGGGTCAGAGGGGACACGATCGAAGTTTTCCCGTCTTACCAGGAAAAGGCGCTCCGCCTGGAGCTATACGGGGATAAAATCGAGAAAATATCCGAATTCAACCCTGTTTCCGGCAAGATTATCGGAAACCTGGAAAGGGCCGCGATTTATCCCGCGAAGCATTTTGTCTCCTCGCAGGATAAGATTAACGCCAGCCTTAATTCCATAAAACAGGAATTAGAGGCGCAGCTTGAATCTTTAAGATCGCAGAATAAACTCCTCGAGGCCCAGCGCCTCGAATCCCGCACCAAATACGATATGGAAATGTTAAAGGAAATCGGCTATTGCCACGGCATCGAAAATTACTCCCGTCATTTATCCGGCCGGCCCAAAGGCTGGCGGCCGTATTCTTTAATCGACTATTTCCAGGGAGATTTCCTGACCATTATCGACGAATCGCACGTAACCATACCCCAAATCCGGGGGATGTATGAAGGCGACAAATCCCGGAAAGAGGTTTTGGTAAAATACGGGTTCCGCCTGCCCTCCTGCCTGGATAACCGGCCCTTAAAGTTCGAGGAATTCAACAAGCTGATAAAGCGAACGGTTTTTGTTTCGGCCACGCCCAACGAATACGAAACTAAAAAAAGCGGCGGGAAGATAATCCGGCAGCTTATCCGCCCCACCGGGATAGCCGACCCCAAAATATGCGTCCGGCCGTCTGAAAACCAAATCGAGGATTTGATCAAAGAGGTCAAGTCCCGCTCCAAGCTTAACGAGCGCGTATTGGTTACGACGCTCACCAAGCGCACTGCCGAAGACCTAACCGCTTACCTGCAAGAGAAAGGGCTGAAAGTAAAATACCTGCATTCGGAAATCCAAACCATCGAACGCTCCGGCATCCTGAAGGACTTAAGAAAGAAAAAGTTTGACTGCCTGGTGGGAATAAACCTGCTAAGGGAAGGCTTAGACCTGCCGGAAGTATCCCTGGTTGCGATCTTAGACGCCGACAAAGAGGGTTTTTTGCGTTCGGCAACCAGCTTAATCCAGGTTTCCGGAAGAGCGGCGCGCAATATCAACGGAAAAGTAATAATGTATGCGGATACGGTTACCGGCTCGATGAAAAAAGCCATAGAGGAGAGCCGGCACCGAAGAAAAATGCAACTGGAATTTAACAAAAGGCACAAGATCAACCCCCGTTCAATCGAAAAAGCCATTAAGGAAGGGATCGAGGGCCTCGCCGAAGCAGGCGAGCTTGTGATCGAGCTTACCGGACAGGCGAAAGATGAATTTGAGTTGCGTAAATATATTTCCGAGTTAGAATATGAGATGGAGCTTGCCTCCAGGAACCTGCAGTTTGAGAAAGCCGCCTTAATCCGGGACAAAATAAAGGAATTAGAAAATGCTACTAGCCGTTGATATAGGCAATACCAACATATCCTTGGCCGTGTTTAAGGGCAGCCGGATCGTCAAAAGCTGGATTATCCCCGTAAAGAAATACCGGCCTTTGCGCTCCTTGGGCCTGCCCATAAAAGGCGCGCTTATTTGCAGCGTAGCTCCGCAAATAACCAGAAGGCTTATTATCGACATAAAAAAATCGCTGGGCATAAAACCTTTAATAATAGGCAAGAATGCCGGGGTCCCGCTGAAAAACCTTTATCAGGAGCCAAAGCAGCTTGGGCCTGACCGCCTGGTAAATGCTTACGCTGCCAGCCGGATTTATTCTACCCCGGTGGTTGTGGTAAGCTGCGGCACGGCAATAACGGTAGATGCCGTATCGAAAAACAAAGAATACCTTGGCGGTTACATCCTCCCGGGGATACATTCTTTGTTTCTTGCCTTAAGCCTGAATACGGCGCTCTTGCCTAAGGTTAAATTAACCGCTCCGGATTCCGGCATCGGCAGAAATACCCGGGGCTGTATTTTGAAAGGGGTAATACTGGGGGGCGCAGGGGCAATAGACGCCTTAATCGAAAAAATACGCCTTAAAACCGGGAAAAACACCAAAGTTATCGGGACCGGCGGCGATATAGAGCTTATAAAAAGATTCTCTAAGCATAAAATTAAGGCAGATAAAAACCTTACTTTAAAAGGCATTTTCTTAACCTATAAAAAAATTATTAAAAAAACTTGACAAATATTTTTTTTTGTTTATAATTAGCACTCTTGGGAATTAAGTGCTAAATTAACCAATTTTAAAGGAGGGGCGTATGGATATTAAGCCGTTGGGAGACCGCATCGTAGTCAAGCCTTTAGAGGCTGAAGCAAAAACAAAAGGTGGGATAGTCCTGCCCGACACAGCAAAAGAAAAACCTCAAGAGGGTAAAGTCATTGCCGTAGGAAAAGGGAAAATCCTGGATAACGGAAACACCCAGGTTCCGGAAGTCAAAGTAGGGGACAAGGTTTTATACGGAAAATATTCCGGCAACGAGATCACCACCAAGGAAGGCGAAGAATTATTGATTATGCGCGAAGAAGACATTCTCGCTGTCATTAAATAAACATATAAAGGAGGAATGTAATGGCAAAACAGTTATTGTATCAGGATGAAGCCCGCAGAAAACTTTTAAGCGGAGTAGAACAGTTAGCCCGCGCCGTCAAAGTAACTTTGGGGCCAAAAGGGCGCAATGTGGTCATTGACAAGAAATTCGGTTCGCCTACCATCACCAAAGACGGCGTAACCGTAGCCAAAGAGATTGACCTTGAAGATCCTTATGAGAATATGGGCGCCCAGATGGTCAAGGAAGTAGCGGAAAAGACTTCCGACATCGCCGGAGACGGGACCACTACCGCCACGGTTTTAGCCGAATCAATTTACCGCGAAGGATTAAAGAACGTTACCGCCGGGGCCAACCCCATGGCTTTAAAGCGCGGCATCGAGAAGGCAGTGGAAAAGATAGTGGAAGAATTAAGCAAGCTGGCCAAGCCTATCAACGCCAGGGAAAAGAAAGAAGTGGCGCAAGTCGCTTCGATCGCGGCCAATGGCGACACAGCCATCGGCGATCAGATTGCCGAAGCAATGGAAAAGGTGGGTAAAGACGGCGTAATCACCGTTGAAGAGGCCAAAACCACGGCCACTACCCTGGAGTTGGTTGAAGGAATGCAGTTTGACCAGGGGTATTTGTCTCCTTACTTTGTCACCGACGCCGAAAGAATGGAGTGTATTTTAGAGGATGCCTTTATCCTGATCCACGAGAAAAAGATATCCACTTTAAAAGACCTCCTTCCTTTATTAGAGAAGATCGCCCGCAGCGGAAAGCCGCTTTTGATAATCGCCGAAGAGGTTGAAGGCGAAGCATTGGCAACCCTGGTTGTGAATAACCTGAAAAGGACATTTGTTTCCTGCGCGGTCAAGGCTCCCGGTTACGGCGACAGGCGTAAAGCCATGCTGGAGGATATCGCTATCCTGACCGGCGGCAAAGCCATAACCGAGGATTTAGGGATAAAGCTGGAGAATGTCGATTTAGACGATTTAGGCAAAGCCAAAAAGGTAAAAATAGACAAAGAGAACACGACAATAGTCGAAGGCTCGGGAAAACAGGCGGCGGTAACTTCCCGCATTGCCCTGATGAAAAAACAGATTGACGAAACCGATTCCGATTATGACAAGGAAAAACTCCAGGAGCGCCTGGCAAAGTTGGCCGGCGGAGTGGCGGTAATCAATGTGGGAGCTGCGACTGAAACGGAAATGAAAGAGAAAAAGGCCCGCGTGGAAGACGCTCTGCACGCAACCCGCGCCGCGGTAGAAGAAGGGATTATCCCCGGAGGCGGAGTCGCGTTGATCCGTTGCATTCCCGCGTTGGATAAGGTAAAGCTCGACGGCGACGAGAAAATCGGCGTGGATATCGTAAAACGCGCCCTGGAAGAGCCGATCAGGCAGATTACCCAGAACGCAGGGCTTGAAGGCTCCGTAGTTGTGCAAAAAGTTAAGCAGGAAAAAACCAACGTAGGCTATGATGTTTCCCAGGAAGATTACGTGGATATGCTTGAAGCAGGCGTAATCGACCCCAAGAAAGTTACGCGTTCAGCCTTACAGAACGCCGCCAGCATAGCTTCTTTGCTTCTGACTACCGAGGCTTTGATTGTCGATAAGCCGGAAAAAGAAGACAAGATGCCCGGTATGCCCGCAGGTGGAATGGGTGGCATGGGCGGTATGGGTGGAATGGGCGGATACTAAGCCTAAAAAAAAAGGGGACGTTTCTACTTTTCCCGTAGCTAAAGCCAGAAAAGTAGAAACGTCCCCTTTTTTTCGCGTCCCCTTTTTTCACCCTTTTTTTAAAAGAATAAAAGTGCTTGACATTATTGGCATTACGCAATAGAATTATAACTAAATATAAATTCTAAAAAGGAGAGAGAAATGAAGCTAAGAGCAATTTTGCTGACGGGTGTTTTTTGTTCGTTGTTTGCTTTTCAGGCCTTTGCCGCGGTAGATATTACTAACCGCACCGGCACAATAGAAATCACTATGCCTGACGGGACCGCGGTAACGATAACCGCAGACCAGCCGTTACCGGAAATTCCTGATGGAGCGGTAATCACGGTCACTTCGGGTTCAGCTAACATTACCACCAGCGGCACCTCTACGGTTTCAGTTTCCATAGGAGGCTCTACTCTCCAGGTAAGCGCAGGCACTACGGTTAATTTAGGCTTAAATGAGGCCGGAACAGCCAATATTGCCGTTACCGCCGGCCAAGCAGTAGTTTCTTGCGGCGGGACAAGCGCTACAGTCGGGGCCAACAGCAGCATTAATGTAACCTTAAACACAGCTACTAACACCGGAAGTTTTCAGGTAGTTTCAGGTTCAGTTGTTTTCCAGCTTCCCGATGGAACATCGGTAACCCGCGATCCTTCTAACCCTACGGTTGAATTCACGGCCGAACCTTACTCGCCTCCGCCGCTTCCTGACGTGCCAAACGTAAGGAATGAAGTAACCAACGAAGAGGCCGGAAAAGATATCAGCCCATCGAAATAATCTTTTAAGAAAAGGAAAAAAAATGAAAAAAGGTTTATTTTTGGCTTTGGCGGTAATGTTATTGTTAAGCGGTCGCGCGCTGGCAGGAGATGATTTTAAGGTGGACGGCATTGTTATAGGAAAAGACCTGGAGAAGGAAAACGCTTTAAAAATAGGCCAGGCTGACTTTAAAGCCGCCGTAGGCGTTTCTGAAATGTTTGACACCAACATCTTCCTTAGCGCTACCGACAGAAAATCAGACTCTATTAACGTAATCAACCCCCGGTTCTTTATGAACCTGCCTTTTGGCCTGGATGAGCGCCATAACCTGCAGTTGCTCTATTCGGCGGAAATAGGCAGCTATTCTGACTACACCAGCCAGAATTACCAGAACCAGGACGCAACCGGCCTGATCAATTTCAAGCTTCCTTTCGGCTACCTTGCTTTTAGGGACCTGTTGCGCAATACCTCCGACAGGGCATCAACAGAATACAACACCCAGATAAAGCGTTTTGAGAATACCAGCGACGTGCTTTTCGGGGCGGAATTCAATAAATTCGCCAATGAGTTCGGCTACCGGCACTTCCTGAAGGTTTTTAGCAATAACAGCTACGAAGGCTACGACTATAACGAAGACGTCTTTACCGATACCGTATTTTATCAGCTTTTCCCGAAAACCAAGGCCTTAATCGAGTATAATTATTCCGATATAGGCTATATCCACGACAAGACCCGGGACGGCTCGTATAACCAGGTAAGGGTAGGGTTAAAGGGCGACCTCACCGGCAAAACCGTAGGTATTGTCAAGGTCGGTTACCAGAACCGCCAGTATGATACGGAAGGGATGGACGGGTTTGAGAATTTCGTCGCGGAAATCGGGTTATTGACCCAGTTTAGCGAGCGCACCCAGTTAAAAATCAGCTTCATCGATACGGCCATAGAATCAATTTATTCCAACAACAATTACTATAACAATAATTCCCTTCTCATCGAGTTAAACCAGAAGTTGTGGGAAAGATTCAATTTTACGGGTTCCTTAGGCGTTGACCGCAACCTTTACCCGGAAAAAGACCCCACCCTGGATAAAAAACGCCGGGATACCATCTGGACGGGAGACTTTGGCCTGGAATATCAAGCTAAAGACTGGGTAAAATTAGGCATTAATTATCAATACAAGCAAGACCTTTCCAGCATAGACGCGCAGGATTATAAGCGCAGCCAGATAATGGCAAAGGTCACCTTTATGATTTAAGCCTGCCGCAAACAACTCTCATGAAAAGAATATTCCTATTAGCGGTGGCGGCCTTTTCTTTAGCGGGTTTACTTGCTCAAAAGCCCCTTTTTGCCGAAGAAACCGCTTACCGCATCGGCCCGGAAAACCTGCTCCAGATTGACGTGCATTACGGCAAAGACGGGATTATCTCCCAAAAGGTGCGGGTTTCTTCCCAGGGAATGATTAATTTCCCCCTGGTCGGAGAATTGGAAGCCAGCGGGCTCACCACCTCCGACTTGGAACAAAAGCTTTTTGAGCTTCTAAACAAAGACTACCTGGTAAACCCCCAGGTAACCGTAGTTATCGAAGAATACAGCACTGTTTCCATTATGGGAGAGGTAAAGAAGCCCGGCTCATACCCTATCAAAGGAAAACTTACCGTAGTAGAGCTGATTTCCCTGGCTGAAGGCTTTACCAAAATTGCCTCTCCTAACGGCACCAAAGTCATCCGCACTAATCCCGACGGTTCTAAAACCGAGTTCAAGATAAGAGTATCCGACATCGTAAACAAAGGCAGGCAGAAGACTAATATCGAGCTGCAGGCCGGAGACGTGGTAGTAGTCCCGCAAAGCTTATTTTAAAAATGACCGGCGAACCCGTTAAAGAAGAATACTTGCAAAAAGAAGAAACCCTGGAGATTGACCTGCGCCAGATTTACGAAAAGCTCTTTAAGCAGCGCCGTCTCATTGGAAATACCATATTAATCTGCGTAATTTTAGCCTTATTATACTCTTGTATCAATAGGCCGGTGTATAAATCCACCGCGCGGATTATGATAGAAGGCAAGCCCCCTAAAATCGTCAAAGTAGAAGAGACTGTCCTCCCCGATTACACTGACCGCGCCAACTACTACAATTCGCAAATCGAAGTCTTAAAAAGCCATTCCATCGCTAATTTGGTTTTTAACGAGCTGGGGGATTACCAGCCCTGGGGCAACCTGCGCGGCAGGCCGAGAAAAGCAAGAGAGATCACCCGGGATGAGCGCGTTAATGCCCTCTTAAAAACGGTAAAAATCACGCCTGTCCGGATGACCCAGATCATCGAGATAAGCGCCGAAGACGTTAACCCGCAGCTTGCCGAGCAAATCGCCAATACCTGGGTAGACGCCTACATCGTGTATTCCTCGCTGGATCAATTCATCCAGCGCAAAGCAGAGCTTCAATCCGATATCGAGCAAAACCTGAAATACCTGAAGGATAAACACCCCATTATTCAGGGTTTGCAATCGGAAATTGACGCAATTAACGCCAAGATAAGCGGAGAGAAACAGAAATTATTCGCCTCCACCACATCCGCCTTTAGTTTTATCAAAGAAGGCCAGAAGATCACCAACGTCAAGATACTGGACGCCGGGGAATTTCCCTTAAAGCCGGTAAGGCCGCGGCTCTTCTTGAACCTCTTACTGGCCTTTTTCCTGGGGGCAGGAATAGGGATAGGGGTTGTATTCCTTTTGGAGAATATGGACCAGAGCATCAAATTGCAATCCGATATCGAAGGCTTCCTGCATCTGGCGTGCCTGACTACCGTTCCGGTTTATGCTCCGGAAGAAGGAAAAAATGGCGCGCCTGCGCTTGTTTGCTCCAAAGAAAATAATTCCGCGTTTGCCGAGCGCTTCCGGGGTTTACGCACCAACATAATTTACAGCAACCCGGATTTAAGCAAAAAGGTAATTATGGTTACCAGCTGCGCCCCCGGGGAAGGTAAATCCACCACCGCGGTGGATTTGGCGACAGTCTTTGCCCAGTTCGGGGAAAAAGTCATCCTGATTGACGCGGACCTGCGTAAACCCACGCTGCATAACGTATTCAATGTTTCTAACGCCGGAGGCATCACCGAGCTTCTGGCTTACGACAACCTGGATATAAAAACCCATATAAAGAAAACCGGCATCAGTAACCTTGATTTCCTCCCCAGCGGGATTATCCCCCCTAATCCGGCGGAATTGCTGGGTTCTAAGAAAATCGAAGGATTGATCCAGGAATTCCTCAAAAACTACGACCGGATCATTTTTGATACGCCGCCGGTATTGGCAGCAACCGATTCAGTGATACTTTCCACCAAAGTTGACGCCTGCATACTGGTGTTTAAGGCAGGGGCTACCCACAGGCAGGCGGCTTTAAGGTCAGTGAAGCTCATCCGCTCCGTGCATTCAAATGTCCTGGGCGTCGTTTTAAATATGTTCAAAGCCGAAGAATTCGGCTATCACGCCTACTACCATTATTACCACTACGCTAAAGACGGCAAAAACAAGGAGAAGAAGGCATAGTTGATAGACACCCTACTAATATTATTGTTATGCTTCCTGCCCCTTGCCTTGGGCGCGACGCAACCCTGGACAATTACTCTTTTTGCCCTGGCCGCGCTCATTTTGTTCAACCTTACGGTTTTCTCTCCGGGTTTTAGCCTTAAAAAGCTTTTTTTGTTTCCGGTTATTGCCCTATCGGCTGTTTTTCTGGCTTATCTCTTATTCCAGCTTATCCCGCTTCCCCAGCCGCTTTTAAAGCTGGTTTCCCCTGCCACTTACAAATTATACGCCGAATATTCGCTGGCATACTCACAAACCGGCAATTGGCGGCCTATTAGCATTTACCCGTGGCTATCGGTTACCGAGCTTATCAAGCTTATCAGTTACGGTTTTATATTCGTTACGGTACTTTTCCGGGCGTTTTCAGCGGGTAACTCTACGGCAGATAACGAAACCGGGCAAAGAAAAATGGCGTATCTTTGCCTCGGCTGCCTTACCGGCATGCTGGCAATACTCATACATAGCCTTGTTGACTTTAACCTGCATATTTGCGCCAATGCCTTTTATTTCAGCGTCCTTTTTGCTTTAGCCGCAGCCTTAAACGCTAAAAACCAGAGGATTGACCGGAAATTTATCTATAAGGTTATCAACGCCATAATCTTGACCGGATTTATTATTGCCGTATTCGGGATTGCGCATAAATTAAGCGGCAGTCATAAAATTTACTGGTTGATCAAGAAAGATGGCAGCCATTTTGGGCCCTATATTAATTACGACCACTACGCCGGCTATATGGGGATGTGCGCGGGGCTGGCAGTGGCATTTTTCATGGCAGAGGCGCGGTTTTCATCGTTTTTCCTGATTAAAGGCATCCGCAATAAGCTAAACTGGCTTTCATCAAGCGAAGCAAGCCGGGCAATAAGCTACCTGTTTTATTCGATCATTATGTCCGGCTCGATCTTTTATTCCTCATCGCGCGGCGGGATAATCAGCTTTATCATAGCGGAACTGGTATTCCTTTTCGTTATAATCATACGGGCGCGCAAAAACAGGAGAGGGAGGCTGGCGTTCTTTTTTGCCTTAGCCGTCAGCTTAAGCGCGCTAATTTCATACTGGATCGGGCCCGACGCTACTTACGCGAAATTCAGGCAATTAAACAAAATTATCCGCTCGGTCATCCATGAACCGGCGGTTTTAAGCGAAATGCGGCCGGATATGTGGTCAGACACCTTAAAGATTGCCCGGGATTTTCCGCTTACCGGCACAGGGTTCGGGACGTTCCCTTCAATTTTCCCCAAATACCGCACGCATGAATGGAGAGGGCAATTTTTACGCTACGCGCATTGCGATTACCTGCAGCTTGCCTCGGAAACCGGAGTTATCGGCCTGCTTTTTATCATAGGGTTTTTGGTTTATTTTACGCGCTTATATGTATTTACGCTAAGGAAAATAAATTAAGAGATGAAGAAAACAATAATCAGAATAGTAATAATATTCCTTGTGCTCTTGTTAGCCGGCGTATCTGTGTGGCTGGCTATAAAACTTAAGGATACCCGGGCAAAGCTGGATTCAGAGCGCCTGCTTAATGTTAATCTGTCGCAGGAACTTCTCGCCGCGCAGGAGGAGCTGGATAAAACCAGGATAGAGCTGGATAAAGTTAATATTAGGCTTACGGAATCGCGCAGGGACAACCAAAAGCTGCTCCAAGAAAAAGCGGTTCTGGAGGCAAGGCTGCATTCTTTAACGGAATTAAAGGAAGCTATTAAACAGGTCAAGAGGGAGATCTGGCGGAAAAATAATCAGCAGGGCTTAACCGAGGGCAATTTCGGTTTTCTAATGAAAGATGGCAAATCAACGCACAAGCCGGTAGCAAAAATTGAAGTCCGGCCCGATTTTTAAATTTTACCTGCTTATGAAAACCAAGATTATCATACTTATTTTAAGCGTCATTTACGCCAGTTGCTTATTAACTCCTGTTTTAAACCCGATAGACTCTGAATATTATTACCGGAAAGGCCAGTTAACCAAGGCGATAGAGGCAGAGCCTGCAAAAGCCGTGTATCATATGCTCTATGCCCTGGATTTAATCCAGCAGAACCCCAGGCCTAACGCCCTGACGCGCAAACTCATCCTTACCCAGCTAACCCAGGCGCTTGAGCTTAAGCCTTATAGCAGGAATTACCGGAAAATCTTTGATAAATACGCGCCTTACTTAAAATAAGGGGGCTTGAAAAAGAGATGATTTGTGGTATACTTGTTTCTGTAGATAGATAAAAATATCAATAAAGAGAAAAGAAATGAAATTTGACGAATTCCTTCAAAACTTCGGCGATAACGCGATTATTGACTCATCAAGTTTTGCTATGCTAGATGAAAGTCTCGCGGATATCAGGCGGCAGGTAAGCGGATGGGTAAAAAAAGGCTACCTTCTTCAACTCAAGAAAGGCGTATACGTCTTTAGCGATACTTACTGCAAGATTGCGCCTTCACCGCGATTCATTGCCAATTACCTTGTTATGCCTTCATATTTGAGCCTTGAATACGCGCTTGGCTACTATGACCTTATTCCCGAAAAAGTTACTGTGTATAGTTCAGTCACGCCCAAAAAAACCCAGACGTTTACTAATGCTTTGGGCAGATTTGAGTATTGTTCTGTAAAGGAAAGCTTGTTTTCCGGTTTTACCAAAGTTTCAGCTAATAATCAGGATTTTTTCATTGCTCTGCCGGAAAAAGCCATTTTGGATTTCTTCTATTTCCGTGAACATGTTCAAGGCGCTCCCGGAGAGTTTGAGGCATTCCGCTTCCAGAACCTGGAGATCCTTAAACTCAAACGTTTCCACGAATTTAGCCAGGCATACCCCGGCAGAGTAAGAAAAGCCAGCCGGTCATTTATTGATTTTGTTAAACTTGAAGCGCGGGAGTACGTAAAAATCTAATGAGAGGCTACATTAAATCAATCGTAAATAAAAATGCGTCCGCGGATGATAACCTAAACCGTATCCGCGAATATATTCAGGCGTATTTTTTGTATGTCCTTTATCGCAAAAAATATTACCAAGAAATGGTTTTTACGGGAGGCACGGCCTTGCGCTTTATTTACCGGATTAAGCGGTTTTCCGAAGACATTGATTTTAGCCTTTCTTCCAGAGCTAAACAGATTGATTTTAACGCGATGATGCGCGATATCGCGCAGGAGTTTAAACAGGCCGGCTACTCATTAGAGATTAAAACAAAAACGCATCTGGCGGTAAGTAGCGCTTTGTTGAAATTTTCCGGTATTCTGCTTGAAAACGGTTTAAGCCCGCTGAAAGATGAAAAGTTCTTAATTAAAGTAGAAATCGACTCTCGCCCTCCCGCAGGAGGAGTTGAAGCGCATACTATGGTTAATTCTCCGTTTATGTTCTATATCCTGCATTATGACCTTAAATCATTATTCGCCGGAAAGATTCACGCTTTATTGTGCCGGAAATATACCAAGGGAAGGGACTGGTATGATTTGATCTGGTATTTGTCTAAATTTAAAGATGTAGAGCCTAATTACATTATGTTGAACAATGCCATGGCTCAAACTTTTAAAGAGCCGCTTAAGTTTACTCCAGAAAACTGGAAAGAGGAAATTAAGAAAGTTGTTAAAACTTTAGACTGGGAAAAAGTGAGGGATGAAGTCAGGAGGTTTCTTGAGGATCAAAATGAGCTTGAGCTTCTTGCCCCGGAAACCTTCATTAACTTACTTAGCTAACCCAGGCGCTTGAGCTTAAGCCTTATAGCCAGAATTACCGGAAAATCGTTGATAAATACGCGCCTTACTTAAAATAGGAAAACCCTGGGCCTGTCCCCTGGTTTTCCTAACACCAGCCGCCTCCGCAGCAGCGAAACGGCCAAGAAGAAAGAATACTTGACATTTTGTCGCAAAAAGTATATACTTTTTGCGACAGGAAAAAGGTTGATATTATGATAAAATATGTCGATAATAGAGTAGCTAGCAGAATTCATGGTAAAAAGAGGGGTTGGGTATTTACTCCAGCTCACTTTTTTGACCTTGGAAGCCGCGCGGCAGTAGCTAAGGCTTTAGAGCGTTTAGCAATCTCCGGCGCTATCCGGCGGCTCGCGCGCGGTTTGTATGATTACCCGAAGAAGCATCCCGTATTGGGAGAGTTGCCCGCGAATTATGAACGCATCGCTCAAGCATTAGCGGGAAGGGATAACTTGAAAATTCAGCCTTCCGGGGCATACGCCGCCAATCTTCTGGGCTTAACCGAGCAGGTGCCGGCGAAAATTGTTTTCTTAACCGATGGCGCCAACAGGATAGTTCAGGTTGAAAAACAGCAGATTATTTTAAAAAGGACAACACCCAAGAATATGGCGGCTGCCGGGAATATCAGCGGTTTAGTTATTCAGGCTTTGCGGTATTTAGGAAAAGGCCATGCGGATGATAAAATAATAGGAATACTTAAAAAAAGATTGACCGGAAACGATAAGCGCCGTCTTATGCGCGATCTTCGCTATGCCCCTGCGTGGATAGGGCCGGTATTTAGGCAACTGCAGGACTAAAAAATTATGAATAAATTTGCATTACTATCGAATAAAGATAAACGCGCGTACTTTGAAGCAGCCGCGGCTAATTTAGGCATAATGCCGCAATTGGTTGAAAAAGATTTTTGGGTATGCTGGATACTAAAAATCCTTTTTTCATTGCCGGAGATTAGCGCGCATTTGACTTTTAAAGGAGGGACATCTCTCTCGAAATGTTTTAATGTTATTAAGCGTTTTTCGGAGGATATTGATATCTCGATAGAGCGGCTGTTTTTGTCAAATACGGCGGTTACCGAACCGGATAGAGGAAAGAGCAATAAGGAAAACCAAAAAAGGCTTAAAGAATTGCAAGTGGCTTGCAAGATGAAAATTGATAAAATTATTCTTCCTGATTTAAAGCAGGCGATCGCGGCAGTCCTTTCTGATAACGGAGAGTGGGGGACTGAGCTGGCTCAGGATGATGCGGATAGGCAAACGGTTTTGTTTACTTTTCCTCAGGCTATGTCGGGCGTTAGCGAAAACTATGTAAGGCCTTCAGTCAAAATTGAATTTGGCGCCCGGTCTGACCATTGGCCGGTTGAAACCGCCGTAGCTATTCCATATATTGCAGGTATTCTCGGTGAAAAGTCAATTACAGGGGCTTCTGTGCGTGTTTTAGCCGCGGAACGGACTTTTTGGGAGAAAGCGACAATTTTGCATATGATATATCATTATCCGCCTGAAAAAAATGTGCCATTGCGAATGTCACGGCATTATTATGATGTATACGCGATGGCAGGATCGCCTATATATAAACGGGCTCTGGAAAACATATCGTTATTGAAACATGTTTCTGAGCATAAATCCTTGTTTTTTAAAGATAACCGGGCGCGCTACGATAAAGCAAGCGCGGGTAGTTTACGGTTAGTGCCCCGCGATGATCAAATGAACCAACTGAAAAATGATTACCGCCAGATGCAGCAAATGTTTTTTGAAGAGCCACCGTCATTTGAGCGTATTATAGAAAAACTGCGGGTCATCGAAGAACAAATTAATGGAATAAACTGCGCAGTTTGACGCAGAAGGGGAAAAACCATGGCCTGTAGTTTTATAACAGGCCAAAAGGCATAATGGCAGTGAAGCTAAAACACTGATAAATATACTGTCAGATTCCCTTTGAGGCAGTTTAATATTAGTCCCGTTAGTTTTGCTGACATAGCTGTGGTTGTTCAGTACAGACCGATTCCTTTTTTACCTTTTGTTAAACAACGACTCGTCCGCTTCATGACCGCCAAAACGACGGATGGACGATTAAATTGGTATCCTCAGCCATTGGCTATGCGGATTGATTAAGTCTGATTATTTCTATGCTTGCAGATAAATTTGAATTGTTAGATAGAGGGCATCTTTACCCGACTTGCTCAGGCGCTTGAGCTTAAGCCTTATAGCAGGAATTACCGGAAAACCGTTGATAAATATACGCCTTATCTAAAGTAAACCTATGAAAAAAACAATCCTTGTTACCGGAGGAGCAGGATACATCGGAGCGCATATGGCGCGTATGCTCCTTGAAACCGGGCATAAAGTTGTGATATTTGACAACCTTTCAACCGGCATCAAACCCTGGATCGCAAAGAAGGCCCGCTTTGTAAAAGGCGACCTCTGTTCTCTCCCGGCAATTCAGCGCGTATTTGACAAATTCCATATTGACGCGGCTATGCATTTTGCGGCAAAAATCGTGGTTCCTGAATCGATGAAAGAGCCGGTTATGTATTACCGCAATAACGTCGGCGGCACGTTGAACCTTTTGCAGGCTATGCGCGACCATGACGCGCGTAAGATCGTGTTTTCCTCAACGGCAGCGGTATATGGCTCGCCAAAACATATGCCGGTAACCGAAAACGAACCAACTATCCCCCTAAGCCCGTATGGCGCTTCAAAACTGATGTCAGAAAAAATACTTGCCGACGCAGCGCAGGCTGGCGGTATCGAGTTTATCGCGCTGCGCTATTTCAACGTTGCCGGATGGGACACCCGTTACAAGTGGCCGGTAAAGGGAAGGCCGGAACCGACGCATTTGATTTCCAATACTATGCGCGCCTTGCGCGGGAAAGGCAAGCTTACTGTTTACGGGACAGATTACAAAACATCCGATGGCACAGGCATCCGTGATTTCATCCATGTCCTGGATTTATGCCAAGCGCATCTTTTAGCCCTATCAGCGTTTGAAAGAGGCGTAGAAAATGAAGTATTCAATCTTGGGAATGGAGCTGGATTTTCCGTGCTGGAAGTAATTGAAACCGCGGCAAAAACAGCTAATTGTGAAGTTCCTTATGCTGTTGGGCCCCGCAGACCGGGCGATGTTGAAACTGTTGTTGCTTCATCCGAAAAAGCAAAAACAATTCTCGGCTGGCAGCCAGAATACGATCTTGAGGCGATACTGAAAAGCGAATTAGAACGAATAGTGTAAGATTGCTAGGGCTAACCCAAATAGCTGGCGCAAATTATGACCATAACTAATTTTACTAAAGATAAAAGGAAATTAATAACTAATTTCTTCAGCCTCTCATCGGTTGAAGTGGCGAATTATCTATTTCCTCTCATTACCTTGCCGTATCTGGTAAGGGTGCTCGGGGTGGAGAAGTTTGGCCTTATTGCCTTCGCGCAGGCATTTGTCCAGTATTTTGTGCTTCTTACCGATTACGGGTTTAACCTCTCCGCGAATAGGAACGTATCAATTCATCGTAATGATATCGAAAAGGTATCGCGTATTTTTAGCTCGGTAATGCTTATCAAATTCTGTCTTATGTTATTAAGTTTTATGATACTTTCAGCGCTAGTATTTTCAATCCCGAAATTCAGGGCCGACTGGGGATTGTATTATTGTTGCTTCGCTTTTGTAATAAGCAATATTTTATTCCCGATATGGCTGTTTCAGGGAATGGAAAAGATGAAACTTATAGCATTCCTTAACCTTATTGCGAAAACAATCTTTTTGGTAGCGGTATTCGTATTTGTTAAGAAACAGGGGGACTACTTTTATGTTCCGCTTCTAGCCGCAATAGGCGGTATAACTACAGGTATTCTTAGTATAGCTATCGCCGTAAAAAGATTTCATGTACGCCTAAAGCTGGTTTCAGTTGTGGATATAGCGGATGAATTCAAAGATGGATGGCATATCTTTATCTCAACTGCAGCCATAAGCCTTTATACAACCAGTAATACCTTTATTCTTGGGCTTTTCACTAATAATACGATCGTCGGTTATTACAGCGCCGCCGAGAGAATAATAAAGAGCGGGCAAAAGCTGCTTAACCCTATTTCACAGACTATTTACCCACATATAAGTAAACTTGTAGCAGATTCAAAAGAAAGGGCTGTGCATTTTATTAAAAAAGCTCTTTTTATTATTGGAGGAGGAAGCTTTGCGATATCGTTGAGTATATTCGTCCTTTCTGGGCCAATAGTGAGATTACTTCTTGGCGCGCAATTTACAGAATCCATCACTGTTTTGAGAATACTTGCTTTCCTGCCGTTTATAATTGCTCTTAGCAATATCTTTGGTATTCAGACAATGATAACATTTAATATGAAAGAGGCATTTTCAAGAATACTCATCGCGGCGGGATTTATTAATATACCACTTGCCTTGATACTGGTGCCGTTTTTCAAACACATAGGGCTTGCGGTGGCAGTTCTGACTACCGAATCTTTTGTTACGCTGACGATGTTCTTGTATCTTCATAAAAAAGGCATACTTAAAGCGGGTTATGTCCATGGAAAAATATAATTATATCATTGTTGGCTGTGGTTTTTATGGTGCTGTTTTAGCTGAACGCTTGCATTCTAGCGGTAAAAGCGTTCTTATTCTTGAGAAAAGAAACCACATCGGCGGTAATTGTTATTCATACGAATATGAAGATACGAACATTACAGTGCATAAGTATGGTACGCATATATTCCATACCAACAATAAAGAAGTATGGGATTATGTTAATAGCTTTAATGAGTTCAACCGGTATCAGCACCGGGTTTTGACGACGCATAAAAATAAAGTATATGCGATGCCGATCAATCTGGGGACGATCAACGCGTTCTATGGAATAAATCTCAAACCCGGCGAAGTGGATGCTTTTATCGCATCAAAGCGGCCGCATATTGAGCATCCGAAGAATCTTGAAGAAAAGGCAATCAGTTTAATCGGCGTTGAATTATACGAAGCTTTTATTAAAAATTACACAATAAAACAGTGGAATTGCGATCCTAAAGATTTGCCCCCCGAGATTATTACGCGGCTCCCGGTACGTAATTCCTATTTTGATGCATATTACAATGATCTCTATTCAGGACTTCCGAAAGATGGGTATACGAGAATATTTGAACGTATGCTTAAAGATATTCCGGTTGAATTAAATACAGACTTTTTCGCACAGAAACAGCATTGGTTAGAACTGTCGGGAAAGATTATTTACACCGGGCCTATAGACCGGTACTTCGATTATAACTTTGGACGCTTGCAATGGCGATCGGTGCGCTTTGAAATGGAACGATTGGAAATTGACGATTATCAAGGGACGAGTGTCATGAACTTTGCCGACTCGGATGTTTCGTATACCAGAATCCATGAACCGAAGCATATGCATCGCGAAAAACAGTATAAACCGAACACAACGGTGATTATAAAAGAATACTCTTGTGTTCATAACGATGAACCATATTACCCGGTGAACTCTCCTCAGGATAAGAAGATTCTAGGACAATACGAAGAATTAGCGCGCAAGGAGAAAAATGTCTTTTTCGGCGGCCGCCTTGCGGAATACAAATATTATGATATGAACCATGTTATTGAAAAAGTACTAGAGGATTATGAAAAGCTATGAGTAATGATATCGTAAATAAAACAGAATCAAAACAGACAATAGCGGCAGTCGTGGTAACGTACAATAGAAAAGTGTTGCTATTAGAGTGTCTCGATGCGCTTCGTAAACAAACACATCCTGTTGATGCTATATACATTATAGATAATGATTCAACAGATGGAACTCCGGAGATCTTGTTAGAAAAGGGATACATTAAGCTAATTCTGCATACTGAAACAGAACCGATAGAAGAGACTAATACCGTTAAGATGCTTTCAGAAGAACATATAAATAGAGATATAATGGTCCATTATGTGCGCATGCATGAAAATACCGGTGGTGCCGGTGGTTTTCACGAAGGTGTTAAGCGTGGCTATGAAGCTGGATATGGTTGGTTGTGGTTGATGGATGATGATGTAAGCCCAGAAGATCCTCCAACATTGTCATCAATGCTAAATTTTCAATCATTTTCTCAATGTATTCATCCTAGGAAAAAGTACTTTGATAGTGAACCTTTTTATTGGGAGAATTTTATAGATTATACTACAGGATTTACTTTATACAGATCATATGAATTGGAAACTTCATCGTTAAAAAATGAAAAATTGTTTACAAGTGTTAACCAAGGATGTTTTGAAGGGATGCTAATAAATAGTAACCTTATTAAAAATATTGGCTATCCGGACAAAAGATTCTTTATTTGTCAAGATGACACGATTTATGGTTTCTTAGCCTCACTCTATACTAACGTTATATATCTTCATAATGTTTATTTTATAAAGAAAATAAAACCGAGAATCATCGAAAAAAGGTTTTTGTGGATTAAGAAAAAAAGGGGGACTTCCGATAGTCCATTTTATTACGGCATTAGGAATAAATTTCTCGTGTTCCAGTATATTAGGAAATATTCGTGCTTTGAGCCTTTTAAAGCCTATGCTTTGTTTTATTTTATAGCGCTTAAATATATAACTTCTATTATTATTTTTGACCGAAGCCTAAAAAAGCTTGCCCTCGTAATAAAAGCAATTAAAGACGGAGTGCGTGGAAGATTTGGAAAGATGGTAATTTAATAATTCCACAAAGACTTTTATTAGAAATTATTGAATTAGAAATATTTTTTACATAATAAACATATGAAACTTAATAAAAGGAATACACCAAGCGCATATTTATTTTCCTTATTCCTTGTCATGATAATTTTTGCAAATGATAAATATCTTGGAATAACGAATTATTATTTTCTTCCAGTATTAATATTTTTTGTTGCTATCATAGAATCAAAAGGAAACTTTAGAAAGATGGGAATAGAGCATTATAGTGCTCTGGTATTTTTTTCTATTTTATGTCTAAAGGTTGCTGGCAACCTAATGTTTTCCTATGTTACTACTGGCGTATTTCTTTCATACTGTCTATGGTTGGCTTTGTTTTTTTTACTGACTATTCCTAGGGATTACGATCTGGAAAAATTAAAAATTATGTGCAATGGCTATATTATTTCTTCGACAATAATAACTTTGCTAATTATTCTTTACAAGAGAGAAATGTATGACTGGTCCGGTACATTTAGATATACAATTTCGCTCAGTAATGGTGATTTTGTAGACTGTAATTTTCTGGGAGCTTTTATGTATTTTCCAGCGGTACTCTGTTGGATTAGATTCTTGGCTAGAGAAGAAAAAAGAGAAAGAACATTTTTCCTAATTCTTTTTATCCTAATATCTTCCGGAGTACTTCTTACAGGCTCTCGCGGAGCAATGTTAGCATTATTTATTGGTATCGGGTTTGCTACTATAGGATTTAAAAAGATAAACTTTTATAGCATTTTACTGCTAGCTATTGTTCTTTTCGTAGTATTGTATTCTTTTTTACCCATTCAAACTTTCCAAAGATTCTTTGAGAGAAATTATATTTTAGATAATAGTAACATATATAGAATATATAAATGGGAGCAAGGACTAAACGCTTTTACCAATAAACCTCTTTGGGGACAAGGTTTAGCATATACAACAAATTTATTATCTGCTAGCTTGTCAGCCCACAACACTTTCCTTACATTCCTAATCCAGTTTGGGATTATTGGCGCTTTGCCTTTTTTTATAATTATAATTAAGCTGTTTGTCAGTCTATTTTCTAAAAGAAGTTTCCCTGTTTTAGGAATATATATAGGATGGCTAGTAGTATCGTTTGTTCTTGAAGCTAATTATTCAATATTTTTCTGGACAATTCTAATTATTCTTTATGTTTACCGTAACGCTTTAAATAATAATCCAAAGATCAACATGCTCAAAATTATTTGATAATTAATACAATTACAATGTCTAAAATCAGTGTAGTTATTCCGCTTTATAATAAGGAGCGGTACATATCTAGAGCCATTAATTCAGTCCTAAGTCAAACTATACAAGATTTTGAGATTATTGTTATTGACGATGGCTCAACCGACAATAGCGCAAAAGTTATTAAAAAGATACGGGATGATAGGATTAGAATTATCCAACAGAGAAATCAGGGAGAATGTGCTGCAAGAAACAGGGGGATAGATGAGGTAAAGACAAGTTTAATTGCATTTCTAGATGCTGACGATGAATGGAAACCTCAATTTCTTGAAACGATTTTGAGGCTAAAAACCAATTACCCAAATGCAGGAGCTTATGCTACAGCATATGAAAGAAAAGAGCCAAACGGCCAGATAGTAAGAGTTAAATTCAAAGCTATTCCAAGATATCCATGGGAAGGCATAATACCTAATTATTTTGAATCAGCGTTGGGTAATCCACCCGTCTGTTCTTCTGCTACCGTTATTCCTAAAACAGTATTTGATACAGCTGGTAAGTTTCCGGTTGGGGAAAAGCTCGGTGGAGATCTTGACATGTGGCTACGAGTAAGTTTGAAATATTCAATAGCTTTTAGTAATGTTATAGGAGCTGTATATTATAGAAACGCGTTGAATAGGGTATCTCCTACAGACTATTCAATAACTCAGTATAGATTTGTAAAAACCGCCCGTGAAGCAATTTTAGATTCTGAGATATCGGATGAGAATAAAGTATATTTAGCTGAGTATATCAGTATGAAAGAAATCGAACGAGCAGGCAGGTGTATAGTAAAGGGAGAAATTAATACCGCTAGACAGTTACTAATTGAAAACAGAACAACTAGTTTCAAAAACAAAAGGTTGTTGTTACTTTTATTAACTTTTCTACCTATACCCATTGTTAAATTGTTTCGTTTGTTTAAAAGAATAATTTTGCGCCAGATCTGAAAATAAATAGGCAGTAACTAAGTTTGACTAGCAACGAAATTAATTTGCGGAAAGCTTGTAATTGATGGACAGGACTCGATGGTTACTCTAAACAAGCATAGAACTCTAATAAAAAAATTATTTATAATATTTAATTTTATTAACCGAATAATTCCGAAGAAGCCTAATAAGATAATGCTTTATTCGAATTTCGGTTTTAGAGAGAATGTTAGGGCGCTTTTTGGTTATTTAATTGACAATGGATTTAATAATAGATATATAATAGTGTGTAGTACAAATGAATCAAAAGATATACAGTCTAAAAATCTTCATAATGTAATTGTAACTAATGAGTTTTTAGGATTATTTCATTTTTTTACATCGAAATATTTCTTTTATTGCTTCGGTAAATACCCTATAGAGCCTGGCGATAACCAGATAGTTGTTAATCTTTGGCATGGCATGCCTTTAAAAACTATCGGTAATCTTGAAAAGGGTTACGAAAACATGAAATATAATTATTTTACATATCTATTGGCAACATCTGAGGGGTTCAAAGTTATACTGCAAAAGGCGTTTAATTGTGATGAAAAAGCAATAATTATTTGCAGTCAGCCAAGAAATGATTCGTTGTTTAGTCAAAGGCTCAGCGGATTTAAAAAACACTTTGGTCAATTAATCACATAGCTACCAACGTTTCGTAAATCCACTATTTTAGAAAAAAATGATTCTGATACCAGCGGTTGGTTACCAATATTTAATTCGTCGAATGATTTGATTGATAAAGGAATAAATTATTATGGCAATGAAAGATATGGTTATGCTTTAGGAATTTTACGTCCAAGTATGATTCAATCATATCTTATTGTTGGTATTGCTCTTTTTCTTCGCGAAATTTTATCTAATAAAGTTAAATACTTCAATTTGTTTTTTTATTGTATTGCGGTGGACTTGTTTGGAGACTGCTCTTTAATGATATGGCAATAATTTCTGCTCGTGGTGGGGAATTGTTAAGCATATGAGAGCCTGTTTTAATTACGAGTTTTTTGTTATTATCAAATGATATAAAAACGAGGTTTATTTGGGGGCTTTGCGTTTGTGTCTTAAGCATACTATGTTTTTATCTATCAAGTCAACAATATTTTTATCCAGACTATGTTTCCATTCTATCAAGATAAAATATGAATATATTGCACGTTGCCCCAATTCGGTTTGATAGGTTTTCAGGTGTTTCAAACTATGTCGTCGAATTGACGAAAGCATTAGTTGATACTGCTGATTGTCATGTTTGCGTATTGTGTTCACTGGCTGAAGAAGTTTTAAAAGAGAAACTCTTCTTGCATAAGAAGATTATTTTAATCAAAGGGCTAAAAAAGGAGCATCAAAATCCATTTTTTCTGGATAATGTATGGATTGATAAGATTTTAACCGAGTTTGGTCATCCGGATATTGTTCATTTTCATGGAGTTTACAGGCCTTTTCATAGCGCTCTTGCTCGTTTGATAGTACGAAAAGGATGGAAGTATATAGTATCGCCGCATGGTGGTTTATTTGACGGAGCTCAAAGAAGGAAACCTTTAAAGAAGTTTTTCGGTAATGTATTGTTTTTTGATACTTTCATGCGCCAAGCGACTGCAGTTTATGTTTTGAATGAAGCAGAAGAAAAAATAGTGAAAAAACGCTATCCGGGCAAGATGACTACGGTCATTCCCAATGGTATATCTTTTGAGAGCTTCTCCAAGATTTATATGAAAAGCAGTAGCAGTGATAATTGTTTAATATTTGGTTTTATCGGAAGAATAGATATTGATCACAAGGGCATTGATCTTTTATTAAACTCTTTTTCTATTGTCGGGGCTCAATTCCCTAATTTAAGATGGAAGCTGGTAATAGTCGGTAGCTTCTTCTCATCGAGAGATCAACAAATCTTCAATCGACTGTTGATGCGACTCGGAAATTTCTCTGATCGTGTTATTTTGTCTGGGGCATTAGGCGGTGAAGATAAATGGCGCGCTATGTCAAGTTTTGATGTCTTTGTTCATACATCTCGTTATGAGGGTATGCCGACCGCTGTGATCGAAGCAATGGCGATGGGGAAGCCTTGCGTGGTAACCCCAGGAACTAACATGCAAGAAATTATACGCAATGGCGATGGTGGCTGGCTATGTGATGCAAATGTAAATTCTATTTTTGAGACGTTAAAATTTATTTTTGATCATCGTGCTGAGATTCCTATTAAAGGTAAAAATGCGCAGGAATATGCTAAACAAAATTTGACATGGGATAAAATAGCAATCGATTATATATCGAAAGTGAGTAACTTAATATCTTGATATTTAGTAGAGGTGCGTATTCAAGAATCCTTCTGCCTAAATAAAAAAGGAGGAAGTGGAGTAAGTAAGAAAATATTTACTATAATAACACCCGCTAACCTATTGCCAATAAAAGGTCATTGTTATATGATTGAAGCGTGCGGTATACTTAAGCATAAATCATTAAGAATAAGATATCTTATAGCTGGTACCGGACCGTTGGAATCAGAATTAAAAACAATAGTTACTAAATACGGATTGCTTGACTGTATAGAGTTTAAGGGATGTCTTCCGCATGAACAAATAATTGATATGTATCAAAAAGGAGATATAGATTCTGTTGTATTGCCTAGTGTAGTATTAAGGGCTGGTGAACATGAAGGGATTCCCGTGGCATTAATGGAAGCAATGGCCAATGGTATTCCGGTTATTTCAACTAAGACAGGATCAATTTCGGAATTAGTCGGATACAATGAGGGAATATTAGTCAATCCAAGTTCTGCCGAAGAATTAGCGAATGCTATAGAAACATTGATTAATGATACTGTATACTATAATAAGCTGAGTATCTCTGGCAGAGATAAGATAATAAGAGATTTTAATAGCGAAAAAATATGTGCGGAATTAATGCAGGTCTACCAAAATTAGTATTGAAAAAATACTAGCTCTATTGCTTATTACTAAATTAATATAACCGTATGTCTGAAAAAACGTTATCGCTGGAAAATAGAACATTTGCCTTTAAGATATTACTAAAGGTGCTAGCTAATTAGAAAATATGGAAAATAATATCCCACTAGTTTCAATAATAATCCCTTGCCGAAACGAAGAAAAATTCATCGGTAAATGCCTTAATTCTGTTTTGACGCAGGATTATCCTCAGAATCAGATGGAAATTCTTGTTGCCGATGGAAGAAGTATTGATGGCACTCGAAAGATCCTTGATAATTATGTACTGAAATTTCCGCTAGTGCGTTGGCTTGATAATCCCAAGATGATCGTTCCTTCGGGTTTGAATATCCTTATTCGTCAGGCGAAGGGAGAAATTATTATTCGTATGGATGCGCATAATAAATATCCTAAAGATTATATTTCAAAGTGCGTTAAATATCTTAACGAATATAGAGTAGATAATGTTGGAGGAATATGGATAACCTTACCGGGTGCAGATACTTTGATTGCTCAGGCTATTGCAAAGGCGACCTCATGCGGGTTCGGCGTCGGAAACGTTTCTTATAAGTTGGGAGTAAAAGAGCCGACCTATGTAGAAACTGTGCCGTTTGGGTGTTTTTTTAAAAAAACCTTTGATAAAGTTGGCCTTTTTGATGAAGATATGGTGCGCGCCCAAGATTCGGAATTGAATCATAGAATCATAAAAAATGGTGGAAAAATATTATTAGTGCCTGATATCGTATCCTATTATTATGCTCGGGAGACATTTAGAAAAATGGTGAGGATGTATTCTCAGTATGGCTATTTTAAAGCATTTACAGCGGTTAAGCTTGGCGGGGTGTTTACTGTTCGTCAATTTATTCCGGCGTTATTTGTTGCTTCAGTGCTGTTTCTAAGTCTAGGAAGCATATTTTATACGGTCTTTGGTTTTTTATTGTGTTTGGATATTGGAGCATATCTTTTGGCTAATATCGTGGCTTCGGTAAAACTTTCTTTTGGAAAAGATTGGAGGCTATTCCCGTTACTTGTCTGGGCGTTTATTTTAATACACTTCACTTTTGGATTTAATTATTTACGAGGTATACTTGATTTTTGGATATTGAGAAAACATTTAAGAATCAAACTTTCTGATCTGCCTGTTACGAGATAAATTATGCATAAAGTCGGGAACCGTATAAAATTACCAATTTTAGTACTCGGGGATATCTCTGCTATCTTCCTGGCTTTCGCGCTTTCTAGCTTTACTCGTTATGGCAGCTTTCATCGCGCATTTATCTCTTATCAGCTCCCTGTAGCAATACTAGTAGCGACCTATTTGGTGAATTTTTATATTTTTAAACTTTACGAAGGACACCAGCGGTTCAGAAGCTCATATTTTGTTTCCCGTTTCATCGTAGCAGTATTCTTCAGCTTTCTTTTCACCGCCGTACTTTCTTATTCAATTCCTCTTCTTAAGGTCGGCCGCGGCATCGCACTTTTAAGCGCATTTTATACTTCATTATTTGTTCTTTTCTGGAGGTTTATTTTTGAAGATTATCTTGTGACGGGTTTTTCCAAGAAAAGGATGGTTATTGTCGGCGCAGGTCACTCCGGGAAGCACATTTATGATGTCCTCAAAGGTAAGCGCGATTATGAAATGGTGGGATTTATTGATGACGATGCCGGTAAACGAGGCGATCTGATCCATGGGGTTAAGGTATTGGGTGGAACAGATGTTTTGTTGTCGTTAAGCAAGGATGCGCTGGTTGATCTTGTAGTTGTGGCGATTACGCACGAAAAGTCCCCTGCGCTTTGGGATACCTTATTGGCCGTTAAGATGAGGCATATTCAGGTTACAGACGTTGCTTATCTTTCCGAAGAGTTAACGGGAAAAATCCCTGTTTCACATATCCGCAAAGGATGGCTTATTTTTTCTTCATTTTCAGCGATGTCGAGCCATATATATTTACAGTGCAAAAGATGGTTTGACATTATTTTGTCAATGATTGGACTGGTTATCTCTTTGCCTATTATGCTTATTGTTGCCTTAGCCATAAAGATTGAATCGCGAGGCCCGGTGATTTACAAGCAGCCTCGTATTGGCGAAAATGGCAAGGAGTTCTTGATGTATAAGTTCCGTTCCATGGTAGTTGGCGCCGAGAAGAAGGACGGAGGAATCTATACCTCAACGAATGACGCCAGAATTACTCGGGTTGGAAGGTTTATCCGTAAGGTGCGCTTTGATGAACTACCGCAGCTTTGGAATATTTTTATAGGAGATATGAGCCTTGTCGGGCCAAGGCCGGAAGCGGTTAGCTTATCCAGGGATTATGCGGAAAGCATCCCTTATTATTCGTTAAGACATACCGTTAAGCCGGGGCTTACCGGATGGGCGCAGGTGCGTTATTCTTATAGCGCGTCAAAGGAATCGGCCCTTGAAAAATTCCAATATGATATGTTTTACCTAAAGAATATGTCTTTCTTTTTAGATGTCCAGATCATCCTTAAAACAATTAGTGTCATTATTTTTCGGGAGTTTTCAAGGTAAAAAATTATGGTAAAATACAATTGTAGATGAGATAAAGGGGATAATTGGGTAGTAAATACCTTTGAAAAGATTAGCCCGGGAAGCTTGCGCAAACAGATAAAACACCTAGAGCGCCTCACAGAGCTGATGGATGATAAAGGGGTTGTGGAGGGATTGAGAGGGGGAAAAGTTGTGGTAAACTTGATAT
This sequence comes from Candidatus Omnitrophota bacterium, assembly GCA_043800555.1. GTDB lineage: Bacteria > Omnitrophota > Gorgyraeia > Gygaellales > Profunditerraquicolaceae > UBA6233. The sequence goes on along the minus strand of JAZDMX010000008.1, from coordinate 18,931 downwards.
GTATAAAAAGGGTACGAAAGTTATGCCGGAGATAACCTATGATACCGAATAATACATCTAAAACTTTAGGGCCGATTGAGACCAATATCGTCGCCCGTTTAACATACGAAAAGAAGACGATTGTCACAGTCGAATATCTCGATCGCCTGTTTAAGCTTTCCCCCGCAGATAGAAAACAGATTGTTTTCCGGCTCAAGAAGAAGAAAATACTTACTGCTATTAAACGCGGCACCTATGCGTTCTCGCCGCTTGAGGCTGGCCCGGAAGGAACCGGCATCGATGAATTGCTTATCCCGCCGCTCTTTTTCCCTAAAAAGAATTATTACGTTGGCTATTCGACCCTGTTCAATTATTACGGCTTTACCGAGCAACTCTTTCAGACGGTTTACATTCTTAATACTACTATCCGGATAGAAAAGGTTATCTGTGGTATTTCCTACAAATTCATAAGGATTCCGGAAAGCCGTTTTTATGGCCTGGAAACAATTAAGGTTAAGGACGCCGATGTCATTATTAGTTCCAAAGAACGGACATTGATCGACTTGATTTATTTTAATAAGCCCGTTGGCGGAATCAAAACTGCCGGAGAAGTATTAAAGCAATTTGTCATAGAAAAGAAATGCGATATTAAAAAGCTGGTGGAATATGCCGCGCTATTCCCTAATATAAAAACGAGGAAACGTATTGGGCTGATTCTTGATGAATCGAACCTTACGGAAGCCATGCTAAAACCTCTTGTTGATAGCGTTAAAAAAACCGCGGTTACTACGTTTACCGGATCACGTAAAGGCACGCTCAATAAGAAGTGGAGAGTTATCATCAATGATTCACAAAAATAAAGATGAATTTGTAAAAACATTGGAAAGGGCGGCAAAGAAAAAAGGATTTCTGCCGCCTTTGTTGGAGAAAGATTACTATTTGACTTTGGTCCTTTCCCGGGTACACGAACTTACCGAAGACCTCGTTTTTAAGGGCGGGACCTGCCTGAATAAGATTTATTACGCATATTATCGTTTGAGCGAAGACCTTGATTTTAGCATGAAGCTTCCGCGGTATGAGGCGACCCGAGGAGAGCGGAGAAAATGTATCCAACCCGTAAAGGATAAGATCTCAAAATTTGTGGAACAGTTCGATATGAAGATTGTTGACGCTGGAAATCCCGGGAGGGACGAGTCAAAACAATATGTGTATTATTTTTCTTATCAATCAGCCCTGCGCCCGAACAAAGGACAAATTAAGTTTGAAGTCGGCTTAAGATTTAACCCTATTGATCCGGTAGAAAAAAAGCAGATTCATCATACGTATACGCATCCATTTACGGGAGAGCCTCTTTTTGACGGAGGCAAGGCCGCCTGCCTGTCTCTTAATGAAATCGTAAGCGAGAAACTTCGCGCCGCGGCCCTAAGAGAACCTATTGCCCCGCGCGATTTTTACGATCTTGATTTTCTTCTCCGCAACAAATTCAATATTGCGGATAAAGAGGTAGTTAAACTTTTTAAGAAGAAAATAGGGGAAGATGGCGGGGATTTGGATTTAACGAAATATTCCGTCAATATGGGGCGTAAAAATACTGAGATTGAAGATATGCGCTTTCGCATCAAAACCGAGTTATTCGACGTCCTATCTCCAGCTGAGCGCGAAAATTTCGATTTGGATAAGGCACTCGAACGAATTAATATGGCAATGGAAGGTGTTAAATAACAGGGTTTATGGATGATAAAGGTGTTGTGGAAGAAATGAAAGCTATGATAGAATATAAAAGTTAAAAAGGAGATAAAAATGAACAGACTAATCATATTGCTTCTGCTAATTGCCGCGCTCTTCGCCGGATGCGCTAAGGCGCCGGCCGGCAAAAAGCAGGTAGTCGCGCAAATAAATAACTACCAGCTGACCGTGGATGATTTTATGCAGGAGGCAAAGTTGAACCTGCCCTATATGCTCCAGAATGACAATTCCGGGGCAATCAAGGAACAGCTTTATAACGACATTGTCACTAATGAGCTTATTTTACAGCAGGCAGAGCGGATGGGCCTGGATAAAAACAGGGATTTTATGAAAGAGGTCGAGAATTACTGGAAACAGGCGCTTATCAAAAGGCTGATCAACATAAAAGGCGCGGAATTCCTGGCCGCGGCAAAAGGGGAGAATGACGCGCAAAAGAAAGAGAACGCCCAGGCGCTGCTGGACCTCTGGATTAAAGGCTTAAAGCAGGAGGCAAAAATACATAAGTATGACGATACCTTAAACAGCATAAATTTAAATACCGCGCGGGTCAATGAAGGAGGGGCGAATGAAGAATGATTTCCAAAAGCGCAGGAGGCTGCGCATCGTCAGGATGCAGTTCCAGCGGGGGTTTATCCTCAAATTTTGCGCGGTGACCATCCTTTCGTCGCTGGCGCTTTCGGCGATTGTCTATTGGTCAAGCGCCTCAGCCACAACCACGGTATTTCAGAATTCGCGCCTGCAAATCCAAAGCACCGCGGATTTCCTGCTGCCGCTCTTATTGCTAAGCAGCCTGATAGCGGTTATCGCCTCGGCCATCGCGACAATCATAATCACTTTGCTTACTTCCCACCGCATTGCCGGGCCGCTGGTCCGGATAAAAAAGGATATCGCTGAAATTGCCAACGGGAACTTCGGGGTAAGCTTCCATATACGCCAAAAAGACGAATTGCAGGACCTTGTGGACTCTTTGAATCAAATGGCCAAGGCCATACACGATAACATAGGCCAGATACGCAGGGAAATCGAAAGCATACCTGTTTTTGCCCTGGATTCCAAAGAACGGGAGAAAATAGAGATGATCAAAAGCCAGTTGAAGAAATTTAACTGTTAGATTACCGGAGGCCAGCCGTCTATTAATATAGATGAAGACGCGTATAATAATCTTGATTTTCTGCGGGGTCATGTTAACAGGGCAAGCCGGGAAGGCTTTAGCCGGGCAGAGCTATGCGTTCAGCGAAACGCCGGATTGGCTGGCCGCTAAAGGCAGAGAGGTGACTTTGTTATACCCCGCCGATACCAATCTCCGCAAGCTGGAGAGCCGGCTGCGCAGCCGTTACTTTTCGGTTTCAACGGTGGAAAAAGACCTGTTTGCTAACCCGGCATATAGGATAGAAAACCGGATCACTGCCCGGCTGGAATCAATACTCCTAAGGGCAAAAAGGATACTGGCGATGAACCCGCCGTATATGAACCTGAAAATCAAGGTTTTCAATAACCGCGAAGAGCTGAATAACGAATATTACCGTATTTTCGGTTCCCGGCAAAATTACCGGTCTTTTTACATCCATAACCTCGAGATGATCTTTTCCTCAATGCAGGACATTACAGACTCGGTAATTGCCCATGAAATGGGCCATGCGATTATAGACCATTATTTTAATGTTACCCCTCCGCCCAAGGTAGCCGAGCTGCTGGCGGTTTATGTGGACAGCCATCTGGAGAAAGAATAGGGAAAAAGAGAGGCGACTTGAAAAAAGGGGGACGTTTCTACTTTTCCCGCACCTAAAGCCAGAAAAGTAGAAACGTCCCCCTTTTTTTTGAAACGTCCCCCTTTTTTTATTTCGCTTGACAAAATAGCGGCTTGGGTGTAAAATTTACTATTCTTTCGTAACCTTTTATCAAAATAAGGCAATAATCCGCAACTTATTGATAACAAACAACTTATATATCAGAGGAGAGTCTTAAAATGGCAGAGTGGATAGGCATAGGCAGGCGGGCCCGCAGATGCTATGGCTTTGATGAGATAGCGCTTGTGCCCGGGGCGCAGACAGTTAATCCCAATGAAGTTGATATTTCCCTTCAAATAGGCGGTAAAAAATTCAAAGTCCCGATCCTGGCCGCGGCAATGGATGGCGTTGTTGATGTTAAGTTTGCCATTGAAATGTCGGGCCTGGGCGGCATAGCGGTATTAAACCTTGACGGCGTCCAGACGCGTTACGAAAACCCCGAGACGGTATTGGCGGAAATCGCGCAGTCCAGCCCCCAAAAAGCTACCCAGTTAATCCAATCCTTATACACCAGGCCTATAAATGAAAAATTAATCTCCAAGAGAGTTTCGGAAATAAAGAAGAAAAAGGCCATTGCCGTAGTCAGTTGCATCCCGGCAAACGCCGAAAAATTTTCCAAGCTTGCGGTTGCTTCCGGAGCGGACATATTCGTAGTGCAGTCAACGGTTACAACCACCAAGCATATCGCCAAGGAATATAAAACCCTGGACCTCCATAAATTCTGCAAATCCGCCAAAATCCCGGTCATACTCGGTAATTGCGTAACTTACGAGACTACCGTAGAGCTTATGGAAACCGGCGCCTCCGGCCTGCTTATCGGCGTCGGCCCGGGAGCAGCCTGTACAACCCGGGGAGTCTTAGGCATAGGCGTGCCCCAGGTAACCGCAACGGTGGATGCGGCAGGCGCGCGCGATTTTTATTATAAAAGGACGGGCAAATACATCCCCATAATTACCGACGGTGGAATGAACCGCGGCGGGGATATCTGCAAGGCCTTTGCCTGCGGCGCGGACGCCGTAATGATAGGCTCCAGTTTCGCCCGGGCAAACGAAGCCCCGGGAGGCGGTTATCACTGGGGAATGGCCACTTCGCATGTGAACCTGCCCCGCGGCACCCGCATCCAGGTCGGCACAACCGGTTCATTAAAGGAAATCCTCTTCGGCCCGGCAAGGGTTGACGACGGTTCGCAAAATTTAATGGGAGCGCTTAAAACTTCCATGGGCTCATTAGGCGCCTCAAACTTAAAAGAAATGCACGACGTAGAAATCATTATCGCCCCTTCCATACAAACAGAAGGAAAGATGTTCCAGGTTGGCCAAAGAGTCGGCATGGGCAAATAAAGCAACGCGGACAATAAAAGGAGATCGGGTAAATGGGCAGGCAAACAGTGCTTATTTTGGATTTTGGTTCGCAATATACACAACTTATTGCCCGCAGGGTCAGGGAAAATAAGGTTTTCTCCAGGATAATCCCCTATAATACCCCGGCAAAAGAAATAGCCGCGATGCTCCCCAAGGGCTTAATTTTCTCCGGAGGCCCGGCTTCGGTGGTAGATAAGAAGAGCCCTGTCCCGGACAAAGGAATTTTCAAGCTGGGGGTGCCAATACTGGGAATTTGTTACGGGATGCAGGTCATCTCGGAGATGCTGGGGGGAAAAGTCAAGCACACCAAAGGCCGGGAATACGGCAAGGCCGAGCTATTTATCGACGACAACCGGGACCTGTTCAGCCATATCCCGGGGAATTTCACCTGCTGGGCAAGCCACGGGGATTTCGTAACCAAGGTCCCCGCGGGGTTCCGCGTTAGCGCCCACACGATGAACACGCCGGTGGCGGCGATCTCCAATGCCAAAAAGAAGATTTTCGCCGTGCAGTTCCACCCGGAAGTAACGCATACGGAAAAAGGCAACCAGATCCTGGGAAATTTCCTCTTTAAGATATGCGGATGCTTAAGCCGCTGGACAATGCAGTCTTTCATCAAAGAAACGATTGACAACTTAAAGAAACAAATCGGAAATGATAAGGTCGTTTTAGGGTTAAGCGGAGGGGTTGATTCCTCGGTAGCGGCTTTATTGCTGCATAAGGCCATCAACAAGAATTCCCGCTGCATCTTTATCAATAACGGCTTGCTTAGGAAAGACGAGCCCGAACAAGTAAAGAAAGTCTTCCGCGACGTATACCACCTGAATTTGGGCTATGTCGACAGGAGCAAGAAATTCCTCGCCCGCCTTAAAGGAATTACCGACCCGGAAGAAAAAAGGAAAATAATCGGCGATGAATTCGTCAAGACTTTCGAGGAAGAAGCCGATAAGGTAAAAGGGGTGAAGTTCCTTGCCCAGGGGACGCTTTATCCGGATGTAATCGAATCAATTTCGCCCAGCGGGGCGCCCAGCCGCAAAATAAAGAGCCACCACAATGTAGGCGGCCTTCCGGCGCATATGAAGCTGAAGCTCATTGAGCCGCTACGCGAAATATTCAAAGATGAAGTCCGCGCCATCGGCAGGGAAATGGGCCTGCCCGACTCGATAATCCGGCGCCAGCCATTCCCGGGCCCGGGCTTAGCCATCAGGATTATCGGAGAGGTCACCGAAGAACGCCTGAATATCCTGCGCGAGGTCGATAAACGGGTTATTGATGAAATACAGGGAGCCGGCTTATACGAACAAATCTGGCAATCTTTCGCCATATTGCTTCCGATAAAGAGCGTAGGGATTATGGGGGATGAGCGCACCTATGAGAATGTCGTAGCCATCCGCTGCGTCTCCAGTTTCGACGGGATGACTGCCGACTGGGTCAAGCTTCCCTATGAAATTATGGAAAAGATCTCAAACCGCGTAATTAACGAAGTAAAAGGCGTAAATAGGGTAGTCTACGACATTTCTTCCAAGCCTCCCGCGACTATCGAGTGGGAATAAATTAGCCCATAGCTACGACATGCCGCATAGCGATTTCGTCCATTTGCACCTGCACACGCAATTCAGCCTTCTTGACGGCGCCTGCCGCATTCCCGAATTATTAAGCCTCGCCAGACAATACAATATGGATTCCCTGGCCATTACCGACCATGGCAATATGTTCGGGGCGGTTGACTTTTACCTGGAAGCCTTAAAAAACGGCATTAAGCCCATCATCGGGTGCGAAACTTATGTCGCCCCCAACAGCCGTTTCAACAAGGAGCCCCGCGGCATAGACGAAGCCGCCTACCATTTAATACTCCTGGCCCGCGATGAAACCGGCTACCATAATTTAATGAAACTGGTTTCAGCCGCTTACCTGGAAGGCTTCTATTACCGGCCAAGGATCGATAAAGAAATACTTAGCCAGTATTCCCAGGGGTTAATCGGCCTAAGCGCCTGCCTGAAGGGAGAGATCCCCTCATTAATCCAGCAAAAACGCTTTAATGACGCGCTAAAATTGGCAGACACCTACCGGAATATTTTCGGCAAGGATAATTTTTACCTGGAAATCCAGGAGAATTCAATCCCCGAGCAAAAAGGCGTCAATGCCGGATTAATCCGGATAGCCAAAGAATTAAACCTGCCTTTAGCCGCCACAAACGACGTGCATTACCTGACGCGCGATAAAGCGGTTTCCCACGAAGCGCTTTTGTGCATCCAAACCCAGGCTACGCTGGAAGACCCCAACCGGATGCGTTTTCAAACCGATGAATTTTATTTTAAATCCCCGCAGGAGATGAAAACGCTTTTTAAGGAAACCCCCGAGGCCATTTCCAATACCTGCGAAATAGCTTCCCGCTGCAACCTGGAGCTGGATTTCAAGAAAGTTCACCTGCCTAAATATGAGCCCCCGGTCGGCAAAACAAAGGAAGAATACTTAAAAGAACTCTGCGATGCCGGGATCAAGGAAAAATACGCCAAGGTAAGCGATGAGGTTACGGCCAGGCTGGAACATGAGCTTAAGATCATCAAGGATATGGGGTTTGTCAGTTACTTTCTCATCGTCTGGGACTTCATCCATTACGCCAAAAGCAAAGGAATCCCGGTCGGCCCGGGAAGGGGCTCGGCCGCAGGCAGCCTGGTGAGCTATCTTTTGGGGATTACCGACCTGGACCCTTTAAAATACGGCCTGCTTTTCGAAAGGTTCTTAAACCCGGAAAGAATGGGCCTGCCGGATATCGATATAGACTTTTGTTACGAAAGAAGGCAAGAGGTCATTGATTACGTTACCGCAAAATACGGCCAGGAAAACGTTGCCCAGATCATTACTTTCGGGACGATGCAGGCGCGCGCGGTTGTGCGCGATGTGGGCAGGGTCATGGCAATGAGTTACGCTGATGTCGACCGGATCGCCAAAATGATCCCGCCGGAAATCGATATGACGCTCAAGAAAGCCCTTGAGAGCGAACCGGAGTTAAATAACCTCTACAAGAACGACCCCGAGGTAACTAAGCTGATTACTACGGGATTGGCCCTGGAGGGGTTAAACCGCCACGCTTCGGTGCACGCGGCGGGGGTTGTGATTGCCGATAAGCCCTTGAGCAACTACAGCCCGCTTTTTAAAACCAGCGACGGCCAGATAACTACCGGCTTTAGCATGGGGATACTGGAAAAGATCGGCCTTTTGAAAGTCGACTTTCTGGGCTTAAGGACGCTTACCGTCATAGACCAGGCAGTAAAAATAATCAAGGAAACCCGGGGCAAAGATATCGAGGTCCGGAAACTTCCTCTCGACGACAAAAACACCTACAAGCTCCTGGCCTCGGCGCAAACTATGGGGGTCTTTCAGGTTGAAAGCTCCGGGATGCGCGATTTGCTTAAGAAACTGGAGCCCGAACGTTTCGAGGACTTGATCGCTTTGCTGGCTTTATACCGGCCGGGGCCGATTGGTTCGGGGATGCTTAACGATTTTATGAAACGCAAGCATAACCTTATCCCCATTAGATACGAACACCCCAAGCTCGAGCCGGTGCTTAAGGAAACCTACGGCATTATGGTTTATCAGGAACAGATCATGCAAATTGCCTCCCTTTTAGGCGGCTTTAGCCTCGCCCAGGCGGACATCTTGCGTAAAGCTATGGGCAAAAAAATTCCCGAGGTTATGGAGAAGCAAAGGAGCAATTTTATCCACGGCTGCCTTAAAAACAGCATCAAAGAATCCACCGCCACCAAGATTTTTGACCTGATCGAATATTTTTCCGGGTACGGCTTCAACAAGAGCCATAGCACCGCCTACGCGCTTATTTCTTACCGCACCGCTTATCTGAAAGCCAATTACCCGGTGGAATTTATGAGCGCGCTGCTTACTTCCGAGCGCGATAATACGGACAAAATCGTTGAATACGTGGCGGAAGCCGGGCGCATGGGCATAACGGTTTCGCCCCCGGAGATAAACGAAAGCGGCGCTTTGTTCAAGGTCGAAGACGAAAAAACCATCCGCTTCGGATTGCTGGCAATCAAAAATGTCGGGGTAGGGGCTGTTGAATCGATTGTCGAAGCCAGGAAATCCGGGAAATTCGCCAGCCTGGAAGATTTATGCCAGAGGGTGGATTTACGCTTAGCCAACCGCAAGGTTTTAGAAAGCCTGATAAAGTGCGGGGCGCTGGATTCTTTTAAAATATCGCGGGCAAAGATGTTTGCCTCCTTAAGCTTGATCCTGGAAGCGGCTTCCCGCAATCAAAAAGAGAAAGCCAAAGGGCAGCTTTCTTTCTTTGACCAGGGCTTATCCGCTAACGGCTTTAAAGAGATTATAAACGAAACGCCCCAAATCCACGAGTGGCCGGAGCCGCAGCTATTGGCGTTTGAAAAGGAAATGCTCGGGTTTTATGTAAGCGGCCATCCTTTGGCGCGTTACGCCCGGCAATTAAAACGCTTTGTTTCATCTTCAATCAGTGATTTGCGCCAGCATAAGGACGAAGACGAAGTAAAAATCGTCGGATTAATCTGCAAAGTTAAACACACTATCACGCGCGCAAAACAGGAGAAGATGGCGATATTAAAACTGGAGGATTTAAATGGCTCGGTAGAACTGCTGGTTTTCCCGCGCTCCTTCCAGAAAGTTTCCCGCTATATCCAGCCCAATAGCGTAGTTTTGGTAAGAGGCACCTTGAGCCTGAAAGAGGACACGCCTAAAATACTGGTTAACGACCTTTTCCCGTTTGATGAAATTTACAAGCTCATTACCGCGATGAGCATTAACCTCTCGGGGCTAAGGGAAAATGTCTTTGAGACCTTAAAAGGGCTGCTTGCCGCTTCGCGGGGGAACATCCCGGTTTACCTGAATTTGGACACCCCGGCAAAATCCCGGGTCCAGTTGGTAGTTGGCGAAGGATTTTACGTATCGCCTTCAGAGAAATTAATTAAAGAAATCGAAGACCTCCTGGGAGAAGAACGCCTGTCGCTGGTGGTATAAAGAAAATGGGGACGTTTCTACTTTTCTCGAGCCTGATAGAAAATAGGGGACGTTTCTACTTTTCCGGCAGCCAGAGCGTGAGAAAAGTAGAAACGTCCCCTATTTTCCTAAAAATATATCTTGAAAATTTACCCTTACCTGCTAAACTAAAGCCATCTTTAAAAAAGGAGGGGGTCTTTGAGGAAAACATTCCCCGATCTCAAAAAATTCTCTTTTGCCTCTTGGTTGCTGATTACTTTTCTTTTCATTTTCTCTCTTATCGCCCCCAGTTTATCCTTAGCTGCCAATACTGATTTATCAGGCATTTGGTATGTTAACGACAGCTACTCAAACATACCTGTACATGTAAAAATCAGGACTGTTCAGCCCTTTTCCCCTTATGAAACCGTCATTGAGCGCGATGAAAAAGGCCTGCCTTCCTTTTATGTCTTAACCGGGCTTAACGTAACCCAGTCCGCTAATGGAACAATTAGTGGATCAAAAACAGGTAGTTTGCTGAACGTAAATCTCCTAGGGGCGCTAAATGGAAAGGTTACCGGGAATTCGCTTGTCTTTACTCAAACCGAAACAGGCACAAGCAATACCGCTAACGCTACTATCACCGAAAAAACTAACATTTCCTGTTCAGGCAATATAACATCTGCCAGCGTTTTAATTAAGAATGCCAGCTTTAATTTTAGCGGAACATATACTTACGATGAAATATCTTACAGTGGCGCTAAAACCACTTATATAACTAAAACCGCTAATTTTAGTAACACTAGCGGAAGCCTTATGGTATTCAGCCCGCCTCAAACCCTTGATACCATAATCGATTCCGGTCCTTCCGGTGACATCCGCACACAAAACGTTACCTTTATCTGGCATGGTATAGAAGGAGAGCAAGGCATTGCCGGATATTATTATGTGATGGACTCAAGCACATATTATACCACTGCCACCTCAATGACTTTTAAGAATCTCTCATTAGGCCCACACAACTTTATGGTTTTTGCAAAAGATAACGCCGGTAACCTCGATTTAACTCCCGCTAAAGCCCAATTCACAATTACCCAGGTAACCAAATCAAACCCCCTTGATGAATACTACTATGGCAAGCCGGCTGACTCGGATCAGACAACCGGAGATCCGGTCAACCTGGTCAACGGCAATATGTACATCATTACCACCGATTTCAAGCTGCCGGGAAGAAGCCTTAACTTCGAATTTACCCGCAGCTATAACAGCCTCTCCAAAGCAGCCGGCCCTTTAGGCTGCGGTTGGACGCACAATTACAATATATACCTGACACAGAATACGCCTAACTCCGCCGTAAAGATACTTGCTGAAGAGGGGAGGGCCTATATTTTTGTTTATAATGGAGACGGCGCATACCTATCCCAATACGGCGACTATTCCACCCTAATCAAAAACTCAAGCAACTTTATCTGGCGTAAAAAAGACGGCAAGCAGTATATTTTTGACTTAACCGGCAAGCTCCTTAAAGTTAAAGACCGTAATAATAACACTATAACATTCACTTACGACGCTCAAAAAAACCTTATTAAGATCACTGATACCGCAGGCCGCTTAATAAACCTGGCCTATAACTCTAAAAACCTGCTTACCCGCATTACTGACCCTAGCGGACGATACTTTAATTATGCTTACGATACATCGAATAACTTGATCAGCGTTACTGACCCGCCCGGCAACCCCACTACCTATAAATACGACTCAAAACACAACCTGACCAAGAAAACCGGCCCCAAAGGAGAATCCGCCTATTTTACTTATGATTCTTCCAGCCGCTGCACCATCTCAAGCCTGGATAATAATCTCTACTACCGGAAACTTAAGTTTGATCCAACAAACTCCAAAACCGTAGTCTCTGACTCCAAAGGCAACCAAAACGTCTATTACTACAACAAGGACCTCTTAATTGCCAAAATCATTAACCCTCTAAATAAAACGAAACTCTCCGCCTGGGACTCTAACTTTAACCTGACCAGCCGCACCGACGAACTGGGCAGGGTTACCCAAATGGAATATGATTCATTCGGCAACTTAACCAAAGTTACCGATAGTTTGGGGAATTCCACGCTCTTTACTTACGAAACAACCTTTAACCAGATCAAGTCAGCAACTGATTTCCTTGGCAGGTCCACCCTCTATACTTATGACGCAAAAGGCAACTTAACCAAGGTTGTTTATCCGGACGGCTCAAGCTTAAGTTACGCTTATAACGCCTACGGCCTGCCGATTGCCTCAACCAACCAGCTCGGTAAAGTAACAAATTTCGGCTACGATACCAAAGGGAATCTGACGATTACCCGCGACCCCCTGAAGGCAATTACTTATTTCACCTATGATTCTATCGGTAACCTCATCCAAACCCAGGACCCCGCTAAAAACATAACCAAATTCGCCTATGACTCCCTTAACCGGCTTATCCAGGTTACTTATCCTGATGGCTCTAAGGTAAAATATGCGTATGACGCAGATGGAAACTGCGTAAGCGCCACTGATCAGAACTCAAACATTACCCGTTATGCCTACAACCAGGACCAAAAAGTTATTTCATCTACCGACGAACTGGGCAAGACAATAACTTACGCCTACGACACCGAAGGTAACCTTATAACCGTAACCGGCCAAAACAATAATTCGACTACCTTTAGATATGATTCCTTGAACCGCCTTGTTCTTAAAACCGACGCTTTAGGCAACAAAACCCGATACGCCTATGACGCAGCCGGTAACCTTACCGCTAAAACCGACGCTTTAGGCAAAGCTACCAGCTACACTTACGATTCCCTGAACCGCCTGATTAAAGCCGCTTACCCAGAAGGCGCGGTAACTTATACCTACGATGCAATGGGCAGGCGCCTGGCCATGGCTGATTCCCGGGGCAAAACATCCTATACCTACGATAAACTCGGCAGGCTCTTATCAATTAACGGCCCGCTGGCAGTTGACACCATTACCTATACCTATGATAAAGCCGGTAACCGCTTAAGCATGACTGACCCGGATAAAAAAGTAACCAAATACGCCTATGACGCCGATAACCGCATCCTTGCCGTTACCGACCCTCAAGGTAAAATCACTAAATACGCCTATGACTCGCGCGGTAACATCGTTACATTAACCTATCCCAATAATACTAAGGCCAGCTATACTTATAATTCCTTGAATAGGCTAACCAAACTCTCCAATGCCCGGTCTGTGGCCCCCTACACGACTATTAATCAATTCAGCTACAGCTATGACCTGGCCGGCAGGCGCACTAAAACAACCTTCCCGGGCGGCTCTATAAGCTATAGTTATAGCAAAAGAGGAGAGCTTACCAAAGAAAACAGGTCTTCTACCAGCCTAAGCTATCAGATAAGCTATGCCTATGATGCGGCAGGTAACCGCACCAGCATGGTTAAGGCTGGAAAAAAGGCTACTTACGCCTATAATTCCTTAGATCAGTTAACCAAGGAAATCGATCCTATCTTGGGCCAAATCACCTATACTTATGACGCTAACGGTAACCTCATCTCCCAGCTCGCCTCCGGCAAAACCACCAAGTTCACCTTTGATTCCCGGAACCAGTTGACTAGCTTTACATCTCCTAGCGTTAAACAAACCTATAAATATGACGGAGAAGGGAAAAGGGTGGCTTTAACCAGTGGTTCAGTTACTACCACCAGCATCTACGACGGCCTGAGTGTTATCCGGGAGGCTAACTCTAAAGAAGCCACCAGCTACATCCGTAACCCGCTAGCTCCGGGCGGGATTGCGGGGATCCTTAAGGGGATCTCCTCCAAAGGCGCCAGCTATGACCGCTACTACCACTATGATTCCTTAGGCTCGGTAACCAACCTCACCAACTCAACCGGGGTATCTGCTCAAGCCTACGGCTATGACGCCTTCGGCAACATAGTTACCCAATCCGGCTCCTCAACCAATGATAATAAGTTCCTGACTAAAGAAATGGATGCTTCCGGACTAATTTATTTTGGAGCCAGGTATTACGACCCCAGGATCGGACGATTCATTAGCGCTGATCCTAGTGGGATGAGCGATGGGCCGAATCTTTATGTCTATTGCAAAAATGATCCGGTGAACGCAGTAGATCTGTGGGGGATGTGTGGTGGGAAACCATGGGGTCCATGGTGGATAGAAGTGTTAGTTCCTGGCTGGGGAGTATACGGAGGACCATTTAGGACTGACCCGACTTTTCAAGTGCAACCAGTTGATAGTATGGATAAAACATATATGGGGCATGATATGATTTGGGTTAGCAATAAACACGCTAATAGAATATTACTTTGGGAGCTTGGAAAATTACCTCTAAATCCTAATAACTGGGAAAAGAAACCTAATAATATCTTTGGGGCCATACTATATAGAGGCTTAGCATTAGCTTATTTCTTCTGGTTCAGCGACTAAAACTATCTTAGCGGAGGGCAAAATGTCTACTAGGCAAACTGAAACAACTGTTATGGTTTCATTTATTTTATCTGTCATATTAATTATTTTTTATGGATTTAGGTATTTTGCGGGATTTAGATATGCTTCAACATTTGATCGACCAATAATTTCTACTCTAGGAATTATTTTTATTCTATGCCTGTTATATTTTGTTTACAGATTTCTAAAATGGTGTGTTAGGATAATAATAAATATACTAAACAAACGGTAGGATCATTCCTTTGCGGAAATTCTAACACGGAATTCCGGGGCACATTGCCTAATTCCCATTAATTCTTTGATAAAACAAGTGTAATACTACTACTCTAGCAAGTATCTTTTAAGGTAGAATTTAGCTCTTTGATTCCCTGGTTAAACGTCTCAAAGCACTGTCTAGGCGTCATATTGTTAAGCAACTGATGCGGATAATCTGTGTTGTAATCGTGAATCCATCTTTTCAGGGTTTCCGAGAAGGCAAACGGGTTACCCCAGTCATACGTCCAGGCTGAGTCTTCTTCGATGGTGCGCATGACGCGTTCAGTATCGGAATTGCCCTTAGAATTACACCAAGTGGTAAATATCTGGGTGACACCTAAGAGAAATAGGGGACGTTTCTACTTTTCCGGCAGCCAGGGCGTGAGAAAAGTAGAAACGTCCCCTATTTTCCCTCACTAAGCAAACCGATGCTTCCGGGCTTGTTTACTTCGGAGCCAAATACTATGATCCCAGAGTGGGGAGGTTCATTAGTAAAGATCCGCTAGGGTACGTGGATGGGCCGAATCTTTACTTGTACGCAAAAAATAATCCGGTAAATCTCATTGATTTGTGGGGTTTATGCGGAATAGAGCCAGTTCCCTTATGGCAGGATCCGATTATTATTGCCCCTCTTGCTATAGCCACAGCAATAACGATAGGTCCGGCTGTAACGCCTTGGGTGCTGACTAATGCTGTTCCATGGCTAGTGCCGATAAACCTGATATTTTCCCCAATGAGCGGCGTAAAAATGCCGCCTGGTTCAAGAACTGCCATAGAACAGTTTGTTCAATGCATCGCACCATTAATCGAAAAAGTAATAATAGATTCGCGCACTAAAGGTTGGCCGTTTTAAAAATATTCGGTTATTTTTAATATGGATAAACAAGAAAAGCAGCTAAAATTGTATCACGATCAAATTCTAGTATTAATAAAATCACTGGAAGGAAAAAATCTTGCAGGAAAAATATTCAGGAGCAGCGAAAAGGTGAAAAACGGTTGGCGCAGGATGATAGAAGACATTGCGTTAAAGATGGCAAACCTAGATGAAAATTCATCGTATCTGAAGGATATACGTCAAAAGATATACGGCGACGCTGGTGTCAAAAAAATTTAACAAAGAAAAAATGTTTACCGGAAAGCACGACAGCTTAATAGGGCTGCTTTTTTTGGGTCTATTATTGATAGGCTTATTTTACGTGGGCGGCAATGTCCATTTACTAAAAGAAACAATAACTAATTGGCCTACCGCCATAGCTAAAATAACTTCAATCGATCAAAAAACCGTTTGCGACACACCGGAACAATCCGGCGCATGTTATTCTGTATTCACTATCCATTATGTTTATAGTGTTAGCAATGGAGAATACACCGGTCAAACTGAACAAATGTACGCCACAAATTATTCCCCAGGAATGACCTTAGACGTATACTACAAAAAGAATAGCCCGCAACTCGCTTTTGTTAGAGGAAAAATTCCTTCGAGATTTAATCTGTATCTGCCTTTGCTGGTCGGTTTAATTATCGCCATCCCAACTGCACTTTTTTTAATCCACTTACATCGTAGGCAAGGAAGATAATCTCCCCGCGCGCTTGGGCGCGCTCCCATATCCAGCATTCATCCGTTCGCCTCGCTGTCGCTTCGGCGAACTTGGCGTTCGCTTGGCCGCTCGCTTCGAGGTAGTGCAACGCGTGTCCGGCTAGGCTTGGGGCTGGCGGCCGGGCCGCAGGCGGCCGCCAGCCCCAGCGTCCCCGCTTCAAGATGTGTTGACACTCAAAAAATAGAAGTTTTAAGATGAGCTCGTCCGCTATGCCGCACTGTAAGCCAACAAAAAGACCCGGCAGTGCGTCATGCCGAGCCTTTTGATTGCAGTCCTTTGAGAACCGACTTCCTTTGGGGGCGGGCGTGGTGCGGGCACGCCTGCCGGCGCAGCCCAGCCAAAGGCTTGCGCCCTGCGCCCCTATATTTCGCTGGACTTTGTTCTTTAGAGTATTAAAATAAAGGCAGGTTGACTACAGTAAAAAATTCAAGAATTCTCGCTGTAGTCGGACCAAAATCGCTCTTTTACAAGGCGGAAGTGCTAACAAAGCATCCCATAGACCGACCCCCAGGGTGGGGAGGTTCATTACTGCTGATCCCAGTGGAATGAGCGATGGGCCGAATCTTTATGTCTATTGCAAAAATGATCCGGTGAACGCAGTAGATCTGTGGGGATTAGACACTATTTTAGTAAATTATCAATTATTAGACTCAAATCACAAACCAACAAATGAAGTTCTTTCTCATAGCTATTTAGCAACTGTAGAAAAAGGCGTAGTTACAAACACGCTCAGCTGGGGACTTAATTCAGTAGGTAAATGGGAACGCAATAACACGCTTGATATTATGAAAGCTCAAGAGGCTATTAATAGCGGGAAGGGATTTGTCTGGATCGGAAATAAAACACTTGATCCGTATATTATTTCTACGTATGAAATTATTAAAGACACGGATATTAGTAATTACAATTTACTCTTAAATAATTGTAAAGACCATACTAAAGAATTAATCGATGCGGCTAGAAAATGTTGTAAAAATTGAGAAAGGATGGTTTAAAAAATGAAAATAAAGTTTAAATTTTTATCATTGATACTAATTTTTATAAATTTAATTTGGCTTTTTTATTTTGCTACATTCAACTATCGAGGTTATCTAGAAGGTGCTCCGGCCTGGGTGATAGCAGTAATTGGGTCTCCGACCACTTTTTTATTTATCCCTTTAAATAGATTATTCCCAAAATTATTTTCAACTATAATATCTCAGTACATCTTAATTTCTCTACTCCTACAGATTCAATATCAAACGTTTACTTATTTTATATTATACAAAAAATTTAAGGCTATACTGGTTAAATCGGTAGTTTCGGTTTCAATTATTATTGTTATACTCCTTAGCGGCATGGAGATGCGTAAAATTATCTTACCAGCTTCGAATGAAATAACATCAGGATCTATTAGTGAAAAAGAAAAAGTTATGAAATTGTTTGAATTTTTACCACAAATCTATTAACGTAGATTCTCAATTCTTAGACCCGGGGTATCTGCTCAGGCCTACGGCTATGACGCCTTCGGCAACATAGTTACCCAATCCGGCTCCTCAACCAATGATAATAAATTCCTGACTAAAGAAATGGATGCTTCCGGACTAATTTATTTTGGAGCCAGGTATTACGACCCGAGGATCGGACGATTCATTAGTGCTGATCCCAGCGGGATGACTGATGGGCCGAACCTTTATGTCTACTGCAAAAATGATCCGGTGAACGCAGTGGATCTGTGGGGGTTGTGCGTTAAGCTTGGTTTTAAACGCATTCCAAGGACGTTGCTATATCATACAGGAATTAAAATTATCTCTTCCAAATATGGAACGCGCAGTTGGGGATTCAATCCGGTAAGTTACTCTTCTGATGTGCTATGGGGCAAGACTGTTCCAGGTAAAATATATATAAATGAAGGTTACGATTTTTACATAACAATCAGTCAAAATTCTAAGTTTGTCAATAATCTATTTGAAATTCTATCCAGTAAAGAAAATTTACCGGCACCGAATTATGATTTATACGGTACAGATGTCAACAATTGCTATACTTGGAGAAATAAACAACTTATTGAAGCGGCTAATGAAACATTTGGAGGTCAACGTTGAATAAAGAAAACAGCGCTGTACAGAAACTAGGATTTTATATTGCTCTGGTATATGGATTCCAACTTATATGGAGCTTGATGCCCTTTTTTTTAGATATATTGTCTCGAATAACAAGGTCAGGAGCAGTCACAGTAGAATATAAAAATATTGCTTGGAGCCAGGAAATCCTCGCGTTAATTATATCCGGCGGATTATGTACCTCAGGTCTATGGATAATGAAAGCAAAAAAGAATGCCACGTACCTATTTATTATTTTTGTAATTATTTCTATTGCCTCATCGGTATTTTATATGTTTAAGCAGATTCATTATCCTTGTCCTTTTTTAGTTCTAGGAATTTTTGCGAATATACTTATCGATGTTATTTTTGTTATCTTCCTAATCTATCTAAGCTACAAACATCCTCGATAATTTTTCCATTATCAATCCGCCGCGCGCGCTTGGGCGCGCTCCCGTATCTTGCATTCTACCGCTTCGGCCTGCCTTGAGGCAGGCCTCGTTTGGCAGCCGCTTAGGTCAACGGCCTTCCAGTTTATGCAGCGCGTGTCCGGCTATGCCTTCGGCTAGCGTCATTGACACGGCAATATTTGTTGATAATTATAAAAACAAAGACTTGGAATTCGCGGCTGTCGGTGTCAATGACAGCCCTTGACGCACAATGGAGATTAAACACAT
>JAZDMX010000007.1:0-104665 GCA_043800555.1 Candidatus Omnitrophota bacterium | reverse complement strand
TTCGTTTTAGACTTAAAAGAATGCGTGCGCATCAGGACCGAGGAGCGCGGAACTGCCGCTATCGGTTAAGCAAATTAATGGTTACCAGAGTATGATTTTTCTTACTTGTATAAATAGTATAGGTAAGAAGCCAGTATTGATGATTAAATAGCGCATTGGAGGTGCTCATAACAGCTTAAAAAGCTATTATGGGCGCCTCTTCTTTTAACCGGCATTTACACAACTGATTAGACAATTGTGTAAAATAACAAGGATTATGCACCCGGCGTTAATGGCATTGCGCTGGTATTGCCTTTATGGGCAAGGAGGGGATTATGTTTAGCGCGGCTGATACTGTTTTTGTTTTATTTTCTACGTCTTTGGTTATGTTAATGACTCCCGGCCTTGCGTTTTTCTACGGCGGCATGGTCAGGCGTAAGAATGTCTTAAGCATTTTGATGCAGTGTTTTATCGCGCTATGTTTATTATCGTTACAGTGGATGTTTTTTGGCTATAGCCTTTCTTTTGCCCCGGGAGGCGCATTTTGGGGCGGGCTTAAATGGTTTGGTTTGACGGGAGTAGGAGCGGAGCCTTATGCCGCATATTCCGCTACTATTCCGCATCAGGCTTTTATGGTTTTCCAGATGATGTTTGCCGTTATTACTCCGGCTTTGATTATCGGTGCGTTTGCCGAGAGGATGAGATTCTCTGCATTTTTGGCTTTTATCCTGCTTTGGGCGACTTTTGTTTATGATCCTCTTTGCCACTGGGTTTGGTCAGAAGGGGGATGGCTTAAGAATTTGGGTGTTTTAGATTTCGCAGGAGGCATAGTTGTTCACACCAGCGCGGGTATCGCTGCTTTGGTCACTACAGTTTTTATGGGGAAACGGAATAATTTACAGCATACCCCATCTCCGCATAATCTTCCTTTCGTGGTTTTGGGAACCTCTTTACTTTGGTTTGGCTGGTTTGGGTTTAACGCCGGAAGCGCTTTAGCCGCCAACGGCCTGGCAGTAAACGCATTTGTAGTGACCAATGCGGCTGCCGCTTCCGCAGGCTTAAGCTGGGCTCTTTTAGAATGGATACGTAACGGTAAGCCGACGGTTTTCGGCGTAGTAACCGGTTCTATCGCCGGGCTTGCTACCGTTACTCCGGCTTGCGGATTTGTGAGCGTTTTATCAGCAATGATCATAGGCGTATCGGCAAGCGTGCTTTGTTTTATAGCTGTCAGCATTACTAAGCCTAAATTTAAATACGATGATTCTCTGGATGCTTTCGGCGTGCATGGGGTTGGTGGGATATTGGGGACGTTATTGACCGGGTTATTTGCTTCGAAATTAATCAACAGTTCGGGGGCTAACGGTTTATTTTATGGCAACCCTAAACAATTCTTTATCCAGTTATTTGGGGTAGCGGTCGCGGTAGGTTACACATTTATAGCCACGCTTATCATATATAAACTTGTTGATGTGTTTTTCAGGATGCGCGTAGGTGAGAAAGAAGAAGCTATCGGCTTAGACCTTACCCAGCATCGCGAAAGGGCGTATACAGTATTAGAATAAGCGGCCATTTCCCTCCCCCACTTACGATGTGGAAGAATTCCACATCGTAAGTGGGGGAGGGAGTGGAGTGGAGGAAGAACAGGAGGAGACAATGAAACTCATTATAGCGATAATCCAGCCTTTTAAGCTGGAAGAGGTTAAAGAGGAGCTGTATAAGTCGGGTATCAACCTATTGACCGTAAGCGAAGTCTTGGGCCACGGCCGCCAGAAAGGCGTGACCGAGGTTTACCGGGGGGCTAAGGAGACGGGAAACCTGTTGCGTAAGGTCCGCCTTGAGGTTGCGGTGAACGATGATTATGCAGAGCCGACCATGAAAGCCATAATCAAAGGCGCCAAAACAGGCGAAACCGGCGACGGTAAAATATTCGTTTTAGACTTAAAAGAATGCGTGCGCATCAGGACCGAGGAGCGCGGAACTGCCGCTATCGGTTAAGCAAATTAATGGTTACCAGAGTATGATTTTTCTTACTTGTATAAATAGCCGTAAGAATAGGCACGGCGATTCAATTTCGGGCAGGGATAAAACAGAACAGAGGCGTTCTTAAGAAAAGAATGCCTCTGTTATTTTTGAATAATTGTGGTATAATCAACAATCAATTACGCCAGGAGGCAGAAAATGAGCATAAGGCAGAAAGTGTTATTTAAGATTAAAAGTGTTGAGTTAGATAAGGTTGGCGTCCCTAAGAATGTCTCTTCTTATTTTGGCGAGAATACCTTTAGCATAGAAACAATGCAGAAGCATCTTTCCAAAGAGACATTTGAAGCCTTTAAGAACTGGATGGCTGAGGGTAAAACTATTAGCATGGAAGAGGCTAATGAGATCGCCAATGCCATGAAAGAATGGGCAATGGCTAAAGGTGCAACCTACTATACCCATTGGTTCCAGCCGATGACAGGGCTAACTGCTGAAAAGCACGATAGTTTTATTTCTATCTCCGGGCCCGGAAAGGTAATTGAGAAATTCTCCGGAAATAAATTAATCCAGGGGGAACCTGACGCTTCCAGCTTTCCCTCAGGAGGTATCCGCGCCACATTCGAAGCCCGCGGTTATACTGCCTGGGACCCTTCAAGCCCGGCATTTATAATCGAAAGCAAGCTCGGTAAAACCCTTTGCATCCCGACCATATTTATTTCTTATCACGGGGAAGCGCTGGATAAGAAGCTGCCGCTTTTGCGCTCTGACGAGGCGTTAAACAAATCAGCTTTGGGATTATTAAAACTTTTTGGCCATAAAGACATTAAGAAGGTATTTTCCACTTGCGGCCCGGAACAGGAGTATTTCCTGATCGATAAGAATTATTACAACTTACGCCAGGATTTGGTTATGGCCGGAAGGACCCTTGTAGGGGCTCCTTCTCCAAAAGGCCAGCAACTGGAAGACCAGTATTTCGGGACAATCAAAGAGCGCGTGGTTAATTTTATGTTTGAAGTCGCCGAAGAGGCGTATAAATTAGGCATACCTTTAATGACCCGCCACAACGAAGTTGCTCCGCATCAGTATGAATTTGCCCCTATTTTTGAAGAGTCTAATATTGCCGCAGACCACAACCAGCTTTTGATGGAATTAATGAAGAAAATCGCTTTACGGCATGGCTTGGTTTGCCTTTTGCATGAAAAGCCCTTTGCCGGCATAAATGGCAGCGGCAAGCATTTAAATTGGTCGCTGGCAGATGATAAAGGCAATAACCTGCTTAATCCGGGGCAAACCCCGGAAGATAATTTGCAATTTCTGGCAGTATTGGCCGCGGTTTTAAGGGCGGTATATCTGCATTCCGACCTTTTGCGCGCATCCGTCGCTATGGCCGGTAATGAGCACCGTTTAGGCGCCAACGAAGCACCTCCGGCAATCATCAGCGTATTTCTGGGGGCGCAGCTTACTGAAATCCTGAACATGATTGAAAAGGGGGCCAAGTCCAAAGTTTCTAAAAGCGATATCATCGATTTAGGGATTGGCCGTTTGCCCAAGTTTAATAAAGATACAACCGATAGGAACCGTACTTCGCCTTTCGCCTTTACCGGAGCCAAATTTGAATTCCGCGCCGTAGGCTCTTCGCAAAACATTTCAACTCCTATCGCGATAATTAACACGATAATATCCGAAAGCCTGGATTATGTAGCGGAAAAGCTCAAGAAGACCTCCATCGGAAAAGATTTTAATACCGCGGTACTTAAGGTTATTGCGGAGATCGTTAAAGAAACCAAAGATATCCGTTTTGAAGGTAACAATTACGCCGAAGAATGGGTCAAGGAAGCCAAAAAACGTTCTTTACCTAATGTGGCTGCGACTTATGAAGCACTGGAGGCCCTAACCAAAGAAAAGAACATCTCGCTTTTTGAGAAGTACAGGGTTTTCTCAAAAGAAGAGCTTATCGCCAGGTATCACATCTGGATCCATATGTATAACCTGACTCTTGAGATCGAAGCCAATACCTTAAAAGAAATGGTTAACGCTTCGGTTGTTCCGGCAGGATATAAATATGAGAAGCTTTTGGCCAACACGTTGCACGAGTTAGTCAATCTTAAGAAAACAGCCGGATTATCCCTGAATGCCGCGGCTCTCAAGGATAAAAAAGAGCATCTTTCTGAGATAGTCTCCAAGATATTTTATGTGAGGCGTAATACTCTGGAGATGGATAAGTTACTGGATAAGGCGCATAAGGCCGGCAGTGAGAAACGCGCTGAAATTTATTTTAAAGAATTAAAGCCTTTGATGGACCACATCAGAAAGCATGTTGACCAGCTTGAATGCGTAGTTTCCGATGATGCCTGGGATTTGCCCAAGTATAGGGAGATGTTGTTTATAAAATAAGAATAGGGTAGCGGGCCAGGCCCCCCAAGGGGCCCGGCCCGCTTTTATAAGAAGCCATGCTTAAAAAACAAGCAATAGTTGTTGGAATTACGGCAATCTTTATTACAATGGCAACTGTTTTTTCTTTTGCTAAAGAAGCGCAAAATAGCAGAGAGGATAAGATTGTCAAAGCAGTAGCCGGCAAAGAATTTGTGATAGACTTGAAATCGAATATAACTACCGGTTTCCAGTGGCAGCTTGCCAAAGCCGTAGACAAGGAATACCTCATCTTGACGGGTTTAAGGTATATTACCAAGAAATCCAGGATTACCGGAAGCGGCGGGAAAGAGGAGTGGGCCTTTAGGGCGGTTAAGCCGGGAAGGACGGTAATTTCTTTTCAATATGTGCGGCCTTGGGAGAAAAAGGCGGCTCCGGCCGATGAAAAACGTTTTGTAATTAAAATAGAAAAGGGTAGCCCGGCGCAAGAAAAATAATCTCAAGCACAATGCGGTGCTTGAGCTTTAAACGATAGCTCAAGGAACATGGGCGTTCACCGGGGCTTTAAGTGAACGCATTTTCTTAATATGATAACGATACTGATTGCCGATAATGAGATAAAAATCAAAGAAGCGCTTAAGGAGGTGTTGGCGAAAGAGGGATATGCTTTCCCGGAGGCCTCTTCAGGCGACGATGTCATCAGGATAGTGAAAAAAGACTGCATAAGAGATTTGGCTTTCATCAAAGACAGGGTGGTTACTTTTGAAAATTCCTTGTTTAACGAGAAAAAAGGTGTATTATATAAATCCGTTGTTGAGTCGATTGAGAAACCTTTGATTGAACAGACTTTGGAGCGCACAGAAGGCAATCAGCTTAAAGCCGCACGAATCCTCGGCCTAAACCGCAATACCCTTCGCGCAAAAATCAAAAAGCTAGAGATCAACGTAGAAAAATGGAAAACAACATAACCAGGGATAATCGCTTGCCAAAGGCCCAAGGCCTATACGATCCGCGTTTTGAACACGATTCCTGCGGAGTGGGTTTTATTTGCAACGTGAAGGGCTTAAGGTCCCATGATATCGTTGTAAGCGGCTTGGAAATTCTTAAGCGCCTTGCCCACCGGGGTGCCACAGGCGCTGATCCCAAGACAGGCGATGGGGCCGGTATTTTGATCCAGATGCCGCATGAATTTATCGCTAAAGTCGCCCAAGAGAATAATTTTAACCTGCCGCCAAAAGGAAAATACGGAGTTGGCTTGGTTTTTCTTCCCCGGATCGAATCCGAGCGCAAATTTTGTAAAGACGCGTTCGTCAAGATCATTAAACAGGAAAAAGAAGAATTGATCGGCTGGAGGAATGTTCCGGTGGATAACGCGGATATTGGCGAAAGCGCCCGCCAAACCGAGCCGGTAGTTGAACAGGTTCTTATCGGATCTAAATTAGAAGGCCTGGCCCTGGAGAGAAAACTTTATTTGATCCGTAAGCAGGTTGAAAACATAATTCGCTCTTCGAATTTAAAACAAAAATCATTTTTTTATATTACCAATCTATCCAGCCGCACCCTTTCCTATAAGGGCCTGCTTATGCCTGAGCAGGTGGAAAGATTCTTTCCGGATCTGCTGGATAAGGATATGCAAAGTTGTTTGGCCTTGATACATTCGCGCTATTCTACGAATACCTTTCCGACTTGGGACCTGTCCCAGCCATTCAGGTTCCTGGCGCATAATGGCGAGATCAATACCTTGCGCGGCAATATCAATTGGATGAGCGCCAGAGAAGGCTTGCTTAAAAGTAAATCTCTTAGCAGCCTGAAGAAAATATTCCCGGTAATCGTCCCCGGCGGAAGCGATTCGGCTACCGTTGATAATGTTCTTGAATTGCTCTATTTATCCGGCAGGTCGCTTCCACAGGCAATGATGATGCTTATCCCGGGAGCTTGGGAGGAGAATCATCTGCTTGACGATAAGATCCGGGCTTTTTACCGTTTCCACGCCTGTTTTATGGAACCTTGGGATGGCCCGGCAGCTATGGCTTTTACCGATGGCGTAAAAATCGGGGCTCTTTTAGACAGGAATGGTTTAAGGCCGGCGCGCTACCTGGTTACCAAAAATGACTTGGTTGTTATGGCTTCGGAAGTCGGAGTTTTGGACGTTTTGCCGGAAGATATCGCTTATTCCGGAAGGCTTGAGCCCGGTAAAATATTTTTTATCGATACCGAAGCCGGCAAGATAATTGACGATGCTCAAGTCAAGCAAGAAGTATCCCAGGAAAAACCTTATAATCAATGGTTAAAAGAAAATATTTTAGAGTTGGATAAGCTGCTCCAGGTAAAGGCAAAAGAAGATAAGTCTGATACGCTCAAACTCTTGAATAATTTTGGCTACAGCCGCGAAGATCTTAAATTTATACTCAAACCCATGGCCCAGGATTCTCAGGAGCCGGTTGGCTCAATGGGTAATGATACTCCGTTAGCGGTTTTATCCAACCAGCCGCAATTAATCTTTAGTTACTTCAAGCAACTTTTTGCCCAGGTCACTAATCCGGCGATCGATCCTATCCGCGAAGAGATGGTTATGAGCTTGCATACGTATTTGGGCCCGGAAAAAAATATTCTTGATGAAACGCCGGCGCATTGCCATAAATTATTCGTCAAAAATCCGATTCTGACGAATGGCGAATTGGAAGCAATCCGCAGGATAAAGAAGAACGGTTTCAAGACCAAGACCGTATCTTTACTTTTTGAGACTAACAAAAAATATTCTTTGCCAAAAGCAATTGAAAGGATCCGCAAGGAATCCGGCGAAGCTATTAAAGACGGCTATACCTTTATAATTTTATCTGATAAGGGAGTAGATAAGGATAACGCGGCTATTCCCAGCCTTTTAGCTACGGCAGCCGTGCATCATTATTTGATCCGTAACTCAAAACGCACGCAGATCAGTTTGATCGTGGAAAGCGCTGAACCTCGCGAAGTGCACCATTTCGCGTTATTATTCGGATATGGCGCCGATTGCATTAATCCTTATTTAGGGTATAAGGCGGTAGGAAAGCTGGTGGATGAGCAGGAAATAACCATTGATAAGGAGAGCGCGTTAAAACATTATATCAAGGCGATTAATAAGGGGATTTTAAAGATCCTCTCTAAAATGGGCATCTCTACCTTGCAAAGTTACCGGGGCGCGCAGATATTCGAAGCCTTGGGGCTGGATAAATCCGTGATTGACGAATATTTTACGGGGACAGTTTCCCGTCTTGGCGGAGCGGGCTTAGACGTCATAACCGAAGAAACATTAATGCGCCACAGCCGCGCGTTTAATGAAATTGCCCAAAGCCCGGAACTTTTGGTCTCCGGCGGTTTGTACCAGTGGAAACGCGATGGAGAATTCCATCTTTGGCACCCGGAAGCAATAGCCGCGCTACAGGATGCGACGCATAATAATGATGCCAAGCGTTATAATGAATTCAGGCAGTTGATCAATAATCAGTCTAAGCAGCCAACTACCATAAGGAGCCTTTTTAGATTTAAGAAAACTACGCCTATTCCGCTGGAAGAAGTTGAATCAGCCGAAGAAATAGTTAAGCGGTTTGCCACGGGCGCTATGAGTTTTGGCTCGATTTCCCGGGCGACCCACGAAACAATTGCTATAGCCATGAATCGCTTAGGTGGCAAGTCTAATACTGGAGAAGGCGGCGAGGACCCTGCGCGTTTTACTCCTTTGCCAAATGGCGAATCAAAAAGAAGCGCGATAAAACAAGTTGCTTCCGGCAGGTTCGGAGTGACCGCGAATTATCTGGTTAATGCCGATGAGATCCAAATTAAAATTGCCCAAGGCGCCAAGCCGGGAGAGGGGGGGCAATTACCCGGGCATAAAGTGAGTGTTACGATAGCCAAGACCCGTTATACCACGCCCGGAGTTACTTTGATTTCTCCTCCGCCGCATCACGATATTTACTCCATTGAAGATTTGGCCCAGCTTATTTTTGATTTGAAAAATACCAACCCTCAAGCGCGGATCAGCGTGAAGTTAGTCTCGGAAATCGGCGTAGGAACCATTGCCGCAGGTGTTGCCAAAGGCCATGCTGACATGATTTTGATTTCTGGCGGAGACGGCGGCACGGGCGCCTCCCCTTTGAGTTCGGTTAAACACGCGGGGCTTCCCTGGGAATTAGGAATTTCTGAAACTAATCAAACCCTGGTATTAAATGATTTACGCAGCCGGGTCCGGCTTCAGGCTGACGGGCAAATGCGCACCGGCCGGGATGTGGCAATTGCAGCGCTCTTGGGAGCGGAAGAATTTGGTTTCTGCACCGCAGTGCTAATTGTTTTAGGCCGCGTAATGCTTAGGCACTGTAATTTGAATAACTGTTCGGTGGGAATTGCCACGCAGGATGAAATCCTGGAGAAAAGATTCCAGGGAAAACCCGAATATATCGAGAATTATTTCCGTTTTGTAGCCGGTGAATTACGCCAGATCATGGGTGAGCTGGGGATTAAGAGGGTGGATGAGATGATCGGCCGCACTGACTTGCTTGAGCCAAATTCTGAAATCTTGCCCTGGAAATCCAAGGGCATAGATTTTTCCCGGATACTTTATAGGCCTGATGTTGGGAAGAATATTGCCCGGTATTGCGTAATTAAGCAGGACCACGGTATCGATAAGATCTTGGATCGTAAATTGATAGAATTGGCTAAGCCGGCATTGGAAAAAAGAGAAAATGTCAGGCAGGAGCTCCTCATTAAGAATGTCAATCGGAGTGCGGGCGCTATGTTAAGCGGACGAATCTGTAAAACCTACGGAGAAGAGGGCCTGCCGGAAGACACGGTTTATTTTAAATTCAAAGGCGTAGCCGGACAAAGCTTTGGCGCCTGGCTGGCTAAAGGCGTAACTTTTGAGTTGGAAGGCTTAAGCAATGATTATATAGGTAAAGGTATTTCCGGCGGCAAGATTATAGTTTATCCGGACAAAAAAACAAATTATAGATCCGAAGAAAATATTATTATCGGTAATACTACTTTTTACGGAGCAATTTCAGGCGAGGCTTATATCCGGGGAGTTGCCGGAGAAAGATTTTGTATCCGGAATTCCGGGCTTTTGAGCGTAGTTGAAGGAGTGGGGGACCATGCTTGTGAATATATGACCGGAGGAAGAATCGTAGTATTGGGGAGCACCGGAAGGAACTTTGGCGCCGGTATGTCCGGCGGTATTGCTTATGTTTATGACAAAGAAGGTTCTTTTAGGAGTAAATGCAATATGAGCATGGTGGAATTGGATCTCCTTAACCAACAGGATGCCGAGACAATTAAAGAGCTGCTGGTTAACCACAATAAATATACTTTGAGCCCGTTAGCCAAGAGGATTCTGGATAATTTTAAACAAGAGCTTAAATATTTTTTGAAAGTTATGCCTTTGGAATATAAACGGATCTTAGAAGAGAGGAAGTTGGCGAAGAAATTAGATTCCGGGGAATATACCGATGGGTGATATTAAAGGTTTCTTAAAAATTAAACGTAAAAAAAGCGAAATTCGCCCGGTATGCGAGCGGGTAAGGGATTTCGCGGATGTGGCGGTTATCCCCAAAAAAGAGCATAGCGAAGAGCAGGCTTCCCGCTGCATGGATTGCGGCACTCCTTTTTGCCATTGGGGTTGCCCGGTAGGCAATTATATCCCGGAATTCAACGACGCGGTATTTAACAAGCATTGGGAAAAGGCGTTTAAGCTGCTTTCGGCGACGAATAACCTTCCTGAGGTAACCGGAAGGATCTGCCCTGCGCTTTGCGAATACGCCTGCGTTTTAGGAATTAACGATGACCCGGTGACTGTCCGTGATGATGAGTTGGCAATTATTGAATACGCGTTCAAGCAGGGTTTTATTAAACCCAGGTTGCCAATAGCCCGCTCCGGTAAGAAAATAGCGGTTATTGGTTCAGGCCCGGCGGGTATTTCTTGCGCGGATCAATTGAATAAGGTTGGGCATAAGGTAACTGTATTTGAGCGTGATGATAAACCCGGCGGGATATTGCGTTACGGCATACCGGATTTTAAGTTAGAAAAAAAACTTTTGGATAGAAGGATAAACTTGCTTAAAAAGGAAGGGGTTGAATTTAGAGTTTCGGCAAGCGTAGGTTCTGATTATCCGGTGGAGAAGTTAAAGAAAAATTTTGACGTTTTGGTCTTAGCTTGCGGTTCGCGCACTCCCCGGGATTTGAGTATCGAAGGAAGGAATTTATCCGGCGTGCATTTTGCCATGGACTATTTGATTCAATCGAATAAACGGCTATCCGGACAAAAAATCCCTGAAGGGCAACTTATTGATGCCAAAGGCAGAAAAGTCGTGGTCATCGGAGGAGGGGATACCGGAGCTGACTGTATGGGCGTTGCCCATAGGCAAGGCGCTGCTTGTGTTTCCCAGATTGAGATCATGCCTAAGCCCCAGGAATGCCGGACTAAAGATTTTCCCTGGCCAAAGTATCCGCTAATTTTAAAGACTTCTACTAGCCACGAAGAAGGCGGAGAGCGGGATTGGTCTATCTTGACCAAGAAATTTATTGGCGAATCCGGAAAAGTAAAGAAAATACTCTGCGCCAGGGTTGAATTTAAGAAAGATGCTAAGGGTTGTCCGGTTACGCAGGAGATTAAAGGAAGCGAGTTTGAATTTGAGGCAGATTTGGTTATTCTGGCTTTGGGTTTTCTCCACGCTGAGAAAACGGGGTTGGTTGAGGGCTTGAACTTAAAATTAGACCCGAAAGGGAATGTTTGGACCACTCCAGGCTTTATGACTTCAGCCAAAGGGGTGTTCTCCTGCGGAGATATGCGCCGGGGGCAATCCCTGATTGTCTGGGCAATTTCCGAAGGCCGGAAAGCCGCGTATTGCGTTGATAAGTACCTCAGGGGGCAAACATCCCTGCCTCTTATATAAAGTAAGGCCCTATTCTTCTTGACACTAACCGGATTTTTGGTAAAATATTACCCAATTCGCGTTAACCAACCTTGTTGCAAGGCTTTTTGAGCCTGCCTAACGGCAGCCAGGCCTGCCTGAGATAATTATATTAACATAAAAGATAACAGAGATTAGCAATAGGCATAACATAAGGGAAGGGGTATGGATTTTAGTAATTTGGTCTTAGGTATTATTTTTATTCCTGTAATCGGCGCGTTCTTCCTGCCTTTGATTGGCAGGTTTTCCAGCCGTTTAAGGAACATGCTTTCGTTGGCCTTCATCTTAAGCTCTTTTATCCTCTCCTTGAAGCTCATTCCTTTTGTTTTATCCGGTAAAACAATTTTAATCCAGCATTCATTTGTCCTGGGCCTTAATTTCACGCTGCTGGCCGATTGCCTTGCGGTATTTATGGCTTGCGTATCAAGCTTAATCAGCGCGATCATCGTCTTATTTTCCTTTGATTATATAAGCCATTACGATAACCAGAACGAGTATTATTGCATGGTTACGCTTTTCTTAGGCGCGATGATGGGCTTAGTTTTTTCCGCCAACCTTATCCTTATGTACGTATTCTGGGAAATAACCGCGATAACCAGCTGGCGTTTGATAGGCTTCTTCCGGGATAAATCGTATGTCCTCAAAGCGGATAAGGCGTTTTTGGTTACGGTTTTTGGCAGCCTGGTGATGTTGATTGGTTTTATAAGCATTTTCCAGCAGACCGGTTCGTTTGATTTGCCGTTTATCAAAGAAGCGTATAAGGCGCAAGTAATATCCAATTTGACCGTCGGATTGATTCTGGCAGGCATACTTTCCAAATCGGCAACCCTGCCTTTTCAAACTTGGCTTCCAGACGCCGGTGTCGCCCCCAGCCCGGTTACAGCGCTTCTGCATGCGGCAGTTTTAGTCAAGATAGGCGTTTATGTCTTTGCCCGTATTTTTATCGTGAATATTACACCGGAGATCTTATGGCATACGGTTGTCCCGTTAATCGCGGGCATAAGCGCAGTAATATCCGCCGGCGCCGCTTCCATTGAAACAGACTTAAAGAGGATTGTCGCATATTCTACAATCAGCCAAATCGGTTTTATATTTTTTGGCTTAGGCATAGGCAATGAAACCGCTATCCTCGGAGCGCTTTTGTATATTTTGATGCACGGTCTGGCCAAGGCGGGATTATTCCTTTGCGCCGGTATAATCGAACAGAATACCAAAACCAAAGATATCACTAAAATGGGAGGGTTGATTTCGACCATGCCTTTTACGGCAGTAGCGTTCTTGACTTGCGCTTTTTCGGTAATGGGCATACCTCCATTCGGAGGGTTCTTTAGTAAGTACCTGGTTTTCAGCGGAGCTTTGGCATCGGAGAGGCTTTGGGTGGTGCTTATTTACTTAATCGGCGCTATTATGACGATATTTTACCTTTTTAGGGCCTTTAATATGGTCTTTTTGGGCAAGGCAAATATAGAGGCAAAGGAATCCAGCCCCTTAATGGTAGCCAGCGTCGTGGGTCTATCCGCGCTTTCCTTAGCCGCCGGGGTCCTAATTTATTATCCTTATAAATTTGCTCAAACTGCCGCTTGGCAAATGCTGGGAGCGTTGAAATGATGGCAAGCCTGTTATTGCTTACGATAATTATCCCGTTATCTTTAGGGGTGCTCCTCTTTTTCATACCCAAGAGGCTAAAAGGCCTGCAATCGGGATTATTGATTTTGTCGAATTCAGCTAACCTGATTTTGGCGGTAGTATTATTCAGGCAAAATTTTACCTATACATTGCCATGGATTGGCCAGGGGCTGGAGCTATCTTTTAGGCTGTACAATTTCAGCAGTTTCATGCTTTTAGCTACCGCGCTCTTTGGCGCGCTCATTGCTTTGTATTCAGCTATATTTATGCAAGGTAAGAGGCTGGTTAGCCAATTCTACGCTTATTTCCTTTTTTCCATTGCCTTAACTAACGGGGCATTCCTTGCGGATAACCTTCTGGTCATGCTTTTTTTCTGGGAAGGGCTTTTGGCTTTATTATTCGGAATGATTGCTGTCGGCAGCAAGACTGCCTTTAAAAGCGCGACAAAAGCCTTTATTATCGTCGGCGTAACCGACCTTTGCATGATGTTAGGCATTGCCCTCACCGGGCATCTGGCAGGCACATTGGTAATCTCTAAAATCAATTTGACCTTAAGCCCGCTGGCTAACCTGGCTTTTATCCTTTTAATGATCGGAGCGATTTCTAAAGCCGGGGCAATGCCTTTTCATAGCTGGATTCCGGATGCGGCGGTTGACGCGCCGGTACCTTTTATGAGTTTGATCCCGGCGGCCCTGGAGAAACTTTTAGGCATATATTTTCTCGCCCGGATTTCTTTGGACCTGTTCCGCCTGACCGTAAGTTCCGGCTTAAGCACTTTACTCATGGTTGCCGGAGGAGTTACGATAATTTTAGCGGTTATGATGGCCTTAATCCAAAAAGATTATAAGCGGCTTCTTTCGTATCACGCGATAAGCCAGGCAGGCTACATGATCTTAGGTATCGGGACAGCTGTGCCGATTGGGATTGTGGGCGGCCTTTTCCATATGATTAACCACGCTTTATATAAGAGCTGCCTTTTTCTTACTTCCGGAGCAGTTGAAAAGCAAGCCGGTACTACCAACCTGGAGAAATTAGGCGGCTTAGCCAGGAAAATGCCGGTTACCTTTATTTGTTTTGCAGTTACTGCTTGCGCAATCTCAGGCGTTTGGCCTTTTAACGGATTTTTCTCCAAGGAGCTTGTGTATGACGGAGCCCTGGAACGAGGTTGGATATTTTATTTTATGGCAGTAGCAGGTTCTTTCCTTACTGCCGCCTCTTTTTTAAAGCTCGGGCATTCTGCTTTTATGGGTAAAGCCAACCCGGGAAATGAAAAGGTAAAAGAAGCGCATTTTGCCATGCTTATACCCATGGTTGTTATTGCCCTTATCTGCACAATTTTCGGTTTATTCAATTGGTTGCCTTTAAATTACCTCATTGAGCCCATCTTAGGGGCTGAAAGGTTAGGGGGGCATCATTTTAGCGGTTTTCCGGCGAATCCTGCGCTTGTGGCAATTACTTTTGTAGTGTTAATTTTAGCCGTAGTTAATCATTTATTCGGTTTAAAAAAGGGGGGAAGCGGCTTACACGCTTTGGACCATATCCGCTATTTCCCTGTTATCTCCAATATTTATGATTTGGCCGAAAAAAGGTTTTTTGACCCGTATAATTGGGGCATGGGTTTAATAAATATTATTTCTAAAATTAGCTTAGGTTTGGACAGGGGGATAAACTGGGTTTATGATAGTTTAAGCGTGCGGTTGGCTTATGGTTTTTCCTCCGGCATAAGAAAACTGCATACGGGTAATTATGCGGTTTATCTGGCATGGGCAATTTCGGGTATGCTCATTATTTTTGGGTTACTTATTCTTCGGTAGCAATAGAGGCTCTATGCCGGATGCTGTAAGAGTAGGGCTGGCCCTAACAGAAAAGAGAGTATTCAAGTGTGCGCGGCATTAATATTAATTCCATTTCTTAGCGTATTAATCCTGAATCTTCCGCTTAAAGGGATTAGGAGAATGGCTTTTGGCCTGGCCGCCATTTTATCCTTGCTCCAGATGGCGGTGGTTTTGCTTCCGGATCCTGTTTTCTGGAAGGCGAATCATGCGTTTTGCGCCAGCATTTTTAATTTTGAACTCGGGGTAGATATTTTAAGCAAAGTGGCTTTGTTTTGCATTGCCATGGTTTCTTTCGTAACTTTATTCAGCGCCCTTACGTTTATAAAGAATAACGCCGAGAAGTTCAATTTCATAAATATACTTTTAATTGCTGTCGCCGGAATGAATGCCGTGACTATGGCTAAAGACGTGTTTTCACTCTATGTATTCTTAGAGGTTACAGCGGTTTCTTCATTTATATTGATAGCGTTTAACCGGGATATGCCCGGCTTAGAAGGCGCGTTCAAATACATTGTTCTATCCGGAGTGGCCACTGTTTTGATGATTGCGGGCATAGCCTTGTTAATCCTTATTGCCGGAAGCACAAATTTTTCGCTGGTCCATTATATGCTTATCGACCAGGGTAAAAGCCTCATAGCCAGCTTAGCTATAGGGTTATTTATCGTGGCCCTGTTTATTAAATCCGGGCTGATGCCTTTTCATGGCTGGTTGCCGGATGTTTATACTTCGGCCCCGGCCCCGGCCTCGATATTATTGGCGGGGATAATTACTAAAGTTGCCGGAGTTTATTCTTTGATCAGGATCATCGTATCGATGCTCGGGTTTAGCGTTTCAATACAGCCTATTCTTCTATTTATCGGGGCCTTCTCGATTGTCCTTGGGGCCCTGGCTGCTCTTACCCAGAGCGATTTTAAAAGGATGCTTAGCTATTCGAGTATTAGCCAGGTCGGTTATATTATCTTAGGAGTCGGAAGCGGGACAGTTTTAGGGGTTGCCGGAGCAGCCCTGCATATTTTTAATCACGCTGCTTTTAAATCGCTTCTTTTCATTAATTCCGCTGCAGTAGAAGATAGGCTGGGCTCAAGGGATATAGAGAAGATGGGTGGCTTAGCCAAGCAGATGCCTTTAACCAGCTTAACTTCGGTAATAGGAAGTTTATCCTGCGCAGGAATTCCTCCTTTAGCCGGGTTCTGGAGCAAATTGGTTATAATCATTGCTTTGTGGTTGGCTGGTTGCAAGACTTACGCGGTTATTGCCGTATTAGGAAGCCTTTTGACCCTGGCTTATTTTCTGGCCCTGCAAAGAAAAGTATTCTTTGGTAAGCCTCGCGATGAATTTAAGGATGTTCGAGAAGCCGGTTTCAGCTTGATGTTTCCGGCGATATTCCTGGCATCCTTAATTGTAGCGGTTGGGGTGTTGTCACCCTGGCTGCTTAAGGGATTTATCTTGGGGTTTCTTCCCATAGTAGGAGGTTAGTTTGTTCCTGGATGTGTTGATTTTAGTGTTATTGGTTATCGCGGCGCTCTGGACAGTAATGACCAGGAGCCTTTTACGTTCGGCTATCGGCCTAGCCTTAATGAGCGCGGTTTTGACTTTGATAATTTTCAGGATGAACGCTTCCTTGGCGGCAGTCTTTGAATTGTCTGTTTGCGCAGGGTTAATCCCGGTTTTGTTTATCAGCGTAATCAGCCTGACTCAGGCTATGACTCATAAAGAGGTTATCGAGCATATGAAGTCAAGGCTTGAGCGTTTCCGGGGGCTGCCTTTGATAATAATAATTCTGGGGATAGCGCTTGGCTTAGCGAGCATGAGCTTTAAGGCGAAATTACCTTTACCCGAAGTTGAGCCTGACCCGCGCCTGGTTTTATGGCATTTAAGGCAGCTTGATTTACTGGGGCAGATTATCATACTCTTTACCGGAGTTTTCGGAGTCGTGGTATTATTTAAGGAAAGGAAGAAGGGTGGTTAGCGGAATTTTTGTAGTTTTACTTTTTGTTATCGGAATTTACTGCATCCTGGCGACCCATAATTTAATCCGGGTTTTAATCGGAATCGAAATCCTGATTAAAGCGGTTACGCTTTTAGTTATATCTGCTGGCTTAAAAAGCGGTAACCTGGCTTTGGCCCAGGCGCTGGTAATTACTATTATTGTAATAGAAGTCGTAATCATGACTGTAGCGGTTGGCGTTGTTTTAGGGATCCATCGCCACACCAATTCATTGGACGCAAGGAACATCAGGAAGCTGAAAGGATAATTTTTAATGGGTAACTGGCTTGCTAATCCGGCAGTAGCTTTTGTAATAGTGCTGGTTTTATTATTCCTGCTTAACCGTTTATTTTCTAGGCTGGCATATCGCTCGAATAAACCCAAGGCAGACTCCTATGAATCTTATGCCTGCGGAGAGAGTAATTTTGATAATTCCGCGCAGCCTGATTACAGCCAGTTTTTTCCTTTTGCTTTTTTCTTTACTTTAGCGCATGTCTCTACTTTGATGATTGCTACTATGCATTTTGTTAATATTGGCGCTTTGATTATGGCTATTTTTTATATTATCGGCGGTATCATTGGTTTATATGTATTATTAAGGAAATAGGTAAGTTCCAATGCGGGTTTGGAACGTGCTCAAAACCTATTCCAAACCCGCATTGGAACTGGTTAAGATTATGGGTTTAGTCAAGAAAATAGTTACTTGGGCAAGGATAAAATCACCGTGGATTTTGCATTTCAATACCGGAGCCTGCAATGCTTGCGATATTGAAATCATTGCTGCCTTAACCCCAAGGTATGATTTGGAGCGTTTTGGGGTGGTCTTGAAAGGAACGCCTCGCCATGCGGATGTTTTGGTTTGTTCAGGCCCGGTAACCAAACAGATAGAAGACAGGCTGCGCCGCATTTATGAACAGATGCCTGAGCCGAAATTCGTGGTGGCGGTTGGTACCTGCGCTTGTTCCGGCGGCGTGTTTGATAAATGTTATAACGTAGCTTCGGGTATAGATAAAGTTATTCCTGTCTCAGCATATATCCCGGGTTGCCCGGCCAGCCCCAAGGCAATTATTGATGGCGTGGTCAAACTTTTGACTAGCCTTGAAGAAAAAGAAGAAATTAAGAAGAGCGGGAGGTAATTATGTCCCAGGAAGAAGAAATTAAAGAGAGCCTAGTTAACAAGTTTAATTATCTTAGCGATTCCGTCAGGATAATCCGGCCCCGGCGCATATCCGTTGAAGTCGGTTTGGATAATTTTATGCCGGTTTTTGCGTATTTAGCCAAGGACCTGCGATTTTCGCATTTATGCACGATAACCGGCTTGGATGAGCAGGAAACATTGGGATTTATATACCATTTGGCAGCTGATTCAGGGATTTTGGTTAATCTAAAGACGGCTGCCCCAAAAAACGCTCCAGTAATCAAGACGGTTATTCCTTATTTTCCCGGTGCGGAGATTTACGAGAGGGAGTTAGTGGATTTGTTCGGAGCCGAGGTTGATGGTTTAGGCTCTGGTAATCGGTATCCCTTGACCGATGACTGGCCAGCCGGCGAGTATCCTTTGAGGAAAGACTGGAAAGCCAAGCCGGCTAAAGAAGGCGAGGTAGGCAAAAATGCGTAATTCACCAGATTTTAAGATTCCAATTGGCCCTCAGCACCCGGCCTTAAAAGAACCGGAAGGTTTTAGCGTCGCGCTTAAAGGCGAGAAGATCCTTGGCGTGGATATCCGCTTGGGCTATAATCATCGCGGCATAGAAAAGGCAGCCGAAGAGAGGACTTATATACAGGATATCTACCTTATCGAACGCGTCTGCGGTATCTGTTCGCATTCTCATTCTACGTGTTTTATCCAAGCGGTTGAAGAGATTGCCGGATTAGCTGTCCCGCCTCGGGCCTTGTATATCCGCACCATCATTGCTGAATTAGAAAGAATCCATAGCCATCTTTTATGGTTGGGTGTCGCCGGACATGAAATCGGTTTCGATACCTTGCTTATGTATTCATGGAGGGACAGGGAAGTGGTAATGGATATACTCGCTTCTATTAGCGGCAATAGGGTTAATTACGGGATGAATACTATTGGCGGAGTCCGGCGCGACATAAGCCCCCAACAGGCGCAGGAGATACTTAAAGGGCTGGAAACTCTCGAAGAAAGGACCAAATATTATATTGAGGTTGCTACCGAAGAAACTACTATAATTAAAAGATTATCCGGGGTAGGAATACTTTTGCGTGAAGATGTTTTGCGGCTTGACGCAGTAGGGCCGACTGCCCGGGCAAGCGGAGTTAAGCGGGATGTCCGGGCCGATGATCCTTATGCCGCTTACGGGGAGCTTTCTTTTAATGTGGTTACCGATGATCATTGCGATGTTTACGGCAGGACGGTGGTGCGGGTGAAAGAACTCTTGGAGAGTTATAAAATTATCCGCCAGGCGCTTAAGAATTTGCCCGATGGCCCGGTAGCAGTAAGGGCGCCGCGTAAGATCCCTGCCGGAGAGGCAATCAGCCGTTATGAGGCTCCGCGTGGAGAAGATGTGCATTATGTTAAATCTAACGGCACTGAAAAACCGGATAGGGTGAAAATCAGGGCTCCTACTTTAGCCAATGTCCAGGCGGTAAAGCATATGCTTCGCGATAGATTCTTGGCAGACATGCCGATAGTGATTGCGGCAATTGACCCGTGTTTTTCCTGCACTGACCGGATGGTCCGTTTGAGGGAGCAGGATTGCGCCGGGGACAAAGTAGTTAACTGGTCCGCTTTGCATGCTTACAGCGTACAATGGCATAGGGAACGGGGAATAGATTTTACCCCGCTTAATAAAAAGCTTCAGGATAGGTTATCGAAGTAATTAAACCTATTCCAATGCGGGTTTGGAATAGGTTTTAAGCACGTTCCAAACCCGCATTGGAATTTTGTGGTTAGAGAGGGTGTTGAGGCAATTATGGCAGGATCATTATTTTATATCATTGTGTTCCCGGGGTTGATTTTCTTGGTCATTTTCGCCTTAATCGCGGAATTCATCGATCGGAAGATTTATGCCCGGTTGCAAAACAGGGTCGGGCCGCCGTGGTTTCAGCCTTTCGCGGATTTTATCAAGCTTTTGGCTAAAGAAGATATTATCCCGGCTGAGTCCAACCCTAAGATGTTTAAAATTGCCCCGATATTTGCTTTGGCTTCGGCAGTAACCGCGTTTCTCTACATTCCTCTTTGGAAAACAGGCGCGCTTTTTTCTTTTAACGGCGATATCATAGTTGTGCTTTATTTGTTGACGCTGCCAACTTTGGCATTTTTTATCGGCGGCTGGTATTCAACTTCGTTATATTCCAGGATCGGTTCAGTGCGCTCGCTTACCCAGTTATTTGCCTATGAGGTCCCGCTGTTTATGGGCATTCTTTCTTCGGCGCTCCTGGCAGATACCTGGTCGTTAAAGAAATTAGCGGATTTTTATATGGCGCATCCGTGGTTTTGGGCGTTTAACTTGTTAGGTTTTGGCGTATCTTTAGTTAGTTTGCTGGGCAAGCTTGAAAAGGTGCCTTTTGATATCCCGGAAGCCGAAACAGAAGTAGTCGCCGGAGGTTTTACCGAATATAGCGGGAGGATGCTTGCTTTTTTAAGAATGACCCTGGACGTAGAAATGATTGCCGGAAGCGCTTTGTTGGCGTTGGTATTTTTTCCTTTTGGCTTAAACGTAAATCCCGTGTTAGGGTTTATGATTTTTGTTATCAAGGTCTTATGTATCGTAAGTTTGATCGCGTTATTACGCACAGTTGTGGCGCGCCTGCGCATAGACCAGATGATTAGTTTTTGTTGGAAATTCCTGGTTCCCTTAGCGCTATTGCAACTTTTGCTTAACCTTATCTTGAAAGGAGCCTTTTTAAAATGAGACCGGCAAAGATGTTGAGGGAGGTCTTGGGTTCTATCTTTAAGAAACCGGCTACGAATTTATATCCGGCGCAAAAGTTGGAGATGCCGGATAGGTTCCGGGGGAAAATTAAATTTGATCCCGAAAAATGCATTGGCTGCAAAATGTGCATGCGGGATTGCCCGACCAATGCCATTACCATTAATAAAACCGGCGAGAATAAATTTGAAGCTGTGTTTGATCTGAGCCGTTGCATTTATTGCGCGCAGTGCGTAGATTCCTGCCCGAAAAAGGCGCTGGAGGCGACTAAAGAGGTAGAGTTGGCGCAATTGGATAAAAATAAACTGAGAGTAGTTTTTCATTATAAGCAATAGAAGGGGATTGTGCATTTATCCAGTTTGCTGCAGCATGATTTAACCGGCCTAATCCCTAAATTCGGGGATTTAGGCGTTTTTCTGGCCATGTTCTTTGAATCATGCATAGTGCCGATACCGTCTGAAGTGATCATCGTGAGCGCCGGCGCAATCGGAATCCCTTTAGGCTCAGTCCTTATCTTCGGTTCGCTAGGTTCGACCTTGGGGGCCATGGTAGGGTATTGCCTCGGCAGGTATGCTGCTATGCCGGTATTATTGAAGTTTGGCAGGTTCATACTTATTAAGCCCCAGCATATTTATAAGGCAGAGGAGTTTGCCAAAAAATACGGAGTAATGAGCGTTCTTATCGGCAGGGTGATTCCGATAGTCCCGTTTAAGGTTTTTTCAATTGCCGCGGGCATTACCTGCATACCGTTTGTGCCATTCGTATTTTGCACATTAATCGGAGTAATTCCCAGGATATTGCTTTTGGCCCTTTTCGGGGCGGCAATCGTGAAATATACAAAGGTGGTTTTAATTCTCGTTATTTTTGCAATATTGATATTTTTGGCATACAAGATACTGAATTTAGTTTACGCCAAGAAGAGAAAGAGAGTGATGCATGGTAGATAAGGGATGGCGGATTTGCCCGCGATCTATAATGCGCTATTTTATTTTGATAGGGAGGCAATAAATGACCATATGGCAGATGCTTCGAAGCGGCGGTTTAACGATATATATACTTTTAGCTTGCTCGATTTTATCGTTAGCTATTATCATGGAGAGGTATTTTTATTACCGTAAGAGATCCAGGATAAAAAGAACGGATTTTATGTCGGAGGTATCGGGAGAACTGGAAAAAGGGAATACAACCAGGGCCCTGGATACCTGCAAGAATACGGACACCCCTTTTTCAAGCGTCGTGTATGCGGGGCTGAATTTAGCCGGCCATAGCGAAATGCTCATATCCAACACCATGGAAAGAGAGATAGCGATTGAAACGGTTAAACTTGAGAGATATACAAGCGTAGTAGGGACAATCGGAAGCACGGCTGTTTATATCGGTCTTTTTGGCACGGTTCTGGGAATTATCCGGGCTTTTCACGATATATCGATGGCTGGCTCCGGAGGTATAAGCGTAGTTATCAGCGGTATATCCGAATCTTTGGCTTGCACGGCTATGGGCCTTTGTGTTGCGGTACCCGCGGTTATCGCGTATAATTATTTCAGTAAGTCGATAGATAATTTTATTACCGATATGGAATTGTGCGCTTCTGAAACAATGGATTTATTGATGGTCCGGTTACGCTCGCCATCAACATCTGGCGGGGCCGAAGGCCCGGCCATTAAGCGGAAATGAACTTACGCAAGCCCAAACAAAGATTAATCGCCGAGATAAACATAACTCCTTTTACCGACGTTATTTTAGTTCTTTTGATAATATTCATGATAACAACGCCGTTAATACTTCAATCGAGCCTTAAAGTAAACTTACCGCAGGCTTCCAGCGCGGCCCCGGTAAATGATATGAGCCCGGTTAATATAGCCATAACTGATGAAGGCGTGGTATATCTGGACGCAACTGTGGTGACTCGCAAGGAGTTAAAGGAAAAGATTGGTTTAAGGCGCAAGAATAATCCTTCTCTCGGGGTAATCGTAAGTTCGGATAGGCTTGTGCGTTTTAAAGACATAGTAGGCGTGTTGGATATTTTAAATGCAGCGGGCGTCAGGAATTTGAATATTGCGGCAACGACGGCTCAATAAATCTATAGAAAGTAAGGCTAGGAGCGTAGGTATAGAAACGGGAAAGGAGAAGTAGCAAAATGCTAGGTTTGATGAATGCGAGTGCTTTTGAAATGGTTGCGATTTGGGGCGTGCTTTTAATTGCTTTTTTGGGATTAGGTTATGCGCTTTTCTTGCGCAAACAGGTTTTAAGCCAGGATAAGGGGACTCAAGGCATGCAGGATGTCTGGAATGCGATACGCACAGGCGCCGACGCCTATCTAAGCCGCCAGTTAAAAAGCATACTTCCTTTAATTTTAGCCCTCACCGCTGTTTTGTTTTTTTCGGTATATGTCATTCCGCCGAGCGAAGAGGCATTAAAGCGTTTTAGTAATTTTACTCCGGACTTGGTGCGACTTATAGTTGGTTTTGGCAGGGCTGTGGCATTCGTTATGGGCGCATTTTTTTCACTTACCGTAGGCCAATTCGGGATGCGTATGGCAGTTGAAGGCAATGTCCGGGTAGCTTCTGCTTCACGCCGGAGTTTTGCCGAGGCGCTAAAGATTGCTTACCGCACAGGGACCATTACCGGCATGCTTACCGATGGCCTTGGCCTTTTAGGCGGCACGGCCATATTCATTATTTTCGGGATTGCTTCTCCCGATGTTTTGTTGGGTTTTGGTTTTGGCGGCACGCTCCTTGCGCTCTTTATGCGCGTCGGCGGAGGTATTTATACTAAGGCCGCCGATGTAGGGGCCGATCTTGTAGGGAAAGTCGAAAAGAATATCCCTGAAGACGATCCCAGGAATGCCGCGGTTATCGCTGACCTGGTAGGGGATAATGTCGGCGATTGCGCGGGAATGGCCGCGGATATATTCGAGTCAT
Source organism: Candidatus Omnitrophota bacterium (assembly GCA_043800555.1). Lineage (GTDB taxonomy): Bacteria > Omnitrophota > Gorgyraeia > Gygaellales > Profunditerraquicolaceae > UBA6233. The sequence goes on along the minus strand of JAZDMX010000007.1, from coordinate 81,136 downwards.
ATGAAGTAACGATTGTGTCCGGATTAATCTTAGGCTTGGCGTTAGTTTCGATTACCGGGGAATTGAAGTGGATAGTTTTTCCGCTTTTAGTGCGTGGTATCGGAGTCCTTTCTTCGATTATCGGGACGTACCTGGTTAAAGGGAGCAAAAAGGCGGGTAAAGGAGAGGATGCGTTTAAGAGCATTAATCGCGGGTTTTATTCGTCTGCCGCGATTTCAATAGCTGCGTTCTTGATTTTAGCCCACTATTATATGCATGAATGGAGGGCCTTCTTTTCTGTGGCCATAGGTATTGTTTTGGCCATTGTTATCGACGAAGTAACCAAGTATTTTACCCATACGCATCATGCGCCGGTAAAAGAAATCGCTTCTTCCAGCAGGACAGGTTCGGCCACCCTGATTTTACGCGGCATATCAATCGGCCTTGAATCCAGCGCCTGGCAGTTTATAGTTATCGCCCTTACCATTATGGCTGCCGTCCTGATTTATTGGGGCCAACCCGTTGTGTTTATCCTTTACGGGGTAGCTATGACCGGTATCGGCATGCTTACTTTAACCGGCAATAACGTGGCTATGGATTCATTCGGGCCTATTGCGGATAACGCTAACGGCATTGGTGAAATGGCGCATTTAGAGCCACAGGCGCGCCAGATTATGGCGGACCTTGATGCCGTAGGAAATACTACTAAGGCGATCACTAAGGGTGTGGCCATAGGCTCGGCAGTAATTGCCGCGGTTTCTTTGTTCGGCGCCTTTCTGACCGATGTTACCAAGGTCCAGGCGCAGATGGGAATAGTTGATTCTTTGCGGCTCTTAACAACCGGTATCAGGGTATCTGAGCCGATTGTCTTTGTCGGCGTTTTGATAGGCGCTGCGATCCCCTGTTTATTCTCCAGCCTGATGATTAATTCCGTTGCCCGAGCAGCGGCTTTGATTGTTGAAGAAGTGCGTAAGCAGTTCCATACTCCGGGGTTAATGGAAGGTAAGGTTAAGCCGGATTACAAGAAGGCGGTGGATATCTGTACGATATCCGCGCAAAAAGAACTTATTGGGTTGGCTTTAATCGCAGTGTTAAGCCCGCTTTTAATCGGGATGGTTTTAAGGGTTGAGGCTTTAGGCGGGTTCCTCGCAGGCGTAATTGTTTCCGGCCAACTCCTGGCGGTTTTTATGTCCACCGCTGGCGGCGCCTGGGATAATGCCAAGAAGACCATTGAAGACGGTTTATACGGAGGAAAAGGCTCTGAGAGCCATAAGGCCTCTGTTGTCGGAGACACTGTCGGAGATCCCTTAAAGGATACTGCCGGCCCGGCGCTAAACCCGATGATTAAGGTAATCAATATGGTTTCGCTTTTAGCCGCCCCCATAATTATTCATTACCGCATAACTAACTCGGGTGTTATAATTAGTATCGTGCTTTGCGTTGTCTTGATATTCGGGGCCATACTGTATTCAAAGCATGGCGCCTTGAGTTTTAAGAAAAGAGGAGAAACTGGTTTCTAGCTAATTCCAATGCGGGTATGGAACCGGTTAAACCGGTTCCATACCCGCATTGGAATTAGCTGGGTTTTTGGCAAATGTCTCTGATTCAACGGATAAAGAATCTGGTAATAGGAAAGTCGCGGGATCCTCAGGATTCCACGATTTTTCATAAAATATCGCTGATAGCTTTCTTTGCCTGGATAGGTTTAGGCGCGGATGGCTTATCCTCATCTTGCTACGGGCCTCAGGAAGCCTTTCTTGCTTTAGGAACGCATACCTACTTAAGCATTTTTGTCGCCTTAGGCACAGTGCTCACTATTTTTGTCATTAGCACCAGTTATTCGCAGATAATTGAGTTATTTCCCGGAGGCGGAGGCGGATATTTAGTGGGGAGTAAACTGTTATCGCCTACGCTGGGGATGGTTTCCGGATGCGCCTTGCTTATCGATTATGTCTTGACTATCGCTATTTCTGTTGCCAGCGGAGCGGACGCGTTGTTTAGCCTTATGCCTATGGGCCTACACGCGTATAGGCTGTTTTTCGCGGTTATAGCAGTCTTTGCGCTTATGGTCTTGAATATGCGCGGGATAAAAGAATCAGTATTGGTATTAACCCCGATTTTCCTTACCTTTATAGTTACCCACGTTTTTATTATTTTTTATAGTTTGTTTAAGCACTCATCGGGTTCAAGCGCGTTGATAGCTTCTACGGCAGGCGAAGTGCATAATACCGTTTCAAGTTTAGGCTTGTGGGGCACTATTTTCCTGATTCTTAAGGCATACAGTATGGGCGCGGGAACATTTACCGGTATTGAAGCGGTTAGCAACAGTACAAGCGTTTTGCGGGAACCAAAAGTAAAAACCGCCAAAAAAACCATGCGTTATATGGCTATATCGCTGTCTTTTGTAGTGTTGGGTTTGATGATCGCTTATTTACTTTATCAGGTCACCCTGGAACCTGGTAAGACATTGAACGCCACTCTTTTTGAACAGGTTACCGCAGGATGGGGAAAATCGGGCTACGTATTTGTCTTAGTCGCTTTATTCTCAGAAGCTACCCTGCTTTTTGTAGCCGCCCAGACAGGGTTCCTTGGGGGTCCCGCAGTCCTGGCAAACATGGCTAACGACCGTTGGTTTCCTAACCGGTTTTCAGCTTTAAGCGATAGATTAGTAACCCAGAATGGCATATTAATTATGGGCGGTTTAGCTTTACTGATTATGGTTGTAACCGGCGGTTCAGTAAAGCTTTTGGTAGTTTTATATAGCATTAATGTATTTATTACTTTTTGTTTTTCTCAAGCAGGTATGGTGCGGCATTGGTGGCAGGTGCGTTCCCAGGTTAAAGGCTGGATAAAAAAGTTTTTTATTAACGGCACCGGCTTTATCTTGTGCGCTTTTATACTTGTGTCCATGATAATAGTTAAGTTTGGCGAAGGAGGGTGGATCACTCTGTTTTTTACCGGGTCATTGATTGTGGTGGCGATTCTTGTAAAGCGGCATTATTATCAAACCGCAAAGCTCCTGCATAGATTGAATAATCTGGTTACCGTGGCAGAATCAGCCGAAGAGGCCCTATTGAATCCTGCTGTTAATTTAGCCAAAGAGATAAAGCCTGATCCTAAGTCCAAGACCGCGGTATTACTGGTAAGCGGTTTTAACGGCATAGGCTTGCATACCTTGTTTGGCATCATAAGATTATTCGGAGGCGTCTTCAAAAACTTTGTTTTTGTCCAGATAGGTATAGTTGATGCCGGGAACTTTAAAGGCACAAGCGAAGTCGGCAGGTTGAAGACAGAAGCCAAATCGGATATTATCCGTTACGTCAAGTTCATGAATAAGCAGGGATTTTACGCCGAAGGAGTATTTGAGGTAGGGACGGACGTGGTAGAGGAGGTAGGCAATATCGCGCCCCGAATCCTGGAGCGTTTTCCAAACTCGGTATTTTTCGGCGGCCAGCTTATTTTCCCCCAGGATTCGTTTGCTATCCGGTTCCTGCATAATTATACGGTTTTTGCCATGCAGAAAAAATTATACAGGGAGGGAATACCTTTTGTCGTATTGCCGATAAGAGTTTAGCCTTGACAAGCGGTAAATAGGAGATAGAATATTACCAGTATCGGACAGTGGCGTCCTCGGCTCTTTTTAAAAGGGTGCAGGCGCCATTTTTAAGTTTATGGCAACTAGCCGGCAGGATCTATATAAAAGGATTAAGATCGCGGGGATGATTTCGTACATTCCCATAATACTGGCAGTTTCTCCTTTGTCCGGTTTTTTCTTAGGCGATTATCTGCAAAAGAAATTCAACCTGCCTTTTTATGCTCTCGTTATCTGTATCGCAATAGGCATCGTGGTAGGAATAAGGGAGTCGATAAGGATAATCAGGCTGGTTAGCCGGATAGATAAAAAAGAATGCTGATGCGCCAGAGGCTGGATAGGCCTATAAATATAAGCGTTATCGCGGTATTTAGCCTTGCTTTAATTTTCGGGGTTAGGCATAATTTTGCCTTTAGCGCCGGGATTCTCGTTGGGGCCAGCTGGTTAATGGCAAATTTCCTGCTCACTATAAATTTATTGGAAATAGCCGTGCTCAAACGGGCGAAGAACAAGCTTTTATTATTGCTTTTGATCAAATTCCCGGTATTATATTTATTGGGTTTTTTGGTCATCACCTGGAATATTCTTCCTGTTGCGAGCTTATTAACAGGAATGTCTCTGGTGATATTGGTCTTGGGGGTATCCGGAATATGGCCGTCGAAGCAGCACAAGCCCAACATGAACTGCCGAATCTAGTTTCATTATTAGCCGGATTAATCGGCAAAAAAACCCATTTAGGGGAGCAAATTTATCTCTGGGAGAATGTTTTATTCTCTCTTATTGCCGTTTTTATTATTACTTTGATCGTATACCTGGCATCGCGAAAACAGAAAATGGTTCCGGGAAGGCTTCAGAGCGCAGTAGAGGTAGTTGTCGGAGGCCTGGATGATTTTGTTTGCGGGATACTGGGGCCAAAGGCAAGAAGGTATACCCCTTTTATCGGCACGCTTTTTATATACATAATATTTATGAATCTTTTCGGAATAATTCCTTTCATGAAGTCTCCTACCGCCAGCTGGTCGACTACTTTGGCCTTGGCCATTTGCGTTTTTATTTACGTGCAATACACCGCTTTTAAGGAACTTGGGTTTTTAGGTTACCTGGACCATATGATGGGCAGGCCCCGGGGGATATTGGCTTTTTCGGTTTTTGTCCCGGCTATGATGTTCTTTTTGCACATTGTTTCGGAATTAGTCAGGCCCATAAGCCTGTCTTTACGTTTGCGCAGCAATATCTGGGGCGACGATATGCTTTTATCCGTCTTGGCCGGATTTGGCTTGGCAGGCGTGCCGTTATTAGTGTTTAGCGCTTTATTAGCGATATTAGCCGGAGTAATCCAGGCAGTAGTTTTTAGCCTTTTAACAACCATATATTTTGCCCTCGTTTTAACTCACGAAGGCGAAGATAAAGAAGAGAAATCCCTTATCCGGCATTAAATTAGCTGGGGCCTCGGGGCCAGTTTTTGGGATAAGGTAATGAAAAGTATTCATCGGGCCTGACAGGGGAGATCGGGCGCCCGGGGTTAATCTTTTGGGAAAACTACAGGAAAATTGAGGAGGAAAAAATGGATTATAAGGTAGCATTAGCTTTAGCATTGCCTTTAGGTTTAGGTTTGGCCGCGTTTGGCTCAGGATTAGGCTTAGGCAAAGCAGTTGCTTCGGCTATGGAAGCAACTGGAAGGCAACCGGAAGCGGCAACTAAGATATTGATTAACATGGCAACCGGTTGCGCTTTTATTGAGGCCTTGACTATTTACGCGCTGGTTTTTGCGTTTGTGTTAGCAGGAAAATTATAATTTGTGAGTCTTAACCAATTCCAATGCGGGTTTGGAACTGGTTTTATTGCTTGTTCCAAACCCGCATTGGAATCTGGGGGGTAAGATGGAATTGCTCAAGCTTTTAAGCACTAATGAAATTGTCGCCCAGATAATAGGGTTTTTGATCCTGTTGGCCTTGCTTAGGGCCTTTGCCTGGAAGAAGGTGCTTGGTTTCCTGGATCAGCGCAAAGAAAGGATTGCCTCTGAATTCAAGAAAATAGAAGAAGCCCGGGATGACATCGATAGGATCCGGCTGGATTATGACGCCAAGCTTGTTTCTATTGAACAGGTCGCCAAACGCAAAATCCACGATGCCGTTAATGAGTCAAGAGTAATCTTAGAGGATGCTCGTAAAGACGCCCATATACAAGCCCAGGAGATCATCGATAGCGCTAAAGAAAATATTAAATACGAGTTAACCCGGGCCAAGGATGAGCTTAGGAATGAGATTGTTGATTTGACCATTAAGGCCTCCGAAAACATAATAAAGGAGAAGCTTACCGAAACAGGGGACAGGAAACTGGTGCGAGATTTTCTGGATGAGGTAGATAAGCTTTAGTTTTAAGCAAAATGAGAGAAATAATCGTAGTAAAAAGATACTCCGAGGCGTTTATGGATTTTGCTAAAGAGACGATCGGCCTTGAAAGGGCGGCGGAGGAATTTAAGACCTTGAAGCTACTTATGCAGGCTAATCCGGAATTTAAACAGCTCTTGGGGAGCTTTGAGCTTTCGGAAAACGAGAAGGTTGATTTCATTGATAAAGTTTTAGGGCAGGATTATTCTCCGGAATTCCGCCAGTTTCTAAAACTTCTCATTCAGAAGAACCGCATTGACAAGCTACACGATATCGCCGATTACGTAAGAGTGGCGTATGCGCACCTGGGAGAGACCGAAGCTATCCTCAGGACAAGTTTCCCGCTGGATTTGGACTTGGTGAAAGAGATAAAAGAAAGACTGGAAAAGAAGTTTAACCGGAGTTTTAGGTTCTATATAGATTTGGACGGCAGCATGCTCGGGGGCGTGCAGGTTATTATCGGCAATACCATAATTGACGGGACAGTGGCTCGGGGATTAAGTGATCTCAGGGAAAAGCTTTTGACCGTGAGGGTTTAATATGACGCTAAAACCGGAAGAAATAAGTTCAGTTATCCGCCATGAACTGGAACGATACAAATCGAGGATACGTTCGGAATCTATCGGAACAGTTATCCAGGTCGGAGACACTATTGCCCGTATCCATGGCTTGGATGATGTAATGGTTGGGGAACTGGTTCAATTCTCCGGAAGCGTTATGGGCATGGTTTTGAATCTTGAAGAGGAAAGCGTGGGTGTTGTAATTTTTGGCACGGATAACCCGGACAAAGATATCAAGGAGGGCGATATTGTAAAGAGGACGGGTAAAATCGTGCAAGTTCCGGTTGGGCCGGAGTTAGTCGGCCGGGTGGTTAACGCTTTGGGAAAGCCCATTGACGGCAAGGGGCCGCTTAACGCGGTTAAATTCCGCCCCATAGAATCCCAAGCCCCGAACGTAGTAGAGCGCCAGCCCGTAACCGAATCTCTTGAGACAGGCATAAAGGCGATTGATGCGCTTACGCCTATCGGCCGCGGCCAGCGGGAATTAATCATCGCCGACCGCCAGACAGGCAAGACCGCCATTACTGTCGATACCATAATTAATCAAAAAAACAAGGGCGTATATTGTATTTATGTCGCCATAGGCCAGAAGATGTCTAGTATAGTGAGTATTTCCGAAACGCTTAAGAAATACGACGCTATGGCTTATACGACTATTGTGAGCGCTTCCAGCCGCGCCAGCGCCTCTTTGCAATACTTGGCCCCTTATTCGGCGTGCGCTATGGGCGAAGAGTTTCTATATTCCGGAAAACACGTTTTAATTATTTATGATGATTTGACAAAACATGCCCAGGCTTACCGGCAGCTTTCTTTGCTTTTAAGGAGGCCCCCGGGAAGAGAGGCTTATCCGGGAGATGTGTTTTATTTACATTCCCGCCTTTTAGAGCGGGCCGCTAAATTGAATAATGAGCTGGGGGCAGGTTCGCTTACGGCAATTCCGATAATCGAAACCCAGGCAGGAGACATTACCAGCTATATTCCCACTAACGTCATCTCTATTACCGACGGGCAGATTTACCTGGAGAATGACCTTTTTTACGCCGGAGTCCGTCCGGCCATCAACGTGGGGCTATCGGTTTCAAGAGTTGGAGGAAAGGCCCAAGTTAAAGCAATGCGCCAGGTTGCCGCAAAACTTAGGCTGGATTTAGCGCAGTATAGGGAGTTGGTGACATTCACCCAGTTTGGAACGGAGCTGGATAAGTCAACTCAAGCCCAGCTTGTCCGGGGCGAAAGGGTGGTGGAGATCTTGAAACAGGACCAGTATAACCCGCTTCCGGTATCAAAACAAGTAATGGTCATTTATTGCGCCACCCGCGGTTTCCTGGATGAACTTCCGGTAAAATTAATAAAGAAATTCGAAGGGCAGTTATTAGGGTATATAGACAGCAGGCATTCCGAAGTCTTAAGCGAAATAGAATCCAGGAAAGAGCTTAGCGAGGCGCTTATGGAGAAAATGGACGCTTTGATTTTAGCTTGCAGAGATGAATTTAAGAAAGAGAATAAGTTATGATCCAGTCCCTGAAAACCATAAAAAACAGGATCCGTAGCACCGAGAATACCGAGAAGGTTACCGCTGCCATGGAAATGGTCTCGGTAGCAAAGTTGAATAAGACCGAGAAATCCCTGATTGCCATAAGGCCTTTTGTCAATGGCCTCGAAGCTATTATGAATCACCTTATCGGAAACCTGCCGCAGTCAGCCCATCCGTTTCTTGAAGCGAAAAGTAATTCCGATAGGACATGCCTTTGTATAATTACTTCGGATAGCGGTTTGTGCGGCGTGTATAATAACGAAATTATCCGCACGGCTGAGAATTTCTGTAATTCCCGGGGGAAAGAAAAGATGGATTTGGTTTGCGTGGGCAGAAAAGGGTTCAACTATTTTAAAAAGAATAACTTTAATGTGTTGAATGCCTATGTAGGCTTAAACGGCCGTTATTCCGAGAAGGTTTCCAGCGCAATATCAAACAACCTTAAAGCAATCTTTATTTCCGGACGGGTTTCCCAGGTGCATATAGCCTATACGCATTTCAAGACGGCTTTGATACACGAGCAAAGATTGGAAAAGTTCCTTAATATAGATTGCCCCTTTGAGGCTAAAACCAGTTATATCCTGGAGCCGGAGAAAGGGGCTATATTAAACGAAATAATCCCCGAATACGTTTTTATGAAATTGAAAATGATTCTTTTGGAAGCTTTTACCGTGGAGCATTCAAGCAGGACAGTAGCAATGAAGGCGGCAACGGATAATGCCAAAGATTTATTGCAGGGCTTGATTTTATTAAGGAACAAAGTGCGTCAGGCAAATATTACGCAGGAGATAATGGAGATTATTTCTTCTTCAGAAGCCTTAAAGGGGTGATTGGAATAGCCATGGCGCCACCCTTAAGTTAATTAAAGGAAAAACTTATGAGTAACGGGCAAATCGTGCAGGTCATCGGGCCAATAGTGGATATAAAATATCCGGAAAAAGAAGTCCCGCAGCTTTTAAACGCCATAAAGATCGTTTATCCTGCAACAAAAATAGATTTAACTTTGGAAGTCGCCCAGGATATCGGAAATAATACCGTGCGTTGCATTGCCTTAGGGCCTACTGATGGGCTGGCCCGCGGCATGGTCGCTCTTGACACAGGTTCCCCCATCACTGTGCCGGTAGGAAGGCAGACCTTAGGGAGAATATTCAATTTACTGGGAGAAGTTATTGACGGTAAAGGGCCTTTGCCTAATCCCGAGAAACGCAGCCCTATACACAGGCAGTCGCCGAGTTTTACCGATCAGCTGCCCACGACTTCTATCCTTGAGACCGGCTTAAAAGTAATCGATCTTTTGGCTCCCATACCCAAGGGCAGCAAGGTTGGCTTATTCGGAGGCGCCGGAGTCGGCAGAACGGTTATTGTCATGGAATTGATCCGGACTATTGCCACCGAACACGGAGGCGTATCGGTATTTGCCGGAGTCGGCGAACGGACCAGAGAAGGCAATGAATTATGGCTTGAATTGAATGAATCGGGAGTTATCAAGAATAGTTCTTTGGTTTTTGGCCAGATGAACGAACCGCCGGGATCCCGCCTGCGGATAGGCTTATCCGCCCTTACTGTCGCGGAGTATTTCCGGGATGAGGAAAGAAAAGACGTGCTTCTTTTTATTGACAATGTCTTCAGGTATGTCCAGGCAGGTTCGGAGGTATCAACATTATTAGGGCGCATGCCTTCGGCAGTCGGATACCAGCCAAACCTTTCTACGGAAGTAGCGCAGTTGGAAGAAAGAATTGCTTCTACGCGTAATGGCTCTATAACTTCAATCCAGGCAGTTTATGTCCCGGCAGATGACCTTACCGATCCGGCGCCGGCGGCAATATTTTCCCATTTGGACGCTAAAATAGTTTTGTCCCGCCAGATTTCCGAGCTTGGGATTTATCCTGCGGTTGACCCGCTGGATTCGACCTCGCGGATTATGGATCCGCGTTTTATCGGTGAAGACCATTATTCAACTGCTTTGGGAGTGCAAAGGGTCCTGCAGCGTTATAAAGATTTACGCGATATTATTTCTATCTTGGGTATTGATGAGCTTTCCGATGAGGACAAATTGATTGTTGCCCGGGCAAGAAAACTACAGAGATTCTTCTCTCAGCCTTTCTTTGTGGCCGAGGCGTTTACCGGCATGAAGGGTAAATATGTAAAACTCGAGGATACGATTAAGGGAGTGAATATGATTATTGATGGGGCGCTGGACCAGTTGCCTGAGCAAGCGTTTTATATGGTAGGGACTATCGAGGAAGCTATTGAGAAATCCAAGCAGGCGGTAATCTAATGGAGAAAATCTTTGAGCTTGATATATTGATGCCGGAAAAGACGATATTTACGGGCGAGGTTTGCTCTTTGGTGGTCCCGGCGGCATTAGGATATTTAGGCGTTTTAGCAGATCATGCCCCCTTAATCGCGAGTTTAGCTTGCGGCAGGATAACTTACAGGGATAATCAGGGAAAAGAAACGGTAATCAACAATAACGGAAAAGGCTTTATTGAGGTTGTCAGGAACAAGGCCACCGTGCTCTTGTTCTAAACAGGAGTGGTATAAAATGGGGACGTTTCTACTTTTCTGGTAACCAGGCCGGGAAAAGTAGAAACGTCCCCATCTTCCTTTCTTATCTTGCTAGCGCATTAGAGATTAGAGATTTTCTTGTTGAACTTTGCGGTTTTAGGAGTAAAATAAAAATTCGATGAACAAAGAAGAGGCCCTGATTGAATTCCTAAACGGTCTGCGCGCTGCCATCAATAACTCCCTGGCCTATTCCCGCCAGCACCCATTCTTCCTGAAAACCGCCCAAGACTTTAAAGATAAAATAGACCAAGTATTTAACTTCTTAAATTCCGTAAGAGTAGGCGTATCTTCTGAATCATTGTTTCTAGACGGGAAAGTTGTGGAAAAGGTCGCCTTTTCTTTAGAGTTGGCCCGCACATTGCACCAGCGTAAGATTAAAAGCATAGAGTTCAAGCCGGCCCTAACCGCCGAAGAGCTGGCGGATTTCTTAAGCATATTGTCTTTACAGCCTAAAGAAATAATAAGGTCCGGAGGCCTAGGCGGATTATTGAGAAAAGAAAGAATCCAGCATATCTTTGTTGAAGACCTGGATTATTCGGCATTATTAGGCTCGCAGGGAGAAGATGTCAAGGATGTCTGGCTGTATATGTTTCAGCATACAATGGAAGGCCGGGATGAACGGAAAATTACCGAATTTGCGGTTAATTTCATAAAGGGGGTCAATAACCTTAGCGTTAAAGATATTGTCGAGGATGATAAGTTAAGGGGTAATATGTCTGCTTTCCTCGGGCATTTAAAAAACAGGGATAAAGGTAAATTCTCCGAGTGTTCCCGGGAGCTCTCCGGATTAATAATCAATTCCGCTACCCAGGTTAACGCCGAAAACATCGGGAAATTGCAAGAGATATTCAGGAATTTTGACGATAAAGACCTTTCCGACGCCATTTCCTCCCAGTTAGCAAGCGGTAAGCTAAATATTTTGAACCTTGGGTTATTTTCCCGGCTTGCCGGTGAGGCTCATACGGAGAGAATTGCCTCGGGGTTGGCAAATAACGCAGAGGCTAAAGCAGGATTAAAGAATAACCCCGCGATGCTTAAAAGGATAACGGATTTATTATCCGGCTCGGATGAGGGGATGATCCCGGATACTTACCGTAGCGCCCTTATTGCCTTGACCAGAGACATTTCTCCAACGGGAAGCTTTCTCTTTGACCGCCGGCAGCTTCGCGTCAATTACCGCATGATTATCCTTGATTTATTATCGCAGGAGGAGACCCCGGAACACCTCTCGCTTATCCTAAAAAGGCTGGATAATGAATGGGATGATCTGGCTAAGGAGAAAGATTTCGGGTTCTTGAAGGATTTATCAATTACCTTGAAGCAATATAAGTGGGGAATGCCCCGGGACCTTGCGGAGAATGCCCGGGCGCATATTTCCCGGCTAGTTGAGGATTGCATTTGGGAGGCAGAGCCATCCGGGGAATTGGAATATTTAGCCGAAAATTTAGAAAATATTTCCAAACCGGCCGCTTCCTACCTCGATAGGATATTTGAAGAAAAGAACCCGAGCGTATGCGGAGTAAAGCTATTCTTGAAGTTTTTTCCTTCGCAAATGGGCGTATTCTACGAGCGTTTGAAGGAGAAATATTCCGACTTTGAATTCTTAGGCCGGATCATAAGAATAGTAAGCCGTATCGATTTAGGGGTTTCTTCGGCGGTTTTAAAAGAAATATTCTTTTTTGGCAACGACTTGATTAAGATTGAAGTGCTAAGGGGGATGCGTTCAAGCAAGATTTTTGATTCGGAATTCCTGTTTTCCATACTTAAAGGGGAAAACACAATTTTAAAGAAAGAGGCGTTGGCGGTTTTACTTAAAGACGAAGCCGCTCTCCAAAGGGCAGCGGGTATCCTTTTGGGCATTCCCAGCCCGTGGGGACTGAAGAACCGGTTGATTTTAGAAAATATCCTGGTTGTGGAAGAATTAAACGCAAGAAAGGCCCGGGATTATTTGGCGATTTTGAGCAAGAGAAGGTTTTTTTGGAACAGGCAGTTAAGGAGTAAGGCGCTTAAGGTGCTGGAGACCTGGGAATGAACGATAATATCGGGGATTGTTTTAAAGACTTCTTGACTTGCCTTCAGATGGCTAAGCTTTACGGAGCGTCGCATCCGATTGTCTTAAAATCGGCGGAAAAAGCTTATCTTAGCCTCCAGGATGTTTTAGCCGACAGGCCAGAATTGGTTATCGGGATCATCGGAGAAGAATTGGCTTTTGAGAAAGAGATCTTTTTTGATCTAAGTAAATTCCTTAATCAAATGGTTGTATATTTAAAGGGCAGGGGTATAGAAAGGATCGCCTTTAGCCGCGGTTTAGGGCTTGGAGAGCTGAATAAGTTCATTGAATTCTTGGCCCTTTCTAAAGAGGAGATAAAGGGCGATCCTCAGGAATCCTTGGCCCTATCGGGAGTCAGGAATATATCCGTGGGTAAAGTTAAGGGTTCCCCTCAAGAGGATGCAGGGAAAAAGAAAGAGCACCCGGATTTATTAAATAATTACCAGGTTTCGCTTGATCAAATTTCTCCCGCGTTGACCAAGATCATGAATAATGAAACTGTGGATGGATTGAGCCTGAGGCTTGCGATAAATAATATCGTTAATAACCTCGGCGTTTATTATGGCCAGTTATTTAAGCTGGCAACTTTAAAAAGATACGACACCGGGACATTTATCCATTTGTTGAATGTTTCCATATTGAGCATGCATTTTTCTTCAAAGTTAGGGTTTAATAAAGACGTGATTATGGAGATAGGCATATCCGCGTTGTTTCATGATATAGGGAAACTCTATATTTCCCGCAAGACCATCCGTAAGCCCGGGCAACTTAGCGTGCAGGAATTCGAGCAGATGGAGAGCCACACTATCCTGGGCGCCAAGCTTCTTATGGAGTATACCGAGGCTATAGGGATTATGCCGGTAGTAGTTAGTTTTGAGCACCACCAAAAGTATGATTTGAGCGGTTATCCCAAGAGCGTCTTTAAAAAGAAACAGCACATTGTTTCAGCGATTGTTTCTATCTGCGATGTTTATGACGCGCTTTCGCAAAGGAGGAGCTACAAAACAGATTATCCTCCGGATATGATCTATGGCCTTATGATGCGCGGCAGCAAAACGAGTTTTGATCCGGATTTATTGAGCGCTTTCTTTAAAGCTATCGGCGTATGGCCGGTAGGCTCAATTATCCTTTTAAACGATAAGCGGGTGGGAGTGGTCGTGCAGGAGAATGAAACTAACATATTCCTTCCCAGGGTAAAGATTATCCACCCGCAAAATAACGGAGAGATAATTGATTTAAATGAAAATATGGACAATATCAAGATAGAGCGTTATTTGAGCCCCTGGTCGGAAGGCAAAGAATTCCTGCATTTAGTTTGACATATTATATTATTGTGTTATAATATTTCTAATTCAGGGAAGGACTAAAACTAACAAGGGCGTTTTTAGGCCAGAGACTCGGCCCTAAAACGCCATTTTCTTAAGGGAGATCCCGGTTTAATGCCGGGCAGCAAGTTTTGAGCCCGAGGTTTACGGGGATCTTTAGGCCGGAGATATGACTAAATACATATTTGTGACTGGGGGGGTAATTTCAAGCTTAGGCAAAGGCATTGCTTCTGCTTCCATCGGCAAGATCCTGGAGGCGCGCGGGTTAAAAGTTACTCTTATGAAGCTTGATCCCTATATTAATGTTGACCCCGGGACAATGAACCCTTACCAGCACGGTGAGGTCTACGTGACCGATGATGGGGCCGAGACGGATCTGGATTTGGGCCATTACGAAAGATTTACCAAGGCAAAACTCACCCGTTTTAATAACGCCACTACCGGCCAGGTGTATAACGCGGTTATCTCGCGTGAACGCCGCGGAGATTATTTAGGTAAAACTATTCAGGTCATTCCTCATATTACTTCCGAGATAAAAGACAGGATCAGGAAAGTCGCCGAAGTTTCCTCGGCAGATATCGTTCTGATTGAGATTGGCGGGACAGTCGGAGATATCGAAAGCCTTCCTTTCCTGGAGGCGGCTAGGCAATTTGAACTGGAGGCGGGGCAAGCCAATGTTTTGTATATCCATCTGACCCTTGTCCCGTATATAAAAGTTGCCGATGAAATTAAGACCAAGCCTACCCAGCATAGCGTGGGGACTTTGCGCGAAATAGGGATACAGCCGGATATATTGATTTGCCGGACGGAAAAAGCGCTTTCGGAAGACATCAAGGAAAAGATATCGCTATTTTGCAACGTCAGGAAAGAAGCGGTTATTGAATCGCCTGACCTGGAGTCGATATACCAGATCCCGCTGGTATTTAAAGGCCAGATCCTGGATGAGATAATCCTGAATCATTTTAATCTTATTTCGAGATCTTCGGAGTTAAAGAATTGGGAGAAGAACGTCGTTGAGAGGGTATTGAATCCCCGGGAGCTGGTGCGTATAGCCGTAGTCGGAAAATATATCGGCTTACAGGATGCTTACAAATCAATTTATGAAGCTTTGGTCCACGGAGGAATATCCAATAACGCTAAAGTTGAGATAAAGAAAGTGGATTCCGAAGATATCGAGAAGCTTGGCCCGGAGAAATTGCTTGGCGATGTGAGCGGGATACTTATTCCGGGGGGATTCGGTTCCCGGGGCATAGCGGGGAAAGTAAAGGCAATCCAGTTTGCCCGGCAGAATAATGTTTCATTCTTGGGGATATGCCTGGGGATGCAATGCGCGGTCATTGAATTTAGCCGCAATGTCTGCGGCCTAAAAGACGCCAACTCTACCGAATTTAACTCCAGGACTAAGCATCCGGTAATCAGCTTACTGGAAGAGCAAAAGAAGTTGAAGGGCTTGGGCGGGACTATGCGCCTGGGAAGCTACCCTTGTAAGGTTAAGAATGGCTCGCTCGCTCATAAGGTTTACGGCAAGGCTTTGATTTTTGAGCGCCATAGGCACAGGTATGAATTCAATGATAAATATAAAAATATTTTAGAGAAGAAGGGCTTGAGGTTTAGCGGGATTTGCCTGAAAAGAAATCTGGTTGAGATAGTTGAGTTAGCTAGCCACCCTTATTTTATCGCTGTGCAGTTCCATCCGGAATTTAAATCCAAACCCGATTCCGCACATCCTTTATTCAGGGACTTTATTAAATCCGTATTAAAAAGTAACGTAACGAAGTTAAAGGCAGAAATAAGGGTGAAGTAGTAATAGATAAATTAGGCTTTCTTTGCCCGTGCCTATATATTAAGCCACATTATGAGCGCAATACTAGCCTTAGAAGACGGGACAATATTTAGAGGGAGATCTTTTGGCGCCGAAGGCGAAAAATTCGGAGAGGTGGTTTTTAATACCAGTATGTCCGGCTACCAGGAAATTATTACCGATCCTTCCTATAAGGGGCAGATTGTAGCCATGACCTATCCGTTAATCGGCAATTATGGGGTAAATTCCGCAGATGCCGAGTCCTCTAAGCCGTTTATCGAAGGATTCGTAGTCAAGGAGTATAGCCGGATAACCAGTAACTGGCGTTCTCAAAAAGAGCTGGCGGTGTATTTAAAGGAAAATAACGTTGTCGGCATTGAAGGCATAGATACCCGCAGCTTGACTTTGCATATAAGGCAAGAGGGAGCGATGAGGGCGGTATTATCTACGGTTGATCCGGATGAAAGAAGTTTGGTCAGAAAAGCCCGCGGTTCTCCCGGCTTAGCCGGCAGGGATTTGGTTAAGGAAGTAATTTGCAGCAAGGCTTATAAATGGGGCCAAAAAGGAAAAACGGCGCCAGGATTATTTTCACCCGTTTCTATGCGCAGGAAAAATAATTCCGGCCCCATTTTCTTAAAGGGTAAATTTAAAGTAGCGGTAATTGACTGCGGAGTGAAGTATAATATTTTGAGGGAATTAGTTAAACGCGAGTGCGAAGTAATTGTTGTGCCGTGCACGGCTACAGCCAGCCAAATACTGGAAATGAAGCCCGACGGTATCCTTATCTCCAACGGCCCCGGGGACCCCGCGGCCCTGCCGTATATAGTAAATACCGTAAAAGCGCTATTGGCTAAATTACCGGTATTCGGGATTTGTTTAGGCCATCAAATACTGGGGCAGGCTTTCGGCGGCAAGACCTATAAGCTTAAATTCGGCCACCATGGCGCCAATCAACCGGTGAAGGATTTAAAAACCGGTAGAGTGTCTATTACAGTCCAAAACCACGGCTTTTGCGTGGACATGGATTCCTTGAATAAAAAAGATATCGAATTGACTCATATTAATTTAAATGATTTGACTCCGGAAGGCCTGCGGCATAAAAAGCTTCCGGTTTTTTCCGTGCAGTTCCACCCGGAATCTTCCGCCGGGCCGCATGACGCGGAGTATTTGTTTGACGATTTTGTTGAGATGATGAAGAAGCCTAAATCCGATACCCGGTTATCGCAATCCCGGCTTGACCGGCAGGCAGGCGCAGGTTTTCCCAAATGTTCAAAATCCAGATGTCCAAAACAAAAATAGTTTTTTGGGCGCGGAACATTATAAAATCCGGGTTTGTTTCGGAAGCCGGTTTTCTTGCTTCGAATTTAAACTATTATGCCTAAGCGGACAGACATTAAGAAAATATTGATAATCGGCTCAGGCCCCATTGTCATAGGGCAGGCTTGCGAGTTTGATTATTCCGGCACCCAGGCTTGCAAGGTCTTGAAGGAAGAGGGGTTTAAGGTTGTTTTAGTAAATTCTAATCCCGCCACAATCATGACTGACCCGCAAGTAGCTTTCGCTACCTATATTGAGCCGATTACCCCGGAAGTCCTGGAAAGGATCATTGCCAAAGAGAGGCCGGATGCGCTTCTTCCTACGTTAGGGGGGCAAACCGCCTTAAATGTCACTGTGGCCTTGGCGGCAAGAGGGGTATTAAATAAGTATAAAGTTGAAACCATCGGGGCCAATATAAAAGCGATAAAGAAGGGAGAAGATAGGCAGTTATTTAAAGAAGCGATGAAGAAAATAGGCCTGGATTTACCGCGCAGCAATAAAGCTTATAATCTCAAAGAAGCCTTTAAAGCCGCTAAAGCAATTGGGTTTCCGGTAATTATCCGGCCGAGCTTTACTTTAGGAGGCACAGGCGGAAGCATAGCTTATAACAAAGAAGAATTCAGGGGGTTAGCCAAGTCGGGGCTGGAGTCCAGCATGATAAGCGAGATCTTGATCGAAGAGTCGGTCTGCGGCTGGAAAGAATTTGAACTTGAGGTTATGCGGGATTTAAAGGACAATTGCGTGGTTATCTGTTCTATCGAGAATTTCGACCCGATGGGGGTGCATACCGGAGATAGCCTTACCGTTGCCCCGGTCCAAACCCTTACCGATAAAGAGTACCAGAAGATGCGCGATGCGGCAATTGCCTGCATCAGGGAGATTGGGGTTGAGACAGGAGGCTCGAATATACAGTTTGCCGTCCATCCGGATACCGGCCGCATGGTTATTATCGAAATGAACCCGCGCGTATCCCGGAGCTCTGCCCTTGCTTCCAAGGCAACGGGTTTCCCGATAGCTAAGATTGCCGCAAAGCTGGCCGTTGGTTACACGCTGGATGAGATACCTAATGATATAACCCGCGAAACACCCGCTTGTTTTGAACCGGCAATTGATTATTGCGTAGTTAAGGTCCCGCGTTTTACTTTCGAGAAATTTCCTTCGGCTGATCCGGTTTTAACCGTTTCCATGAAATCCGTCGGTGAAACGATGTCCATCGGCAGGACTTTCAAAGAAGCGCTGCAAAAGGGATTGCGTTCCCTGGAGATCAAAAAATACGGCCTGGAGAGCATTTTATTTGATAATAAATGGGCTGTGTCGCTCGAGGATAAAAACGCAAAAGGCGCCAGGAAGGATATCGAGCAAAAGTTAAAGTCCCCGGGAGCCGAAAGGATATTTTATATCGGCGATGCGTTGCGAAGCGGAATGGGGATAGATAGGATTTTCGAGCTTACAAAAATCGACCGGTGGTTCTTGAATAACCTTAAAGAGATTATTGATTTGGAGAAGAAGGCCATCAGGAATAAGGATAATATATCCAAGGAGCTGATGCTGGAGCTTAAGGAATTCGGTTTTAGCGACAGGCAATTGGCTAAGCTTTGGGATAAAAAAGAGGGAGAGGTCTTAAGCTTACGTAAATCATTCGATATTAAAGCGACCTTTAAGCTTGTGGATACCTGCGCCGCGGAATTTCTTGCCCACACCCCGTATTTTTATTCCACTTATGATAAATGAGTTTAGATAAAAAACACTATGGCTGTTAAAGTAAGGTTCTTGGGCGGGGTTAAGACTGTTACCGGCTCAAGCCATTTGGTCTCATGCGGAAAAACCGAAGTCTTGCTTGATGCCGGGTTATTCCAGGGACGGCGCGACGAGTCTTATGCAATAAATACCACCTTTAGTTTTAATCCCCGTTTGATCAACGCGCTTGTTTTATCGCACGCGCATATCGACCACTGCGGAAGTATCCCCAGCTTGATTAAGAAAGGGCTGCGCTGCAAGATCTATACAACCGCAGCCACCAAGGCTTTGAGCGAGCTTATGCTTATCGATTCCGGGAAGATCCAGGAAGAAGACGTAAAATACGTTAATAAAATAAATAAAAGAATAGGGCTCCCCGAAAGAAAACCTCTCTATACCAAGAAGGAAGCTTCCCGCGCCACTAAAATATTCAGGCCGATTTCTTATAATCAAAAGTTCTGCATAGCCAAGAATGTTTACGCAACGCTTATTGACGCGGGGCATATATTGGGTTCGGCCGTGGTTGTCTTGGATATCAAGGATGAAAACCGCAATGTCCGCCTTGGCTATGCCGTAGACCTGGGGAGGGAAAACTTGCCGTTATTGAATAATCCGGCTATTCCTAAGGGGCTTGATTATTTGATTATTGAAAGCACCTATGGCGCAAGGACGCATACTCCGATAGAAGAAGCGCAGTCAAGGCTTAGGGAAGCGATATCCCGGACTCTGCGCCGGGGAGGCAAGGTCCTTATTCCTTCTTTTACTTTAGAGCGCACCCAGGAAGTGATTTATTATTTAAATGCCCTATTGAAAGAAAAGCTGATTCCTGATGTCCCGATATATGTGGATAGCCCGCTTGCTACCGATATCACCGAGGTTTTCGAGAGACACCCCGACTATATGGATGAGGAGAACCGCCAGGCAATAGTCAGGGGGGAGAGCCCTTTTGCGTTTCTGAATTTAAGGTTTATCCGCGAGCAGAAAGAATCCAAAGCCCTTAACGCGGATAAGCGGCCGATGATTATTATCGCCGGCTCCGGGATGTGCGAATCCGGAAGGATCCTGCACCATCTTCAGAATAATATAGAGGATTCCCGGAACATGATCCTTGTGGTTGGGTATATGGCGCGCGATACATTAGGCAGGAAGATCGTAAGCATGGATAAATTCGTGCGCATATTCGGTATCGAATATGAACTTAACGCTGAAGTCGTAGTCATTAACGCTATGTCCGGGCACGCGGATAAAAACGAGCTGATGAAGTTCATAACCGCCTGCCTCCCCTTAAAGCGTATATTTTTAGTTCATGGCGAAGAGGATCAAATGCTTTCCCTGCAAGAGGCGCTTACTCGAAATGGCCTGGATTCTTATATACCGTCTAAGGGCGAAGAAGTGTTGCTTGAGTAGGGAATTTGTGGTAATATGGCTTTTCATCATTAATGTGCGCATATTTTTTGCTTCTGGCCCGGAATAGCTTGGCGGCCGGGATTGGTTTTCAGGAAGATTAGCGCGGGAAAATTAAGGAGGAGAATGCGATGACAGGCGGATTTTCAACCCCAAAGAAAGACAAAGCGAATAAAGTTTCCGAAGGCATGCAGGTCTTGACCGGGCAAATCCTGATTAGAGGGGTAGATACCTACAAGGCCGGAGTTAACGTAAAAGGTTTGGGCACGTTATTTGCCCAATGCCCCGGGAAGGTCTATTTTTCTAAAAAGAAGACGAGCCACGGCAAGGTACGCACCTTTGTCAATATCAAGCCTACCGAAAAGAAATAGAAACCTGATTCCAATGCGGGTTTGGAATTACGGTTATCAATATGTCTGACAGGGCAAAGCAGTACTCCAACATTAAGTATGGTTTGGATATAGCCGGTATAATTTATACCCTTATCCTTATCATTCTATTCTTAAGGACAGGATTATCCCGGGGTTTGGCATCAGTTTTAAGTATTTACGCGCCAAATTTCCTAGCCTTGCCTCTGTATATCTTGATAGCTTATTTTGGCTATTATTGCTTGGACCTTCCATTTAATTTCTCCCAGTCTTATATTTTAGAACACAGGTTTTCTTTAAGCAGGCAAACGCTAAGGGATTGGCTTAAAGACCAGTTTAAGGCAGGCGCGATTTCTTATGTTATCAGCCTGATCTTGGTCGGGGCCTTTTATTTTATTCTGAAACGTAACCCCGGTAACTGGTGGCTAACCGTTTCAATCTTTTGGATTTTCTTTAGCGTTGTTATGGCCAAGCTTATGCCTATCATTATAATCCCGATGTTCTTTAAGTATAAAAAACTGGGTGACGAAAATTTACGCAGCCGGATCATGAAATTGGCCGATAAGATGAAAGTCAAGGTTTTGGATTGTTTTGAGATTGATTTCAGCAAGAAGACCTTAAAGGCAAATGCCGCTTTTGTCGGAGTCGGAAGCACCCGCAGGATAATCCTGGCCGATACCCTAAAAGATAAATATAGCTATGATGAAATTGAGGTTATTTTGGCGCATGAATTCGCGCACTGCCAGCTAAAGCACCTCTTAAAGTTGATTGCGGTTAATTCTTTGGTGACCCTGGCGGTATTTTATCTTATTTTCCGGACCAATAGCGGTATGCTGGATATATTCGGGTTATCTTCGTTGGGGGATCTGGCAGCGCTTCCGGTTGTTTTGCTTTATTTTATGTTGTTTGGAATGATTACCCAGCCGCTTGAGGCATTTATCAGCAGGAGTTTTGAGAGAAGCGCTGATTCTTTGGCGCTGGAGGTTACCGGATTAAAAAGTGCCTTTATTTCTACCATGGATAAACTTGCCAAGCAGAACCTTGCCGATAGGTCCCCGCATCCGGTAATCAAATTTTTCTTCTTTGACCATCCGCCAATAGATGAACGCATTAAAATGGCGGAGCCGTTTTAATATTAACCGGGGGCCAGGGGGCGCTTTGCTTTACCTTGAGAACCGTCCCTAAATATTTAAGAAATCAATTATGATTTTGGCGGCGCGATGAGCGGCTCCGGGAGGGCCTAAAGAGGATTTGATCGCGCTAAGTTCAGCTTTCATATTTTCAAGCTTAACGCGATTATTGATAAGTTCTAACGCAAGGGCAGCTATTTTTTTAGGTTTCGTCTGAAACTGGATAAATTCCGGGATTATTTTCTTGCCTGCCACAATATTCACTATTCCTATATAAGGAATTTTAACCTGCGGACGGTAAAGCAGGTAATTCAAGAGGTTCATCTTATAAATTATAAAGAAAGGTTTCTGCATTATCGCGGTTTCCAGTGTCGCAGTCCCTGAACAGACCAAAGCAAAATCAGCGATATTCAGGGTATCGTAAGTTTTTCCTTCCAAAAACTTGGCTTCAACTTCGAATTTCCTGGCTATCTTATCGTAAAACTTCCAATCAAGCGAGCTAGCCTTAGCGATCACAAATTGAAAGCCGTTATCTTTATTCATGAGCTGAGCGGTTTTAAGCATTACCGGCAGGATTTTATTGATTTCTTGTTTACGCGAACCCGGCAAAAGAGCTATTGTTTTTTTTTCTTGGGAGAGATTTAGTTTATGGAGCAGCTTGTCTTTCTCTATAGTCGGTTTGACGATATCCAATAAAGCATGCCCAACGCAATCAACATCCATCCCGTATTTTTTATAAAATTCTTTCTCAAATTCAAAGAGGACGATGATTTTGCGGGTGTATTTCTTTAAAATCTGGATTCTTTTCGGCCGGGATGCCCAAACCTGCGGGCTGACATAGTAAATAGCGGGGATGCGGTTATTGATTGTTTTAGCAAGTCTGAGGTTAAATCCGGAAAAATCCACGAAGATGACCGCGTCGAATTTTTCCAAAGCAAGTTTATCTAAAATTGTTCTCTTTAAGCTGATGAACCTAGGGAGTTTCTTGATGACATCAAAAAGCCCCATAACGCTTAAGCCTTTTATGTTGAAAATAATATCCGCTCCGGCTTTTGCAAGGAGCGCGCTACCTACGCCTAAAACTCTGATTTTAGGGTCGATTTCTTTTATCGCCGAGACAAGGTTGGCCGCGTGGAGCTCGCCCGACGGTTCGCCGCAGATGATCAGGATTTGTTTTTGTGCCATATCTGATGTTGGATCTCTAAAGCCACTTTTAAGGCTTGGCGGGCGACAGCGCCCGATACAAGAGGTTCTTCTTTATTTATCAGGCAGCCGATAAACGCCCGCAATTCTTTTTGCAGAGGTTGCTCTTTTTCAATCGGCAGGCTTTCCTTCGTAATCTTCAGGATGCCTTTTCGATATACCCAGGCTTCAGCGTTCTTGTAGTCCAGCGATATATAGGTGTTTTCCTGAAAGATGCGGATTTTTCGCATTATCTCGTCGGAAATGCGGCTGGCGGTAAGATTGGCTACGCAGCCGTTTTCGAAGGTAATCCTTGCATTAGCAATATCTTCGAAAGGGGTAAGTACATTTATCCCTACGGATTCAATGTGTTCGATAGGCGAAGAAACCAGCCCCAGGATTATATCGATGTCATGGATCATAATATCCAGCACAGCCCCTACGTCAAGCGACCGGTTTGGAAAAGGCGAGAGCCGGTGGCACTCTATAAATTTTGGGTCCTTAACGATTTTCCGGGTAGCGCTAAAGGCGGAATTGAAGCGTTCAATATGCCCTACCTGCAGGATCAAATTATTGTTTTTGGCTATATTGATAAGGCTGTCAGCTTCTTGGAGGCTGGGAGTAAAGGGTTTTTCAACCAAAGCATGCAGATTGTGCTTCAGGCAGTCGCTGGCGACAGCGTAGTGCAGTTTTGTGGGAGTGGCTATGCTTACCGCGTCAACTTTACCGAAAATCTCGCGGTAATCCCGGTATCCGGGCACATTCAGGCTTTGGGCTACGGCCTCTAAGCGCGCTTTATCCGTATCGCAGATAGCCTCAAGCGAGCAATCGGGGATTTCTTGATATATTTTAGCATGAATACTGCCTAAGTGCCCTACGCCAATCACCGCTACCCTTAATTTATCCATAAGGGGATAATAGCAAAACCATTCTTTCAATGCAACTATAATCTTCTGTTTTGGGAGGGGCTATCAAGACGCCCGGATCTTCTCCGGTGGGCAATAAAAAAGTTGTCACAATACGCCAGATATGCTACAATACATTTCCTTTTAGGCCTTGGGGCAATTCAGCAGGCAGGAGCCAAAACATGCGAGATTATTTAAAGTTACTAAAATTTATCCGCCCTTATATCGGGCTGTTTGTGATAGCTTCGGTTTGCATGATCTTTTCGGCTATATTTGACGGGGTTTCCCTGGCTATGATGGTCCCTTTGGCGGATAAGGTCCTTACCAATAAACAGATTATCCTGCCCGTTAAATTACCCGGGTTCTTGGCTAATTTTGTCGCTGGTATAAACGCTATGGCGCCGTTAACGCTTTTGAACTATATGGCCGTAGCGATTGTGCTGCTTTTTATTCTTAAAGGGTTTTTTGGTTTCTGGCAAAGCTATATTATGTCGGATGTCGGACAGCGCATTGTCAGGGATATTAAAGCCAGGCTTTACGCCAAATTTCAGTCACTCTCCCTGGATTATTTTACCCATAAGCGCGGCGGAGAAATGATTTCGCGGATAACTAATGACGTAAAGCTGGTCGAGAACGCTGTTTCTTACGGTTCGACTGACCTGGTTTATCAGAGCGCCCTTACGATCATATTTTTCTCTTTTGCCATGTTTATTTATTCAAAATTTGTCATCTTTATACTGCCTCCTTTGGCAATCCTGGGTTATTTGATCGCTGTCGTGGGTAAAAAGCTCCGGAAATTATCCAAGGCCTCCCAGGAGAAAATGGCGGATACTAACTCCATACTTTATGAAACGATTATCGGCGCCCGCATAGTTAAAGGTTTTAATATGGAGGAGCACGAGATAAATAAATTTAACAAAGTAAGCCAGGATTATTACCGTGTTTGCATGAAATCGATTAAGAGGATGCTTATTTTAAGCCCGGCAACCGAGATTTTAGGTTGCATCGCCGCCGTAATCATACTTTCTCTGGGAGGCAGGGAAGTTATTGCCGGAAAAATCTCTTTTGGAGTTTTAGGTTTGTTTCTTGGTTCGCTTGTATCGATTATCCGGCCGTTTAAGAAATTGAGCCAGGTGCATTCTTTAAATGAACAGGCTGCCGCAGCCAGCGAGCGGATTTACGAAGTATTGGAATCAGAGCCCAGCGTAGTTGAATTGCCTCAGGCCCCGGAGTTGGCCGGCTTTAAGAGCAAAGTTATTTTTAACGGCGTATGGTTTAATTACGGGGATAATCAGGTGCTAAAAGGCATAAACCTGGAGGTTCCCTACGGTTCGGTTTTGGCTGTTGTCGGGCCCAGCGGCACAGGGAAGACCACGCTTTTGGACCTTATCCCGCGGTTTTATGACCCTAAAAAAGGGAAAATCGCCATTGATGGGGTGGATATTAAAGAAGTTAGCCTGAAGTCTTTGCGTAAGCTTGTCGGAATCGTTACTCAGGAAACCATACTTTTTAATGATACAATTAAAGCCAATATCGCTTACGGCAAGCCCTGCTCCAGCGACGAGGAAATTACAGAGGCGGCCCGGCAGGCAAATGCCCATGATTTTATCAGCCATCTTCCTCTGGGTTATGAAACGGTTATCGGCGATAGGGGAATGCGTATTTCGGGAGGAGAGCGCCAGAGGATAGCCATTGCTCGAGCCTTGCTTAAAAATCCGCCTATTCTAATTCTTGATGAAGCTACCTCTCAGCTGGATTCGGAGTCGGAAAAAATAGTCCAGGATGCTTTGGACCGGCTTATTCAGGGCCGTACGGTTTTTGTGATTGCCCACAGGCTTTCTACCGTAATAAACGCCCATAAAATAGTAGTTTTGGATAAGGGAGTGGTTGCCGAAACAGGGACCCATGAAGAATTATTAAAGCTGGATGGTTTATATAAAAAGCTTTATTTGATGCAAGAATTGCGAAAATAGTTGCAAATTCGCGTAAATTTGTTAAAATAATAGAATTCTACTGCTTCCGCTAAGCCAAAAGAAGCAGTTCATATCAACAAGCTAAAAAGGAGAAGGTTACCGTGCCATCAGATTTAATCAAGCAGTTACTGGAAGCAGGGGTGCATTTCGGGCACCAGACTAAACGCTGGAACCCAAAAATGAAAAAGTTTATCTTTGGTTCAAGAAGCGGTATTTATATTATCGACCTTGAGAAAACCGAAGAATGCATAAACAAGGCCAGGGATTTCCTGTTGGATATAACCTCAAAGGGAGAATACGTGCTTTTTGTGGGGACTAAGAAGCAGGCGCAGGAGGTTATGTTGCAGGAGGCGCAGCGCTCCGGCATGTATTACGTGACTGACCGTTGGCCGGGAGGGCTTTTAACAAATTTTTCCACCATTAAAAAGAGCATCAACCGCCTGAAAGCGATAGAGAAGATGCGTGAAGACGGGACATTTGCCAAGTTTACCAAAAAGGAAGTTGCGGGGCTTGAAAAAGAGCTGGCAAAGCTGAATAAGAATTTTTCCGGAATCGTTCTAATGGAGCGTATGCCTAAAGCCGTCTTTGTGGTAGATACCAGCAAAGAAGACACAGCGGTAAAAGAGGCGAAGCGCCTCGGCATAGCCGTTATAGCCCTTATTGATACTAATTCTAACCCGGATTTAGTCGATTATCCTATTCCCGGCAATGATGATGCGACTAAATCTATTAAGGTCGTGGCTAACATTATTACGGATACGATTATCGAAGGCAGGAAGAAGTTCCTTTCTTATATGGCTCAAGAGGGCGTAAAGATTAAAGAAGAGGATATAGCTAAGCCGCAAGAGGCTGTATTGCTGCCGGAAGAAGAAATCAAGATTAAAGAAATCGAAGAGATTGTGGAGACAGCCGAGCCTGTTGACGAGGCGGCCAAATCCGTGAAAAAAGGGCATGTTAAGCCGGTAATTGATGCGAGGGGAAAGATCAAGAGAAAGGTATGAGCAAAATGAGCGTATCGGTAGAGTCAATCAAGGAGCTAAGAGAAATTACTTCTTCAAGCGTGGCCCATTGCAAGAAGGCGCTTGAGGATGCAAAAGGAGATATCAAGAAGGCGGCAGAATTATTGCGTAAACAAGGTTTGGAGATTGCTGCCAAGAAACAGTCCCGGGCGGCCAAGGAAGGCCGGATAGAGGCGTATGTGCATCACGGCAATAAAGTGGGCGTGTTGCTTGAGGTTGATTGCGAATCGGATTTTGTGGCCAAGAATGAAGATTTTGGGCGTTTCACCAAGGACTTGGCCATGCATATAACAGCTACCAGCCCTTTGTATATAAAGAAAGAAGATGTACCGGTTGAGGTCGTTGAGCATGAAAAGAGCAAGGAAGATTTTTATAAAAATCACTGTCTAATGGAACAGCCTTTTGTTAAAGACCCTTCTATTACGGTTAAAGATTACTTAGGCAGCCTGGTAGCAAAAATCGGCGAGAATGTCGTTGTGCGCAGGTTACGCGTTTTAAAGTCGGCGAATAATACCAATGGTCCCAGTCTATAAAAGAATAGTCCTTAAGTTAAGCGGCGAGGCTCTCCAGGGAAGAAAATCTCATGGTATAGACCAGGCGGTCTTAATATCTGTTTCCCGCCAAATAAAAGAAATCCGCGATTTGAAAGTGGATGTGGCAGTGGTTTTCGGCGCCGGGAATATCTTCCGCGGGCAGGAAAATACGGGCTCGCGCGGTTTGGATATGGACAGGTCAGTCGCTGATTATATGGGAATGCTGGCCACCGTAATTAACGGCTTGGCCTTGCAGGATTCCCTTGAAAAAGCGGGGGTTCCAACCAGGGTTATGACTGCGATTGACATGGAGCGGATTGCCGAGCCATATATCAGAAGGCGGGCCATACGCCACCTGGAGAAGGGTAGAGTGGTTATATTTGTAGCCGGGACCGGCAACCCTTATTTTACAACCGATACGGCAGCCGCGCTCAGGGCAATGGAGGTTAATGCCGATGCCATACTTAAGGCCACTCAGGTAGACGGAGTTTATTCGGCAGATCCGTTGAGAGTCAAGAACGCCAGGAAATTTAGGCAGTTGAAATATATCGATGTGCTTAAAAAAGGGCTAAAGGTGATGGATGCTACCGCGGTTAGCCTTTGCATGGACAATAAGCTTCCTATCGTAGTTTTTAGTTTAGCGACAAAAGGCAATATCAAACGCGTAGTATTAGGGGAGAAGATAGGGACGGTTGTGTCGTAACCCTTGGATAAAAAGCGGGAGGAGCATGACTACCAAAGAAATCTTGCATAGCACTGAAGAAAAAATGAAGAAGGCTTTTGAATCGATGACCCGCGAATTTCTAGAAATTCGCACCGGCAGGGCCAGCCCCGCTTTAGTCGAAGGCCTGCATATTGATTATTACGGCACGCCTACTTTACTTAAGCAGTTGGCTTCTATTTCCGCAGCTGATGCGCATTTACTGGTAATTCAGCCTTGGGATACTACGGCTATCGTTGAAATCGAAAAGACGATATTAAAGTCTAATTTAGGGGTTAATCCTTCTAACGATGGAAAATTGATAAGATTATCTTTTCCACAGTTATCCAAAGAAAGGCGCCAGGAATTGGCCAAGGAGATTCATAAAATGGCGGAGGGCGGCAGGGTGTCCCTAAGGACAATAAGGCGCGATGGCAAAGAGCATATCGAAAAGTTGGAGAAAGACAAGGTAATCCCCGAAGATGATAAGTTCCGCAGTATAGATGAATTACAGAAGCTGGTCGATAGATACATCGGTAAGATCGAAGAGCTGTTAAAGAATAAGGAAAAAGAAGTTCTAGGATTCTAGGGCTTTAAGCTTTATTGTAAATTTGGGCCTCTAGCTCATCCGGTAGAGCAGCGGCTTTTTAAGCCGCGTGTGCCGAGTTCGAGTCTCGGGAGGCTCATTTAGTTTTACCTGGGGATCATTTTCCCGCCCGCCAGTTGAAAATAAGATAGAGGCGGGATCCCGCCTCCTAAGGCATAAGTTTGATGAACGCGGACGTGGCGGAATGGCAGACGCGCGAGGCTTAGGACCTCGTGGGGAAACTCATGGGGGTTCAAGTCCCTCCGTCCGCATTTTGAAATGCGGCTAAAAACAAAACATTTTTACGGGAAGATTCTTTTGCGCCCGCCACGTAAAAAATCCTTCGGCCGTTAATGGCAAGCTAGAAACGTTCTTCTAAAAAATGCGGGAGTAGCTCAGCTGGTAGAGCGCAACCTTGCCAAGGTTGATGTCACGGGTTCGAATCCCGCCTCCCGCTCCAGTATTCGGTATAATGTATAATTCGAAAGGAGAATCATCATGCAAGTTATGGATTTCTTATCTAAGAAAGCTATCCTCACCGACATACAATCCACTAAAAAAGAAGACGTCATTAAAGAGCTGGTTGATGTTCTTGTCGCTTCCGGCGATATCGAAAAGCGCTGCCGCGCCAAGCTCATAGAATCGCTTATGGCCCGGGAAGCCCTGGGGTCAACCGCTATCGGCCAGGGTATCGCTATCCCGCACGCAAAGTCTGATTGCGTAGAGAATCTGGTCGCGGCATTCGCCCTTTCCAAAAAAGGCGTAGATTTCGATTCTTTGGACGGCGAGTTGGCTTATATTTTCTTTCTTTTGGTTGCCCCTCAGGATTCTGCCGGACCGCACTTAAAAGCCTTGGCTCGCATCTCCCGGCTCCTTAAGGATAAATACTTCCGCGATACTTTGCGTAATTGCGAAGACGATAAAGCTGTTATTAAGATTATATCTCAGGAAGACGAGAAAAAGATTTAGGCCGGGCCAAAATAACGGCTATATCGGCTAAAGTTGATTTTGCCTGTGGCTTGGGCTTTTCACACGCCAGGTATTTAACGGGGTTTATTAAGCCTTTTGCCGCCGTAAAAGAAGCATAAATATGACTAAGAATATTCATAGCATGCTCAAATGGTTTTATCCCGGCATAGGGCTTAAGCGTTGGATCGCTTTAAGTGTTTTTGGAGTTTTGCTTTTAATCTTTGCCGCCAGCCACCTGCGCGCCGAAGAGTTTTTAGGCATACAGGTCCTGGATTCAATAATCTTATTTTCCGGGATTGTAATCTTGATCCTTGGCATAAAACGCTTAATGCGTTCTTTTGTAGCCGCGTTTGTGCCTTCTTCTAAGGGCGCCGAACTTTTTGACATAATTTATCAGAATAGGCAGCTTTCGCGCGGCCCTAAAGTGGTAGTTATCGGGGGAGGGACAGGCCTTTCGGTCCTTTTGACCGGCTTAAAACAATTTACTACTAATTTATCGGCAATAGTTACTGTCGCCGATGATGGGGGTTCCAGCGGCAGGATCAGGGAAGAATTCGGCATGCTTCCGCCGGGAGATATCCGTAATTGCCTGGTGGCTTTGGCCGATGCCCCGGCATTGATGCGGGAGTTGTTTCAGTTCCGTTTCGATACGAATTCGGCGTTATCGGGACATAGCTTCGGGAACCTTTTTATAACGGTCATGACGCAGCTGACCGGCGACTTTGAGAAGGCTATTAAAGAGACAAGCAGGGTTTTGGCCCTTAGGGGCCAGGTTATTCCGTCAACTTTGAACAAAGTGGTTTTAGTAGCCGAGCATAAGGACGGGACAACTACGGTAGGCGAGAACAAGATTCCCAAAACCCATCGCTCGATAAATAAGGTTTATCTAAATCCCGCGCAGTCGTTGGCTACGCCTGACGCGATTAAAGCGATAAAAGAAGCCCAGGTGATTGTTTTGGGCCCCGGTTCGTTATATACAAGCATTATCCCTAATCTATTAATTCAGGAGATTACGGAAGCTGTCAGCTCTTCGCAGGCGCTTAAAGTTTATGTATGTAATGCGATGACCCAGCCGGGAGAGACAGATGGTTTTGTGGCCTCCGAACATATTAAAGTTTTAGTGGGGCATTCTCACCCGCGCATCATCGATTATTGTATTGTAAATACGGGAGAGATACCGCAAAGCGTGCTTAAGCGTTATTCCCAGCAGGGTTCGTATCTGGTGGTTAACGATAGGAAGAAAATCGAAGAGATGGGTTACCGGGTCATCGAAGATGAATTTGGCATTACCGAAGAAGGCGTAATCAGGCATGATCCGGAGAAGCTGGCTAAGATTGTTTTGGGTTTGATCGAAGAGATATAAAAATACACGCATATTTAAAATGGCGCTAGCTAGAAAACAATTAATAGTAAAGAATAAATCAGGCTTACATGCGCGGCCGGCAGCTTTGTTTGTCCAGGTAGCGAATAAATTTGAATCCCGCATAACCGTTAAACACGATAGCGAAGAAGTTAACGGCAAGTCGATTATGGGGATACTTATGTTAGGCGCGGAAAAAGATAGCGTGATTATGATTGAAGCCGAGGGAGAAGACGCGCAGGCGGCTTTGGTAGAATTGGAGAAGGTAATCACTAATGAGGATGACCGATGATTCAGATTAAAGGCATAGCCGCTGCCGGCGGCATTAGCATCGGAACGGCGTACAAGATAGGCAAGGAAGAGTTTATTATCCCCAGAATATCTATCGTTGATACGGATATCCCAATCCAGATACAGCTTTTCGAAGAAGCCTTAATCCGTACGCGCAGGGAGATTATTGAACTGCAAAAGAGGATAAGCGCGGATATGGGCCAGGAAGAGGCGCAGATTTTTGATGCTCATTTGCTTGTCCTTGAAGACCGTATGCTTATCGAAGAAGTAATCTCCCGGCTGAAGAAAGACAAACTTAATGTCGCCTTTATATTCCAGGAGGTTTTAAAGAAATACATTTCTGTTTTTGCCAAGATAGAAGACGAGTATCTTAAAGAGCGTATCGCCGACATAAATGACGTGGGCAAAAGGATATTGCGTAATCTTTTGGGGAAAGAGGCCAGGGGCCTGGGAGAACTCAAGGACAGGGTGGTTGTGGTAGCGCATGATCTCTCTCCGTCGGATACGGCGGCGATGCATAAAAAGAATGTGGCCGGATTTGTTACCGACATCGGAGGCAAGACCTCGCATACGGCGATTATGGCCAAATCTTTGGAGATACCTGCAGTAGTCGGCGTTGAGGATGCGACCCTTAAAATTAATCAGGGGGATACGCTGATAGTAGACGGGGTTCTTGGCATCGTCATCATAAATCCCGATGAAGAAACTCTTGATTCGTATCGTACGGCGGAGGTAAAACTTAGGGGGGTAGCCGAGAAGTTTCTTTTGGCTAAGGATCTTCCGGCGCTTACCCTTGACGGCAATAAAATTGAAATAAATGCCAATATAGAATTTCCCGAAGAAGTGCCGGCAGTGAAACTTCACGGGGGCGAAGGTATCGGCCTCTACCGCACGGAGTTCTTTTATATGAACAGGAAGGATTTGCCTACGGAAGAAGACCATTATCAGGCTTATAAGTATGTAGCTGAAGAAATGAATCCTTATCCGGTGATTATCCGCACGCTTGATTTAGGCGGAGATAAGTTTTTGTCGCAATTCCAGCTTCCGCATGAAATGCATCCATTTTTGGGTTGGAGGGCGATCCGGTTTTGTTTGGCCCGGCCGGATATATTCCGGATGCAATTAAGGGCGATCCTTAGGGCTTCGGTACACGGTAACCTGAAACTTATGTATCCGATGATTTCCGGTATCGAAGAGTTAAGGCAGGCAAACAAAATACTTGAAGAGGCAAGGCAGGAGCTTAAGGCCAAAGGTATGCCTTTTGATGAAGATATCCAGGTTGGCGCGATGATTGAAGTCCCCTCGGCCGCAATGACCGCGGATATACTGGCTAAAGAAGCGGATTTTTTTAGCATCGGAAGCAATGATTTGATCCAGTATTCTTTGGCGGTTGACCGCACCAATGAGAAGGTGGCCTATCTTTATGAGCCTGCGCATCCGGCGGTTTTACGCCTGATCAAAAATATCATCGATTCCGCGCACCAAGCCAATATTAATGTCGGGATGTGCGGAGAGATGGCCGGAGAAGCAAGCTTTGCTTTGATACTTTTAGGATTAGGCCTGGATGAGTTCAGTATGCCTCCCCAGGTAATACCGGAGCTGAAATATTTGATTCGATCGGTTTCCCTTAAAGAAGCGCAAAGTATCGCTGCGGAGGCTTTAACTTTTTCAACTGGGGCCAAGGTTGAAGAATTTGCGCAGGCGAAGCTAAAGAAGATATTAAAATAAACCCGGGGCTTACCTCCTTAACTTAAGCAATGTCCGGGAAAAACGGTTCAAGATATGAAAGCGATAATATTAGCTGCCGGATACGCTACGCGCCTGTACCCTTTAACTAAAGCATACCCTAAGCCCTTGCTTAAGGTTAAAGATAAGCCGATCCTTGATTATATCGTTAGTAAGCTGGAGGCTATAAGGCAGGTCGAGGAAATAATTGTAGTGACCAATAGCAAGTTTATCGCCAAGTTCCGCCAGTGGAAGAAGTCGGTTAAGGTGAATAAGGAACTTACGCTGTTGGATGATCTTACCAAGACTAACAGCGATAGGCTGGGGGCAATCGGGGACGTAAATTTTGCCATAAGCAAGAAGCGCATCAACCAGGATATCTTGATTATTGGAGGCGATAACCTGTTTGACGCAAAGTTAAAAGATTTCTTAAGTTTTGCCGGAAAGAATAAGCCGGCAGTTACTATCGGTGTTTATAGATTGAGAGAGTTGAAAGAAGCCTCACGTTACGGCGTGGTTAAGCTGGATAAAAACAGGAGGGTTGTTGGCTTTCAGGAAAAACCCAGGCACCCCCGGTCCAGATTAGTGGCAATGTGTTTATATTATATCCCAGCTGAGCGTTTGGGCTTGATTAAGGATTACATGAAAATTAGGGATAATGCCGATGCTACGGGTAATTACATAGGTTGGCTCAAAGACAGGGCTGATACTTACGGTTTTGTTTTTCCGGGGGCCTGGTATGACATCGGAGATTTTAAGTATTTAACCGCAGCAAAAGATAAATTCGTTCAATAGCAAATTTATCCCTTTGCCCGGAGGATATCGCCAAGGCTTGGGGTTACTTTGCAGCCCAGTAAGAGGGAAGAACCGATCTTTTGCCCTTTAGGGGGAGATTGATTTGTAACTCAAGAATGGGTAAATTAAGGAGGAGATATGACAGTAGGCCGTAAACATTATTTTACATCTGAGTCGGTAGGAGAAGGGCATCCGGACAAGGTTTGCGATCAAATATCCGACGGTGTATTGGATGAAGTTTTGAAGCAAGACCCTTATGGAAGGGTAGCTTGTGAAACCTTTGTAACTATGGGCCTTTTGATTGTAGGCGGAGAGATTACTACTACCGCTTATGTGGATATACAAAGATTAGCCCGCAGTATCATTAAGGAGATAGGTTATACTCATCCTAAATACGGGTTTGATTATCATACTTGCGCTATCATCAATACGATTAATAGCCAGTCTCCGGATATTGCCCAAGGGGTAAATACCGGCGGAGCAGGCGATCAGGGGTTTATGGTCGGTTTTGCCTGCCGCGAGACCGAAGAATTTATGCCTCTACCGATAATGCTTTCTCAAAAGTTGGTAAAGAAAATGGCAGACACCAGGAGAAAAGGGGTTTTAAAATACCTGGGGCCTGATTGCAAGTCCCAGGTTTCTGTGGAGTATCACGATGGCAAGCCTAAGAGAGTGGATTCGGTTGTTTTGGCATGCCAGCATACCGAGGAGATCCTCGATTCCACTAAAGAAAAGATTACTAAGGCCAGCCGCCAGGAATTTATTGACGTGATTGCCAAGCCGATTTTGAAAGAATACATAGATAAGGACACAAAATATTTTATCAATGAAACGGGAAAATTTGTCATCGGAGGCCCTCAATCCGATACCGGTATGACCGGAAGGAAGATTGTCG
Source organism: Candidatus Omnitrophota bacterium (assembly GCA_043800555.1). GTDB lineage: Bacteria > Omnitrophota > Gorgyraeia > Gygaellales > Profunditerraquicolaceae > UBA6233. The sequence goes on along the minus strand of JAZDMX010000007.1, from coordinate 46,451 downwards.
TGGATACTTATGGCGGAGCAGCTGCTCCCGGCGGCGGGGCGTTTTCGGGAAAAGACCCGACCAAGGTTGACCGTTCCGCAGCTTACATGGCCCGTTACATCGCCAAAAATATCGTGGCCGCGGGGCTGGCTGACAAATGCTTGATCCATCTTGCTTATGTTATCGGCAAGGCCGATCCTTTGGCAATCATGGTTGATACTTCCGGCACGGGAAAGCTCAGTGAAGCCCAATTTATAAAATTAATTCGTGATAATTTCGAGCTCACTCCGCAAGGGATGATTAAGTCCCTGGACCTGTTGCGCCCCATATATAGGAAGACCGCCTGTTATGGCCACTTCGGCAGGACAGAGCCCGAGTTTAGCTGGGAATCAACGGATAAGGCAGCGGTGCTGAAAAAGCAAGCGGCAAAATTATAAATTAAACACTCTTAAAGGAGATTTCATGAAATATGATGTCAAAAATACCGGTTTGGCCAAGAAAGGGTCTTTGAGGATTGAATGGGCGTCTAATAATATGCCCGTTCTCAGCTTAATCAAACAAAGATTTTTAAAAGAAAAACCTCTCAAAGGCTTAAAAGTCGCCGCCTGCCTTCACGTAACTACCGAAACAGGCGTTTTGTGCGGCGTCTTAAAAGCCGGGGGAGCGGAAGTTTTTGTCTGTGCTTCCAATCCGCTCTCGACGCAAGATGATGTGGCCGCTTCTTTAGTGAAGGACTTAAAGGTATCGGTTTTCGCGATAAAAGGCGAGGATACCCCGACTTATTATAGCCATATTAAATCGGTCCTTGCGGCTAAGCCTGACATAACGATGGATGATGGCGCGGATTTGGTTTCTACTATTCATCAGGCGAAAAGTCTTGCGCATTCGAATATTATCGGAGGCACCGAAGAGACGACCACCGGCGTTATACGTTTAAGGGCTCTTGCCGAAGAAGGAAAATTGCGCTATCCGATAATCGCGGTTAATGACGCGATGACCAAACATTTGTTCGATAACCGTTACGGGACAGGCCAATCCACGATAGACGGAATAATCCGAGCGACAAATAAATTGTTGGCCGGAGCAAATTTTGTGGTCTGCGGTTATGGCTGGTGCGGGAAAGGAGCGGCTATGCGCGCTGACGGTTTGGGCGCTAAGGTAATCGTTGTAGAAGTCGATCCTTTGCGGGCGCTGGAAGCAAACATGGACGGATTTCAGGTTATGCCGATTAGAGAAGCGGCCAAGCTCGGGGATGTTTTTGTCACCGTGACCGGGGATATAAACGTCATAAGGAGAGAGCATTTTCAGGTGATGAAAGATGGCGCCATAGTGAGTAACTCCGGCCACTTTAATGTGGAATTGGATATCGCGGGTTTGAAAAAAATCAGCATAAGGAAAAAACAAATACGTGATTTTGTGGATGAGTATATTTTAAGGGACGGCCGCAAGGTTTATTTGTTAGGCGAGGGCAGGCTCATAAATTTAGCCGCAGCCGAAGGGCATCCGGCGAGCGTTATGGATATGTCTTTTGCCAATCAGGCGTTTTCCGCCGAATATATGTCGAAGAATTACAGAAAGCTTAAGAACCAAGTTTATAAGGTCCCGGATGATATCGATAAGAATATCGCGGGCTTGAAACTAAAATCTTTAGGGATAAAAATAGATACCTTGACTTTGGAGCAGAAGAAATATTTGTCTAGCTGGGAGATGGGCACTTGATGAAGAGGATCGCGGTTTTAACTACAGGCGGAGACGCGCCGGGGATGAATCCGGCAATACGCAGCGTAATCCGGTATGCGTTAGCCAATAAATTGGAGGTTATGGGAGTATTTCGCGGCTGGTTCGGCCTGATTAACGAAGAGCTAAAAGTAATGGACCATCGTTCTGTTTCAGGGATAATTAGCCAGGGCGGGACAATTTTAAAAACCGCCCGTTGCCTGGAATTCCAGACCGAAGAGGGGCAAAACCGCGCTTTTAACACAATAAAGAAATACGGCATAGACGGGTTGGTGGTTATTGGAGGCAACGGCAGTTTTGCCGCCGCGCATAAATTCGGGAATAAATATAATGTTCCTTGCCTGGGAATTGCCGCCTCCATCGATAACGATGTAAACGGGATAGATTATACTATCGGCGCCGATACGGCGATAAACACCGCGCTGAACGCCATTGATAATATCCGCGATACGGCGACCAGCATGGAGCGGATTTTTGTGGTTGAAGTCATGGGTCGTGATTGCGGATTTATCGCTTTGGCGGTTGCCCTTGCCGGCGGATGCGAAGATGTGATTATCCCGGAGAAGCCTTTTGATTTAGAAGCGACTTGCCATGATATTGTCCACGGCAATATGATCGGCAAGGTAAGCTGGATTATTGTAGTAGCCGAAGGAGCAGGCCACGCCGAAGATATCGCCAGGCAGATTAATGAACTTACTAGCCTTGAGACCCGGGCGATTACTCTTGGCCATATTCAAAGAGGGGGCCGGCCTACGGCAACTTCCAGGGACCTGGCTTTGAATTTTGGAAAGGTAGCGGTGGATTTGCTTATAAAAGGCGAGAAAGATAAAGCCGTCGGTTTAATCAACGGAAAAATTGGCAGCGTTGATTTTGCTACCGCAATCAAGAAAAAAGAATTGCGCGTGGATAATTTTTACGGATTAATTAAGATTCTAAGTTAAGGAGGAAATATTTGCTATGGGAAGGAAAGCTTTAAGCATTGACAAAATTGTTACGGATTTGGTTATCACGGATGAATCGGCCGCAAAAAAAGAATTAGCCAAGAAGATACTGGCAATGGCTTATAAATCAGGCATCTATCCGGCGAGCATCCACGATCTCTATACGGCATCCGGTAAGGGCGAATTCAGCGGTTTTACGGTGCCGGCGATGAATTTGCGTAGTTTAACCTATGATTTGGCCCGGGCGATATTCAGGGTGGCAAAAAAGAATAATTCCGGCGCTTTCATTTTCGAGATTGCTAAGTCCGAGATGGGTTATACCTCACAAACTCCCGTTGAATACGTCAGCGTTATCCTGGGCGCTGCGATTAAGGAAGGACATAAGGGGCCGGTATTTATTCAGGCAGACCACGTGCAGGTTAATGCCAAGAAATTCCAGGAAAACCCCGATAAGGAATTACAGGGGCTAGAGGATTTGATTGCTGACGCGATTGCCGCGGGTTTTTATAATATCGATATCGATTCATCGACTCTGGTGGATTTATCCAAAACCGATATTAGAAAACAGCAGAAATTTAATTATGAAGTTTGCGCAAAACTAACGCAGTTTATCCGCAGGATAGAACCTAAGGGAGTGACTGTTTCAGTAGGAGGAGAGATTGGCGAAGTTGGCCATCAGAATTCCACTCCTGAAGATTTACGCGCTTTTATGGGAGGTTACCGCGAAAAATTACGTAAAGGTCTATCCGGAATCAGTAAAATTTCCATTCAGACCGGCACTTCTCACGGCGGTGTAGTAAAGGCGGATGGTTCTATAGCGGAAGTAAAGTTGGACTTTGCTACCCTGAAGAGCCTTTCCGGTATTGCTAAACAAGAATTCGGGCTTGGAGGGGCAGTCCAGCATGGCGCTTCTACTTTGCCGCAAGAAATGTTCCACAAATTTCCCGAGAATGACACTTTGGAGGTGCATTTAGCAACGGGTTTTCAGAATATGCTGCTGGATAGCGTAAACTTTCCCGCCGGCTTGAAGAAGAAGATGTATGATTGGCTGGTTGTTAATGCCGCCAATGAAAGAAAAGAAGGGGAGACTGACGAGCAGTTCTTCTACAAGGCGCGTAAGAAAGCCCTGGGGCAGTTTAAGAAAGAAATTATGGGCTTAGCTCAAGAGACCCGCGATAAGATTGCCGGCGAGATCGAAAACAAATTCGACTTTTTGTTTAAACAGCTAAATGCCGTTAATAACCGGGAATTGACGGGTAAATTTGTGGTCTTAAAACGGGTGATTTCCCGGCCGCGTAAAGCCGCAAAAGAGATTGTTCATGACGGAGAAGGAGCAGACTAGCTAATAGCAATGAGCTAACAGCTTTTTCGACCGAAGGGAGAAAACCATGCGTTCCGATAAAATCAAGAAAGGGTTGGAGAGAGTTCCGCACCGCGCGCTTTTGCACGCGACAGGTCTGTCCAAAAGAGATCTCGACAGGCCGTTTATAGGGGTTGCCACATCTTTTACCGACCTTATACCCGGCCATATCGGCATGCGCGATTTGGAGCGTTTTATCGAGCGCGGGATTTGTTACGGGCAGGGTGTGCCGTTTTTATTCGGAGTGCCGGGAATTTGCGACGGCATTGCTATGGGCCATTTAGGGATGTGTTATCCTTTGGCGCTTCGGGAGATTGTCGCCGACACAATTGAAACAGTGTGTAATGCCCATCAGTTAGACGGGATCATTTGTTTGACTAATTGCGATAAGATCACTCCCGGTATGATTATGGGAGCGGCGCGGTTGAACATCCCGGCAATAATTGTAACTGCCGGGCCGATGCTATCAGGCCGTTACAATCAACGAAAACTGGCTTTTGTGCACGATACTTATGAAGGGATGGCCCGGGCAAAGAAGGGCGATATCTCCCCGGAAGAATTATCTTGTTTGGAGATGGAAGCTTGCCCCGGATCCGGCTCTTGCCAGGGTTTATATACGGCCAATACAATGGCTTGTCTTACCGAGACTATCGGGTTGTCTATTCCCGGTTGCGGGACTGCTCTGGCTGCTTCAGCCAAGAAACGCAGGATTGCCCAGGCAAGCGGCGAGCGCATCGTGGAATTAGTGAGAGAAAATATCAAGCCCCGCGATATCATTACCAAAAAATCTTTAGAGAACGCGATTGTGGTGGATATGGCTTTGGGCGGGTCCAGTAATACTGTTTTGCATTTAATGTCTATTGCCCATGAGGCAGGAATTGATTTGGACTTGAAAACTTTTGACAAGATCGGCAAAACTACTGCGCACATTACAAGCTTAGAGCCGGCCGGAACGCATTTTATGGAAGACCTTGAATATGCCGGCGGGATTCCCGCGGTTTTAAAGAGGTTAAAATCCAAGCTGAATAATGTCTTGAATGTGAGCGGAGAGAAAACTTTTGAGATTGCCGATAAAGCCAGAATATCCGATGAGGATGTGATCCGCCCTTTAAACAAAGCTTACCATAAACAAGGCGGGATTGCCGTGCTATATGGCAACATCGCTCCGGAAGGCGCAGTAGTTAAGCAGTCAGGCGTAAGCGATAAAATGATGAAGTTTACCGGGTGCGCCCGCGTATTTAACCGCGAAGAAGAAGCAATGCAGGCGATTATGAATAATGAGATTAAAAAAGGCGATTGCATTGTTATTCGTTATGAAGGCCCGGCAGGCGGGCCCGGAATGCGCGAGATGCTTGCTCCGACCGCGGCGATCGTAGGCTTAGGCCTGGCGGATTCAGTGGCCTTAATTACCGACGGACGTTTTTCAGGCGGGACAAAAGGCCCGTGTATCGGCCATATTTCTCCGGAGGCTTCCAGTGGCGGGCCGATCGCGATCTTAAAAGACGGGGATACGATTGTTATTGATATAGTTAACCGGAAGATAGAGGCGAAATTAAGCGAGGAAGAGATTAAGAAAAGATTCAAGCATTGGAAACCTGTAGCGCCTAAGATCAAGACAGGGTATTTGTCCAGGTATGCAAGATCAGTCAGTTCGGCGGATAAGGGAGCCGTATTGGTTTAGTATAATGTTTAGCTTATGGTCCATAGTAAAAGATGACTATAATCTATGGACTCTGAGCCAAGAGGCCAAGGGATAAAGATATGAAAGGTTCGCAAATATTACTGGAGTCGTTGAAACGCGAAGGCGTAGAGGTGATGTTTGGCTATCCCGGCGGCCAGGTCCTGCCTATATTTGATAGCCTTTATGATTCGGATATCAGGTTTATACTTACCCGGCATGAGCAGGGGGCGGCCCATGCCGCTGATGGTTATTCCCGCTCAACCGGTAAAGTTGGGGTGTGCATAGCCACTTCGGGCCCGGGAGCGACAAATCTTGTAACCGGCATCGCTAATGCCTATATGGATTCTATCCCGATGGTTGCGATTACCGGCCAGGTAAAGAGCTTTTTAATCGGTAACGACGCCTTCCAGGAAGCCGATGTCACTGGTATTACCCGCCCGATAACCAAACATAATTATTTAGTCAAGGATGTCAAGGATTTAGCGGGCATAATCCGGGAAGCTTTTTATATTGCTTCTACCGGCAGGCCCGGTCCTGTGTTGATAGATATTCCTTCGGATATCCAAATGATGGATGCGGTATTTATCTGGCCGGAAAATACCGAGATACGCAGTTATAACCCTACGCTTTTTGGCCATCCCGGGCAGATCAAGAAAGCGGCTAAGCTTATCGCCTCTGCCAAAAAACCGATAATCTATGCGGGCGGCGGCGTAATTACATCAGGGGCGCATAAGGAATTAAAGATACTGGCGGAGAAAATCAATGCGCCTTTAACCTGGACCCTTATGGGTATAGGCGCCTTTCCTGCTACCCATGAGTTATCATTGGGTATGCTTGGCATGCACGGGACCGCTTATGCGAACCATGCGATTATGGAGAGTGACCTGATAATCGCGGTGGGCGCCCGTTTTGATGACCGCGTAACGGGGCGGCTTGATGCCTTTGCCCCTTACGCAAAGATTATCCATATCGACGTGGACCCGTCCTCTATCAGCAAGAACGTAAACGTGCATATTCCGATAGTGGGGGATGCCCGGAATATTTTGATTGAACTCCTGAAAGAAATCAAGAAGGCTCCGAATACAGGAGAGTGGTTAAAAACCGTCGAAGGCTGGAAAAAGAAGCACCCGCTAATATATAAAGACGACGGAGGGCTTAAGCCGCAGTATATAATTGAGCAGATTTATGAAATAACCGAAGGCAGCGCGATTATAACCACTGAAGTCGGGCAGAACCAGATGTGGGCAGCGCAGTGGTATAAATATACCGAGCCCCGCACATTTATTTCTTCGGGAGGATTAGGGACAATGGGTTTTGGGTTGCCGGCGGCTATGGGGGTAAAGGTGGGTTGCCCGGGGAAAGAAGTTTTTGATATCGCCGGAGACGGTTCAATCCAGATGAATATCCAGGAGCTTGCGACTTGCGTTGCCAATAAAATAAACGTGAAGATCGCGATTCTAAATAATGGCTATTTGGGAATGGTCCGGCAGTGGCAGGAGCTTTTTTACAAAAGGCGTTATTCGCAGGTAGGAATAACCAGCCCGGATTTTGTGAAGCTGGCTGAAAGTTACGGTTGCCTTGGGATCCGGGTAACTAAAAAAGAAGAGGTGCGCCCGGCGCTGGAGAAAGCAATTACTGCGGATAATACTGTAATGATTGATTTTAGGGTTGAGCCCGAAGAGAATGTGTTTCCTATGGTTCCGGCAGGGCAGGCCATTAATCAGTTTATCGGAGGATTGGCGTAATTTAGCTAAGAACTAAAAGATGAGGCATACAATCTCGGTTTTAGTCGAAAACAAATTCGGAGTTTTAGCGCGTATTGCCGGATTATTCAGCGCCCGCGGTTATAACATTGCTTCGTTAGCGGTTTCTGAAACTCTGGACCCCGCTATATCCTATATGACTATCGTGGTGGAGGCCAAAGACGCTAAGATTTTAGAGCAGATAAAAAAGCAGCTGAACAAACTTATTGATGTTATCACCGTTACGGATTTTACCAAGAAAGAGCACGTTGACCGCGAACTTGTTTTGGCCAAAGTAAGATATTCGGCTAAAAATAAGAGCAAGTTGGAGAATGTGTTTAAGAAGTATGTCGGTAAAATAGTCCGGCATAAGGCTGATATCGCGATCATCGAGGCAGTGGGGGATAGCGGGCAGATTAAGCCGTTACTGGATGAGTTGAGCAAATTTGGGATTCAGGAATTGGTTAGAACCGGGAAATTGGCAATTAGTAATTAAAACCGTAAAATTCCATTCCCGCATTGGAATTTGCTTGCAATTCCAATGCGGGAATGGAACGGGTTAAGTTAAACGGAGGAGAAAATGGCGAAGATTTATTATGACAAAGACGCGGACTTGAATTTGTTGAAGAATAAAACAATCGCGATTATCGGTTATGGCATTCAGGGCCGCGGCCAGTCGCTATGTTTAAGGGATTCCGGGATGCACGTGGTAGTTTCCGAAATGCCCGGTACCCCGAATTATGAGCAAGCTAAGGCTGATGGGTTTACTCCTGTTTCAGCCGCCGAAGCGGCTAAGGCAGCCGATATTATCCAGATATTGACTCAAGACCATGTGCAGGCCAAAGTTTACAAAGAGGCCATCAAGCCAAACCTTAAAAAAGGCAAAGCGTTATGTTTCTCGCACGGTTTCAATATCCGTTTTAAGCAAATCAAGCCTCCGAAGAGCGTGGATGTATTTATGGTCGCTCCTAAGGGGCCGGGTGCTTTAGTAAGGAAAATGTATGAAGAGGGTAAAGGCGTGCCTTCTTTGATCGCTATTTATCAGGATGCAACCGGCCAAGCCAAGGCTTTAGCGTTAGCTTATGCCAAGGCAATTAAGGCTACGACCGCAGGAGTAATCGAAACAACCTTTGATGAGGAGACCGAGACCGATCTATTCGGCGAGCAGGCAGTGCTTTGCGGCGGGGTGAGCGAGTTAATCAAAGCAGGTTTTGACACTCTGATCGAAGCAGGATACCAGCCGGAGATCGCTTATTTCGAAGTTTTGCACGAGTTAAAATTGATTACCGATTTAATCCAGGAGCGGGGTATTTCCGGAATGCGCAGGGGGGTTTCCAACACCGCTTGTTACGGGGATCTAAGCCGCGGCCCGAGAATTATTACGCAAAAAACCCGTAAAGAAATGAAAAAGATGTTGAAAGAGATAAAGACCGGAAAGTTTGCCCGCGAATGGATCAAAGAAAATGAAATGGGCCGGCCGAATTTCAATAAGTTGCTCTCCGAGGCAGATAACCATTTAATTGAGAAGGTGGGCAAAGAGTTGAGGGATATGATGCCCTGGATGAAACATTAATAAGTGGTATGCCCTTCGCAGAGCTCAGGGTGATTTATCCGTAAACGCCAGAGGCACGGCTAAATCAATGCCAGGGATGAAACATTAGAGGTAGTATGTAAGGAAAAGCAAATGGAAAAAATAATAATATTCGATACGACATTGCGCGACGGAGAGCAGGCGCCGGGAGCAAGTTTAACCCATCAGCAAAAACTGGAAGTTGCTTTTCAGTTGGAGAGGTTGGGCGTGGATATAATCGAAGCCGGCTTTCCGATTGCTTCCCCCGGTGATTTTAAGGCCGTAGCCGAGATTTCTAAGGCCATCAAGAAAAGCGTTATCTGCGGATTGGCCCGCTGCCTTAAGCCGGATATTGAATCTGCCGCCAGCGCCCTTAAACCGGCGAAAAGGCCGCGGGTCCATCTGTTTTTGGCTACTTCTAAGATCCATCTGCAATACAAGTTTAAAAAAGCCGAAGATGAGATTCTGGAAATCGCTAAAGGCGCGGTAAAACTGGGGAGGCGCCTCTGCGATGATGTTGAATTTTCCCCTGAAGATGCTACGCGCTCAGAGAGGGGCTTTCTTTTTAAGGTAATTGAAGCCGCAATTAACGAAGGCGCAAAGACCATTAATATTCCGGATACTGTAGGTTATAGCTATCCCCAGGAAATATTTTCGCTAGTTACCGATATAAAAAATAACGTTCCCAATATTAACAAGGCAATAATCGCCACGCATTGCCATAATGACCTGGGTTTAGCTTCGGCTAATTCTCTTTCCGCGGTCTTGGCGGGAGCCAGGCAAGTCCACTGCACCATTAACGGCATAGGCGAGCGCGCCGGGAATGCTTCTTTGGAAGAGGTGGTTATGGCGATTAAGACGCGCAAGGATATCTTCGGGAAATTTTATATGGATATAAACACCAAGGAGATATTCCGCACTTCGCGGCTGGTGAGCAACCTGACGAATTTTGTTGTCCCGCCCAATAAGGCCATCGTGGGAAGAAATGCCTTTAGCCATGAATCGGGAATTCATCAGGATGCGATCCTCAAGAACAGGGCTACCTATGAGATTATGGACCCTAAAGATGTGGGGATATCCTCTAGCCAGCTTATTCTCGGCAAACACTCTGGCCGGCACGCCTTTGGCGATAGGCTCAAGGCGCTTGGGTTTCGCCTGAATGATGTCCAACTGAATAAGGCTTTTGTCCGCTTCAAGGAAGTCGCCGATAAAAAGAAAGATATCTATGACGATGACCTAAGGACAATTGTTGAAGATGAAATCAGCGTGATTAAGCCGCTCTGGCAGCTGAATAGTTTTGAGGTTACCTCCGGAACAAAAATCAAACCGGAAGCCAAGGTAGTTTTGATTAGAAAATCGGAAAACCCGCCTGCCGGCAGGCAGGCTGTATCCGGAGTTTCCTCCGGAGACGGCCCTGTAGATGCCTGTTTTAAGGCCATAGATAAAATTACCGGGTACAGGGCAAAGCTGGAAGATTTCCGGCTTGAGGCAGTTACTTCCGGTAAGGACGCTTTGGGGCAGGTGAGCCTTAAGCTAAAAATAAATAGCTCTATCTATAGCGGACGCGGCTCAAGCACTGATATTATCGAAGCTGCTATCCGGGCGTATCTGGATAGCGTTAACAAATTAGAGGCCAAATGATTAAAGGCCGTATTTTTGGTTTAATTGGTAATCCTGTCGAGCATAGCTTATCGCCGTTAATGCACAACGCGGCCTTTTGTGCCCTAAGAATAAACGCCAAGTATAAATTATTCCCTTTGAAAGAGAAAGAGCTTAAGCCTTTCTTAAACAATCTCAAGAAAAAGAATATCTGCGGCTTGAATGTAACCATCCCTTATAAGCAGGATGTCCTGCGTTTAGCGGATGGTTATTTATCCAACGCAGCCAAAGATATATTTGCCGCCAACACAATCGTGATAGATAAAACCGGCAAGCTTAAGTTGTTTAATACTGATTATCTCGGTTTTATCGCGCATCTTAAGGAACTTAAAATCTCCCCTGATAAAGCCGCTATTATCGGAGCAGGAGGGGCGGCCCGCGCAATTTGCTTTGCGCTTGGGAAAAAGAAGGCCCGGGAAGTAGCGATCTATGATATAGACAAATTCCGCTCTTTAAACCTTATGGAGAGGTTTAACCAAATATTTCCGGATACCCGGTTTGTGGCGGCGCAGAATATAGACTCATTGATATTGAAAGAAAAAGATATTTTGATCAACGCCTCGTCAGCGGGCATGAAAGAAACAGACCCGCTTTTAGTAAACCAGGCCCAGTTACACCCCGGATTATTTGTTTACGATTTGATTTATAACCCCAAAGAGACAAAATTGTTGAAATTAGCCAGAGAGAATAATCTTGCGTACTCAAACGGGTTAGGGATGCTTCTTTACCAGGGGGCCGAAGCCCTTAATTTATGGATATCGCCTAGAAAAGCGCCGGTTGAGGCTATGCGCAAGGCTTTGGAAAAAGGAGTGAAAAAACTATGATCGCTAATTTGATAGTTTTTGTCTTTGGTTCGGTTATCGGAAGTTTTTTGAATGTCTGTATCCACCGTATGCCTAAATCCGAGTCGGTAGTCTGGCCGCGTTCGCACTGCCCTCATTGCAAGAAAAGGATACCCGGTTACGACAACATACCTTTTATAAGCTTTATCCTTCTAAAGGGGAGGTGCCGTTTCTGCAAAGGAAAAATATCCCTGCGTTATCCTCTTGTGGAGCTTTTGACCGCGCTCTTATTTTTAGCTTTCTTTATCCGCTACGGATTAAGTTATAATTTCTTCTTTTATTTAGTGCTTGTTTCAGCGCTTATTATCGCCACATTCGTTGACTTTAAACATAGGATCATCCCGGATGAGGTTTCTATCGGCGCTCTTATTATCGGGTTCATTTTAAATTCAATAAGAGGGTTTGATTTGAACCCTCTGTCGTTTAGCTTCAAGCCGATGTTGAGTTCGCTAGCCGGCATTATAGCCGGAGGAGGGGTGATTTATCTGACCGGTTGGTTATTTGACCTGGTTTATTTTAAATTACTCAAAAATCCTCCCATAAACGGAGAAACCGAATCGATGGGGGGAGGGGACGTAAAGCTTCTGGCGATGATCGGCGCTTTCCTGGGTGTTCCGCGGGCGCTGCTTACTTTTTTCATCGCTCCGTTCTTTGGCGCGGTGATCGGAATCATTACGCTTATAACCAAAAAAGACCACACTATTCCTTACGGCCCGTTTTTATCTTTGGCAGCGCTGATTTCTATATTTTGGTCAGACAAAATATTGCGCCTTTTGTTCCCTTAATCAATTAAATATGCCGCAAGCAAACCAGCCACAGGCCTTCCTTTCCCGGAAAAGGGCAGGGGTACTCGTTCCGGTCTTCTCGATTTACTCAAAGAAAAGTTTTGGCGTAGGTGATTTGGCGGATTTAAAACTAGTCATTGATTGGTGCCGCGATACCGGTAACTCGATACTCCAGCTTTTACCGATGAATGATATGGGCGGCTTATTTTGCCCGTATGATGCCTTAAGCGCGTTTGCGCTGGAACCGCTTTATGTATCTTTACTTGATTTAGCCCTGCCCAAAGACAAATCCCTCAAAAGACAAATCGAAGCCTTGCGAAAAAGCCTGAAAGTTGATAAGAAGTATGTCGATTACAGCGTTAAGAATGAAAAATTACGTATCTTGCGGGAGATCTTTTTATTGGACGCCGAAGCTGACCCGGAAAGTTTTGTCAGTTTCAGGAGAGATAACGCGTATTGGCTGCCGGATTACGCTTTATTCAAGGCGCTTAAATTAGAATATCGAGAGAGCCCTTGGTATGATTGGCCGCTTGAGTCCAGGAATCGCGATAAGATCGCTTTAGAGGATTTCCGCAAAACCAAGGCGCAGGAAATCAGGTTTCAGGAATGGGCCCAGTGGCAGCTCTTTGAGCAGTTTAAAGCAGTCAAGGGTTACGCTAAAGAAAAAAAGGTTTCTATAAACGGGGACCTGCCGATTTTAGTTTCCCGCGATTCCAGCGATGTCTGGGCCCATCCGGAATTCTTTAAACTTGAGTTTGCCGCGGGAGCGCCTCCGGATATGTATGCTGCTTCTGGCCAGCGCTGGGGTATGCCTACGTATAATTGGGGGAGGATTGCCGATGACGGTTATAAATACCTGCAAGAAAAATTGAAATACGCCGATAATTTCTACGATATTTTGAGGGTTGACCACGTGGTGGGGTTGTTCCGCATCTGGAGCATTCCTTATAATGATGCGCCGGAAAACCAGGGGTTAAACGGGTCTTTTGACCCGGCTAATGAAGCAGGCTGGGGCGAGCACGGCAGGAAAATACTGGAAGTTATGCTTAAGAGCGCAAAGATGTTCTTGTGCGCTGAAGACCTGGGGGTGATCCCCAAAGTTTGCCCCGAAACATTGAGGCAGTTGAATATTCTGGGTAATGATGTGCAGCGCTGGGCCAAGGATTGGGATATAACGCATGATTTTCTCAAAGCCGATGATTACCGCCAGCTTGCGGTTACGATGCTCTCAACCCACGATACGGCTAATTGGCCGGCATGGTGGGAGAATGAAACCGGCACAGTGGATGAGGGTTTGTTTTTGCGCAAATGCGCTGAAGCGGGAATTGATTTTGAGCGGGCGAAGCTTGAGCTTTTTGACGCGGCTTGCTCTAAGCACGGAAGATTGCGCTGGAAAGATGGCATTGATTCGGTAGATAGACTTATTAAGGGGCTCTCCCCGCAGGGGACTGTCCCTAGAGAGCGTTTGGGAATTCTGATAGGCTTATATGTGAATACTTATAGGGAGAAGGAAAAGCTTTGGAAACAGCTTGAGTTAAAAGGCCCGATGCGCGAGCGATGCGATAAGGAAATATTTCAAGCCATACTAAAATTTAACCTGGCGGCGAACTCCCTATTCTGCATCAATACGCTGGTTGATCTTTTATATCTGGATGATTTGTGGCAGGCTGATGCCTACCAATACAGGATAAATACTCCCGGCACAATCAGCGGACACAATTGGTCCCTCAAGCTCCCGCTTTCTCTGGAAGATTTACATAAACATCCAGTCACTAAACAAATTCGTAAGTTGGTAATTGATTCAGGACGAGTTTGATAATTTAATATAGCGGTCATTGCGAGGCGCATAGCGGCCTAAGCAATCTCTGTGGCCTTATGCGCTGCGGCTGGCTCTCATCAGCGGGCCCTGCCGCTTAAGCGGCAGGGCCCGCTGATGAGGGTATTTTGAACCCAGCACCCCGATTGGATTGGGAACAGTTTCCGCTTTGGCAGAGAAACAGGGAGAATCGATTATGGCGGTGTTACAGGGAGTCGAGTATTATATTTCCAAGCGCATAGGCAAGGCGATTATGGATTATAATATGCTTTCTAGAGGGGACAGGATTGCAGTGGCTGTCTCCGGAGGCAAGGACAGCCTTACGTTGCTTAGGATACTTAATGACCGCAGGCAATTTGTGCCCATAAAATACAGTTTAGTGGCAATACATATTGACCAGGGCTATCCTAGGTCCATCTCTGCCCAACTTAAGAAATATTTTAAGAAGGAAGGCGTTGAATATCATATTGAGAAAGTCGATACCTTGCGCAAAACCAAGAAGAAAGATATAAGTTGCTTTTGGTGCTCCTGGAACAGAAGAAAGGCCCTTTTTGAGGCAGCCAACCGGCTTAAGTGCACTAAGGTTGCGCTTGGCCATCACCTGGATGATATAATTGAAACGACTTTGCTGAATCTCTTCTTCCAGGGTGAGATATCGTCAATGAACCCTAATCAGCCGTTGTTCAAAGGAAAAATCACCTTGATCCGCCCGCTTGCCTACGTTGAAGAATATATGATCAAGCGCTTTGCCAAAGAAGAGGGCATTCCGCATGACACCTGCATTTGCCCAAATTCGGTTACTTCCAACCGCACAAAAATGGGCAAGATAATCCAGGATTTAAAAAAGTCCTGCCCGGACATAAAGAAAAACATTTTTAGAAGCCTAAAGAGAATAAAGGCAGATTATTTGCTGTAAGAAGATATCGAGGAGTGGTATAATAACCTTATGATCTGGATGATTGGATTGTCGTTTCTGGTTTTACTGGCGGTTGTTACGCTGCTGGTTTTTAAGCTTTTCTCGCAGGTGAATGAGCGGCTCAATCAAATGAACCAGTCGCTTCAGGAAGCAGGCAAGATCATCGGCTTAAACCTGGGGAACACCACGAATGTCTTTGGCAATGTTAAGGAACAGCTGGGCAGGTTAGAGGAGACCAATAAGCAGATTGTTGATATCAGTAAGGACATTTCAAGCCTGCAAGAGCTTTTGCGCGCGCCAAAATTTCGCGGGGCAATAGGCGAAGTGTTACTGGAGAATTTGTTATCTCAGGTTTTACCTAAAGACCACTACTTGACCCAGTATCGTTTTAAGAGCGGAGAGGCAGTGGATGCCATAATTAAACTTGGGGAACGCATTGTTTCGGTGGATGCCAAGTTTAGCTTGGAGAATTTCCAAAAGATGCTTGAGGCGCAGGAGGAGCAATTAAGGAACACCCTGCGCAAGAAATTCATTCAGGACGTAAAGAACAGGATTGACGAGGTCTCTTCCAAGTATATCCTTCCGCAGGAGGATACCTACGACTTCGCGTTGATGTATATTCCGGCGGAAAATGTCTATTATGAAGTAATTATCAAAGAAGATATATTTTCTTATAGCCTATCCAAAAAAGTTATCCCGGTTTCTCCGAATACGTTTTACGCCTACCTGGAGGTAATTTGCCTGGGATTAAAAGGCTTAAAGGTTGAAGAGAACGCCAAGAAAATATTAAAATCTTTAAGCGCCTTAGAAGTCGAGATCGAAAAATTCAAGGAAGAATTCAACATACTCGGAAGCCACTTAAGTAACGCCAACACCAAGTATTCGGATTCGCAAAAGCGCCTGGATAAATTTAGCGACAAGCTTATTAATATCCAGGATACCAAGCAAATCGAAGCCAAAAAATGATTCTTAGCGTTAAGGTTGTCCCTAAGGCAAGCCGGAATTCCGTCAAAGAAGAGCCGAATGGCTTAAAGGTGTATCTGACTAAGCCTGCGCAAGACGGCTTGGCCAATGAGCAGCTGGTTAATTTATTATCCGGGCATTTAAAAATAAAAAAATACCAGATCAAGATCATTAAGGGCGATAAGTCAAGGAATAAGCTTGTTGAAGTTACTTAAAAGTTATAATCCCCTGGAAGACGCAGTTGGAGAAAACGTGGCCAGCGCTTTTAGCGCCAGGGCCGGCGGAAATATGTCCTTATCTTATGGGGAGACCAGTAGTTCGCTGGAGAATCGTAGAAGTTTCTTAAGCTCTCTGGGCATAGATTACAAGGATTTGGTTTGCGCCAAGCAAGTTCACGGTAGCCGCGTTCAATATGTAAATGAGGCTGATAAAGGCAGGGGCGCTTTAAATTATGACACATCAATTCCTGACACCGACGGCTTTATTACGGATGTCAGGAATTTACCGTTGGCGATATTTACGGCTGATTGCTTGTCCATATTCCTGTATGAGCCTCAAAGGCCGGCAATAGGCCTGGTGCATGCCGGCTGGCGCTCTACCAGGGCTAATATCATTACCTGCGCGGTTGAATTAATGCTGGATAAATTTAAGGCTAATCCCAATCGATTGACCGTGGGGTTTGGCTCGCGCATAAAGGATTGTTGCTATGAGGTGTCACCTGAATTCGTAAACGATTTCAGCGCCGGGTTGGTTGAAAGGGCAGGCAGCTTGTATTTTGATTTAGCGAAAGCCAATAAAAAACAATTGATTGACTCAGGCGTTAAAGAAGAGAATATATTTGATTCTGATTACTGCACCTTTTGTTCTAACGAGGAATTATTTTCTTTCCGTAAAGAAGGCAATAAATCCGGAAGAATGCTTTCGGTGATTATGTTAAAATGATCCGCACCCCAAAATTTAAATTAGATTTTATTTTACATACTTACAATACTACTTTGGAGGCGCTCAAAACCGCTCTGGCTGAATTCGGAGAGAAACTGGATGTTGTCGATATGGCGGATGTTTCTCAAAAAGGCAAGAACTTCAAGATAAATATACATACCGAAGACCCGACGATTGTTTTTGATGTTTGTTCGCAATTCGGCAGGATAAGGTCAGTCAAGGTTGAGGATGAGGGAGGCAAATGATATGCAGAAAACTTTGATCGTTTACTATTCGCGGGGCGGAAATACCAGGAAAATGGCGGAATTGATCGCTAACGGCGTAAAAAGCGAGGGGTTGGAGGTAACGGTTAAAGATGTCAAAGAGGTAGCCGTGGATGATCTATTGAAATACGACGGCCTGATTATCGGTTCGCCTACTTATTACGGAAGCATGGCTTTTGAGATCAAGAAACTCTTTGATGATTCGGTTAAATTGCACGGTAAACTTGACGGAAAAATAGGCGCGGCATTTTCTTCCAGCCGCAATATTGCCGGAGGCAATGAAACTGCGATCCTGGATATCTTGAACGCCATGCTTATACATGGTATGATTATTCAAGGCGATTACTCCGGAGACCATTATGGCCCGGTAGCGATAGGTTCCCCCGATGAGCGCTCAAGTATGGAATGCTTGAGAATGGGTTCCCGGTTTGCAAAGTTAGTTAAAAAATGCACATCATAATCCTGATTACAGCCAAGGAGAGGAAAGAAGCGGAAAAAATCGCTAAATCGCTTATTAAGAACAAACTGGCAGCTTGCGTTAATATCGTCAGCGGCATAAAATCATTTTTTTTATGGCAGGGCAAGCTTAATCAGGTAGAAGAAACGCTTCTTATCGTAAAGTCCAGAAAAGAAAAATTCAATAAGATCGCCAAGCTAGTCAAGGCCAGCCATAGTTATGATGTCCCGGAGATAATAGCCATGCCCATAGTAAGCGGTTTTAAGCCATATTTAAGTTGGATAAATGACTCTATCCGGTAGCCCGCTGGATTATATTTTTGCTTTTACAGGAGGAGTGCTTGTCAGTTTCACTCCTTGCGTTTATCCTTTAATCCCGGTCACCGTTTTCTACATAAGTTCTAAAAGCGGCAATTCCAAGGCAAAGGGTTTTTTCTTAAGCCTGGTATTTGTTACAGGCTTAGCCGTTACTTATTCTATATTAGGCTTGGTTGCTTCCTTAAGCGGTAAAATCTTCGGGTCGATAAGCACCAATCCATTAACCCTGATAGCCGTAGGCGCAGTTGTTCTTTTATTCGGGATAAGCATGCTCCTGGATTTATTCAATTTATCCTGGCAGGCCCCTAAAGCCGATACCGGGAAGAAAGGCTATTTCTCAACTTTTGTATTAGGGGCGTCTACCGGATTAATCGCTTCTCCGTGCCTGACACCGGCCTTGGGAACGATTCTTGCTTACGTGTCTACCAGGAAAAATATTCTTTTCGGGATGAGCCTGCTTATGGCCTTTGCCTATGGCATGGGTTTGATCTTGATTCTGGCTGGGACATTCAGCGGCGTATTGGTCAGCCTGCCTAAATCAGGAAAATGGATGATTTATTTTAAGAGGGCCGCTTCTATTATAGTCATGGCTTTAGGGTTGTATTTGATTTATCAAGGGACAAGGGGGTTATAATTGAGAAATTGTTTGAGGATATCCATGCTCTTATTTTTCCTTTCTTTCGGGTTTGTTTCTTACGCCGCGCAGGATAATGCGGCCGGCCTTAAGGCAGCCCCGGGATTTCAGTTGAAGGATCTAAATGGAAGGACAGTCTCTTTAAGCGATTACAAGGATAAGAAGGCGGTTATCTTGTTTTTTTGGACAACTTGGTGCCCGTATTGCAGGGAAGAGCTAAGGTTACTGAACCGGGAATACGTTGAGTTAGCCAAAGATTCTATCGAGGTCTTGGCTATCAACGCAGGGGAACCCAAGTATAAAGTAGGTAATTATCTTCAGGCCCGTAACCTTAGCCTGGAAGTGCTTCTGGATACAGAGGGTTTTGTCGCTCAAGCTTACGATATTATGGGCGTGCCGACTTACTTTATGGTAAATAAATCCGGGGAAATAGTTTCTACGGCAAATCGCTTCCCTAAGGAGGCGGTAAAAGCATTGGCGGCAAAATAGTTTTGAGGAGAGAAAAATGTTTGATAAAATGAAGCAATTAATGGATATGCAAAAAAAGATGCAGGATGTCAAGCGGCAGTTGGAAGGCTCTAGTTTTGATATTCTAAGTTCCTGCGGTTTGGTTAAGATTACCATGAATGGCGCTCAAGAAGTCAAAGAGGTAAGCATACAGGCCGATTTAAAAGTTACGGACAAGGCCGTTCTTGAGAAAGCAGCCAAAGATGCATATAATAGGGCAATCAAGCGTTCGCATGACTTGGCTGCCGAGAAAATGCGCAGCGTATCCGGCCTGAATTTACCCGGCCTGACCTAAATTATGAACAAGAAAGCCTTCGAGCTTCTAAAAAACCGTGAATTTGTCAGCGTAGCCACCTGCGACCTTGAGGGCAGGCCTAATGCCGCTCCGAAGTTTGTCCTTAAGGTAGATAGCAATTTTGTTTATTTGGTGGATTATAGCGTCGGCAGGACATCCCGGAACCTCGCGGTCAATCCCAGGATTTCTATTTCCTTTATGGATAATGATACTTTAATGGGTTATCAACTAAATGGCCCGGTTGAGCTTATCAAGAAAGGCCAGGAATATGATGCCCTGGTCAGGGATTTGCTGCAAAAAGAGTTGGAATTATCTACCCGGAGAATAATCGAGGGGGTTACTAAGGGTAAGCCGCACGAAGGGTTTGAGTTGAGTTTGTCAGAGAGGTTCGTTATGTTTAAGGTAAAGGTTGAGGAAATCGTTGAGATCGCTTCAAGCGGGACATTAAAAACAGAGAAGATATGCGAATAGTAAAAGGATTAGCTACGGGGGCAGGCAGCCTTCCGTTTACCGAGGCGCAGCGCGCTTTGGATTTAGTCTTTAAATATACGCCCAACGCCCCTTTTTGGCCGCAGTTGCCTAAAAGGGACTTTCGGGAGGGGATGATTGCGCAATTTAGCGAAAACCTCCCTTGCCTTAGGATCAAGGGCGCAAGCGTCGTCTATGACGGCAAGAATAGAGAAAAAGAGTTAGAGATTTTTTACGAAAAGGTAATTTCCGAAGACCTGGATTATTTTAGGATCAGCGAGAGTTTTGCCTTAGGTTTACATAAGTTTTATGAAAAGCTTGCTAACTCGGATTTGAGCAAAGTCGATTTTATTAAAATTCAGGTTACCGGGCCGTTTACCTTTTTAGCCAGCGTAAGTGATGAAAACGGCGCTATGCTTTTGCATGACCGGGTGTTTATGCAGGCTATCATAAAAGCCCTGAATATGAAGTTACGTTGGCAGATTGCATTATTCAGGAAGTTTGATAAGCCGATAATTGCTTTTATCGACGAGCCGTACCTGGGGGCTTTTGGTTCAGCTTATACCCCCGTAAACAGGGAAGACGTAGTAAGTGGCTTGGCGGAGTTTGCCGAAGGCCTACAGGCCGAGGGTATTTTGCTGGGCGTGCATTGCTGCGGCAATACCGACTGGTCTATATTTACGGATACCCCCTGTATCGAACTTATTAATTTTGACGCTTTTAGTTTTCAGGATAAATTCATCCTCTACGCCGAAAACCTTAAAGGCTTCTTAAAAAGAGGAGGGGTCATTTGCTGGGGCATTGTGCCTACGCAGGAGTTTAAAGGGGGAGAAAACGCGCAAGCCTTGGTTGCTAAGCTTAAGCAGGGCATTGATAACCTGGTAAGGAAAGGCCTAGAAGAGAAGCTGTTATTGAATAGCCTTATGATTTCTCCCAGTTGCGGCTTAGGTACGTTTGATCCTGCCATGGCGGAGCGGGTTCTGCAGCTTCTTTCGGAAACCTCTTTTTGCATCGGAAAAAACCTGTAAAAATGAAAATACCGTAAATTCTGCCGGTTCCTTATAAATCGTTAATAGCGAAAAAAAGGGGTATTTAAAACAGGGCGTAAAAATAAACTATTTGACAAAATACGCGTTTAATTATATTATATTTAAACGTTTTTACCCGTTATAAATTACAGGTATCTAGAGGGAGCGATATTCCTAGCGGGGTTATAGCGGCGGCTTGGCTTAGAAAATAGATGAATCCCGTTAAGCACAGTTTTAACGAGGTATTTGAGGAGCTTTTAACAGGATGAAAGAAATACGCATACACGCTCGCGCAGGGCAGGGCGCAATCACTACCGCGTCATTATTAGGTTACGCTTACTTCTTGAAAGGTCTTTCTCCTTACGCTTTTCCGAGTTTCGGAGCTGCCCGTATGGGCGCCCCGATGAACGCGTTTGTTCGCGTTGATTCTAAGCCTGTGCGTTTACGCAGCCAGATATATGAGCCGGATTATGTTATTATCGCCGACCACACCCTTATGCGCGGCTACAACTGTTTCTCCGGGCTTAAGGAAGATGGCGTAGCCATTATTAATGGCAAGCAAGAGCAGGTCCAGGCCCCTAAGGTTAAGCCTAAGCAGAAGGTTTTTGTGATTCCGGCAAGTGAGATTGCTTTAGAGTATATAGGGAGGCCGTTGGGCAATACCGCCCTTTTAGGCGCCTTTTGCGCGGCTACCGGAGAATTGGACCTGGATGATTTGATAGCGGCTATTAAACATAGATTTAACGCTAAGCTTCAGGAAGGCAATATCAAGGCAGCTCAGAAAGGCTTTGATTTAGTAAAGAACAAAATTAAGGGGTAAGTTATGTTTGGTCCATTGATTTGCCAACCGGGTTCAAGCAAGAGCAATAAAACCGGGCCTTGGCGCACGGAATCGCGTCCAAAATTCTTACAGAAGAATTGTATCGCCTGTAATATGTGCGTGGTGGCCTGTCCGGAAGCCTGTATCAGCGGGCAAGGCAAGAATACTTATGATGTTGATCTTAATTATTGTAAAGGCTGCGGGAATTGCGCGGCAATTTGCCCCAAGAAGGATATTGAAATGGTTAGAGAAGAAGGAGCCCAATGAAGGAATTGCTAGAAGGCTCGATGGCAGTAGCCGAAGTTGTCAGGCTTTGTAATCCCGGAGTAATCTCCGCTTATCCGATTACTCCTCAAACGCATATAGTGGAAGAATTGGCCCAGATAGTCGCTGATGGCCGCTTGCCTGCCCAGTTTGTCAATGTTGAAAGCGAGCATTCCGCCGCTTCCGTAGTCTTAGGCGCGGTGGCAACAGGCGTACGCGCCTACACCGCTACCAGTTCCCAGGGGCTTTTTTATATGGCGGAAGTCCTTTATAATATTGCCGGTATGCGTTTACCTGTAATTATGACTACCGCGGCTCGCGCTATTTCAGCCCCGATAAATATCTGGAATGACCATCAGGACGCAGTTTCATTGCGCGATTCAGGCTGGATTCAATTCCACGCCGAAGATATACAGGAAGCGGTGGATTTGCATCTGATCGCTTACAAATTAGGCGAAGATAAATCTATAATGCTTCCGGTAATGGTTTGTATGGATGGTTTTATCCTTACTCACGGCCTGGAGACCGTAGATATGCCTTCGCAGGAACAAGTAAATAAATTCCTTCCTCCTTATAATCCTCCTTATAAATTAGATATCGAGAATCCCTTGACCTTAGGCCCGTTGGTCGACCCGGAATATTATATGGAGGCCAGATACGCCCTTAATAAAACGCACGAGGAAGCCCTGGAGTTAATTCCAGAGTTGTCCGCAGAGTTTGCTAAAGTATTTGGCAGGGCTTACAATGGTTTAATCGAAGGGTATCATTTAAAAGACGCCGAGAAAGTAATCGTGGCCATGGGTTCAGTCTGCGGAACGATTAAAGAGGTTATCGATGAATTAAGGGCCAAGGGCAAGAAAGCCGGGTTACTTAAAATCACATCTTTGAGGCCGTTTCCAATTGACGCCATCTATGATGCTTTAAAGAGTATTCCTAAGTTAGCGGTTATTGACCGCGCGTTATCTTTAGGTTCTTTTGCCCCGTTATCCGCGGAGATAAAGGCGGTATTCTTTGGTAAACTTAAGAAACCCAAGAATATCAGTAGTTTTGTGGTAGGCCTGGGCGGGCGCGACATTACCAAAGATTCCATTAAAGAAATATTCCGCCGGATGAATGGCAAGGATAAGCAGGCGGAATTTATAGATTTGAAGCCGGAGCTTTTAAAGGATAACTATGATTAGCCGTTTCATGGCTCAAGGAACGCTGAGGCGGCCGGAGGGAATAGAAGGATGAGTAAGACGTTATTTGCGTCGGGGCATACTGCTTGCGCGGGTTGCGGCCAATCTATGGCGGCGCGGCTTGTGTTGGATGCGGCCGGCCCCAATACTATTATTGTAAACAATACCGGTTGCCTCGAGGTTTTTTCAACCAAGTATCCGGAATCTTCCTGGGGGACCCCTTTTATACACTCTCTTTTTGAGAACGCGGCAGCGGTTGCTTCGGGCGTGGAATCTGCGGTTAAATATTTGGGTAAAGCCGATAATATAAATGTAATTGCCCAGGGCGGAGACGGAAGCAGCGCGGATATAGGCTTACAGGCGCTCTCCGGGATGCTTGAACGCGGGCATAATATTTTATATGTATGCTACGATAATGAAGCGTATATGAATACCGGAGTGCAAAGAAGCGGGCTCACGCCCTTTGACACTAATACTACGACTAGCCCGCAGGGAGCCGTTTCTAACGGAAACCTGCGGCCGAAAAAACCTATGCCTGAGATTGCCAATGCCCACGGCATCCCTTATGTCAGCGTAGCTTCCAGCGGTTTTGGCCAAGACCTGCAGAGAAAAGTAAAAAAGGCTTTATCAATAAAGGGGCCGAAATATATTCAAGTGCATGTGCCTTGCCCGTTAGGCTGGAGGCATGAAACAAACTTGACTATACAAGTCGCAAAGCTTGCCGTTGAAACAGGGCTGTATCCGTTGATAGAATATGAAAATGGCGTATTAAGCGGCCGCAGGCAGATTACCCCAAAACCGGTTGAAGAATATTTAAAACTGCAGGGCAGGTTTAAGCATTTGCTTAACAAGCCGGAAGAGGTTAAAAAAATCCAAGAGATAGCGGATAATAATATAAAGAAATACGGTTTGAATATAAGTGAAGCCCCAGTTTAGTGTAAATAGAAGAGCCTTAGCGTCCTGATAGGAAGCGGGATGCCCGGGATCAATTCGCGCAATGACTTGCTTACGCTCGCATGTTCGTAAGCTATGCGCTCATTTAAGGAGGTTGAGAAATGGGAAAACAGGCAAGAGCTATTGTAGAATTAAGCTTAAAGGACCTGGTTAAAGACTTGAACAAGGCTTATTGCGACGAATGGTTAGCTTATTATCTTTATTGGTATATGGCGCAGATTGTTTCCGGCAAGGCTTACGAAGACATGAAGGAGATGCTGGAAAAGCTCGCTAAGGATGAATTAGAGCACGCCACGGAAGTAGCGGATTTGATTATCAAGCTGGGAGATATGCCTACGGCCAATCCCATGGATTTAGAGAAGAATGCCAATTCCGCTTACCTTATGCCTCCGAAGAACACAGCGGATATTAACAGGATTATCCGTATCGTTACCGAAGCGGAAGCAGGGGCGATTGAAGTTTATAATAAAATTGCCAAGAAAACATTGGGCAAAGATAACGTTACGTATCAATTGGTTACTCATATATTAGCGGAAGAAGTAGACCACGAAGAGATTTTCGAGAATTTGCTGGAAAGGTAAGAGGAGGAGAGCTATGCCTAAAGTTAGCGTTGATGCTTCTACTTGCGTAGGCTGCGGGTTATGCGAACAGACATGCCCGGAGGTTTTTGAGTTGCAGGGTGACGGGGTGGCTCATATAAAGAGCGAGAATTGCACAAGCTGTAATTTGCAGGAAGTAGTGGATAGCTGCCCGGTGAATTGTATTAAGGTAAGCTAGGCTTAAAAACTAAAGAGCGGCCCTGTTTTTCTGGAATTTAATTCCAAAAACAGGGCCGCTCTTTTTATTGTAGCGCTTTATTCTTTAGTTCTTCCAGGAATTGATTGAACGTATCTTCCTGTTTTTGCTCGAGAATTTTCTGGCTGTACCGGGCCTTTTCTTTTTCGTATTCCGTTTCGTTTCTAGCCGAGAAGGATTTGGCCTTGATTATGTAAAAACCAGAAGCAAGCTTGATAATGTGGCTGTCTTGCCCCTGCTTTAAAGATTTGGCGTTCTCCCAGAAAATATCCGAAGAGCCTAATTCCGGAATTTGAGCCCCGAATTTAAAGGGAGGGGTTTGTTTCGCCTTTAAACCGCATTCTTTGGCTGCCTGGTTAAAATCCCGGCTTTTAAGTTCCTGCGCGCACCGGTTGATTTTTTGCTCCGCTAATTTCCACGCCTCAGTATTTACAATTATCTCCCTGACCTTTTGGATTATCGATTTAAATTCAGGTATATAAGCATTTTTTCTGCCTTTAATGCGCAGGATGTAATAAGCGCCTCCTACTTGAATAGGAGGGCTGTGTTTCATTCGTTCAAGCTTTGAAAGTGTTTCCGGGCTTGAGGCGAGCCATTCAATCCCGGGGGCAGGAGCGCCTTCTTTGAAGAACCCGGTTTGTTTAAGGCCTAAATGCATACTCTCGGCGACTTTTTCCATAGGCTTATTTCCGTCAAGTAATCCACAGGCCACTTTAGCCTTTTCGGCTGAAGGGAGGCTAAAGTATTCAATGTTAAAGGAAGCCGGCTCTTTAAAATCCGCCCGGTTTCTTTCAAAATACTCCTTAAGTTTATTTTCTTCCGGTATAATCTTTTTGGTAAAGTCGGCAATAAGGCTGGCGATATAGTAAATGCTTATTTCCTGGTTTGCCTTATCGAAGGCAAGCGCGATTTCTTTATCACTGGCCCTTAAGCCGCCGGTAACCTGTTTATAAAGCTTATTGAGCACCAGGCTTTGACGGGTCTGTTCCTCAAAGGCGCGCGGTTGCAGGCGAAAAACATACTGGAGGGTTTGGTTGTAAGTTTTATTGTCAAAGCTTCCTTTGTATTGGAAGAACGGGTAACTTTCAATCAAATCTATTACTTCTTTGTCGCTTACTTTGATTTGGCGCCTTTTGGCTTCTTCCAGCAGGATCAACCTGTCCCAGGCCTGGGAGTCAAGGTTTAAGTATTTTTGTACTTCAGGGAATTTATCGCCGAATCTCATTATCGCGGCAGTCGTTACCGCGCTGATAGAATCCTTGAATTCCAAATCGGTAACCTTGCGGCCGAATATTTTGCCCAGAGGCTTATCTTCTCTTTTGCCAAAGGCCCCGCCAAAACCCCACATCGTAAAAGCAGGAATGATGATCAGGGCTAAACCTATCCATATCTTTTTCGCTGTCTTCTTGTGGCGTAATACTTTAAGCATGTGTTCTCCCTGCCTGCCGGCTGGCAGGCCTTTATTTTATTATCCATTATAATCGAAACTAGCTACATTGCAATCATAAATTATCCCAGCAACCGCGCAAGAGAATGGTTTTGCGAAAAGGGGGACGTTTCTACTTTTCACGCGGAAATTGGGCATTTTAATCTTGTTAAGGCAAGCGGATAGTTTTTTCTTTACAAAGACGGGCTGAGCCGTTATAATAAATGACCATGCCGGAAAAAGCGGCTAAAGCCGTAAGAAACAAGGAGGCAGGTGCCCGCAGGCGGGTTAAAGCGGGCGATAAAGTTATTTCCTTCCGGATGCGAGTTTGAAGCGAAAAGGATAATTAATGGAAAAAAATAAAGTATTAAAATTAGGGTTACCCAAGGGCAGCCTTCAGGAGTCTACCTTTAAGATGCTGCGCAAGGCCGGTTTTAGCGTAAACCTGCCTAACGAGCGCTCATACTTTCCGTCGATAAATGATGCCGAGATTAAGCCGGTATTGCTCCGCGCCCAGGAGATGTCCCGTTATGTCCAGGACGGCGCGCTCGATTGCGGCATAACCGGTAACGACTGGATATTGGAGAATGCTTCCAGTGTCGTCAGGATTACGGATTTGGCTTATGCCAAACAAAGCTTAAACAAGGTGAGGTGGGTTTTGGCTGTGCCTATGGATTCGGGGATTAAAACCGTAAAACAACTGCAAGGCAGGCGCGTCGCCACAGAATTGGTTAATGTCACTAAAGATTATTTCCGTAGAAATAAAGTTAACGTAGAAGTGGAGTTTTCCTGGGGCGCTACCGAAGTTAAGGTGAGCGCCGGATTGGTAGATGCCATTGTTGAGCTTACCGAAACCGGTTCATCCTTAAGGGCCAATAAGCTGGTTGAGATTGCCACTCTTTGCGAATCAACCACCCAGCTTATCGCCAATAAGAAATCCTGCGCGGATAAATGGAAGAAGGAGAAGATGGAGCAGATAGCCCTTCTTCTAAAAGGAGCGATTGCTGCGGAAGAAAAAGTCGGGCTTAAGATGAACGTGAGAAAAGAAGACCTCAAGAAGGTTTTAAGTAAATTACCGGCCTTGAAGAAACCGACTATTTCGGGTTTATCCAACGACGGATGGTTTGCTATCGAGACAATTATAGATGAGAGGGTGGTCCGGGTGTTGATCCCGGCGTTAAAGAATGCCGGAGCTCAAGGGATCATCGAGTATCCTTTGAATAAAGTGATATACTAATGAACTAGGCAGGCGCTAAGCGAAGGTATGGAAATTCTTTCCTTACCTTTTCTTTTAGCTGTGCCTGTTTTGAAAAGGAGCGAGAAAGCATGCCTTGCGGAAAAAAACGCAAAAGACAAAAGATTAAGACGCATAAAAGGAAGAAGTTGCGTCGGCGCCTGCGTCATTTGAAGAAGAGGGCCTGGGGATAAACGGCCGTGTTTAAAAAATATGCCCGGATTCTTGTGGCGGCCGGATTAATCCTGGCCGCCACAAGAAGTATTGGTTTTGCTTCAGATAAGCTAAACGCCCCTAGCTTAAGCCATTTCATCATGGGAGTATTCTATGATGATCTAGGCGATGTGGACAGGGCTATAGGCGAGTACAAAAAAGCGTTATCAGCAGATGACGAGATAACGGCAATACGCCTTAGCTTGGCAGCCGGATTCATCAGGAAAAAAGATTTAACTAAAGCCGCGCAGGAATTAAAGCGCGTTATAAGTTTAGATCCCGAAGCAGTAGAGCCGCACGCGATATTAGCCGCTCTCTATTCAATTCAAGATAAAAAAGAGCAGGCGCAAAACGAGTATGAGTCCGCGCTTAAGAATGCCTCTAAGCTTAATCCGAATGATGTAGGGTTATACCAAGCCCTCGGAGCTTTATACCTGAAGCAGAATAAGCTAAAAGAAGCTCTTGGGGTCTACCGGATTATCAGCGTTCTTTCTCCCGATGACCCCAAGGCCCATTTCTATTTGGGAACGGTTTACGCGGAGTTAAAAGACTACTGGCTTTGCGAGGCTGAATTAAAGCAAGCCCTTGAGCTAAACCCTGATTACTCCGAGGCCTTGAATTATCTGGGGTATGAATATGTTGAGTGGGGCAAGGATTTAAATAAGGCCGAGAAGCTGATTAGAAAAGCGGTAAAATTAGAGCCGGGTAACGGCGCTTATATTGATAGCCTTGGCTGGGTTTATTACAAAAAAGGCAAATTCAGGAAAGCGGCAGAGCTTTTGGAAAAAGCGGCTTCTTTAATGGAAGATCCGGCTATATACGGCCATTTGGGGGATACCTATTTTAAGCTTAATGAAGCCGGTAAGGCAAAACTAAATTGGAAGAAATCATTGGAGTTGGATTCAAAACAAGAGAAGATCAGGAAAAAGATAGAAGCATTAGATAAAAATGCCGGTAACGCAAAACCAAATTAACGAATTAGAAACAAAGGCAAAGCTCATCAGGCGCCTGATTGTCCAGATGATTGGCAAGGCAGGTTCAGGGCATCCCGGGGGAAGCCTTTCCGCAACCGATTTAATCACCGCTTTATTCTTTTCAACCTTAAAACACACGACCCGAAAAATCCCAAGTGGCCTGATCGCGACAGGTTCCACATGTCCAAAGGGCATTGTTGCCCTCTTTGGTATGCGGTCTTGGCAGAGTCAGGTTATTTCCCTAAAGAAGCCCTTATGACTTTACGCGAACTCGGTTCTTTGCTGCAAGGGCATCCGGACAGGCGCACTCCGGGGGTGGAAGTTTCTTCGGGCTCGCTTGGCCAAGGCCTATCGGTTGCCTTAGGCATGAGCCTTGCCGCTAAGGTCGATAAAAAAGGTTATCGCGTCTATGTCCTTATTGGTGACGGAGAAACCCAGGAAGGCAATATCTGGGAAGCGGCTATGGCTTGCAGCCATTATAAGTGTAGCAATATCTGCGCGATTCTGGATTATAACGGATTTCAGATTGACGGAGCAACCAAAGATGTAATGAACCTGGAGCCGATAGCCGACAAATGGAAGGCTTTTGGTTGGCATACTATCGGAATAGACGGGCATAATATGCGGCATATCCTTGATGCTTACGACCAAGCAAGGACGGTCAAGGATAAACCGGTGATTATTATCGCCCGGACGGTAAAAGGCAAAGGCGTGTCTTTTATGGAGAACGCGGTAGAATTTCATGGCCGCGCTCCCACAAAAGAGGAAACCGAGAGGGCGCTGAAAGAATTAGCTTAAAAAATGGCTGAACAACTTTATCAACGCGATGTTTACGGCAAGACTTTAGTCGAACTAGGCAAAACAAATAAAGATATTGTTGTTTTGGACGCGGATTTGTCCAGTTCCACGCGCACCGGCCTTTTTGCCAAAGAATTTCCCGACAGGTTCTTTAATTTTGGGGTTGCCGAGCAAAATATGATGGCTGCGGCAGCAGGCCTTGCTTCCTGTGGTAAAACTGTTTTTGTCTCGACTTTCGCGATATTCGCTTCCGGCCGCGCCTGGGACCAGGTGCGCAACTCTATCTGTTACAGTAACCTTAATGTTAAGATTGTCGCTACCCACGCCGGGGTTTCTGTCGGCCCGGATGGCGCCAGCCACCAGGCTTTGGAAGATATCGCCCTTATGCGGGTAATCCCGAATATGAATATTGTGGTGCCTTGCGATGGCCCTCAAACAGCCGAGGCTATTAATTCCGCGCTTTCCGCCAATGGCCCGTTTTACATAAGATTAGGCAGGCCAAAAGTTCCGACCCTGGAACATAAAGGAAAGTTTGAGTTAGGTAAGGCCCAGGTATTAACAGAGGGCGATGATATTACAATAGCCGCCTGCGGGATTATGGTTGCCGAAGCCCTTGTTGCCGTCGGTAACTTAGCTAAGCAGGGGGTGAGGGCGCGCCTGATTAATGTGCATAGTTTAAGGCCGCTGGATACGCAACTAATACTGAAAGCCGCGCAGGAAACTCGCGGAATAATCGTCTGCGAAGAGCATAATATCATCGGAGGCCTGGCTTCCAGTATCGATGAAATAGTAGCGGAGAATAATCCTGCCATAATAATGCGTATAGGCATAAGGAACAGGTTCGGCCAATCCGGCGAACCATCCCAGTTATTAAAAGAATATAACTTAACCAGCTTCGATATCGAAAAAGCAGCGTTAGCTTGTCTTGCTAAATGTAAGTAAGCCCCGTTAGAAGCCCGTGCCAAAAGCGCAGTAGTTGTTTTTACGCCTTAATTCTAACGGGTCAAAACAAGCCCGCGCTAAAACTGCGGCAGGCGCCTTTGGCGGCTTACTTCCAGCGGAGTAAATTGGTCATTCACTCATTTGCCAAAATAAACCTATTTCTTAAGGTACTCAATAAGCGTCCCGATAACTACCATAATATCGACACACTCTTTGAAAGAATAAGCCTTTGTGACAAAATGATAATAAAGAACAGGCCCGACAATTTAATAAAAATAACCTGTGACCATCCCGGGGTGCCGTTGGGGGAATCCAATCTTTGTTTTAAAGCGGCTAAATTATTACGGGATACATTCGGGATAGAAAAAGGCCTGGATATTGGAATATTTAAGCATATCCCCGTGGGCGCCGGGCTTGGCGGAGGCTCAAGCAATGCCGCAAGCGTATTGATCGCTTTGAACAGGCTTTGGAAATTGAATCTTACCAGGGCAAAACTTGCAAAACTTGCTTCTCGGATAGGCAGTGACGTATCTTTTTTTGTTTATGATGCGCCTTTTGCCCGGGGAAGGGGGCGCGGAGAAAAAATCCGCGTTTTAAACAGGCCGGCTAAACTAACCCTTTGGCATCTTCTGGTTGTGCCTGGAATACACGTTTCTACCCCGGTAATATATGAATATTTTGACAGGCTTTCGGGGTTTGTTCTTGCGCCAACGGGCAACGGGGCTTTAGGAAAACAATCGGCGCAGGGATTGACAAATCCAGTTTCAAATGTTAAAATATCATCTTCCGAATTGGTTAGAAAGTTCTCTATTTCTAAACCCGGTTTCTTATATAACAGCTTAGAGCAGGTCACTCTTAAGCTATATCCTGAAGTGAGGCGCGTAAAAGAAGCGTTGGCGGCATCCGGATTAAATAATGTTCTTATGTCCGGAAGCGGGCCGGCAGTATTTGCGGTTGTCCCTTCGGGAGAAAAAGCGGCGGCATTGGTAAAAAGAATCAAGAGAGAAAAAAAGCCTTGGCAAGCCTTTGCGGTGAGAACCGCTTAGCCTGAGGTTCTCTAACCGGGAGGGGGCAATGGAGATAACCGAAGCTAAAGTCGCTCTGAAAGATTCACCCGATAAGAAGCTGAAGGCGTACGCGACGGTAACTTTTGACAATGTTTTTGTGGTCAGGAACATAAAGGTAATTGAAGGCACCAGCGGATTGTTTATCGCTATGCCTAGCCGTAAAGTCAAGCAGCCCTGTCCCAAATGCAACTATAAGAATGAATCGCGCAGCAAATACTGTAATCAATGTGCCTCTAGCCTGCCGCAGGGTTTTACTTCGACAGAGCGCATGGAGGATAGCTCAAGCGTCCAGCTGGAACATAAGGACATTGCTCATCCTATAACTCAAGCCTTTAGGGAATACCTGCAAAAGAGGATTTTAGAGGCCTACGGGCAGGAGAAGGCAAAAGTAACGCCTTAAGGGTTTATGATTAGGCGTTTGGCTTGTCTTCGGGCAGGCAAGCCGTTTGTCGCGATGCATCCTACGCCCTAAAAACCTGTTTTTGATTATTTCCTGCGTATATTTTTGCCCCAAAGCGGGAATCGAACCTTAATTGCCCGGTAGTGTAATGGTAGCACATCAGAATTTGGGTCTGACTGTCAAGGTTCGAATCCTTGCCGGGCAACTATTAAAGCATATGAATAAAAATATTGCGGTGATAATTTTGGCGGCCGGTAAGGGAGAGCGGATGAAATCCGGCATCCCTAAGGTCATGCATAAAATATGCGGGCGTAACATGCTTGCTTATGTTTTGGATTTAGCCCGTTCCTTAAAACCCAAAAAGACGGTAGTTGTTTTAGGGCATAAACATGAGTTGATTTCGCGAATCCTTCCTAAAAACATTCAAACTGTTGTGCAAAAGAAGCTTATCGGCACGGCTGAGGCGGTTAAAGAGGCTTTACCGAGATTAAAAGGGTTTAAGGGGACAGTTTTGGTCCTTTACGGGGACACGCCTTTATTAAAAAAGGAGAGCGTCGAGAAACTCTTAAAATACCACATTGAGAATAATCCCGACGCGACTTTGTTAACCGCGCAGATGGATAAGCCCAAAGGCTATGGCAGGGTCCTGCGCGATAAATACTCCAGCGTTAGGGCGATAGTCGAAGAAAAAGACGCGGATGATTTTGAGAAGGAGATCAAAGAGACGAATACGGGGATAATCTGCTTTAACAGGGAGAGCCTGGAAAGCGCGTTAAAGAAGGTCCGGCCCAATAACCGGAAAAAAGAGTATTATCTTACCGATACGATAAACATACTTTATAAAGAGAACGGATTGATTGAAGAAGTCAAGATTGGCGACGCGCAGGAGGCCCTGGGGATTAATTCCCGGGTAGAATTAGCCAAAGCCAATTCAATAATGCAAGGGCGCCTTAACGAAGAGTTTTCTTCCGGAGGGGTTACCATAATTGACCCGGGTTCAACGTTTATAAGTTACGGGACAAAAATAGGGTTGGATACCGTGATTTATCCCTTTACAGTTATTGAAACAGGTGTTAAAATTGGGTCACGTTGTTTTATCGGCCCCTTTGCCCATTTAAGGGAAGGGACAAGAGTTTCGGATGATGTAACTTTAGGTAATTTTATCGAGGTTATCCGCAGTAAAATCGGCGCGAAAGTTTTTGCCAAACATTTTTCTTATATCGGGGATACCTCCGTTGGCGTGGGAGCAAATATCGGCGCCGGAACCGTTACCGCCAACTTTGACGGCCGCTTTAAACACCGCACAGTTATAAAAGATAAGGCTCTTATTGGTTCAGACACCATTCTTGTTGCTCCGGTAAAGGTAGGCAAAGGCGCTATGACCGGAGCCGGTTCGGTAATAATAAATAATGTTCCCGATGGCCGGAAAGCCGCGGGTGTCCCGGCGAGAATATTGAAACTAAAGAAGTAATCGTGGCCCAGGGGCTGAAAAGCGTTTCCCGGTAGTTTTATTTTCGGCAGCACTATTTTACTTAAGCGATGAAGGAGCGGGGCAATGGATAAACTAGCAATATTCAGCGGCAACGCGCATCCCGGATTAGCCAGGGATATATGTAAATACCTTAAGGTTAAGCTATCGGAGGCGCTGGTGGCAAAGTTTAGCGAAGGCGAGATTCGCGTAAAGATAAATGAAAATATCCGCGGTAAGGACGTCTTCGTGGTCCAGCCGACTTGCCCGCCGACAAATGAGAATCTGATGGAATTATTGATTATGATGGATGCGATGAGGAGATCCAGCGCCCAGCGCATAACCGCGGTTATGCCTTATTTTGGTTATGCCCGGCAGGACAGGAAAGACCAGCCGCGCGTCCCGATTACGGCTAAATTGGTAGCCAATCTTTTGACTACCGCGGGAGCAAGCCGCATCCTTACCATGGACTTGCACGCCGGGCAGATCCAGGGGTTTTTTGATATACCGGTGGACCATCTTTTTTCCATAGGCGTTTTTATAGATTACTTTGAGCAGATGGGGATGAAAGATTTGGTCGTGGTTTCACCCGACGTAGGAAGCATAAAAATGGCCCGGGCTTATGCCAAGAGATTGGGCGTGCCTTTAGCGATTATCGACAAACGCAGGGAATCTCCGGAAAAGACCGAGGCTATGCATATCCTGGGAGAGGTTGAGGGCAAAAACACTATAGTCGTTGATGATCTGGTAGCTACCGGCAGTTCTTTGTTTGAAGGGGTTGACGCGCTTAATAAGGCGGGCGCAAAAAATATATACGCGGCAATCGCCCACGGCGTTTTGTCGGGCCCGGCAATTGAGCGTTTGGACAAATGCGTAAATTTAAAAGAGCTGGTGATAACCGACAGCATCCCTTTGGATGGAAATAGGGTTCATCCTAAAATTAAAGTTTTAAGCGTAGCAAATCTTTTGGGCGAGGCGATCAAAAGGATACACAACGAAGAGTCGGTCAGTTCGCTGTTTGACTAAGAAAAGCCGCAATCAGAGAGTAAAAAGTAAAAGCCAAGAATAAAAAAGTTAAAACTTTTAGTTAAGGCTTTGTTTTTACGTTTTACTTGAATGTGCCAGTTATTCATTTTGAAAGGATGTAAAAACATGGAAGAACTATTGTTAGACGCAGAAGCAAGGCAAGAGACAGGAAGAGGCAAGGTCAAGGACTTAAGGGATAAGGGTTTTGTCCCGGCTGTAATGTATGCCGACGGCAAAAATGCTTTGTCTCTTAAGCTTTCGCACAGGCAATTGGTGCAATTGATCCACCACCATAGGATCGAAGGCGTCATTATTAACTTGAATATAAAAGATGACAAGAAGCAAAAGGTCCACCCCTGTTTAATCAAAGAAATCCAGCATGATCCTGTCAGTGAAGAAATAATCCACGTGGATTTTAACCAGATATCCCTTACCAAGGCGATTAAGGTTAACGTTCCTGTTGTCTCCAAAGGCGAACCCCTTGGCGTTAAGCAGGAGGGCGGTTCATTAGAGCACATGCTTTGGGAGATTGAAGTAGAGTGCCTGCCTACAAGCATACCTAAAGATATTGAAATAGACGTGTCGCATTTAAAGATGGGAGAGTCTATCCATATTAAAGATATCGTTGTTGCTGAAGGCGTAAAGATCCTGAACGATCCCGGGGCGATTGTTTTATCTGTGGCTGCGCCGATGAAAGAAGAAGTGGCGCAAGAAGCTGTTGAGGGCCAGGCAAAGCAAGAGCCAGAAGTAATTAAGGAAAAGAAGGAAGTCCCCGCTGAAGGCGCTTCCGAAGAAGGCAAATCGGCCAAAGAAGAGAAAAAATAATCAATCCGCAAGCCCTTAATGGCGAATGATTTTTCAGGCGGGATAAGCGGATCGATGGAGCTTAATTCGGGGCCGGGATTTGGTAATTGCGATTTAATTCCGATTATCTTTTGATGAAATTAATTGTCGGCTTGGGGAATCCGGGTTTTATTTATAGCGGCTCAAGGCATAATATCGGCTTCCAGGCCGTAAAATATTTGGCAAAGTCCAAGAATTTAGCTCTTAAGAAGGAAAAAGGGATCAGCGCTTTAAGCGGAAAGGTTAAGGTTAAGGGCGTTGATACGGTTTTAGCCCTGCCGCTTACATTCATGAATTTATCAGGAGAAGCGGTCAGGCCTTTGCTGAAGAAGTATGGCCAGGATTTAAGCGATCTTTTGGTAGTTTGCGATGATTTAGACCTTGAATTTGGCAGGTTAAGGCTGTGTTCAAAGGGTTCATCCGCGGGCCATCGCGGTATTCAGTCGATAATCGAGCATTTAGGCAGTAATGAATTCAGCAGGGTGCGTGTAGGTATAGGCAGCCCTTGGCGCCTGTTGCCCGGCAGCAAGGGCTGCGGCCCGAAGGATGATACGACAAGGGACTATGTCCTTTCGCGTTTCAATAGGAGAGAAATAAGCGGGCTTGCCGCAATAATAGAAAAAGCGTCAGACTGCTGCGTAAGTTGGGTTAGCGAAGGCGTGGAAAAGAGCATGAATGCCTTTAACAGGAGAAATGATAAGTAATTCAGGCCCTATGGGGTGCCCCGGCTCTGGCGCATAGGACCTAACATAGGCAATTAACAGGAGGAATTAAAGCAATGAATAAATATGAAGCGCTTATTATCGTAAAACCGGATTTATCAGAAGAAGACCGTAAAAATGTTTTCCTGCAGATCGATGAAACCATAACCAAGCACGGAGGGGTTATATCGCAGGGCGGGCTTTGGGCTGAAAAGAGGAAGTTATTCTTTCCGATCAAGAAATATTTAGAGGGCGTTTATTACCTCGCAAATTTTGCGATAGCGCCGCTTGCCATAAAGGATATCCGCAACGCGTATAATTTGAATGAGAGTATTTTGAGGGTGCTAATTACTAAATTAGAATGATATTTGAAAGTAAGGCATAGAGGTTTTTTAGTTTTCCCTCGCTTAGTTTAACAAAGGAGACACAATGGCTAGCTATAACAAAGTCTTACTAATGGGGAATCTGACCAAGGACCCCGAGTTGCGTTATACGCCTCAAGGGACGGCAGTTGCCAATCTTCGTATGGCGGTTAACCGCAAGTACCGCGATAAGAATCAGGAACTAAAAGAAGAGGTTTGTTTTATTACCGCCGTGGTTTGGAACAAGCAGGCTGAAACCTGTAACCAGTATTTACATAAAGGGAGCCCGTGTTTTGTCGAAGGGCGCCTGCAGTCGCGTTCTTGGGAAGATAATACGGGAGCCAAGCGCAATGTTATCGAAGTCAGGGCAGAACGCGTGCAATTTATGGGTTCAGGGCCGGCTAAACCGCAAGGAGCCAGCCCGGCGCAAGAACCCGCAGAGGAATTATCAAGCGAACCATCCACGGAATCAGCATGGTTAGGGGAAAGCGAGGGAGAAGCAAATGAAAGTTAAAACGAAAACCGGCGGCCGCGGGGCCAAGAGTAAGCCATTCTCAAAGGGCAAGCCCGGAGACAAGAAGCGTTCTTTACATTCCATCGGAAGGAAGAGGTTTTGCCGTTTGTGCGTAGATAAGGCAAACGCGGTAGATTACAAAGACATGAAAAGGCTGGAAGCCTTTATTACCGAAAGGGGCAAGATAGTCTCTAGCCGGCTTTCGGGAAATTGCGCCAAGCATCAAAGGGTCATCGCCGAAGCAATTACCAAGGCTAGATTCATTTCACTTCTACCTTATGTGCGTTAATTAGAAGATTAGGGTAAAGAAAGGTAAAATTTTTCCTGCCTTTCTTTGTGCGTCTATGCTTGGTTCATTAAAGGAGCAAATATGGAAGTAATACTGATTAAGGATGTGGATAAGATAGGCAGGGCAGGGAGTGTAGTAAAAGTCAAAGACGGTTTTGCCCGCAACCATCTTTTGCCTGGGAAATTGGCCGTACCTGTTACGCCCGGAAACTTAAAGAGGCTTGAACAGGAGAAACAGAAGGCAATCCGGGGCCTGGAAGAGCGAAAACAAGAGGCCCTTGTTTTAAAAGAACGTTTGGATAAAATGTCTTTGACGATATCGGCCATTGCTCAGGATGAAACAAGCTTATACGGAAGCGTTTCGGCGCAGGATATCTGTAATGCCCTTAAAGAAGAAGGCCTAGAAGTGGAAAAGAACCTTATAGCCTTGGCTGAACCCATTAAAACGCTCGGAATTTATGAGGTTGATGTAAGGTTGCATCCGGAAATCCAGGTAAAAGTAAAAATCTGGATCGTAAAGAAATAGGATAAATAGGGGCAGCGGCCATTCTTCCTGTGCCTATTGAACTAAAAAACGGCCGTTGCCCCTATTAACATATGGAAAATAAAATCTTAGATAAAGTCCCTCCGCAGAACTTGGAAGCGGAAATGGCGGTTTTAGGCTCAATGCTGCTGGATGAAGAGGCTATTGCCACCGGGGTGGAAATCAAGGATAAGCATTTTTTATACAGAGATAGCCACCAGAAGATATTCCAAGCCATATCCGAGCTCTACGCCGCCAATAAAGCGGTTGACCTGATCACCTTAACTGATACCCTGAAAAGAGGAGGCTTGCTTGATTCAATAGGCGGAGTAAGCTATCTTGCCTCTTTGGCCAATTCCGTCCCTACCTCGGCCAATATCAGCCACTATGTTTCTATAGTTAAAGAAAAAAGCATTTTAAGGACCCTGATAAATAACGCTACGAAGATAGTTTCGCTTTGTTACGATAGTGACGGGAATGTAAGCGAAGTCGTCGATAGCGCGGAGAAGTTTATCTTTGAGGTCAGCGACAGGAAGGCCCACGGAGGCTCTTACATACATCTTAAGGAAATCATTCAGGATAGTATTGAAACAATAGATAATCTTTACCAGAAGAAAGCCCACGTCACCGGAGTCCCTACCGGATATATTGATTTTGATATTAAGACTGCCGGCCTGCAGGCATCGGACCTGATTGTTATCGCCGGAAGGCCTTCAATGGGCAAGAGCGCTTTTGCTTTAGGGATTGCCGAATATGTCGGCGCAATAGAAAAGATCCCGGTAGCGATTTTTAGCTTGGAAATGTCTAAAGAACAATTAGTCCAGAGAATGCTTTGCGCGCACGCTAAGGTAGACGCGCATAAAGTCAGGACCGGATACCTTGCTGCGTCTGATTGGCCGCGCTTAACCGCTGCCGCAGGAAAGCTCTCCGAAGCGCCGATATTTATAGACGATACTCCGGCGATTTCGGTAATGGAGCTGCGCGCCAAGGCCCGCCGGCTCAAGGCGCATCAGGATATCAAATTAATTATTTTGGATTATATGCAGTTGATGCGCGGCTCAAGCAATATAGAGAACAGACAGCAGGAGATTTCCGAGATTTCGCGTTCTATAAAAGCTTTGGCCAGAGAGCTGAGCGTGCCGATAGTGGCTATCAGCCAGCTATCCCGCGCCGTAGAGTCGCGCACCGACCACCGGCCGCAGCTTTCGGATTTAAGGGAATCCGGGGCAATAGAGCAGGATGCCGATGTCGTAGTTTTGATCCTGCGCGAAGAATATTACAATCCTACTGCGGAGAACCAAGGCCTGGCAGAAGTAATCATCGCCAAGCAGCGCAACGGCCCGGTAGGCACGATGAAGTTCACATTTATTAAAGAGTATACCAGATTTGAAAATATTGCCCGGGTAGAGTAATAATTTACAATTTTTATGAACTGTGATATAGTGGGGAAAATCAGATGAAAAATCTAAGCCGCAAAGTAGATATTTGTATTTTGGCATTATTGATTCAGTTTTGCTTCGGTATTTATCAGGTATCCTCCGCCCAGGAAGAGCAAGCCGCCAGCCAGGAACCCGCCGTTTCAGAGTTAAAATCAATCACCGCTATTGAGGTAAAAGGCAATAAGTCTATCAGCGCC
Organism: Candidatus Omnitrophota bacterium; assembly: GCA_043800555.1. Lineage (GTDB taxonomy): Bacteria > Omnitrophota > Gorgyraeia > Gygaellales > Profunditerraquicolaceae > UBA6233. The sequence continues at coordinate 7,123 of JAZDMX010000007.1, read as the reverse complement.
AATACCGTTGTCTCCAAGATGAAAAGCCGCATCGGCAGCCCCTATCAGGATAATATTATCAGTGACGACCTGAAGAGGCTCTATCTTTTAGGGTTTTTTAGCGACGTAAAGATCGACACCGAGGATTATAAGGATGGACTTAAGGTAATTATTACAGTGGAAGAAAGGCCATTGATTGAAAAAATTATTTTTTCCGGCATTAAGCGCATCACCATGACCCCGGAAAAACTTAAAGAGCAATTAAAGTCTAAAGAGGCCCAATACCTGGATTACCCCAGCTTAGCCGAAGACATCCGGATCATGGAGAAAATCTATGAGAAGGTAGGTTATAGCAAGGTTGTGATAGAGCATAATGTTGAAATTAGCAAAGAGACAAATAAAGCCAGAGTAGAGTTTAAGGTATCCGAGGGAAGCAAGATCAGGATCAAGGATATTTTTGTGCAAGGTAACCAGGCTTTCTCCAAGGGGCGCATTCTTAAACTGATAAAAACCAAAAGAGCCTGGACTTTTAATTCCGGGGTTTTAAAAGAAGCGGTTTTGAAGGAGGATATGGAGCGGATCAAATCCTTTTACCGCAAAAACGGTTTTAGCGATATTGAGGCAGATTATGAAACTAAAGTCCACCCCAAGAGAGCGTCTTTATTATACATTACCATTAAGATTCAGGAAGGAAAGAAATACCTGGTCGGCAATATCACCTTGCAAGGGAATAAAGATATTCAGCAGAAAGATATCTTAAACAAGATCAAAGAATGCGTGCCGGGGAAAGTATTTAGTCAGGAGGCCTTAAAGCAGGATGTATCAAATATTCAAAGTTTATATTTTGACCGCGGATATATTTCTTGCCAGGTCCAGGAAGCTACTTTAGTCAACCCTCATACAGGGCGCGTGGATATTACCTATAATATTAAAGAGAATGAAGTAGGTTATGTGGCTAAAATTAAAATTCAGGGTAATGTTAAGACTAAAGATCTGGTCATCCGCAGGGAATTAAGGATACATCCCGGGGATAAGTTTGACGGCGAGAAATTAAGGCGCAGCAAGGAGAGGCTGCAGAATTTAGGCTTTTTTGAGGATGTAAGCTATGATACCCAGGATACAGAAGAGCCGAATAAAAAAGATTTAGTGGTAGATGTCAAAGAGTCCAAGACCGGAGCTTTCAGCTTCGGCGGCGGTTACAGCACGGTAGAGGATTTGGTGGGGTTCATAGAGATTGAGCAGAAAAATTTTGACTGGAAGAATTTTCCTTATTTTACCGGCGCAGGCCAGGATTTGAAATTGCGCGCTACTTTCGGGACGGTAAGTTCAGGCTTTGATTTAAGTTTTACCGAGCCATGGCTTTTTGATTATCCGGTCTCTTTCGGGTTTGACGCCTATAAGCGCAGCCATGACAGAGAATCCGATGTCGGCTACGGTTATAGCCAGGATGTGACCGGAGGGGACCTGCGCCTAGGAAGGGAATTATCCGAATATTCGCGCGCGGACTTAACATACCGCTATGATCAGATAGATATTACTAATATCACCGATACCGCAAGCGCGGACTTAAAGGATGAATACGGAAAAAATACCATCGGCAGCTTTACCACAGCTTTTACCTATGACAGCCGCGATAATGTTTTTGACCCGCTTAAAGGCGATCTGTTCATCGGTTCCTTAGAATGCGCCGGAGGGCCCTTTGCCGGGGATAAGGATTTTTGGAAAATGTTCGGCCGGGCGAGCCATTATTTTCCTCTTTTTAATAATTCGGTAATTGAGATCAGGGCCAGGGCCGGGGCCGCGGATGCCTACAGTAATTCCCTGACTTTGCCGATATACGAAAGGTTTTTTGCCGGCGGGGCGTATACTATCAGAGGTTATGAAGAGCGTAAGATCGGGCCCATTGACAGCGCCTCTAAGGATCCCTTAGGCGGAGAAGCGCTGGCAGTAGGCAATCTTGAGTATACTTACCCGCTGTTTAGTTTTCTTAGGGCAGCTCTTTTTTATGATACCGGAAATGTCTGGGCGAAGATGAGTGATTTTGCCTCCGGAGGTTTTAAGTCTGCCGCAGGTTTAGGGTTCAGGATCAAGACCCCTATCGGCCCGATTATGCTTGATTACGGTATTCCTTTGAATAAAGCCCCGGATGAAGAAAATAAAAGCAACGGCAGATTCCACTTTAGCGCAAGCCACGGGTTTTAAGTGAGGCCATAAGTTAAATTCCTCCGCCAACGGCGGGGTCATTTAAGGAGGGGGTTATGAAAAGAAGAACGTTGCAGCTGGGAGTAGTTTTGTTAAGTTTAATTTTTGTTTCTGGTGTTGCACAGGCGGCGGATAAGTTTGCCTATGTTGATTTAAGCCGCGCCTTTAGCGAGTACGGGAAAACCAAGGATTACGACAAGGCCTTAGGCGATAAAGAGGACAGCTATACCGCAGAGCGGGATAAAAAAGTAAACGAAATAAAACAGCTGCAGGATAAAATGAACCTGCTTAACGATAAAGAAAAAGAAACAAAAAAGGCGGATATGGAATCCAGGATGAAGGCCTTTCAGGATTTTGACCGCCAGAAGCAAACCGACCTGCGTAAAGAGCAGGATGAGAAGATGAAAGAGATCCTTCAGGATATTCAGGACGCGGTAAAGGAGTATTCCGAAAAAGAAGGATTTACCTTTGTTTTTAATGACCGGGTATTAGTATATCAAAATAAAAGTTTTGATATTACCAATAAAGTCTTGGAAATTTTAAATAAGAAATATCCCAAGAAATAGAAAATCCTCCGATGCAGAAAACCCTCAAAGAGATAGCTGATCTTGTCTGCGGTGAAATAATCGGAGACCAAAACGTTGTTATTACCGGGGTAGCAGGCATTAAGGAGGCTGGCCCCGGCGATATAACTTTTTTGGCTAACCCTAAGTATATACCTCTTATAGATAAGACAAATGCCTCCGCAATTATCACCACGCGCCAGATAAAAAAAAGCATTAAGCCGATTATCCGCACCGACAACCCTTCTTTAGCTTTTACTCAAGTGATCAATTCTTTCAGCACCCTGAAGATACGGCACCCTGAGGGGATTCATCCAAGCGTAATATTAGGCAGGAATATTTCTTTGGGCAAGAATGTAGCCATCGGGCCGTATACGGTCATAGAAGATGATGTTTCAATAGGCGATAACAGCATAATCTATTCCGGTTGTTTTATCGGCCATAGCAGCAAAATAGCCGCTGATGCCTTGATTTATCCTAATGTTTCCATACGCGAGGCGACAATTATCGGCAAGCGGGTAATCATTCATGTCGGAGCAGTAATCGGCTCGGACGGCTTTGGTTTTATAACTATCGACGGCGAGCATAAGAAAATTCCGCAAGTAGGGATAGTTGAGATGGGCGATGACGTTGAGATCGGGGCCAATGTGATTATTGACCGGGCGCGTTTTGATAAGACGGTCATCGGAAGCGGGACAAAGATAGATAATCTGACCCAGATCGCCCATAATGTCTCTATCGGAGAAAATTCCATGATCATTGCTCAAGTGGGGATCGCCGGAAGCACTATTATCGGGAAAAATGTAACTATTGCCGGCCAGGCCGGGGTAGGCGGGCATATTAATATCGGCGACGGGGCCATTGTCGCTGGCAAGGCAGGGGTGACTAAATCCGTTCCTGCCGGCGCGGTAGTTTCGGGTTATCCCGCGCATTCGCATGATAAAGCAAAGCAGGTGCACGCCTGCGTGCAGAATCTGCCGAGGTTATACGAGCAGGTCAGGGAATTAAAGAAAAAGATAGCGGATCTGGAAAAAATATCCAAAAAATAATTATGGAAAAGCAAAAGACAATCCTTAAAGAGATTCACTTAAGCGGGATTGGACTGCATACGGGTAAAAAGACCGATTTAGTCCTTAAGCCCGCGGCAGTAGATAGCGGCATTACTTTTGCGCGCGTTGATCTAGCCGGCTGCCCGCAGATTAAGGCCTGCGTGGATAATTTAATCTCTCCCGCGTCGCATCCTGCGCGCAGGACCTCTATCGCTGGAGATAACGCCCAGGTGCATACTATTGAGCATCTGATGGCCGCGCTTTTTGGCCTGGGTATAGATAATATTTTAATTGAAATCAATAACGAAGAAGTTCCCGGGCTAGACGGAAGCAGCCTGAATTTTCTGGATGCGCTTAATAAAGCGGGTATCGTTGAGCAGGCAAAAGAGCGCCATTTTTATGCTATCAAAGACCCTGTCTTTATTGAAGAAAACGATTCCAGTATCATCGTCCTGCCTTCATCTGATTTTAAAATTTCTTATACCCTGGATTACAGGCATCCTTTTTTAAAGACCCAGTTTATGGAGTTAAGCGTAAATAATGCGGTTTTTAAAAGTGATATTGCATCTGCCCGGACTTTCTGTCTTCAGCAGGAGGCGTTGGAATTGCAGCAGCAGGGCTTAGGCTTAGGGGCAAATTACGAGAATACCCTGGTGGTAGGCGAAAACGGAGTAGTTAAAAATAAACTGCGTTATGACGATGAATTTATCCGGCATAAAATATTAGACCTGATAGGCGATTTGTATTTGTTGGGATGCCCGCTAAAAGGCCATATTATTGCCGTGCGCAGCGGCCACTCTCTGAATGCGAAGCTGATCAAAAAAATCGCCCAGCAGAAAACAAGGTATGCCGCGGCCGGGATAGGCACGGGCTGCCAGAGCCAGGATATGGCAGAGATGGACATAGCGATGATTATGAAAATCCTTCCGCATCGGGAGCCTTTTTTATTCGTAGACAGGATTACGCATCTTGAAAAAGGCAAACGCGCCGTCGGGATTAAAAATGTTACCATAAACGATTATTTTTTTAAAGGGCATTTCCCGGGCAAGCCGGTGATGCCGGGTGTTTTGATTGTTGAAGCGATGGCGCAGGTCGGGGGAGTGATGATGCTTGCGCCGCAGGAGAACCGGGGAAAGCTTGCCTATTTTATGGCCGCTGACAAAATAAAATTCAGGAAAACCGTGCTTCCTGGCGATCAATTGGTGATGGAAGTGGTAGCCGGAAAAATCAAATCTAAAACCGGGCAAGTTTTTGCCAAGGCTATGGTAGAAGGCAAAGTCGTGGCAGAGGCACAGCTGATGTTTGCCTTAGTCGAATACTAAAATAAATGAATATTCATCCGACAGCCATAATAGCAAAAAACGCAAAAATCGGCGACGGTGTCTGTGTCGGCCCTTACGCGGTTATCAGCGATAATGCCACAATCGGCCCGGGGACAAAAATCGGCACGCATTGCGTTATTGACGGCAATACGGCTATCGGAGGTAATTGCGAAATTTTTACCGGGGCAGTAATCGGCAGCCGGCCGCAGGATTTAAAATATAAGGGTGAAAAAGTCTTTTTAGAGATAGGCGACAATAATATCATCCGCGAATACTGCACCTTTAACCCCGGCACAGAAGAGCTGGGCCGTACCGTTATCGGCAGCAATAACCTTTTTATGGCTTATTCGCACGTGGCGCATGACTGCGTTGTCGGCAGCCATTGCGTGATCGCCAATAACGGCACGCTTGCCGGTCACGTTACTATTGAAGATAAAGCGGTGATCGGCGGGTTAGCGGCAATTCATCAGTTTGTCAGGATAGGTAAGCTTGCTATTATCGGCGGATGTTCTAAAGTAGTGCAGGATATCCCGCCTTTTTCCACTTCTGACGGCCATCCGGCGCAAGTCTACGGGCTTAATCTTGTCGGATTAAGGCGGATGAATATTCCCAAAGAGACTATAGAAAATTTAGATAGCGCATTTAGGATTCTTTTTAATTCCGGCCTGACCAAGAAACATGCCTTAGAGAGGATTGAAAAAGAGATAGCGCAGTCCCCGGAAGTTTCATACCTGGTTGAGTTTATCAGAAAATCAGAGCGCGGTATAGCGCATTCCTGCCGTAAGTGAAATGGAAAAAATAGGCTTAATCGCCGGAAACAGAAAATTCCCCCTGCTTTTTTCTCAAGCCGCTAAAAAAAATAATCTTTATGTTGTGGCTGTAGCGATCAAAGGCGATACTTCTAAAGAGCTGAAGAAGTATGCCGATGAGATCCATTGGATCGGTTTAGACCAATTCAGCCGCATGTTTGATATATTTAAAGAAAGAGGGGTCAGTAATATCGTAATGGCCGGCCAGATCAGCCCAAAACGGCTTTTTAGCAAGGAGATAAAAAAAGACGATGAGCTGCAAAAGATACTTACTTCAGTTAAAGATAAAAGGGCGGATACGCTATTTGCCGCGGTAGCCGATAAATTAAAAGAGGCAGGTTTTTCTCTTTTAGATTCCAGTGTTTTTCTTAAAGATTTTATGCCTGCTAAAGGCAGGTTGACCGAGCCTGATTTAAGCCCTCTGCAGTGGGAAGATGTTTCTTTTGGTTTAAGTTTAGCTAAGGCGGTTGCCGAGCTTGATATCGGACAGACCGTGGCAGTCAAAGAGAAAGCGGTCGTAGCAATAGAGGCCTTGGAGGGAACGGACAATTTGATCAGGCGCGCCGGGAAAATAGCAGGAGACAATATTGTGGTGGTTAAGGTAAGCAAGCCCAGGCAGGATATGCGCTTTGATATTCCCGTAGTCGGATTAAATACCATAAAAAATCTTGCCCGCGTAAAGGCAGCCTGCTTGGCTATTGAGGCAGAAAAAACCCTCTTTATTGACCAGAGAGAGAGTGTAAAGCTTGCGCAGAAAAAAGGCATTGCGATTGTCGCAATATGATTTTATCTTTGTCAAAAATTCTTGACAGCACTATATTTATGGTGTATAAATGAAAAAAACAAGGAGGAGTCAGATGGCAAGGGTCTTAAGGGTGAAACCGGTTGAGTTTAAGCTTTACGCGCCGCAGGCAAAGCGCGTGGGTTTGGCAGGGACTTTTAACAAGTGGGATACTAAGGCGCTTTCGGCAAAGAGGGATTCTCGCGGTAACTGGATGGTTAAAGCGAGCCTAAAGCCGGGTAGATACGAATATAAATTTTTCGTTGACGGTTCCTGGCTGAATGACCCGCGCTGCAGTTCCTGCGTGAGCAATGCTTTTGGAACGCAAAACTGTGTCGTAGAGGTCAAGTAAGGCCTATTTTTTTAAGTTATCCGATTGAAGATTGGGGGCGTCACTTTGGTGGCGCCCTATAATTTT
>JAZDMX010000014.1:0-96852 GCA_043800555.1 Candidatus Omnitrophota bacterium | reverse complement strand
TTGCTGGCCCGTAAGGGCCGGTTAGGTTAATAAATTACGAGTTTATCAACCTAAGAGGATATGCCTTTTTTATTTATCTGGCAATGTCAAAGTGCGAAATATATTTTACTTTATGAAGTTCCGGGATATCACAAATACAGGTAAGCAAAGGGGAGGTGGATAAAAAAATCGTTGGAGCTTAAAAGCAAGGCAACAAAAAACTCGATGCTGGCGGCAAAAAACCCTGCGCAAACAGGGGCGACCAAAGCAATAACAACCAAACTAAAACCGGAGAGTGTAATCAAGGTAGCTAGCGGGACAATAACTATATTGGCCAATACCGTAACCGGGGAAAAAATCCTGAAATAATACGCTACAAGCCACAAAGTAACCAACCATGTAGATAAAGATACCAGGCACCCATCTACGATAAACTTCAATATTTTCGGCTTTATTGACTCGCTCCTGAAGAATGATTTTAGCCGGGGGTAAAGAAAGACGATTGCCGCTACGCAGGAAAAGGAAAGTTGGAAACTTATTGAAAATAGGTCTCGGGGATTAATAAAAAGAATAAATAAAGCGGCTAACGATAATGAATTACGCATGTCCGGCTCCCTCCTGATAATGAACCCTGTAAGAAAAAACACGGCCATGATGGTGGCGCGCACAACCGGGTTTGAAGCTCCGGTGGCAAAACAATAGATTATCAAGCCAAATATTGCCAGGCAGCACCTGGCTCTCCTGGGGATGCGTAGCAGCTTAAGCAATAATACCGCGATAAACGCGGCCACGCCGACATTAAAGCCGCTGACAACCAAAATATGCACTGTGCCGGTTTTAGACATCGAATCATAAACCGCATACGGTATGTTCCTTTTCTCACCCAAAACCATAGCATCCAATACTCCTGCCGCTAATTTGGAGAGCCTCGGATAGATTATAGCCTCTAGGCTATCCTTGAAGAAATAGGCCAGCCGCAAAAGAGGTTGTCCGCAATTTTTTCCTGAACTTACGGCGCTACCGGAAGAATCCAGGCGCATAATGAAAGCTGCCTTTTGCCCGTATGGCTTAAACGGCCTATGCATAGCGCCTCTCAAAAGAAAAACCTCCCCATACGACAAATCCATGTATCCTTTCAGATAGGCCAGGATATTTCCGCTGCATTTATAATGCCAACTGTTGAATTCCAGTTCTCTGGCCCTGAATAAAAACGAAAGCCTTCCCTCCTTTAATTGCGGTTGGCTATTAACAAAACCCTTAACCGTAAATACCGTATCATTTTTATAAGGGATAAACCGGCAGATATGGGTTTTAGGTAAAATATAGGTATTCTTAAGGAGTAAGGCCCCGAGAGTAAAGACTAAGCAGGAAAACAGTATTTTGAACGCTAAATCCTTTTTGATAAGAATGGCGCAGGCAATAAGCAGGATAAACGCGCAAAAAAGAATTAAGCAAAACGGCATCCTGAAAAAATGCGCAAAGGTTATCCCGCAACCTAGATAAAAGGCGATCCAGCTCATTTAACGATCAGATACTCTTTTATCCTGGTAAACTTGGAATCAGTAATGCCTCTTATATCCTTTAGTTCATCTAAGCCGTTAAAACCTGCGCGCTTATCGCGATAATCAATAATCCGCTGGGCAAGTTTATCTCCGATGCCGGATATACCTAAAAGCACCTTCTTATCCGCATGATTCAAATCTACTTTACCCAAATCTTCGGAAAAACAGGCTATTGCCTTAACTCCACCAAGCTGTTTGGCCGCAAAATTCACCGCCACCCCCAACACGGCCACCGCGGCCAGGAACAAAATAACCTTTCTCTCCTCCTGCGTTAAATTAATCATCTTCCCCCCCCTCCTCCCTCCTCCACTTACGATGTGGAATTTTCATCAAAAACCATGCGTTTGATTTTTGCAAGGTTTCGTTGATAATCTATCTGATTCTCAACAAATTTCTTATACAAACGAGGATCGATTCCAAGCATATTCTTAAAAGTACATAGTTTATTATTAACCTTATCTGTAACATACTCGTTATAAGAAGAATACTGCCATTTTTCTGGCCGATCAGTAAGATACGCTGTTACTGGATTTAAATGTATATACCTAGTTAAATGGATCAGCTGTTCATCGCTGACTACTTCTACCCTTTTGAATCTAGCCTCCCAAAGCGGTCCTTTTCTGTTATGTTTTAAGTTAAAATATTTAGTGTAACTGATAAGAGAGTTTCTCATGAAATTGAATATTCCTTTTTCTTTCAATTGTTTCAATATCAAATGAATGTGAGTAGGCATGATGCAATAAGCAATAATTTCCACTAGACTATCTCCGTGAAAAACCGTTTCTTTTCCTCTTTTAGCTTGTTTATCATTTTGGCTTGGCTTATTAATGTAGGATTGTGAAAACTTAACACCAGATTCATCTGTTTTATAGTAACTAAACACTTGCCGCATTCTCATAAATTCCGAACCATTACAGAAAATATTATATCCAGATATGCTTTTACTAAAAACATGATACGTGCTACCTGAAATTAACATTCTACTCTGCATATTCCCTCCTTTTCCACTTACGATGTGGGGGAGGTATCTGCTACCTCCTGCTTCAATAGACGAAGCAAGCAGCAGAATCTAACTAACTTTTCTAAAATATTTCCACTTACGATGTGGGGGAGGTTGAGATTAGACTACGATGTTGACGAGTTTCTTGGGGATGAGGATGAAGTTTCTGATGGGTTTACCTTGGATCCAGGGAGCAAGCGCCTGATCGGCTAGAACCATTTCTTTGAGTTTGGCCTCTAGAATATCCGCGGCCACTTCAATTTTCAAGCGCACCTTACCGTTGACCTGGACTACAATGGTCACAGTATCTTCAACCAACATTTTGGGGTCAACTTGCGGCCAACTTGCTTTCAATATGCTTTCTTTATTCCCCAGCGCTTTCCAAATCTCTTCGCAAAAATGCGGGGCAATCGGGCTAAGCATAACAATCAACTGCGAGAAAACATCTTTATCCGCGCCTGCCTGGTAAATCGCATTGGTTAACTCCATCAGGCTGGCGATGGCGGTATTGAATTTGAATTCCCGGTAATCTTGGCTTACCTTCTGAATTGTTTTATGTAAAATCCGCAACAAAGGCAAATCAGCTTTACTTTTTAGGTTATCCTGAATGCGCCAGACGCGGTTTAAGAATTTATGCGCCCCTTCCAGGCCCCGGTCATCCCATTCCAATTCTGTTTCCGGGGGAGCGGCAAATAAAATAAAGGGCCTTAAGGTATCCGCGCCGTATTTTTCGATCATGATATCGGGGTCAACGACATTGCCTTTAGACTTAGACATGACCTCCCCGTCTTTTAAAACCATGCCTTGAGTAAGCAGGCGCTTAAAGGGTTCATCAAAGTCAATCATCCCGAGGTCTTTAAAGAATTTAGTAAAGAAGCGCGAGTATAACAGGTGTAAAATCGCATGTTCAATACCGCCGATATACTGGTCCACCGCCATCCAATGCGCAGCTTCTTTTTCATCAAAGGCTCCGTTCTTAAATTGCGGCGAACAAAATCTCAAGAAATACCATGAAGAGTCAAAGAAAGTCGCCATAGTGTCGGTTTCCCGCCGGGCCGGAGATTTACATTTAGGGCACTTTACTTCGACGAATTTCTTAACTTTACCCAGCGGGCTACCTCCTTCTCCGGTAAAAGGCGCGTCTTTAGGAAGCTGGACCGGTAAATCCTTGTAAGGAACCGGGACTACTGCACACTTAGGGCAATAAATTACCGGAATGGGGGTACCCCAATAGCGCTGGCGGGAAATAAGCCAATCACGCAGCCGCCAATGAGTCTGGATTTTGCCAATCCCTTTTTGTTCCGTCCATTCGGCAATCTTAGCTTTAGCAAGTCCATTTCTTAGCCCATCAAACTGCCCGGAATTTACCATAACACCATTTGCGTTTTCCTCATATGCTTGCGTCATGCTATCAGTCGAAATCCTATGCTTATCATCCAACCCGGGTTGTATTACTATGCGCATAGGCAGCTTATGTTCTTTGGCAAAAAGAAAATCTCTCTGGTCGTGCGTAGGCACAGCCATAATCGCGCCGGTCCCGTATTCCATTAAAACATAATCAGCGATCCAAACCGGGACTTCTTCATTGTTGGCCGGATTAATCGCGAAACTCCCGGTAAACACCCCTTCTTTCTTGATATCGGAAGAAGCGCGCTTGACTTTACTTTCTTGAGAAACCTTTTCAATAAACTTATAAACTTCGGCTTCTTGCGGCTTGCCTTTAACCAATTCTTTAACCAACGGGTGCTCCGGAGCTAAAACAATGTAAGTGGCGCCGAAAATAGTATCCGCGCGCGTGGTAAAAACCGGAATGGCCTTATCCTCTCCCTTTACCTTAAAATAAATCTCGACACCCTGGCTCTTGCCGATCCAATTTGCCTGCATGCTCAAAACGCGCTCAGGCCAGTCATCTAATTGTTTTAAGTCTTCCAAGAGCCGTTCTTTATAATCGGTTATTTTTAGGTACCACTGCTCTAAATCTTTTGGCTCTACCTTGCAATGGCAACGCCAACAACCGCCTTCGATTACTTCTTCATTGGCTAAGGTAGTCTGGCAACTCGGGCACCAATTTACCGTGGAGGATTTTTTATAAGCCAAGCCCTTCTCAAACATTCTCAAGAATATCCACTGGTTCCATTTATAATAAGAGCTGTCGCAGGTGGAAAATTCCCGCTCCCAATCATAGGAAAAGCCCATTTTCTTCAGCTCGCCTTCCATCTGGCGGATGCATTTATGCGTCCAATCATCCGGTTTGGTCTTATTTTTTATCGCCGCGTTCTCCGCGGGTTGCCCAAAAGCGTCAAAACCCATCGGATGCAAGACATTATAACCTTCCAGGGTTTTGAAACGGCTGGCTACGTCGCCTATGGTGTAATTACGCACATGGCCCATGTGGATTTTACCCGACGGATACGGGAACATTTCCAATAGGTAGAACTTCTTCTTGGCGGGGCTAACTTGCGCGCGGAATACCTTATTCTTTCCCCAGAGATGCTGCCATTTCTTCTCTATTTTCTTAAAGTCGTAATGCATAATCTTAATCCCTGTGTAACTTCCTCACTAAAGCCAGATTCAACATATCGCTTCTCTCATTATCCTTGGGGGTCTCCAGGATCAAGGGTATGCCCTTTAATTTTGGATGATTGATAATCCTCTTCATCCCTTCTAGCCCTATGCTCCCCTTGCCAATATGGTCGTGCCGGTCATGATGCGAAGCTAATGCGCCGTAAGCATCATTCAAATGAATCAATTTTATAAGCTTAAGCCCGGCTTGCTTATCAATTTCATCCAACATCTTATCCAAGCCTTCTTCTTTGGACAAGTCGTAACCAGCCAGATAAGCATGAGCAGTATCTAAACATAGGCCCACGCGCGATTTTTCTTTTATTCCGGAAAGGATTTTCTTCTGATGCTCGAATTTATACCCCAGCCATGAACCGCTGCCGGAAGTATTCTCCAGCAATATCCCAACCCTGGAGCCTTTTGTCGCACCCAAAACCTTATTTAAGGCAACAACCAACCTTTTTATTCCGGCTTCTTCGGAAGTATCCTTATGGCTGCCCATATGCGTTACAATATAATCTGCTTTTAGCTTTTCGGCATCCTGCATATCTTCGATATAAGCACGGATCGAGCCTTGATAAAGCCGCGGATCAGGCGAAGCCAGGTTAATTAAATAAGAAATATGGACAAAAACCGGATTAATCTTGTATTTATTACGCCTGAGCTTAAATTCTTCTATGTCTTTGGGGTTAAGCTGCCCGGAACGCCATTGCTGGGGGTTACGCGCAAAGATTTGCATAGTCTGGCACTTCAACTTATGCGCGATATCCAGCGCCTGGTAAATCTTCCCTGCTCCTGAAACATGCACCCCTAAAATCATAGTGGTTAAATTATACCTCTACGCCTAAGGAGCGTCAATAAGATAAAGGGACGGATATCGTCCGTCCCTTGGGTATTTAAAGTGGAGCTGAGGAGGATTGAACTCCTGACCCCTTGCATGCCATGCAAGTGCTCTCCCAGCTGAGCTACAGCCCCTTAAATTATATCTATTGACCTTTGCTATTTTAGAATATAAAATAGTTGCCGTCAATGTAAAATTATCCGCCGAAGTGGCGAAATGGCATACGCGGCAGCCTCAAAAGCTGTTGAGCGCAAGCTCATGTGGGTTCAACTCCCTCCTTCGGCAGATTTAATTCAAGAATTAATGCGGTAAGCCAAAATTAAGGCCGGCTCCCACCAGAAGCATAACGATCAGCATAATCGCGCAAGACTTTAAGAAATCCTTCCAGCCCAATTCCCTAAACATAATCACAAATGTCGCTACGCACGGGAAGGATACCGCAAGCAACACACAGGCGATAAATAACTGCCTTACGGATAAGCCTAAAGGCATAAGCATCCCCACCGCGACATCTTTCCTAAAGAAACCCATGATCAAGGCTATTGCCGATTCTTTGGGCAGGCCAAAAACCCCCTTAACTACCGGCGCAAATAACAAACTGAATTGCTCAAAGAGCTTGAAATATAAAAGCACGTTTACAACCAAAATCCCCAGCATCACCACAGGAATCGCTTCAATCAAGAATCCCTTGATGCGTAAGAATAACTTATGCCAAAGTGTCGCAAAGCTCGGAATGCGGTAAGGAGGTATCTCAACCAATAGCTCCGGGCTTATCCCTTTCAGAAACCGGTTAAGGATCACTCCCAGGGCCAGCCACAGCAAAAACAAGACCAGATATACCCCGATAACGTACAATCCGGAAAATCCCCCTAATAAGCCAAAAATCATTGCCTGGAGCGCAGCGCACGGTACGCCTATAGAAATAAGGGTAGCTGCGATAAAACGCTCCCTTCTGGATTCAAGGTTACGCGTGGCAAGTATCCCGGGGACATTGCAGCCTAAACCAAGAAGCACCGGGATAATCGCGAAACCGTGCAAACCCAAACGGTGCAGGATATTATCCATAAGCATAGCCAGCCGCGGCAGGATCCCGATATCCTCTAACAAGCCAAGTATCAGATAAAATGAAACTATATAAGGCAAAACCATGGCGAATTCGATGTAAGGGGCGGTAGTAAGCAGGCCCAAAGATTGCTGAAAATCAATTTTCCCGTTTAATAAATCCCCGATCAGCAAGTGATGAATAAAGCTTCCTTCCCCGAGAAAATGGCTCAATTTCCATAATAAGGGCTCGTAGAATTTAAAAAATATAGGATTAGAAACATTGTCTATGAGCCACTCGCCGATAAAACGCACCGCCTCAAAAGAAATAAATGTTACGGCAATTGCCATCAGCATGCCGCTAAAAGGCCTGACCGAAGCATCCTCCAGGATCTCGCGCAAGCTATGGTGCCGATGCGTAAGCTGCTGCACCTCTTCGGTTATACCCCCTATCTCCTGCCAGAGCTCCCGGTGAGAGAGTTTATTTCTTGCAACCGGCTTGCCTTCTTTAAGCCTGTCTATAAGGATTCTTATCCCGAACCCGGTGATAGCGCAAGTAGCAACTACCGGCACCCCCAGCAACTTTTCCAATTTCTCAATGTCTATATTTACCCCGCGGTGCTTGGCTTCATCGCACATATTCAAGGATACGACCACGGGCAGCCCCTCTTCAATCAACTGCAAAGTAAGAAAGAGGTTTCTTTCCAGATTAGTAGAATCAACGATATTAATGACGATAAATTCATCCGGCGCGTTCTCTCTAAGCAGCGAAACCGCCACTTCTTCTGCCTTGGATGCCGGCTCAAGAGAATATGTCCCGGGAAGATCGATAACTTCGATTTCCGCTTCGCCGAATTTTAAGAAACCCTTCATTATGTCAACCGTTGTCCCGGAATAATTAGATGAGATTACCCTGACCCCCGTAAGGCGCGAGAATACTACGCTCTTACCGACATTAGGATTACCGACCAGATATATCTTTTTTATCATTGGATTTCGACGATTACCCTAGAGGCCATCCCATGGCCTATGACTAAAACGCTTCTTCCCACTTTAATGGCAGCCGGGCCCCTCAAGCCGATATGGCTTATCTTGGTCACCTCCCTGCCCGAATAAATCCCCAAACTCATCAATTTGTTCCTTAAAACGCTTCCCTCGGGCAATTCCGCTATCTTGCCTTTTTGTTTTACTCTCATTTGGACTAAGTTTATTCTCTTCATTTCAAATAACCCCTGATCCCGAGGTAAACCTTTTTAGCGACGATCTCATAGCCGTTTTTATTCGGATGCATAAAATCGCTCTTCATGCTCGGGTTAGTAAGGATTCCTTTTAAAACTTCCGGGATAAAAATCGAATTTGTCTGGCGGGCTAAAATAAACAGCCTTAAGCGGTATTCAATAAGAAAGAGGCCCGCGCTTACATCAACAACGGCAGCCATTGCTCCCTGGCTTTGGATATCTTCGATCATCTTGCGGATATTCCTTATCGTGGCAGCCATCGGCACTTTTTTCAGAAAGTCATTGCCGGTAAATTCAATCAAAACCAGGCGGGGATTTTTATCCAAAACATCGGCCTGGATCCTATTTACCCCCTCAACCGAAGTATCCCCATCTACGCCGGCATTGATTACAACAGAATTGCTTAAAAGTTTCCTAAGGCTAGTCGGATAATCTTCGCCCGGGCCAACCCCATAACCAAAAGTAATGCTATCGCCAAAGCAAATAACGCTCTCTCCTTTTGAATTTATATTCTTAATTTCCCGCTTGCTAAAAACGTTTAATGCGAGGAATACGATAATAACGGTAAACCCAAAAAATGCGGCTATCTTTAACTTATTTCTTCTCATATCTTAACCTCAGTTGCCCACAAGCGGCGTTAATGTCTTCTCCGCGTTCTTTGCGTAAAGTAACATTCACGCCCTGCTTTTCCAGGCAATCCTTGAATAACAGGGCCTCTTTTCTTCCCGGGGCCTCAATCTTAAGTTCACTGATCGGATTAGACGGGATAATGTTTACTTTGGCTAATTTCCACCCGCTTAATAATTTAGCCAAATCTTGGGCATCTTTTAAATACGCATTCAAGCCTTTAATTAGAATATATTCAAAAGTTACCTGCCGGTTGGTCTTGGCAGAATATTCTTTGCAGGAACTAATCAACTCCTTGAGAGGATATTCTTTGTTGATCGGCATTAGCTTGCTTCTTAATGCATCATTGGTTGCGTGTAAAGACACTGATAATTCTATTTGCAGGCCTTCCCCGGCCAATCTTTGGATGCCCGGGATAACGCCGCTAGTTGATATAGTAATCCTGCGCGCCCCTATATTCAGGCCGTCAGCAGAATTTATTATTCTTATTGCTTTCATTACCTCAGCATAATTATCCAAAGGCTCTCCTGTCCCCATAAATACTAAATGAGTAAGGTTATCCGGCAAGGCTTCTCTTTTTAAAGCCAAAACCTCATCAATTATCTCAAGATAGGTAAGATTACGTTTAAACCCCGCCAAACCGCTTGCACAAAACCGGCAGCCGAATTTACAGCCAACCTGCGTAGAAACACAACCAGTGGCCCTCTCCTTCGAAGGAATCATCGCCCCTTCAATAATATTGGCGTCATTTAATTTAAAGAGTACCTTTTTCGTTCCGTCGCTTGATACAAGCTTATCAATTACCTCAAGGCCGGAAACATAAAATCTTTCTTTTAGCTTATCCCTTAGGCCTTGCGCCAAATCGCTCATTTGAGCGAAATCTAAAACACCCTTTTTATAAATCCAGTTAAAAATCTGCCTGGCGTGGTACTTTGGAAAACCAAAAGAAGTAAGATTATTTTGCAGGGCTTTTAAATTTAGCGCCTTAATGTCATCCATTTGGCTTAACAAGCGGTTCTCAGTTTTTCTTTATCGATTTTTCCGGTGCGGTTTTTGGGGAGAGTATCGGTAAACTCGAAATAATGCGGTATTTTATAGTGCGCCAGATGCTGCCTGCAGAAATAACGCAAGTCTTCATCGCGTAAAGTTTTCCCTCCTTTTAAAACCACCCAGGCCTTGGGGACTTCCCCTCTTAATTTGTCCACTACTCCGATAACCGCTGCTTCCGCAACATCCGGATGCCTGTGAATGACCGATTCGACTTCCGGCTCAAAAACAATCTCACCGCCCACCTTGATCATCTCTTTTTTACGGCCGACGATATACAGATCGCCCTGGCTATCGAACTTGCCTAAATCTCCGGTGTGAAACCATCCGTCCTTTAGGGCTTCTTTAGTCAATGCCTCGTCTTTATAATATCCTTCGGTAACTACCCAGCTTTTAACCACAATCTCGCCAACCCTGCCTTGCTCAATTTCTTTATCATGATCGTCAAATACTTTTACTTCTATCCAGGGGGCAGGCCTGCCGACACTCTCTATCTTTTGCGAACCCATAGCTAAAACTACGCTTGGGGCATTGGTTTCAGTTAAGCCCCAGCCGTTCAACAGGTGCGCCTTAGGGCAAAATTGCTGGAACCTGCGTAAAGCATCCGGCGAGCTGCTAGCGCCAAAAGTCACAATCCAACGCAAGCTGGACAAATCAAAGGTCTCAAATTCTTTCAACTGCAAAAGAGCGTAATACATCGAGGGAACCAGCCAGAAAAAGTTGACTTTAAGGCTCTGGATATTCTTCAAGAATTCTAGCGGGATAAATCTCTCCATCAAAACCATTTTCAGGCCAAAAACAATCGTGTTTTGGATATAAATCAGGCCTCCTAAATGTGAAAAAGGCAAAGCGCATAAAGTCGTGTCGCGATCGCTTAAGTCTGAATTCACAAAGAATTCCATAGATTTTGGCGGAGCGCTTAATTGCAGGTAATTGATCAAGACTCCTTTGGGTTTACCGGTTGTGCCAGAGGTGTAAAAAATAATCGCGTAATCTTTATCCCGGGTGACTGTTTTTATTATAGTTGAAACGGATTTCTCGACACACTCGTTAAAGAACAAAAATCCTTCGACTTTATCCTGGCAAGTAATTATCTGTTTTAAACCCGGGCATCTATTCTTAAGCGAAACAAAAGAAAGATTAGCTTTGGGTTTAGCTATTAAAACTTTTGTATCGGAATGCGCCATGCAAGAAGCAAGTTCATCTTCGGTAAGCATGAAATCCAAAGGCACGGCTACAGCACCTAGTCGCCAAATAGCCAAGTAACCGAAAATATATTCCGGCCAACTCGGAAGGTATAGCGCTACTTTATCGCCCCTGCCTACCCCTAACTCCTTAAGAGTAGCCGCAAGGCGTAAAGAAGCATCCGCTAACTTAGAAAATGAAATTGCCTGGCCCCTGAATATTACCGCGGCCTTTTCCGGGTTATTCCTTGCCCTATCGTCGAGTATCTTGATTATGTTCATTTTATTGAATCTGCGCCTCTATTTTCCCGATTAATTCCTGGGCCTCTTTAATAAGCTGAACGGGAAGAAGTTTGGAAATTTCGGCCTCCTGCTTTAACGCTTTAAGGCTGCCGATGAATCTTCTTAAAGTAGATAACCGCCGGTTTTTGTAAGCCTCGCCAGGGTCAATCTCTTCTCTCTGCCTGATTAAAGAGGCCAGTTCTTTTTTTACTGCCTGGACATCTTTGCCGCCGTCAAAAATATCTTCTTTTAATTTCGAGTAATCCTCCTGGTCCAGGTTTTTCTTGTCTTTTGCCTTACGTAAAAGGTCAACTGCCTCATAACCGGGCAATTTGGCGGTATCCGCTTTTTCGGCATAACCGCTCTTTAAATATGCGGGCTCTTCTTTCTCCAGGAAATAATATGAACGCAGGAGTTTCATCGCCGTGGGCTTCTTTATTCCTATCTCTTTGGCGGTATAGGCATCAAATGTGCCAAAACCCCAATCTTTATACATTTTATCCTTCCACACCGAATAAAGCGAACGCCCCAGCTCGATCCAGGAGGTCTTGAAATTCTTAGCGCTCTCCAGCACATGATAACGCAAAGAACCTGCATCCAGAGAAACCATTTTATCTTCGATATTTTGTATGCTCTTAGGTTTATCCGTAGGCATTTAGTCTTTGCCTCGAAATATATTTTTAAGGGTTTTTCCGATTGCCTTAAACTGATCGAGATTGTCATTAACTTTTTGGAACAAATCAACCGGAGATTGGCCAGCTAGGTTCTTAACCGCTGCCTTCAAGATGATTTTCTTAACCTCTTCTGCCGTAAGATCGGGGTGATCCAGCCGGGTATTGACCTCAAACTCCAATTTCAGGTTGCCCTTTGAATCGGTGAAGAAATCCAAAGCGTTCCTGGTTAAATCCAGTTCCGGGAGCTCTCCCTCAACCTGATTTTCTTGCGCGTAGGTCAGATTAGAAAGCTTGAAATCAGTCAAAATATTTAAGTTATTATTCCTGGATTTAAATGAGCTGTTAATATTAAGATCGGCCGAAAGGAGCTTTTTATTGGAGATAAAATTACCATAATAAGGAGAAAAATTAACCAGGCCCAGGTCTTTTATATTCAAAACAGCGTCCATATCCTTGGGCCCAAAATCAATCCAGCCGCTTAAGGAAGCGCTTCCTAGTTTTTGGCCAGCCGTATCCAATACGTCCGTCGAAACCTTGAAATTAGCCTTTAAGGAGGTTGGCGGAAGCATAACTTTGGCTATATGCGCGTTTATCTTCCCCAATATGACCTTATAGCCTGAAGCCTCGACCTTTTTATCCGTAAAAATAATCTTGCCGTTTATCAGGTTCAACCCGGTAAGATAGACCGGCGGTTGTTTCCCCGCTGTTTTTTGCCCTAATTTCGGTAAATTCAAGCTCCCATCGGCAGCTAACTCAATATTTATTTCCGGATTAACTAAAGTTACGTTACTAAGCACAATCTTTCCGGCAAAAAAACCAAAAATATTCGGCGAAACCGAAACCTCATCCGCCTTGAACAAATCACCGACGCTCAATTTGCTTAATTTTATTGAAAGTGGCAAACCAACGCTTATTCTATCGAGAGTAGTATGCAGTTTTATATTTTGTTCGATTTGCTTAATAACTATCTGCCTGGCAAATAAAAAGAGCGCTACATTGGCAAGGGAAAGAATTATGAAAAATGCGGCAATCAGCCATAATAAGGCTTTATAGGTTCTCTTCATCGGAATGGACTAAAAAACTATAGTTTTATTATTGTGCTTAATGACGCGGTGATCGATATAGGCGCGCAAAGCGTCAACCAAAGCTTTCTTTTCCAGGTTCTTGCCCTTACGCGCTAAATCCGCCAAACCATCCTTGTGCGAAACACTCGCAACTTCCTGGGCGATAATCGGGCCGGCATCTAACTCTTCAGTAACAAAATGGCTGGTTGCCCCAATTACTTTCACTCCCCCGTCAAACGCCTGCCTATAAGGGTTACTTCCCTTGAATGAAGGCAAAAACCCGTGATGAATATTGATGATATCTTTGCCGTAAGCATTAAGGAACTTCTTGGAGAGCATAAGCATATAACGGCTAAGCACCAGAAAATCCGTTTTTCCGCCGATTATCCTTAACAACTCGCCTTCTTTTGGGCTGCTCTTTGTGGCGCGAACAAAATAAAACGGAATGCTGTATTGCCTTACGAGATCCTCGTGGCCTGCAAAATTACTGATAACAAAAGGTATTTCAACGCCTAACTCCCGCTCTTTCGACAAATAGAGTATCTCGGCTAAGCAATGGCCGGGCATGGAAACCAATACCCCCATTCGCAGCGCTTTACGTTTATCGTATAGCGAAAACCTTGCTTTGAACGCGCGGGAAAGAAGGTTCAGGCCTTTTGCTAACCCGTCCATTTCAGTTTGTTTGGCATCCGTAACAAATTCTAACCGGATAAAAAAATAGCCTGCCTTAAAATCGGTTGAATGCTGGTCGGCGGCAATGATGTTGCCGCCGTGTTTGAAAATAAACTCCGAGATCCTGGCTACTATGCCCTTTTGGTCTTTGCATTGGAATAAAAGAATATAGGTATTCAAATCTTCATTTTACCGGGACAAAAAAAGCTTTTCCCGATGGTTTCCCGGAACGTTTATCCTTGGGGATGGTAACCGTAAGGACATCCTTGTTAAATTCCGCCCGGATCTGCTGCGTTTTCGCGTTATCGTCAAGGACGATTGTTTGGAGAAAATCGGACGCGCTTAGTTGCTCCGCGTAGAAACTGCCGCTTTTTAAAGTTTCCTTCCTGTTTCTCTTTACCTGGAGAATCAAATGTTTTCCGTTAACCTCAACTTTAATATCCTTCTTATCCACACCCGGAAGATTAACTGTAATTATTTTGGCCTGATCCGTCTCTTTCAATGCCATTGCCGCGACAAAAAAACTTTTTTTCTGGGCACAACCCGGCAATTCTTCCTTGCGCACCCCGGAGAAGTCCCGGCCAGGATAAAAAACGTGCCGCGGAAAAATGTAACTTCTAGCCAAAACCCTGCACTCCTTCCTCTGCTCTCCGGCTCCAACCATATACCCTATTTCAAATATCAGTAAAGCGCACAAAGCAGCCAAAACAGTATGTAATGTTTTCTTCTGCATAACAATCCTCCCTTCGATAAACGCATCAGGTTACGCCGCCGGAACTTTTGTTGACATTATACCACGATTTTATTATTTTAGTTCGCGGAAATATCCTCGAAAACCTTGTCTCTGAGCATGGCGAAATCAGCCATATCCAATGCGCTTGTTTCAACCGCAGGCAATACGGTAAGAACCACCTCAACCTTGGACTCAAACACCCAACTTCCCTTAGGTATGGCCTCGCGAGTGCCTTTTAAGCGGATGGGGAGTATGGGCTTTTTTTCTTTTATGGCCAACTTAAAAGCGCCATTCTGGAAAGCATTCATCGAGTCGGTATCGCTGCGCGTGCCTTCGGGAAAAAATAATACCGACATATCATTCCTTAGCCATTGCGCGGCTTCGCGGTATAATTTCTTAATGCTGGAGAAATCCCCTCTCTCTAATTTTATATGCCTGGTCAAAGAAAGGCACCATCCGACAAAAGGAAGCTTAAAAAGGCTCTGTTTGGCAACCCACTTAAACTGCATATGGGTTTTATAAAGCACGGCTATGTCGGCAAGGCTCTGGTGGTTAGCAATAACCACATATGTTTTAGCGTAATCGATATTTTCCAGCCCCTCGACGCGCAATCGCCAATAAGGATTAAGGTTTATAACGCAATTTGACCACCAGAAACATTGCGCGTGAGCCAATTTTTTCTTCCTATCGAAAGGAAAGGTGATTATTACGATAAAAAGCACTACAAAGTATAAAACCATAGTAATCAAGGTGCTGGCTATCCAAAACCATACCGATAGAATATATTTCATCATAATTTAAAACCCGTACCAATAGTTGACCAGAGGCTTGGAGTCAGCTGACCGGTCAATGACTATATTTTTAAGCCGGCTATATTCAAGTAACCCTTCTTCTCCCAGCTCCTTGCCAAAACCGCTTGCCTTAAATCCGCCGTAAGGGAGCTCATTATAAAACATGCCGTAGGTATTGATCCAGATAGTCCCGGCATTAAGGCGTTTGGCAAATTCCCGGGCAAAGTTTACATCCTTTGCCCAAATACAGGCAGCCAAACCAAAATCACTGGAGTTAGCCAGCTTGGCTGCTTCATTTGCGTCTAAGAATTTACCTATGATAGCTACGGGCCCGAATACCTCTTCCCTGAATATGTGCGCGGCTGGCTTGACATCAGTCAACACCGTGGGTTCAAGAAAATATCCGTTTTTTAATTCGGGGCCTGGCGGGGCCTTTCCTCCGCATAAAACCCGGGCGCCTTCGGCTTTAGCTTTTTCAATATAGGCAATAACTTTCTTACGCTGGTTTTCGCTGATTAACGGCCCGATTTGCGTTTCGTGGCTATTGGAGGGCCCCGGTTTTAGCTTTTTAGCTTTCTCTACAAAGCTAGCCACAAACTTATCGTATAAACTATCCTGGACAAATATGCGCGACATAGCCGTGCACATCTGCCCCTGGTTCAAGAATATCGAGCAAAGCGAGCTGTTCACCGCGGTATCTAAATCCACATCGCCAAAAATCAAGCTGGCGGATTTTCCACCCAGCTCCATAATCGATTTCTTCACGTTTTTGGATGAATACTCCAAGATCGACTTGCCCGTTTCGTTGCTGCCGGTAAAAGAAATCATATCCGCTCTTTTATCCGAACAAAGCGCCTCTCCGATTTTAGTTCCGCTTCCATTGAGGACATTCACAACTCCCGCCGGAAACCCGGCATCATGGATGATCCGGCCCAATTTTAAAGCGGTCAAGGGAGTAAGGCTTGAGGGTTTTAATATAACGGTATTTCCCGCGGCCAAAGCCGAAGCCAATTTCCAACAGGCGATTAAAAACGGGTAGTTCCAGGGGACGATCAAGATAACCACGCCAACTGGCTCGCGCCTTAAGACTGCTTCTGCTTCCTGGCCTATGCTCAAATTCCCTTCGCTCAGGAATCTTTCGAAATTATTAGCGGCATATTCAAATGTCTTCGCCGCCGAAGGGATATCCATAAAAGTAGTTTCTTTGATCGGCTTACCGGTATTTAGGCTTTCTAGCTCCGCAAGCTCCGCGGCATTATCCAATATCCCCCGGGCAACTCTGGAAATAAAATCCTTGCGTTGGCCAAGCGCTAAACCGGGCCAATTACCGTCATCAAAACCAGCGCGAGCGCCAGTTAAAGCCGACTCTACTTCTTTTAATGAAGCAGTTGAGGCTTCGGCGATTACTTTTCCCGTCGAAGGGTTAAGCACGCGTTGCTTGTCCCCGGTTTCGATAAATCCGCCATTTATATATAACGGAAAGCTTGGCATCATTTTATTTTTACTTCCTTAAATATCCCGAAAAGCCGGGTAAAGGGGACATACCACCTGGAAAGCTGGCCCAACTGGCCTTGTAATTTCATCTTGCCCTGGGTAACCGCGACAAATGAATCTAATTTGCCCAAAAATACCTGTTCCCAGACATTAGCCGGAGCAGAAATTACAAATGGCGCCTCAGCGTCCAAATCAAGCTTGATAATCTTGCCTTTTTCAAAATTAAATTTATAGGCTTTATCGCTTCCATCTAATTTTATGGCCAGATTTACCGTCAAGTCCTGCTCTTTTCCTTTTTGAGCGATGAACGCGTCTTCATTCACCAAATCCACAATCGCCTGAATATGCTCTTTCGAAAACATTTCAAACGCAACATCCTTGACTAAGTCATCTTTTAATGCTTTATCCAGATCATCGAGAATATCTTTTTTGAATACCCTGGCCAAAGCAGCGCTACGCACGGCCTCTTCTAGCGCTTCGGTTAAATTTAACGCATCGCAGAATTTATCCGCGATAGCCACTGTCCCGTGGTTCTTAAGCACGACCAGATTATTTGATTTTAAGGCGCTGATAACAGCCCCGGGATTAGTTACGGTAGGAGTATCCTGCTCGATTACCGGGACAACCCCCAAATAAAATTTAGTTTCAAAAGTCAGGGCTTTTAATTCCGAAGTAACCGCGAAATACCCGTTGATTAACGGAGGATGCGAGTGGACTACAATCTTAGCATCGAAATTCTTATAGACAAGCGCGTGTAAAGGCAGTTCTGAGCTAGGCTTGATCTGGCCATAGGCCTGTCCCGAATTTAAATTTACTTTAACGATATCCTTTGGCTTTAAATTTCCTAAAGATGTTCCGGTTGCGGTAATCAGTATGTTGTCGGCATCGATGCGCGCGCTTAAATTGCCGGACTTGGCCACAGCCAGCCTGTTTTGATAAAGATGCTTGCCGACTTGGATTATCTCCTTCTTCAACGCCCCATCTTTGCCAAAAATCATCTTTTTCCCTTCCCTCCCCCACTTACGATGTGGAGGTGGATATGTTTGGTAATTAGTTTGTTGGGTGTAACATCGAATGCCGGATAATAACCTTTCGCGCCTTTGGGCGCTAAGCGTAAACCCTGGTACTCCAACATCTCTTTATCCGGCCTTATCTCGATTTTAATATCTTTGCCGCTCCTTAACCCGGAAGCCGGCGGGCATAAAACATAAAAAGGCAATTTAAAATGCTTGGCTAAAACCGCAATACCGTAAGTCCCGATTTTATTAGCGATATCGCCATTTTGCGCCAAATGATCTGCTCCGACAATAACTTTATTTACTTTACCCAGCGACATAACCGCGGCAGTCATTCCGTCAGTGATTAAAGTAACATCAAAACCAGCCTGTTTTAATTCCCAGGCGGTTAAACGCGAGCCTTGCATATATGGCCGGGTTTCAGTAGCAAAAAAACGTATTCTCTTTCCCTGCTTGCGGCAAATCTCTCCGATTAAAGGCAAAAGCCCGCTAATGTTGCAATGGGTAAGGATTGAATCTCCATCATTAATTAGCGTATTGGCTTCTTCTGCCTGTTTAATCCGGCTGTATTTTAAACCTTCTAAGAATCCTAGAATGCATTTTTCTAAGGGGGCTCCGGATTTGGCCCAACCCAGAACCATATCCGTTAAAAACTTAAACGATAATGTCGGCCGGGTCGAGTTTATGGCGTTAGCTACTTTTGCCAGGTCCTTTTGTTTTCCTCGCTTAATTAACTGCAGGAAAATATACATCACTAAAAGAACCTGGCCTACGGCCCGGGTTTTCATTTCCTTAATTGCGCGGCAGGCTTCCTGGTAATTCTTAGTCTTTATATAGGTAAGCTTGCGCGGCAGGAGAGTTTCATCAAGGATGTAAACTACGCCATCCTTAAGCTGGATCGGCCAGAAGAGTGGAGAAAATTTCATTTTCCCTCTAGTTTTACCACTGCCTCAAGGGCAATTTTCAAGATGTTGGCTTCAGCCATATAATACAAAGGGTTCATAAAGCCCATCTCGCCGGTTACCACGTTATCGCTTACGGCTAAGATTGAACCTGCCTTAACGCCATAAGTCTGGGCAATGGTTAAGAGCGTTGCAGAAACCATATCTACCGCCCTTGCCCCCTCCTTACGCTTAGCTTCGACTATCTCTCTAGTTTCGCGTAAAAGCGCATCCGTTGTCCAGGCTTTGCCGCGATGAATATTTAATCCCATAGCCTTACCGATTTCGTAAAGCGTATCGGCTATTCTTTTGTCGGCTACGGTTTCAAAATCCTTATCCACATAATAAGGCGTAACTCCGTCTCCCCGGATAACCTCATCAACCACAAACAAATCTCCTACCTTTATATTTTCATCCAAAGAACCGGCTGTGCCCACGCGGATGATATTGTCGATCCTGGCATTACACATTACTTCGCTGGTAATGGAGGTATCGGTAGAAAACCTGCCGCCGTTAATTGCGGTTAATTTTATTCCCTGATAAGTGCCGGTGTACATCGTGTACTCCATAAACGAGAAGTTTTTTACCGGACTATCGATTTTCTTCATCAGGACTTCCAGCCTATCCTTGGGGCCGGGGACAATCGCGTATTTACCCACATCCTGCTGGCGCAACTGCACCATTTGCGTTAAATCTTTACCCGTTAAATGAACATCCTTTGCCATTTGCATGTTAATTGTCTCCTTTTTATTGCGCGCGGTACATAATTACGTTGGCTTTCTCCAGAGTAATTAGGCCTTCCTTAACCATATTATCAAGCTGTGGAATAAGCTTATTGATTTTGTCCTCACTATCGACTATTTCAATGACAACCGGCAAGTCTTCGGATAACCTAAGCAGATTTACTGTGTGCATATGGCTCTTGCATCCAAAACCCATAAATCCCTTTATAGCGGTTGCCCCGGCCATTCCTTCTTTTTTAGCCAAAAGCACGATCTCTTCATAAAGCGGCTTGCCGTTCCATTTGTCGGCCTCGCCTATAAAAATCCTTAAGAGCTTGCCATCAGCAGGAATCTTCATTTTTATCTCCCGGTTTAAATAATCTCGCCTAATAAAGAACCGACCCTAAACAAAATAAGGCCCAAAACTACGCTGACCAATATATTGCCGAATGCTTTTATCGCCTGCCCATTTCTTACAAGAGTATCGCTTTCAAAGATCAAAGTTGAGAACGTAGTAAACGCTCCGCAAAAACCTATCATCAGCAATATCCGGGCGTCAGGCCCTAGAATAAACTTCTTCTCCGCTAAAGACGCCAAGACCCCTAAGACAAAACACCCGGAAATATTGACGATAAGCGTTCCATAAGGAAACGCTGAGCCGGTTATTCTATAAACAGCCCCGGCTAAAACATATCGAGCAATTGTTCCTGCTGCTCCGCCAATAACCAGATTTAAGAATTTTATCATGATACCAATGAATCTGCCGCTTTGTTCGCTCAAGGCCTTGAGCGAGCCCGGGACCTCCCACAAGAAATAAGACAAACCAGATACAAATTGCTAAAGAGCAAGAATTTGAGCTAAATTACCTCCTAAAATACTATTTTTATCCGCTTCAGATATATTCAAATCCTTGATTGCATTGATGCCGGGGGCAATGTCGCGCTTGGCCGGCCAGTCGCTCCCCCATAAAATATGCTGCGGCCCGAATAACTCCAGGGCTGCCTGGAAATTCGCTTTGGCCATATCTCCGCTGGTATCCACATAAATATTCTTCAATAACTCTGTGGGCCTGGCTTGCAAATCCTTAACAAAATTCAAGCCCCGCAGCATCTGATAAGTCGCATCAAACCTGTTTGCCAAAAACGGCGTAACTCCGCCAAAATAACTGAAAATAAACTTTGTTTGATAATCGCGCAAAATATCCGACATCAGGAGTTTTCCGATGCACATCGTCGTATCAAATACATATTCTATTACGGGGGTGAGCAGCGCATCCTCTACGCGCTCGCTGCCTATCGGCTTTACTATCTGCGGATGGACGAAAATCGGCAGGTTTTTGCTTTGCGCCAGTTTATATACATCCAGGAATCTTGCATCATCCAAATAAATGCCGGCATAACTAGTCCCCAGGGATAAGGCCTGAAAACCTAATTCCTCTGTCGCGCGCCTTATTTCTTTGAGCATATCCGACTGGTGGTCTATGGGCAGAGTTGCCGCTCCGATAAACCTATCCGGGTATTTCTTGATGATTTTTGCGACATGATCGTTAAATATGCGTACAACTTCGGATATGCTTCCCAATTTCAGATGCGCATCACTAGTCGGATAAGACAGAACAGCCTTATCAATTCCCGCCTCATCCATCATCTTCAGCTGAGACTCAATATCCCCCCAGCCCTTATGGAAAAAATGGGCGTTTTTGATTATGCCTTCCGGTAACCAATGACTATGAGCGTCAATAAACATTTAGTGCTCTGTGCTCCTTAATATCCGTTCGATCATCTCGACTTCATAAAGAAGTTTTATCTCTTCGAGAGCTTTCTTCCCCAGCTCTTTGGCGATCGCTTTTTCAATCGCCTCTAATTTCCAGCAAAGGAATAAATAATCCGGCCTTACCTTTTTGTTTTCGAATTTTAAACTAAGGCCGTCTGTCTCCTTCTTTTGAAGATACTCTTCAAACCGGGCGATTAAAGACTCGGCCGCTTTATCCTTATCCGAATTCTTCAACTCTTCCAGGATAAAACGGTCGATATCAACCTGGGTAAATTTGCGCTCGATTTTATCCAACGCCTCTTTGGTAGTTTTATAAAACCAAATAAGGTAACGTTTTTTTAGGTTCTTTAAATCCCGT
Source organism: Candidatus Omnitrophota bacterium (assembly GCA_043800555.1). Lineage (GTDB taxonomy): Bacteria > Omnitrophota > Gorgyraeia > Gygaellales > Profunditerraquicolaceae > UBA6233. Next base: position 75,251 of record JAZDMX010000014.1, on the reverse strand, counting down.
CTATGCATTATTTCTTGATCAACTCCATTGTATCAAAATAAATTATGCCTTTAAACGGGGGAAGCGGCTCGAATTGAAAAGACTTGACTGGAAAATTAAGCATTCCGTTATTATCGGAACTCTGCGGCTGCCAATCGCCTCTGACGGTAAATTGGTCAAAATTGCAGATAATTTGCTTCCAGCCTTTGAAATTGTCCTCGACTATAAAACGCCAGATTTCATTCCCGTTATCCTTAAGATCAAAAGCTATTTTGCCTTTGGAACCTGAACCATACATATAAAAAGAAAAGGCTTTGTAATCCTGCCATTTGATATCGTCGGGGTTTACGAGCCATCCGGTATTATGCGCATCAAGGCCTTCTCCCCGGGCAACATACATATACCCACCGGTAACCGCATCAAAATCTACTTTTAAACTCTGCTTACCGGTATTTTTAACATCCGCTGCCGCGGTAACTTTTATAGTTGAGCCATTGCCTGCGCCAAAATCAACTGTCCCCTCCGGGCCGGCAGAAACTGCTATCTCAAAATCATCAACCAATAAATTACCCTCTGCGGCAAAACCAATCCCTGTTATGCCTAAAAACAAAATCGCTGCCAAAACAATTGTTTTTTTCATTTCTTACCCTCCTTTTCCCTCCTCCACATCGTAAGTGGAGGTGGGTTTTATTTACTGGGGTGCTTCTGCTCAAACGGGATTACCGGGGCTGTCCAAGGCGTCTGCTGGTTGATTACCGCGATCTCTAACGGACAAACATTTTGCGGTACAGTCAGGGCAAACCTGACCGCGCCCTCAATCGCTTCAGTGCTCATTAACCTAGAGGACTGACTGGTAATCTCGCTTAATTTCCCGGTCAAGTCTGTATCCGTAACTCCGGGCAATATGGAAGTTACTTTTATGCCGTGATCGCGTAATTCCCAGAAAAGGCCTTTGGAAAACGCACGTAAACCGACTTTCAACGAGCTATAGACGATAAAATTTCTTGGCAATGGATCGCATAAGGTTGAACCGGAAACCATGTTAATTATCGCTCCGCTCTTATTTTTTATCATATCGTTGATGACCAAACGAATCAGGCGCACATAGCCCAAATAGTTGGTATGGGCAAGCCTTTCAAAATCCTCAATCGGCTGCTCCTGAAAAGGATACTGCGAAGAAACTCCGGCATTATTGATTAAGATATCGATCTTACCGAATTTTTCTTTGGTCTTATTCACTAAATTCTCCAAATCCCCTAACTTAGTAACATCGCAAGGAACAGTTAAAACATCTACCTTATATTGCTTGGCAATTTCAGCAGCTGTTTCTTTTAACGGGCCTTCGCCGCGGGCAGCAATAGTCAAATTTGCTCCCAGACCCGCTGCGGTACAGGCAAGGGCTTTGCCAATCCCCCGGCTTGCTCCTGTTACAATCGCTACCTTACCTTTTAATTCCTGATTCATCTTTAGCCTCCTGTTGATCCACAGAGGTAGGACGGATTTAAACCTAGGCTACAGTTGTGGATAACTTTTCAATTACATTCTTAAAGATCAAAAGATTATCTTGGGAGTGTTTATTAATGAAGCCTTCCACCTGCTCATCATCAAACTTGGCTTTATCATCCATTTCAAAATGCTGAATCCAGGTGAGATCCACTTGTTCCGGTTTTTTTGTATAGAGCCAGACGATCTTCATATATTTAAACGGGAACTTTGGTTCCTGCCTTTCGGAATAAGTAAAGAATTTATCCTTATAAAGCAGCCTCCAGGAAATCCAGGATTTGTCTTCGTCATCAGTCAGGCGGAAAGTAATCTTGTTATCTTCTTTTTTTATAATCTCGGCTTTTTTGTATTCGCTGCCGAATAATTCGGTCCAGCGCGGGATATCGTTAGAAATATCAAATACTAAATCATACGGGGCTTTGATAACTATTGAATTACAGGTATGTCCCATAAATTTCTCCTCTCTTTTTTATTACAGGCATTGATCCCGGGCAACCGATGATTTACAGATAGCTGCCAGGGGTTTATATTATCGCTACTACACGCGACCAAGCCGCTCCTGTCTGCCTGATCTTTACCGGAAAACAAATAACTTTGAATCCGGTTGCCGGAAGCTTCTCTAAATTCGCCAACCTCTCAATATGAATAAATTCCCTTTTTCTTCCGTAGAAATGCGCCGGATACAGGGCCTTAAATTCTTTGTTCACTAGAAAATCTTTCAACATAAACCTGTAGGGCCGGTCTATGCCCATTGTATCCACCCCAAAAATCTTAACCCCCTGATCCAAAATATAATCTATCGCCGAAATATCCAATCCCGGATAATCCGAGAAATATTCCGGCGAACCGTACAATTTATCCGCTCCCGTATGCAACAAAACAATATCCAGCGGTTTTAATTTATAGTTTATTTTTTCAAGCGCAGCTGTGACATCCGAAGCACAGATTACCTCGTTAGGCCTTTTATGGCTAAGGTCCAACTTTATTCCATCCTGGTAACAGTATTCAAGCGGGATCTCTTCGGCTGTTTTAGCTGCCCGATTCTCTGATTTTGAGCCGTAATGGAATGAATAATCAAGGTGGGTCCCGACGTGGACCGGTGAATGCACAACTTCCAGAGACAGGAATTCTTCATCGGGTAAATCTTCTTTTTTGAGGATGCGTTTTCCTAAAAGGTATTTTATTTTCTCTGAAAAGGCCTTGCCCATAATCACGCGGTTGAATTTCTCAACGCCGGCCTTATGGGTTATGCGCTCAATAGCGACCTTGTGCACCTCAAACGCCTTGTCATCTATCGGAAGGCTTAAGTCGATTATTTTCATCAGCCTAACTTGGATTTAATCGCTCTCTCGATATCTTCAATGCTTGAAGACTTGCTTATTTCTTTAGGGCTTAATTTCACTCCAAAGGCTTTTTCCAGGGCAATGGCCGACTCAACCATTTCAGTTGAATCCACCCCTATGCTCTCTTCCAAAGAAACGCCCTCTTTTAATTCTTCCGGCTTTACCTTAAGCAAATTAGCCAGAACTTCCTTAACTTTTGCTTTCATCTCCATGCCCTTCCTCCATAAACCATATATTCCCGCTCTTACGGTTGAATTGCCTGCAGGCAGGCAGGAAAACGGTTTCCGCCCTGGGACTCAAAACTGTCCCTGTTTATATCTGAACTTCGCCCTTTGTCGCGGCTGCTTCCCATTTATTGAGCCCGTTCATAACATCCTGGAAGCAAAGTTTAGCCAGCGGGTCAAAATCGCTCTCCATAATCCGGTTGACGCGCCCAGGCTTGGAGAAAAATTCACGCATACACCATGAACCAAGCCTGCCCAAGTCCTCAACGCTCAAATGGTCCGTGGGGATAACCGGATGCAAGAAATCCCACGTCGAGAAATCGACTTTCTTGGGGTCAATCCAGTTCTTCTTCAAAGCGACCTTCCACATGGGCGAATTCGGTGCAGGAGTGACATAGCCTACCCATAAAATATCCGGGTCCACTGCGTCGGTAAACTCAAAACGCTGCTTGATTATCGCTTCGGTATCATAATCAAAACCCATCATAATGTCGGCGACAATAGCAATATCCTGTTTACGCAAAATATCGATTGTCTTTTGGATCTGATCAATGGTGATGCCTTTAGCGATTTTCTTAAGCTCTGACTGGGTGGTTACTTCGATTCCAAAAACCCCCATAAACAAACCCGTCTCTTTCATAAGCGGCAAAATCGATTCGCAGTTAATCCAATCAATTGCCCGGCCCAAAGAAACCCACTTGGTATCGATGTTGTTTTTCTTCTTTAACTCGCAGAATTTCTTGACGCGCGCAGGATCCACGATGAAATTATCGTCCTGGATTACCACTACCTTGACGCCGTATTTATCGCGCAGGAGCTTCATTTCCTCGATTACCCGCTCCGGGCTTTTGGCGCGCCACTTTAAGAAGTCCGAAGGGTGGCGCGGGTCAAATTGGTCCCATTCATAGCAAAAAGTGCAGGCCGAAGGGCAACCCCGGGAAGTAACCATATCTACAAACGGTTTCCAATAGGTATGCCCCACATATTTATCCATGGGGAACAAATCATACGCCGGAAGCGGTAATTTATCCAAATCCTCCATCAAAGGCTTATGCGGGCCCATAACAATTGAGCCGTCGATACGCGAAGTAACCCCGCCAACGTCTTTAAGCGGCTTATTTTTATCTATTGCCTCGATCAAATCACCGAACGACTCCTCTTCTCCCATAACCACAAAATCAACTGCGGGATTTTCCTCCAGAGTAGAAACGGGCATCGCCGAATACCATAGGCCTCCGAAAACTATTTTTGTTTTAGGAAGCGCTTTTTTAATCCCAACGGCAGCATCTTTAAAGTGACGCAAGACTCCGTAGCCGCCATAACCATGGAGCTGCTCGCCCATCACTACAACATCGGGATTCTTAAGCCTTACCTGCTCGATAAGCCGGTCCATAGGGATCTGTTCAGCCTTGCCGTCAATAACCGCAACATCCTTATATCCTTTTTCGCGCACATACGCAGCCCAATGCGCGTATAGTTGATTCGGAGAGCGGTGAATCCCGTGTGTTGCCCATGCGCCAACTTTAGGCATGACAAAAAGTATTTTCATCTTACCTCCATTTTCATTCCAATGCGGGTTTGGAATTCCAAACCCGCATTGGAATTTGTGGGGATTTGCTAAATTTTACGGTTTCTCAACCACCAAGACCGAATTAATCCCCCCTCTTCCGCGTGAAATAACCAGGGCCTTTTTGATTTTGTATTCTTTGGCTTCCTTAGTAACATAATTGAGCCCTTTAACTGCCGGCTCATCCAAATTTAAAGTAACCGGGACTAAATTATGCTCCATCGTCAGAACAGCAGCGATCATATCCACTGCGCCCGAAGCTCCCAACAAATTCCCGAACATTGATTTAGGGCAACTTACCGGGATATCCTTGGCCCTATTGGCAAAAACGCTTTTAACCGCCTGGAGTTCAGAGTCATCCCATAAACTTAACCCCAAGCCGTCCAAACTAATGTAATCAATTTCATCGATATTGGTTTTAGCTTCGGCAAGAGCTAATTTAATGGCCCTGGCTAGTTCTTTACCGTCGCTGGCGCAATTAATCCGGTCGACTCCATCGCAGTTAGTGGCGTAACCGGAAATATAAGCTAAAGGCCTTACGCCTCTTTTACTGGCCCGCTCGATGCTCTCCATAACCACAATCCCTGCGCCTTCGCCGATTACACAACCATCGCGCTTGCTGTCAAACGGCCTGTAAGCTTCCTGGGGGCTGGAATTATTCTTTGATAAGGCCCCGTAGGTGCTGCAGCACAAAAGCGCATAAGGGGTAACCGGCGCTTCCATCCCTCCGGCCAGGATCATATTCAGTTTATTCTTATTTAAAACCTTGCAGCCATAACCTAAAGCCATTAAAGAACTGGCCCTATCTGCGACAACTGTCTTAGAAAATCCCTTGATCCCGTAATAAATAGAAACCTGGCCTTGCGGGGCAGCGGGAAACCACGCCGAAGCCATATAGGGAGATACGCCTTCGCGGCCTTCGATATATAAATCACGTAATTCGGTTTCCGCATAAAGCCAGCCGCCGATAGCATTGCCTAAGAATATGCCGACTAAATTGGGGTCCTCATTCTTTATGTCGATACCGGAATCCTGCAAGGCAAGATCTGAAGCAATCAAGGCCATGTGTGAAAACGTATCTATCTTTTTAAGCAAACGCTCGGATATGTTGCTGTATTTATTCAACTCGTCGATTTGCCCGGCGATGCGCGAGGGGTATTTGGAAGCGTCAAAGCGGGTAATCTCTTTGATAAAAGAACGCCCGCTTTTTATATTTGCCCAGAACTGGCGCTTATTTATTCCCGAAGGGCTGACAATGCCAATGCCCGTAATCGCTATTTTATCCATTATATCTCCTTAAGATCAGCGAAGAATGGATCCCGGAGAAACCCGAACTAGTCTTAATGATCGTATCTACTTTCTTGGTAATGGCTTGGTTAGGGACGTAATTCAAATCGCACAAAGGGTCTTTCTCTTCTTGATTTATTGTCGGAGGAAGGATGTTCTTTTCGAAAATCAGGGAACAAACAGTGACCTCAATGGCGTTGGAGGCGGCCAATGGATGGCCGATCATAGACTTAAGCGAACTTATAGGAAGCTTATACGCGTAATCCCCGAAAACCGCCTTATAGGAGTTGGTTTCGAATATATCATTCATTCTCGTGCTTGAGCCGTGGGCGCTGATATAATCGATTTCCTGCGGTTTGATCCCGGAGTCTTTTATGGCTAAAACTATACAAGTGGTCATGGCCTGTCCGTCACCCGGAAGATCAGTCATATGAAAAGCGTTGCAACTGGTGCCAAAACCCAAAACTTCGCAATAGATGCGGGCATTGCGCTTTAAAGCGTGATTTAATTCCTCCAGGATCACGATTCCGGCTCCCTCGCTTAGGACAAACCCGTCACGCTTGTTATCAAACGGCCGTGAAGATGCCTCGGGGTTATCGTTGCGGACCGATAAAACATTTACCACGTCAAAAGCGCCAAAAGTAATCGGCGTAATCGGGGCTTCTGCCGCCCCGCAAATCATGATATCCTGCTCTGCGTCTTGGATCGCTTCTAGACCAAACCCCAAAGAATCTGTCCCGGCTGTGCAACCCGTAGAAAGGGTATTGCAGATTCCATTCAAATGATATTTCGAAGATAGCTCTATGGAAGGCGTATTAAACATCGCGGCATCATAAAGATCTGGCCTTACTTTTAAGGGGTCAATCGGGTTTTTCCCGTCATCAGTTACCAGGGCAAATTCCTCTTCCATATATTTGGTCCCGCAAATAGCATTGGCAAGGCAAACTCCCACACGCCCGGGGTCGACTTTGGAAAAATCCAAACCGCTGTCCTTAACCGCCATGTTTCCGGCAACCACCCCAAACTGCACATATCTATCCATACGCACAGCTTCCTGGTGGGTAAGCCCGAACTTAAAGGGATCGAAGTCGCGCACCTCCGCGGCAATCTTGGTATTAAATACCGAAACATCAAAACCGTCTACCCGCTTTATTCCGGAAACGCCATCGCACATCGCCCGATAAACCTTATCCTTGCCTATACCATTAGGTGAAATTACCCCGATCCCAGTAATCACTACTCTGCGCTTATTCATGAATTATTTTTTCTCCCCTTCTAACCGGCTAACTTTAAACACGATATTCCCGCCGTCGGGGCAGGTTACGGTGTCGATCGAATCCGGGTCATCCATAAATAAAAACTTTGCCCCGAAATTCAAGGCAAACAGCGCTGGAAACGCGGTATGAAACGCCGCCCCGCAAAAACCCGGGATGCATTTTAACCCCAGGGTCTCCCATTTATCTCCAACCTTATACCCAAAAGTACACTTGCCTTTGGCTTTGACTACTTCAATAGCCATCTTTTTGGGATTAAATTTATGGGCCGGATCCTTGGAGAGAACCTCTACCTTACCTGCCTTATCCAAGATCTCCGCCTTAAACTCTAACTTTCCTCCATCGGGACAAGTCACCAGAAGCGAACGCTGATTATCGCGGAAACCGAATTTCGCGCCGAAACTTAAAGCATAGATTACCGGAAATAGCGCATGCGCCAGCCCCAGGCAAAAGTGCTTGGGCGGATGGGTAAAATCTTCCAGAATCATCTCATCCCCGGATTTATACCCGTGGTAACAGTCGCCAAATACTCCTGTGACCGTGAGTTTTAATTTCGGGAAAGGCGTATCTACCATATATATTTAATCCTATTTTAGCCAGAGAGGGTGTTTAAACTCCCGCTATCATTACGCGTGATTAATTTATAAAAACCCTTGCGTAGCGTTCAAAAGCTCAAGCCTGGTAAAAAAACTCCTGCTCTTTTCTACCTCATGCACCATCTCAACCAGCCTTTGGTTCAAATCTGCCTTTAAATTACACCGCCGGGCTAAACTTACGAATTCTCCGTTAATATAATCAATCTCCGAGGGCCTGCCTCTCTTAATACTCTGCAATATGGATCCGTAGAGCGGGTCACGGCTTAGCTTGCCCATAATCCCCGAAAAAACATCTGCCGCTTTTTCCGGCTCAAGAGCAACAAGCCGGGTTATGTTTTCGACCGGGAAACCCGGCAAAGAAACAAGCTTTATACGGGCTTTTGAAATTACCCGAAAACCTTCTCTCCAAATCGCAACGCTTATGCCGCTTATTTTCGGGTCTAAGAAAGCTTCCTGCATACTGACTCCCAATATCGCCGGGATACAGTTATTGGCATTAACAAAGACCTTCAGGTATTTCATCCCCAGGATTTCTGCGCTGATTACCGAAGGAAACGCCTTGTCTGAAACCAGGCTTAAAGGAAGCAACCGCGGATCCATGGATTCAGAGAACAAATTCCCTAAAACCCAGCTCCCTTCAAAATTATGGATAACTTTTCCCGCCTCCAGGCAAGTAGCCCCAAACATGACAATACTGGAGAAAATATTTTCTTTCGCAAGAAACCCGGCGGCTATTCTTTCGGCGGCAAGGCCGTTTTGCGTAGTCAAAACAATAGAACCTTTAATCCGGTTAAGATTATCTTTTAACGCCTGGCCTATATCCTGTGTCTTTGTGGCTAATATTACAAGCTCCGGATTGGAGACCAACGCGTCGTATATGCCGATATCGACTTTAAAGTCTCCGCGCACTCCGCTAATCTTCAAACCGTTATTTGAGATAGCCTGGAGCGCTTCCCCGCGGCCCACCAGATAGACATCCTCGCCCTTTAATTTCAGGTAGCCGGCAATCAGGTTCCCTATGGCGCCTGCGCCAATGACTGCTATTCTCATCAACTTTTCCCGGGTACGGTCATGTCAGCATGGCAAGCAGGGCCATCGCTATTTAGGAAAACCGTATTTCTTATAATCAAACCCGTTCTGCTCCAGGAGCCTGACCATCATACTATAGAAAGCAGCCGGGACATCCGAGAAAAAAGCGCTAATCACGTCCACTTCTTCGACCTTAGCAGCGCCTCGTTTCCGGGCATACTCCTGCGAACCTTTAGTGACCGCCTCTTCCGTAATATGACGATGGAAAACAGGTATCTTGGTAACCACAACCTGAAACTTATTCTGCGTAGCCTTATCCCAATCCATATATCAAATCCCTTTTGTCATAGCTAAGGCCTAGCTGCCGGAAGGCGCTTGGCTTACTGCGTATATAGTAAAATTTTACTATTTAAATTTACTCATATTTTATGAAATTACAGCCGGGCTGTCAAGTAAAATTACCGCAAAGTATTAATCAACCGCAGGATATAGCGGGATTCTGCCTTAAGCAACCTGAAGTTATGCTCTAGAATACGGCTTAAGGGCGCTGCCTTACTTTCAGATGAAGCCTTAACCATATGCTCCAGGCCCCCGGATATCTTATTAAGCATATGTAACCTGGCGCGTAAACGGCGGGCCGCTATCGCAGGTTTCATGTAATGCAGAAAATACAGGCTTAAATCCAAACTAAATTGCGGCCTTTTAAGGCTAAGCAGGCTTTTATTTAAAAGCTCATTAAAACGCTGCTGCCCCTTAGCGGTTAAAGCGTAAACCATACGCTCGGGCCTCTTGCCCGGCTTGATCCTTCGCTTGGCAACCAACCCTCTTTTCTCAAGTATGCGCAAAGGGTAATAGATGGATTTTAATTCTACTCCGGCGAACAAAGAAAGGATCTGCTGTATATTAGTCTTAATATCGTAGCCGTGCTTGGGGCCTTCTTTTAGTAAGCCTAATAATAATAACTCCTGCTCAATCATGCTACAATGCCTATGTTGCGGAATTTTTTGTATCTTAATTTTAGAAGTTCATCCCTGCTATGAGATTTTAATTCGTTAAGGCTCCTGGCAATGGCCTCCTTTAATCCCCGGGATGTCTTTTGGGGGTCGCGATGCGCCCCTCCCAAAGGCTCAAGGATAACTTCATCAATAATCTTAAGGCCGAGCAAATCATCCCCTGTCAACTTAAGGACCTCTGCTGCCTGAGGCGCCTTTGAACCGTCTTTCCACAATATCGCGGCGCAACCTTCGGGAGAAATAACGGAATAATAGGAATTTTCCAATACAAAGATACGGTCGGCCACTCCCACGCCTAAAGCCCCTCCTGAGCCGCCCTCTCCGATTACAATAGAAATTATAGGAGTAGCGATGGCAACCATTTCTCTTAAATTAAGCGCGATGGCTTGCGATTGGCCACGCTCCTCCGCGCCTATTCCCGGGTATGCCCCGGGCGTATCGATAAATATTACCACCGGCAAACCGAATTCTTCGGCTAATTGCATAACCCTAAGCGCCTTTCGGTAACCTTCGGGATGGGCGCATCCAAAATTACGCTTAAGGTTTTCCTTGGTATCCCTGCCTTTTTGATGGCCGATAACCGCTATTTTTTGTTTATCTAATTTAGCAAACCCGCAAACTATGGCTTTGTCATCTCCAAAAAGCCTGTCCCCGTGCAGTTCGATAAAATCCGACATAATCAGGTTTATATAATCTAGGGTATACGGCCTCTGGGGATGACGGGCAAGCTGCACCCTCTGCCAGGCGGAAAGATTAGTGTAGGTGTCTTTTTTGAGGTGTTCGAGTTTATCCTCAAGGCGCTTAACCTCGGAAGAAAGGTCTATTTTCTTGTCCGAAACAAAATGCTTTAATTCCTGTATTTTCTTCTCTAATTCAACGATTGGTTTTTCGAAATCTAATCCGGCCATAACAATGCCCTTTTTATAGCGGGCAGCGGCTGTTCTTCCGGGCCCCTATCCGGGCCCAAGAAACGTTCGCTGTCCTTATTAATCTACAATGACTACTTCTGTCCCGACAGGAACAATCGCGTAGAGCTCTTCTACGTCTGAATTAGCCATGCGCACGCAGCCTTGAGTAACTTGTTTTCCCAAGTCTTGCGGCTCAATCGTGCCATGGATACCGTACGAAGGCTTATCCAAACCTAACCATCGCGTGCCCAAAACGTTTTCAGGGCTGCCGGCCGGAATAACTGCTCCGGTTTTAAACCAGGTCGGGTTCATCAGCTTAGAGGCAACCTTAAAATTACCGGTGGGAGTGGAATTGTTTTTCCCCGTTGATACGATGTAAGTCTTAATTATTTCTTCATCGCTTTTCAGGATCAGGATATTCTGGGACTTGTCCACCAGGACGCTAAAAGGCGCAGTCCAAACCTTAATCTTCCTGCCCGCGTTGATTATATCGCTGCTTAGATTATTACTTTTTTTAATCAAATCCGCCGTGGTCTTGAATTCCCGGGCTATTTTATTCAAAGTATCCCCGGATTTTATTTCATAGAGTTCGCTCTTAGGTGTTATTACAGGCGAAAACAAAAGCGCTATGTTAACATCATCGATCTTTTTCTGCCAGCTCATTACATCGCCTGAATTAGGAAAATCATCCACCAGCTTCTGATAAATGGACTTAACGCCCATTAAATCTGCCTTGGCCTGCAAAGTCTTTGCTTCATTTAACAAGGCCTGCGCTTGCGAAGAGTCTTTTTGCCCGGTAAGAGGGCTTTTGTTTTTTTTTAAGGACAAAAAGGGCGGTTAAAAACAAAAGCGCCAGTATTATGCCGGATACTATTAAAATCTTCCTGTTCACTGCGCACTTCCTTTCCTGTATTCTTATCGTTGATTGTATTGCTGGATTGCGTATCCCGGATTACGTGTACGCTTTTGGTTTCGCTCGGTAAGTATTACTATTTTCCCCCGGACGCAAAAAAGCGGGAAACCGGCCAGCATATAGCTTTCAGTTATTTTAATGCGCCAACATCGCTATGAGCACTCCGACGAGAAATCCGCCGATTACTTCAAGCGGCGTATGGCCGATGAGCTCGCGCAGACGTCCGTCATGAATCTTTCCCTGCCAGTAAATGTCCTCGGTTATTTTATTTAAGATACGCGCCTGTTTACCTGTTGCCCGGCGCACGCCTTGAGCATCAAACATAACTACAATGGCAAATGAAGCAGCCAAAGCAAAATAAACACTGTCAAAACCATAATCTAAGCCTATCGCGGTAGCTAAGCATGCCGCCCCGGCTACGTGGCTGGAGGGCATCCCGCCCGTGCCTACGAATAAGCGAAAATCAAACCTCTTCTTCTGCGCGACACCGATAAGCACCTTTAAAACCTGGGCAATTAACCAAGCTGAAAGAGTCGTCAGAAAAATCTTATTTTGGGATAACTGGGTCAGTATCTCTTTCATTATTTTTGGCTTGCAGCAGGAACCACTTCTATGGTAATTCTTGAAGCGGAAGCCGGCTGTTTTGCTTTAAACAAAACCCCCCGGTTATCTTCTGCCTTAACCCCCGGCTTAGCCTCTTTTTTTACTTCCTTAACCGCATCTTTAGGCTCCTGCGCGGAATCTAATTTTACCTTTATTGCTTCGTTTTTCCCGGCAAGCTTGTTTCGGTCTTCCAAAAGCGCGCTGTTTTCAGCCTTGAGCATGGAATACTGCGCTTTAAGCCTGTCCGCTGCCTCTACTGCTTTTTCCAGCCTGCCTAAAACCGTAAAAGATTTATTTATCCTCTTCTGGGCGCTCCTTAAATAAGCTTTTAACGTTACGTTCTCGGCATTCAGCTGCCAGGAAACCATTTTCTCTTTCTTAAGCTCTTGCAAAAGGTTTTGTTCCTGATTTTCAAGAATAGGGACTCTTTCGCTTAAGAAATAGAGATGCCTCAGGGCAATTGCGCCAACTACGCTTACCAAGAGCAAAATAGGAATGTTGACCAGCATTCGCCTGCTCATAACGCAATATTATATAATCAGAGCCCCAAATTGCAAGCCTTTTCTCTGTTAGTAGAAAACGGGTGAAAAAGAAAATGGGGACGTTTCTACTTTTCTGGCTTTAGGTGCGGGAAAAGTAGAAACGTCCCCATTTTCTTTTCGGCTCTTTCTCTGTTAGATTTAGCTGTTTCTTACGTCTATTTAAGTAAGAGCGCTGGCTAACCTGCGGCAGGATAGCCTTACGCTCAAATTAAGGAGGGGGAATATGTTAGCTAAAGTATTAAGTTTTGGGATACACGGAATAGAAGCCTTCCCCGTAGAGATCGAAGTAGATGTTTCCCGGGGCCTGCCGGCTGTAAACGTAGTGGGCCTGCCGGATTCTGCGGTAAAAGAAAGCAAAGAAAGGGTAAAGAGCGCGATCAAAAACTCCGGCTTTATCTGGCCGGCTGAAAGGGTCACTATAAGCCTGGCTCCTTCCGGAATCAAAAAAGAAGGCGCTTATTTTGACTTGGGGATAGCCCTGGGCATACTGGCAGCTACCGAACAAATAAATAATTCCGGGCTATCAAATTATTTTGTCTTGGGAGAATTGTCCTTAGACGGCTCTCTTAGGCCGGTGCGCGGCATGCTGCCGATAGCTATGGCAGTAAGTAAATCCTCCTGCAAGAAGATAATAGTCCCGGAAAAAAACGCCGGAGAAGCGGCCATAGTATCCGGGGCCTCTATATTCGCCCTTAAGGCCTTACGGGAAAGCGTGGAATTCTTGAATAACCCGGCTAACTTCAAGCCTTTTCAAGCCGACCCTTTAAACTTATCCCAAAAGAGCCGCTATAACGTAGATTTCTCAGAGGTAAAAGGCCAATACCTGGCAAAAAGGGCCCTTGAAATAGCCATAGCCGGAGGGCACAACATCCTGATGATCGGCCCTCCCGGAAGCGGAAAAACTATGCTGGCCAAAAGAATACCTACGATTATGCCGGAGATGACCATTGAAGAAACGCTGGAAGTAAGTAAAATCCATTCGGTAGCCGGATCCCTGGCGAATCAAGACGGGGTCGTGGCTACCCGGCCGTTTCGCTCCCTTCACCATACTATTTCCAGCGCTGCCCTGGTAGGCGGCGGCTCAATCCCGATTCCGGGAGAAATAAGCCTGGCGCATCAGGGCGTGCTTTTTCTGGATGAACTTCCGGAATTCAGGCGTGACTGCCTTGAAGCCTTGCGGCAGCCGCTTGAAGACGGCTTGATTCGCATATCGCGGATATTTAAATCCCTGGTCTTTCCCGCCTCTTTTGTATTAGTCGCCGCCATGAACCCCTGTCCCTGCGGCTATTACACTGACCCGCGTAAAGTATGCCGCTGCAATCCGGATAAGATTGCCCGGTATATGGGAAAAATATCCGGCCCGCTTTTAGACAGGATAGACATACATATTGAATTGCCTCCGGTGAAATATAAAGAACTGGTTGACCTCAATGACGCTGAATCTTCGGCTGCAATTAAAGCGAGGGTCAAGGATGCCCGCGCGATGCAAGCGCGGCGGTTGTCTTTTGCGGGTGTTTTTTCTAACTCCCAGATGAACCACAAGTTATTGAGGAGGTTTTGCCCCCTGGGTAAAGATGAAAACGAATTACTCAAGATGGCGATGCATGAACTGAATTTTAGCGCCCGGGCATATGATAAGATACTGAAGATCTCAAGGACAATTGCGGATTTGGAGGGTTCAGAGGTAATCCTTGCGCAACACGTCTCTGAAGCAGTGCAATACCGGAGTTTAGACAGAAGCTTATAAAAACAAAATTTGCCGTTTTGCTCTCATCCCTGCTTCAACATAAAATCCTTCCATTCGGCCTCTAACTCTTGAAAGCTGGAGAAGTTGAATGCCCTTAAAAGGGCTTTTCTCCAGTCCGCGCCGTCGCGCAGGAGCCGGCTGAAATCCAGAAAACTATCCCTGCCTTTCTGGCGGATAAGAAAAACAATCAAGGACGCCGCTTCCGAATAAAAAACATCGGGCGCTATATCTTCATCCGGCCGGCTTAATCCGGATAGCGCGCCGATATCATAATATTTATTCTGCGCGATAAGCTGCCGGGCAATTTGGAGCCGGGAATTAAGGTAACTTTTTTCCTGGGAACTAGCTACCCCTTCGTCAATCCAAAGAGGCAGCGGAGTATTCAACCCGATGAATTCGCGGAAGATTATATGGGTCATTTCATGAGGGAGTATGGAATCAAGAAACCCGCTTTGCCCGATATAAGTTTTAATGCGGCGCCCATTCACGGAAACTATCGCTCCCGCCCATAAAGAATGCCCGGTATCTCTCTGGAATGCTTGCGCATCGTCGTAAAGATAAATCTTGGCGCGGTTATCCCAATTCCAGAAAACAAACCTGCGGTAACCCAGTTCCTCCAATATGCCGTTATAATAAGCCTCGGCTTTACTGGCAAGATCGTTAACCAAAGACGGCTGGGCGCCCCGGTAATAAATTATGAAATGCTGGGATTTATTGACCTGCCAGGAAGAATCTGCTATTTCGGCTTGAGCAATAACCGGTAGAAAACCGAGAATACAAAGAGTAAAAACGAAAACGCGGATTTTTGAATCGGGTATTTTGTCTTTGGGTTTATTTAAGGCCTGGGATCCCTTCAATAGGACTGCCCCTATGAGATAACCTATCTGGTAAGCACTTCGATAATGACGCTGGCATCTCCGGTGTTTCCTTTACTGTCTTTTACCGTAAGCCTTGCGGTGTATTGACGCGGTTTTCCGTAAGTTGTGCTCCAATAAGTATTGGAGGGGTTTCTCCTAGTAGAGCTGTCTCCGTCGCCGAAATCCCAAAAATATGAAACTATCCTGGAGCTGGATGAATAGGATTTTGAACCGTCGAATTGGACAAGTAAGGGGGAATTTCCCGTTAACGGCTTGGCGATAATTACTGCAACAGGAGATTTTAACGGTTTATCATCCTTGATTAATGCCGGCGCTATTGCCTGGGGATTGCCGCTTACGGCAACTACGGGCAAAACAATTTCGTTGGCTGCCGCGCTTTCCCGCAACGGCTCCTGATGAACAACGCTAGGAGCGGCCGCCTCTTTAACTTTTTCAGGCGCAGGTCTCTCTTCTTTTGCCGCTTGAGGCGCTTTCGTTAAAGCATTTTCTTGAACCGGCTCTTTGGTTTTGGGCGCAGGTTTGATTTTCACCTTAACCTTAGATACTGCCGCGCTTTTTTGCTCTGCCGGGACAGAAAGAGCTTCTTTCTGCAAATCTTCCTGGATATAGACGTTTAGCTGTTCCCTTAAAGCCTTGAGGCGCTCTTTTTCAGCCTTGTATTCAGCGTCTTCCTTTTTATCCACGCTATTTTTATACTGCGGGTCATGGTTATATTTATAGTCGTCTATAGCGACAGAGGGCAGCCGGAATATGCCCAAGAAAGCCTGAATCATAAAAACCGGAGGATCCACAAAACTCTGCTTGAACCGATTTTCAATATAACCCATTTTCTTGTAATAGCTTTCTACTTCCGAGCGCCGCCTCTGGAAACGCTCGCGGGCAACCTGCTCATCAGGGACAGAATTGTCCTTTCCAATGGTATATTCGGGAATAACCCTATCGTATCTGGCGGCTACAAAACCATTATTGTAAGGCGCTTCGCCTTTTTTAAAACTATAGGTAGCGCATCCTGAAAGAAACAGAATAGCTAAAGGTATGAAAAATACGCATTTTTTAATCATTGTTACTGTCAATATCCTTGTCCATCTGGATTATGCGCCGCGCGCAAGCTGCTTTCCTGTTTTAGCAAACAGGCGTCTTCGCGGGCGATTTTTGGGTTTATTTTTAATGAAGATATGATACTACTTTGAGAGAAGTATGTCAATTAACATTATGCGTTTCGGAGAAAAAAAGGGGGACGTTTCTACTTTTCCGGCAGCCAAGCTCGGGAAAAGTAGAAACGTCCCCTTTTTTTCGTCCTCATTTTCTCATATATTGAAAACTGGCGGGAGATTATTACGCAGCCTATAGCCGTGAATAAATAGTCCTTAGCACCAGCGGTATCGGCTTAATCGGGGGGTTCTTAAGCTTGAGGCCTGACCTGTACATGGAATCTGCTACCTGCGTTGACCAGACAGCTTCGGCTTCAAGTATTATTTCTTCGTCGTTATCGGGGATTTTAAGGCATAAGATTATAGGCGTGTTTAACGGCAACTTCTCGGCGCTGATTACGCCTACGCCATGAGAACTGATATCATGGGTGTATTTTGAATCAAGGCATTCGACATCCAGTTTTTCGTATTTTAGCGGGATAGTAATGAGGAACCTAACCGACTTTCTTTTGTCTTCAGGACAGTTATCAGGCATTGGCTATCCCTCCGCGGATATTATAAACAGAATTAAAGCCTTTAACACTGTGCATACATAGTATGCCTATGTTTAAAACCGGTTTCAAGGCTATATTCGATTTTTTAGAAAGCGTTTTCTTTGCGCGGCTATCGTCAGGAAAGCAGGGCCGATGCCTTAAAACTCGCCGCCATAGACAACGCTTGCCTTGTATTAATGGCTCCAGGCGTGGCAACGGCGAGAGGCGATCTCTCCGGCGACCGGCAGCTTGAAATATTTACCTTGATAGGCCTTAATCATAAGGATTACCCAGAGGGCTATTTCGATTACTCCCAGGCAAGTAATAATAATAGACCCTATGAATGGCAGGAATTTTGCTATGGCGCCAAAAACAAATAAAGACCCGAACGTTATAATTGACTGCATAGCGTGAAAGCGCACAAATTTGTTTCTTTTCTCCAGGGTATAGAAAATAACGCCCGAAATAAAACCAAAAAGATAGCTCAAGAGCGCGGCGATGTTTGCCTCCACCCCAAAGCTCGATTTACCCTGGTTTACATGCTTCATAAAAGCCCTCTTTTTTTATTGCCAAACGCCGCAGGCAACCCCGTTTCTTGAAATCTCGCGGCTCAAACCGCAAGCTAAAATCAAGATTTGATCAATGCCAGCGCCTCTGAGCGGGTTTTCTCGTTCTCTTTGAATATGCCGCGCACAGCCGAAGTAACCGTCAATGTCCCGGGTTTTTTTACGCCGCGCATAGACATACACAGATGCTCTGCCTCAAGGACCACCATTACCCCCAAAGGCTTTAATTTAGACATAATAATCTCGGCGACCTGCGTAGTCAGGCGTTCCTGCACCTGCGGCCTGCGCGCCAAAACATCAACTACCCGGGCTAGCTTGCTTAATCCTGTTACCCGGCCATTTCTCGGTATATAAGCTATGCTGGCTTTGCCGATAAAAGGCAAAAGGTGATGCTCGCATATTGAATATAGGGGGATATCTTTAAGCAGTATAATCTCATGGTGCTTCTGGTCAAGGACCACCTCCAGCTCTTCCTCGGGGTCAAGCTTGATCCCGGCAAAAATCTCTTCATACATTTCAGCCACGCGTTTGGGGGTTTCCAGAAGGTCCTTTTTCTTCGGGTCCTCCCCGATCGCTTCCAATATGTCGCGAACCGCCTTTTCAATCTTTTTCTTATTCATGGTTCTCCTTGTATTCGGCAGGGTAAATTCCGTTCTTGCCGCCGCAAAGCTCCGAAAACGGCCTTATTTACCTATGCAGAATTCCGAAAATATCTTATCCAGCATATCCTCGGAAAACCTCTTGCCTAATATTTCATCTAAAAACCATAACGCTTCCTTGAGCCCTTGCGCGATGAATTCAGGGGATAGGTTATTATCTAATGAACTTTGCGCATGCGCAATAGCAATCTTTGCCTTTTGGATAATTTTAACGCACCGCAAATTCGCCGCCATAATGGATTCGGATCCGGCGATATTACCGCCGTACACAAAATCCGCGATTGCATCCTCAATCAGGGATATGTTTTTTCCCTTTTTCGCCGATATCTCCAGGAAATCTTTGAAGAAAGTCGATAGCTTATCCCGCTCGATCTTTTGCTTAAGATCGATTTTGTTTACCAGGGCAATCGCCTTCTTTTTCTTTAATTTATTGATTATAAACAAGTCTTCTTTTGACAGCTTCCTGCTTCCATCGAACAAAATTATCGCTAAATCCGCCGAAGCAATGCGCTCTTTGGAACGCTTTACTGCCTTTCTCTCCACCAAATCCCGCGGCTTCAAAATACCGGCAGTATCAACGATTTTGACCGGTATCCCCCGAATGTCGATTACCTCTTCTATGGCGTCGCGGGTAGTCCCGGCAACAGGAGTCACGATGGAGCGCTCTTCCTCTAGGAGCGCGTTTAATAACGATGATTTTCCGGAATTAGGCTTGCCGCAGATGACCACATGTATACCCTCGCGCAATATTCTGGAGAGTCTCGAACCCTTGATCAACTTTTCCAGCCCCTTGCTTATTTCTTCGATTCTCCCGGAGATTGATTTTTGCCCGGGGGCGGGGGTTTCTTCTTCCGGAAAATCAATGCCGGCTTCCAATTCGGCAAGAACGCTCAATAAAGATTCCCTCTGTTTGTTTATCTGCCCGGATAATCCGCCTTTAAGCTGTTTGATCCCCATTTTTAAAGCCGAATCTGTCTTGGCGCGGATGATATCCAAAACTGCTTCGGCTTGGGTCAGGTCTATCCTTCCGTTCAGGAACGCGCGCTTGGTGAATTCCCCCGGGTTAGCCAGGCGCGCCCCATTGTCTAAAACCAGGTTAAGCGTATCGCGTAAAGCCACTATACCGCCATGGCAATTTATCTCGGCAATATCCTCCCTGGTGTAGGATCCGGGAGAACGCATAACAGTAAGGATCACCTCGTCGATAATCTTTGCCGGAGGAGAGGAACTTCTAGCCCGCTCGCCAGCTGATTTATTCACAATCCAACCGTAATGCGTAGTATATGTTTTAAACGCCGAGGGCTTCTTCCCGGAAGGGGAAACAAATATCTTGTCGCAGATATTGAGCGACTCTCTCCCGCTTAAACGCACTATCCCTATACCCCCTTGTCCCACCGGAGTTGAAATAGCCGCTATCGTATCGCTTAAATCGTGGTTGACCATCTTTTTAAATTATCCCGCGCTTCGCCCACCACCAACAAGGAGCCGGTAACTAAAACCAAGTCTTCCCCGCTGGAAATGCTTAAGGCCAAATCTCTTGCCTGCTCTACGCTATCTGTAACCTGCACCGGTTTACTTTTAAAATATTTCTTCAGCGCGTAAGGGCTGGCTGCGCGCGGGCTCTTCGCTTTGGTCAATATGACCGTATCGGCCAAATCATAAAGCTGGAGCGCTATAGCCTTAATGTCTTTATCATTAGATACGCCCAATACGAGAATAAGCCTCCGGTAACGGAATTTTTCCCGGATCGTTTTCTTTAAAGCGCTTGCGGAGGCAGGATTGTGCGCGCCATCTAAGACAATAAACGGCTTTCTGCTAGCGACCTCGCATCTACCCGGCCACAGGGTATTATAAAGCCCCCGCCTTATAGAATCAATACCGAGTTTAATGCCATATGCCCGCAGAGATTCGATTGCGGTTAACGCGGTAACGGCATTGGCCAGCTGATGGGCCCCAATCAATCTTATCTTTAAACCCTGATATTCTCCGTAAGAGCTACTGACCCTGAAGCTACCTTCTCTCCCGCTATATTTTATGTCTTTCCCTACTACCGATAATTTTGCCCTCTCTTTCTTACACTTATTTCTGATAACAGCCAACGCCTCTTCTTTTTGCGGCGCGCTGACTACTGGCGGGACGCAAATAACCGGATGCAAATAACGGGATGCGGATAACGTTGCCCCGCCGCCGTAACCCTCAACCCTTGGCCGGCAACCCTTAATAATACCGGCTTTCTCCGCAGCTATCTTACTTAAAGTATGCCCCAGCTTATCCATATGCTCACAGCTTATGGGCGTTATTACGCTGACAAGCGGATTAACCACATTCGTCGCATCCAGCCTCCCGCCTAATCCGGTTTCTAAAACGGCGAAGTCCACATTTTCTTCTTTGAAATAACAAAAGGCTATTGCCGTGCACACTTCGAAGAAAGTAAGCGGCCCATATCTTGAAATACGATTATGTTTCTCTATTGCGGGTTTTAACCTGGAAACCAAAGCGGCGAATGCGCGCTTGGGGATCATCCCCTCGAATTCCGGATGCCGGATGCCGGATGCCGGATGCGGCTTCAGAATCCTAATCCGTTCCCTAAAGTCCGACAAGTGCGGAGAGGTATAAAGCCCGGACTTAAATCCCGCCTCTCTTAGCATATAGGCAATAAAGGCAGAACTTGAGCCCTTGCCTTTTGTCCCGGCTATATGGATAGACTTTAAGCCCGCTTGCGGATTATGGATTAAATCCAGGAAGGATCGGATACGCTCCAGGCCCAGCGCTTCTTTATACGAATACCTGGAATGCTTTTCGTAATTGGTAAAAGACTCCGCGTATCCAAGCGCTTTAAGGTAGGACATTGCATCAGTGCCTGAAATGACGGATGCCGCAAGTAACCATGGCAATCTTATATTTATCGCAAGCCCTGATTATTTCTGCGTCGGCAATCGAGCCTCCGGGCTGGATTATTGCCCGGCACCCGGCTTTATGCGCCCGGAGAATAGCGTCCGGTTTGGGGAAGAAGGCGTCGGAAGCCAGGCAGGAATTAACGCTTAATTTACCGGCTTTCTTCTTGGCAATCATTACCGAATCGACCCGCGACATTTGGCCTGCACCTATGCCGACAGTCCTGGTCCCCCGGGTTAAAACAATAGCGTTTGACTTTACGTGCTTAGCTACTTTCCAGCCAAAAATTAAACTTTGCATCTCCTGTTTTGTCGGTTTTCTTTTGGTAACTATCTTAAGGTTATTTAAATCCAGCGTAGCCAAATCCTTATCCTGCAACAACAACCCGCCGCTAACCCGCTTAAAATCCGGCTCGTTTACGAGCTCGATACCGCCAGATTCCAGGACGCGCAAATTCTTTCTTTCCTTAAATAACGCCAATGCCTGCCTGTCAAAACCCGGGGCAATAATACACTCCAGAAAACCGCTTTTGGCAATTGCCTTAGCGGTTTTGAGATCCATTTTTCTGTTTAAGGCCACTATCCCGCCAAACGCCGAAAGCTTATCGCACGTCCAAGCGGCTAAGAAAGCTTTTGCAAGGGTTTTGTCTTGGGCTACCCCACAAGGATTATTGTGCTTAACGATTACCGCGGCAGGGCCCGAGAATTCCCTGACCGATTCAAAAGCAGAATTTAAATCCAGGATATTATTAAATGAAAGCTCCTTTCCCTGCAATTGCTTGAGATTGATTAACCCGTTTGTCTTGCCGTTTTCTTTGTAAAAAGCCGCTTTCTGGTGCGGATTTTCTCCGTAGCGTAACTCCTGGATTTTCTCAAAAGACAGCGTTAGGTCGCTAGGAAAGGCGGCGGCCTGACCGCAAGCGCGATTATTCATTTTGTCCAAATATTCAAATATCGCTGCGTCGTATTTGGATGTCCGGCTGAATGCCTCGGCCCCTAAATCGCGCATTAAGCTGCCCGGCAAAGCGCCGTTATTCTTTCTTAACGCTTCGACGACCTGCGGATAACGCCCGGGGTTGCAGATAACCGCTACTGACCGGTAATTTTTGGCGGCAGAGCGCAACATCGACGGGCCTCCGATATCGATATTTTCAACCGCCTCTTCGATAGAAACACCGGGCTTAAGCGCCGTCTTTTCAAATGGATAAAGATTCACTACAACCATATCGATTAAGCCAATGCCATGCTCTTGGATTGTTTGCAGATGCCCGGGGTTATCTCTTAAGGCAAGCAGGCCCCCGTGGATTTTAGGATGCAGGGTTTTAACCCGGCCATCGAGCATTTCGGGAAAACCGGTATATTCTGAAACTTCTTTAACCGGTATGTTGTTTTCGCGGAACAACTTTGCCGTCCCTCCGGTAGAAAGAATTTCTGCCCCGGACCTATGCAACTCTTTGGCCAAATCTAATATGCCTGTTTTATCCGATACGCTGATGAGCGCCCGCCTGATCTTAACCATTATCGCCTCTCCCTATTTGTTATTTATTAAACCTGAAGTTCGCTAAATCGCAGTCTTGCATTATATATTCTTTGGGCTCCAGGCGCATCTTACCCGCCTGCTTGGCTTTATTCTCTCCGCCGCACTCCATAAAATCCCTGAAAGAGATAATCTCTGCCCGGATAAACCCCTGTTGGATATCCGAATGTATCGCTCCCGAGGCTTCCCAGGCATTAGCGCCATTTCTTATGAGCCAGGCCCGGGTATCTTTCTCTCCGGTAGTGAAAAAACTGATAAAACCGCTTTCTCTTAAAGCTTTAAGCAGGAGGGCGTTTTTGTCTTCCAGGTCTTTTGCCTCCGCGATAATAACCGGCTTTGCGGTAAGTAAGCCATATTTAACCAGCTCTTTCTTCTCTGTTTCCGTAAGCCCCGCATTAAACAGGAACTCTTCTTTTTCCAGGGCCGCTTTTAGCTTATTAAATAAAGCCTTTTCAGCCTCATCCGCCGAACGCGAAAGGCGCGTTTCCACAAATTCAAGGTCTTTAAGAATAAGGTCGGCGGCCGAATCTTTGGCGGTAATGACCGCGTTTGCGTCAATTACCCCTTCCTCTGAAACAAGCTCAACTTGAATATAGGTTTTTTTCTTGGCGCAAGTTATGCTATCCACCTGGTCCAAACGAGAATCCTTGACATTATGCTTTCCGGGGTTTAATTCCGGTAAACCAACTGCGCTTATTTTCATTTTGTCCTTTTCATCTTACAGAGGCACTTCTCTTGATATGGCAGCGAAATCCCAAACGCCCGCTACATTCTTTATCGAAAGCCTACTGTTCTTCCTGTTTTTTCGAGTCTTGATACTGGGCAATAACCGGGGAGGCAACTTTATGCGGCGCCTCTTCATAATGCGAGAATCGCATCGTATATGTCCCGCGGCCTCCGGTTATCGAACGCAGGTCATTGGCGTATTTCAACATTTCCGCTAGCGGGACCTGGGCCTTTACGATTTGTTGTTTACCCTTTATCTCCATTCCTATTACCCTGCCGCGGCGGGAATTAATGTCCCCGGAAATAACCCCCAGGCAATCTTCCGGAATACTGATCTCCGCGTCCATTAACGGCTCTAATAAAACAGGGCCGGCCCCCATAACAGCCTTGCGTAAGGCCATAGCTCCGGCAATCTGAAAAGCCATATCTGAAGAGTCGACTTCATGGTAGGAGCCGTCAACCAAACTCACCCGGATATCTTCAACCGGGAACCCCGCGACCGCGCCTTCCGCGGCTGCCTGGCGCACCCCTTTCTCAACAGAAGGAATAAAGTTGCGCGGGATAGCGCCTCCAAATATTTTGTCAACAAATTCCAGGCCCTTCCCTCTCTCCAAAGGGCAAACTTCAATCCAACAGTCGCCGTATTGGCCGCGGCCGCCGGACTGACGCTTAAATTTACCCTGGGCCTTAACGCTCTTAGTAATAGTCTCTTGATAAGAAACTTTGGGCGTTCCTAATTCAACCGCAACATTAAACCTTTTTCTCATGCGGGCGACCATAACCGATAAATGCAAGTCGCCCAGGCCAGAAATAATCAATTCCCTGGTTTGAGGGTCATGCCTCACCCTGAAGGTATGGTCTTCCGCCGCAAGCTTATGCAGGGCATCGGAAATCTTTTCTTCATCTTCGCGGGATTTAGGCTTGACCGAAGCGGATATCGCTTCTGGCGGAAAGACAAGAGGCTCAAATAAAAATTGCTCTTTATCCCCGGAAAGAGAATCTGAAACCCCCGTATCCTTCAATTTGGCGATAGCGACAATGTCGCCGCAGCCGGCAGCCTCAATTAAACGCTGCTCTTTACCCTGCAAAATATAAATAGGGCCGATCCTCTCTTTTAGTTTCCGGCTAACGTTATAGAAACCGCTATTGCTTAAAAGCTTACCGGAGAAAACGCGCAACAAAGTGAGCTGGCCCACGAAAGGATCCGAGATGTTTTTAAAAACAAGGGCCGAGAAAGGCGCCTCCTCTTTTAAAATCACCTCTTTGGCTTGCTCCGGCCTCAGAGGATCAAATGCCTTTACGGGGTTTCTATCCAAAGGGCTGGGCAGATACCGCAGGATGCCATCCAATAAATCCGAAAGCCCTTTATCGGCAAGCGCCGAACCCGAGAAAACCGGAAAAATCTTGCGCTTATTCACGGCGCTAGTCAATCCGTTTTCAATCTCCTCCATAGAAAGCTGTAAAGCCGAAAGGTATTTCTCCAGCAGGCTGTCGTCGGTTTCAACAATCGCCTCCACCAGAAGCGAATCTTCCAAAGATTGGATTATAACGCAGTTTCTGGAAAAAGCGGATTTTAAATCCGCTAACGCCTTATTTAAGCCGGCGCCTTCCTTATCCATCTTATTGATAAAAATCATGCACGGGATACCGGCTTGCTCGCATATATCCCAGGCACGCTGCGTCCCTGCCTGCGGCCCGCTTACGGCATCCACTATGATAATCGCGCTGTCTACGGAACGCGCCCCGGAGATAACTTCGCCTAAGAAATCCGCGTAACCGGGAGTGTCAATGAACTGAAAACGGAACCCCTTATAATCACAAAAGAGCAAGCTTAGATTTATAGAATGTTTTTTCTCAATCTCGTCAAAGCCATAGTCGCTGACGGTTGAACCGCCCTCTATGCTGCCTTTACGGGTAGTGGCCTTAGAAAAATAAAGTATGCTTTCGGCAAGGCTGGTTTTGCCTGACTGGGCATGGCCTAAGAGGATAAAATTGCGCTTATTCTTAGCATCCATAGCGTTAATTCCCCAGCTAAGAAAATAACGGCCAAGGTGGAGGCAAAGAGAAATTATCGAAGGCTATTTATGCCTTGCGTGCGCCTAGGCGTATATACCCTATTCTAGGTAGGTGTAGATCTTGCCCGTATAGTTACGCAAGACGTATTTCCCTTTGGCCTGTGAAAGAATATAATTCGGCCCAACGGGGATCTTGCCGCCGCCGCCGGGGCCGTCTATGACATAAGTAGGGACAGCGTATCCGGAAGTATGCCCGCGCAACTTTTCCATAATATTGATCCCGGTGGCTACGGGAGTCCTGAAATGCTGCGTGCCGCGGACCGGATCGCACTGGTAAATATAATAAGGCCTAACCCTTATCTGCAATAATTCATGGACCAGCTTTTTCATAATGAAAGGCCGGTCATTAACGCCTTTTAAAAGGACGGTCTGGCTCCCTAAAGGGACCCCGGATTCCGACAGCATATCGCAAGCTATCTTGCAGCGCTTGGTGATTTCTTTCGGATGATTAAAATGTATGCTCATCCAGACCGGAGAATATTTTTTCAGCATATTCACCAAATTCTCCGTAATGCGCTGGGGAAGCGTAACCGGTATGCGCGTGCCGATCCTTAAGAATTCCACGTGCGATATGGCCCGGATTTTCTGAAGCAGGCTTTCTAGTTCTCCGTCTTCCAGGATTAACGGGTCTCCTCCGGATATCAGCACGTCCCTGATCTTACGGTTGGCTTTTATGTATTCGATGGCTGCGTCGAACCTGGAGGCGCTTGTCGAGTCTTTTGCCTCATGGTCTCCGACCAGCCGCCTGCGCGTGCAATGGCGGCAATACATAGCGCAGTGGTCGGTCGCCAATAATAAAACCCTGTCCGGATAACGGTGCACTAAATGCGGAGCGGGAGAATCCCTGTCTTCTGCGCAAGGGTCAGTCATTTCATGCGGAGTAACAATTGACTCCTGGACCACCGGGACAGCCTGGCGCCGGATCGGGCAATTTGCGTCATCAGGGTCAAGAAGCGAACCCCAATAAGGAGTTACGGCCATGGATAACCTGCCTTTAGCTTTATCTATGCCCTTTTCCTCGTCGGCAGTTAAATTAATGATTTGTGAAAGGATGTCTTTTGTGCAAATCCTGTTTTTTATCTGCCACTGCCAGTCTTCCCAGTCCAAAGGGTTGACATCTTTATAGATACTTATCTGCTGGTAATCCCGCGGGCGCCTGGCCGGCTTAACAACAGTAGCGTTTTCCTGCTGCAATTTTTGATTTTCAATTGCCTGGACGCTGCTCAATTTAATCCTTTCCTTTCCGAGGCGCTTAGGATTATTGCCTCAATAAGATCTTCGTATTGCATTCCCGCGGCATACGCCATAATCGGGAAATTAGATTCTTTAGGGTCTAGCCCCGGCAAAGGGTTGATCTCCAAAACATAAGGCACATTAAATTTATCCAGGCGTATGTCGGTGCGCGAGATATCCAGGCAGCCTACCGCGCGGTGGGTCCTAAGCGCTGCCTCTTTGACTGCCTTTTCGGTTTCCGGGTCAAGGCGCGCCGGGCAGTGGAAACTCGGCACCAACCCCAATGCTTCATTGCCCTGGTATTCCTTCATCTTCCAGGAATAAAAATATTCTCCGCTATTGATGCAGCTGGAGAAATCAATTTCTAAAATCGGCAGGACGCGGGTCTTCCCGTTTTCCAATATTCCGACGGTAAGCTCTTTGCCCTCAATAAATTCTTCCACAAGCGCTTCCTGTTTGTATATATCAAGCGTTTCTTTCACCCTCTTAAATAAATCCGGCGCGTTACAGACCACATTGGCCCTGCTTATGCCTTTAGCCGAACCTTCACAATTCGGTTTTACGATTAAGGGGAATTTTAACTCCGGGTCCAATTCTTCCGTGCCTTTAAAGAAAACTTGGAAATTCGGCGTGGGGATATTTTCGGCTTTTAGGATCTTCTTCGTAAGGGCCTTATTTAAGGCTAAGGCCAGCGAAAATGTATCCGAACCCGTATAGGGGATATTTAAATAGTCCAATATTGCCGGAACCTCTGACTCGCGGAATTTACCGGATTTGCCTTCGGCAATATTAAAAACCATATCCACGGAATTTTCCTTGAAATATGAAAAAAGTTTGGGGTATTCCACGTCTATCGCCTCGACGTTATGGCCTTTTCTCCGGATAGCTCCGGCAATGGCGTCAACGGTCTCTTCGCTGTCGCACTCCGAGAAATAATCCTCCGGTTTTGTCGCGTCTTTCTTTTTTAGGTTATAAGTTAAAGCTATTTTCATGCTATCCTTACGAACGCCTTTATCCGCTAATTTATATTATGCCTTTTAATCGCGCTGTTTAAAATTTTGCCGATCATCTGTTCGTAAGTGATCCCTGTATTCTCGGCCAAAAGCTTAAAGACATCTTCCGTAGAAAGAGACGGCAAAGGATTGATTTCCAATACATAAGGCTTGCCTTCGCTATCTACGCGAAAATCCACGCGGCCAAAATCGCAGCAATCTACAGCCCTATAAGTCCTTAAGGCCAGTTCGTCTATTTTTTTCTTTAATTCTTGCGGGATTTTCGCCGGGCAAATATACTCTAACCTGTCGGAGGTGATCCGGGCGAAAGTATAGAACTTATCGTTTAATTTTAGTTTTCCGTCGATTTTGATTTGAACGACCGGCAGGACTTCCACGGGGTCGTTTCCCACCAAGGCCACGGTAAATTCCTGCCCGGATATGAATTCTTCGACCAAAGCCGGTTGTTTATAGGTATTAACAATATATTCCACCTGCTTAAGCAAATCGTCTTTATTCTCTACGCGGGAACTTTCGCTTAAACCCTTGGAAGAGCCTTCAAAGCGCGGCTTTACGATTAGAGGAAACTTATAATGATTGGTGTCCGCTAATTCATCGGCTGAACCTGCTTCGATGAATTTCGGGGTAGGTATCTTATCGGCGATAAAAATCTTTTTGGCTACCACCTTATCCAGGGTAAGCCCCAGGGTCAAGGCGTCGGAACCGACAAAAGGGATTCCGGCCATCTCAAGCAATATCGGCACCTGGGATTCACGGTTCCTCCCGGTCACTCCTTCGGAAATATTAAAAACAATGTCCGCTTTTAAAGAAGATAATTTTTCCAGGAGGTTTCCGGCGTTTCCTATCCTGTTTACCTTAAAACCATTTGACTCAATTGCCTCGGCAATGACATCAATAGTCGAAGGATGGTCGAATTCGGCGTTGGCATCCAGAGGATCGCCATCCTTAAATTCATAATCTGTTTTCAAATCGTAGGTTAATCCGACTGTTTTCATATTTGTATTACAAAAAAAGGCCCTTTGTTCCCTGAAAGAGCCTTTCTTGCTTACGCCTATTTTTCCAATTTAAGCTTAACGCCTCCTA
Organism: Candidatus Omnitrophota bacterium; assembly: GCA_043800555.1. Lineage (GTDB taxonomy): Bacteria > Omnitrophota > Gorgyraeia > Gygaellales > Profunditerraquicolaceae > UBA6233. The sequence goes on along the minus strand of JAZDMX010000014.1, from coordinate 46,375 downwards.
AATAAATTACGCTAAATATTGTATTTATAATGATTTTTTATCACAATCCGCTGTGATTGTCAAGAAATTTCAACGAACAAATTCCACCTTTCCCCAGGTAATCAAATTATTCTTTAAAATAATAACTACGCCTGAAACGCCTTTAACGGAACGGGCAAAATCAAGGGCCCGCTGCAGGTCTTCTTTTGAATTAATACGATTGGCTGTTGCGGTAGCTACGCTATCCGCCAGGCTTGCGCTTTTGGAAATAATTACCACGCTATCTGCGCAGCCAAAGCTTAAAGAATGGCCCATTGTGCCCGAAGAAGTGCATATCCCTAACGGGGTATCTTTCGGCTTTATCTCCAGCTGCAATTTATTCCACATCTTGGAGCGCCCCACATATACCCCAATCTTGCGGATTTTACGCGATTTCAGGAAAATATCCCCGCCATTCTCGACTATCACTTCCTTATACCCGGCGCCAAGAAGGTCTTTCCCCAGGAATTCAGCTATTGCCCCGGCAACCGTGCTCATTGGCCCGACATTCGCCTTGCCGGCCTGGCTTGCCATATCCTTTACAATAGGAGCGGCATTAAGCTCAACCGGAATCGGCTTTAAAGAAGTCAGGAACCGATGGTCCTTATTTATATAATTTTCTATTTCCCAACGATAAGCCCGGATTCTTTCTTCGATGAATTCCGCCTTTACGGGCTTATCGGTAAAAATCTGCAGGTCGGTTTCTTTTGCTGCCAGGTGCAAAGAATAAAGGCCCTTGGCCCGGGCCCAGTCACGGTAAAAACGCCTCATGTATCTTGATGATTTCACCTCTCACCTTCTTTCTTATCCGGCATTATGCTAAAAAACAATACCCTTAAACATTATTAAGGCGCCGGGGAATAGTTAGTAGGCAGATTTTACAACTAATAATTGCTGCCTGTTATCTGCCTCTAAGGCAACCGCTTAGCGGCTTTTAATAATTAACATATCCTCGGCAATGGATCGGAAACTAACATATCCAGGACGCGTTCGGTATTAAAAAGAGTGCGCAAGACAACCATCCCCGAAGGCTCTTTGACAACCGTTCCGATAATCTTGGCGTTGCGGCCTAAGGGATGCCTCCTTAAAAGGCCTGCAATCCTTGGCGCTTCTTTAGGCTCTACGGCGAGCAGCGCCTTTCCTTCATTAGCAACGTAAAACGGGTCTATACCCAGTAATTCCGAAGCAACCCTGATTTTGGAAGACACCGGGACATCCTTCTCTTCAATAACTATCCCCAAACCCGAGCCTTCGGCAATTTCATTCAAGGTCGTCGCTACTCCTCCGCGCGTCGGATCGCGCATAAATTTTATGCCCCTGGTAACCTTTAAAAGCGGGATAATCAAACCATTCAGGCTTGCGCAATCGCTTTTAATGTTAAGGCCCAAGTTTAATTCTTTTCTTTTGGCAAGCACGCTTAAGCCATGTTCGCCGATTCCTCCGGTAACGATAATTTTGTCTCCGGGCGAAATATTCTTCAGCGATAGCCTTCTGGGCGAAACTAACCTGCCCAGGCCCGAAGTATTAATGAATAATTTATCCGCGGCCAGCCTTTCCACTACTTTCGTGTCTCCGGTAACAACCTTAACTCCTGCGGCTTTGGCCTGCAAGGATATGGAATCAATTATCCTTTCAAGGATTTTTTGCTCTAACCCCTCCTCTATAATTAAAGCCAAAGAGAGATACTCCGGGACAGCCCCCAGCATAACCAAGTCATTAACCGTGCCGGATACCGAAAGCTTGCCGATATCGCCTCCGGGGAAAAATAACGGGCTAACCACAAAAGAATCCGTGGTAAAAGCGGTTTTCTCCTTGTAGTCTATAACCGCCCCATCAGCCAGTTCCTCCAGAATAGGGTTCTTCAACTTCTTCAGGATTTCCCGGTTAACAAAATTATGGGTTAACCTTCCGCCGCTTCCATGCCCGAGTAATATCTTAGTTGTTCTTTTCACCGGTCTTCTTAAACAAGTCCAGGAACCTGTCTTCGTATTCCTTGTAAACGTTCCATTTATCCAGCTCGACTTTAAGTTCGCGCGCTTTGGATATATCGGTTTTTGCCTGAGCAAAAAACTGCTCGATTCTCTCCTTGACCGAAACAGGAAGCTTAGTGAGTTGATTCAAGGTTTTCTTGATTTTTTCTATATCTTCTTCTTCAATCGGGCCGCTAGCCGCCGGCCCAAGCTTAAGGTAGTCCAACAGCTTGTTGATTTCATCTTCCATAGTTTGTGCCTGGGCAGACAAGCCGGATAAATCAACCCGGATGCCCGTAACCGTATACAAGGTTTCCAAAACGGCTCCGGAGGCTTTCGGGTTTTCAATCTGGATAGTGTAAAGCGGGATCTCCCCTAAAAGGCAAAACCCGTCAAGGCCCTCTCTTTTGGCTATACCCAGGAAAAGCCCGTTCATACCGCTAATCTGGCCTTCTTTTAAACTCTTAAGGTTGAATTTCTTAAGGCTGCTGCTTAACTCTTCGGAAGTAGCCGCAAACCAAACTTCGGGATCCTGGGCGTGATCAATGCCTTGCGGCATAGAAGCAAAACTGATGACCTTATCCACTTTGAAACTCTTAGCCACCTGGACAATAATCTTGGAGTAACCTTCGGCCCTGGCCAGATCCGGCTGGGCATTGCTCAAAAATACAATAAGGTCGTTTTTGCCTCCTTTATTCTTCCAGAAATAAAATTTGCTCTCCGGTAAATCTGAAGTGCTCAACAACCCGTTCTTCACCACGCTTCCGGCCAAATAAAAGAAGTCTTCGGCATATAACGAAGCAAATTCCTCGGCGTTCAATTTCTCAATCAGGTAAGAAACCGCCCTAAAAGCAACTTCTCCCATTCCCGGCCAGGCAACAATCAAATGCGGTTTTCTTAAACGCGGCCTTTTGATGATTTTTACCCCTTCCATAATCTTTACTCCTTTTGCAGGCTGTCTTTGTTTAAAATTTATAGCTCGCTAAAAACGCCTCCAGAACTTTGGCCCCTTTATAAAGATTGCTGATCTTGGCGTATTCGTTTGAAATATGCGCGCAACCGGAAGAACCAAATCCGCTGGCAACCGCCGGAATATTCTTATGCTGGAAAAACGTAATCACGGTCGCTCCCTCCGAACCGCTAACGCGGGGGCTTAGCCCGGACTGGCGTATTGCTTTCCTAAGGCAGCCGACCAAGGGGTGCTTCTCGGAAATTGAGTAGGCTTGCTGAATACTGGCGATCTCTATCTTATATTCTTTGGCGCGTTTCTTCAGGATCCCTTTAAGCGCGTCCAATATGTTTTCGGGCTTAGTCCCGGGTAAAAACCTAAAGTCCAACTCAAATTCGCACCAGTCAGCCACAATATTGACCTTGTCTCCTCCCCGGATGGTCCCGGTATTAACGGTCGGGGCTTTAAGATATTCATTCCTGGAGTAAGAAAATTTATGTTTCTTTATCTCTCTTATCGCATCTAAGGCAATATCAATAGCGTTAACTCCCAAATGCGGGTACGCGCCATGCGCGCGCTTGCCTTCTATCTTCACCTTAAGGTGCAATAAGCCTTTTTGCGCTATGATAATCTCAAAATCATCGGCGTCAAGGACTAAAGCCGCATCGGGCTTCAATATTTCCTTATCCAGAAGAGGAATTAAGCCTAAATCCGAACCGCACTCCTCATCCGCGGTGGCCGCAAGGATTAAATCATAATCCAGGCGTTTATTATCCTCAACAAGGCTGTTTATCGCTTCCAGGGCAGCCGCCAGGTTTCCCTTGCAGTCGGTTGCGCCTAAACCGTAAATCTTATCACCGGCTATCTTGGCCGCAAAAGGGTCAAACTTCCAATTATTTCCGGCGCAAACCGTATCCAGGTGCGGGCTGATAAGCATCTGCCGCTTATTGCCCGGATTTTCCAGATACGCCAGCACATTGGAACGGTTTTTCTTAAATTCATAGATCCTCACCCTTAAGCCCATTTTCTTAAGATACCTATGCACGAAATCAGCCAAAGCCGATTCATTACCGGGAGGATTTTCGGAATTTATCCGGATAAGCTTACGGGTAAGATTGATAAGGCGAACTTTATTAATCATCTAATGCTATGGCGGACTTTGCTAGCTAAAAATCGAGCCTGCTTTGCCGTCAGGCGAAGAATCAATTTCTCATAGGCTGGCTATTCCCGCTCCCTTGGAGCAATCCCCGCGATAACCAAGCCGCTTAATATTTATTATTATAGCAGAATTTTAACAAAAATCCAGGGGGCATACGGAACATTTAGGATTCGATTTGCTGCAATAAGCTTTGGCCAATGCCACTATAAGAGCGTGGTATTCATTAAATAATTTGGCGTTTCTGCCTAGATTGGACATAAACAGCTCCTGGGCCTCATCATAGCCGGAATCTTCCTTCAGTAATTTATGCCGCGAGAATACCCTTTTGGTGTAACTATCGATAACAAAAACAGGCTTATTCAAAGCGTAGAGCAAAATCGAATCCGCCGTTTCCGGGCCAACGCCTTTTACCGAGAGCAATTCTTTGCGCAGAACGCCCAAGTTCTTCGCGGATATCTTTTTAACGTCTGCCCCGTAATTATTTATATAGAATTTAAGGAATTCTTTGAGCCGTTTGGCCTTGATATTATAGTAGCCCGCCCGCCGGATAAGCGCAGCGAGTTTTTTATCGGCCAGATTATAAAGCTTAAACGGGTCCAACAGCTTATGTTTTTTTAAATTCGCTATTGCCTTTTCTACATTTAGCCAACTGGTATTTTGGGTAAGGATAGCTCCCGCCATCACTTCAAAAGCGGAGTCAGCCGGCCACCAGCGCTGTGGGCCGAAATAAGAATAAAGCTTGTTGTAAATTGACTTTAGCTTTCTCTCCATCCTTAATCTTTAAGCTTCAGGGGATTGTAATTATAATAAGCGAAAATTGTATAGGTGGTTCCGGATACCGAACCCGTATCTTTGCCTTTTGGCGTAAACCAGCCATGGCCGGTATCCACGAAATCAAGGCTGGCGTAAGGAAGGCAGTTAGCGCCCTGGCCCGAAGCCGAGGGGCTACAGATAATCATATTACTTAAAGAGAGCAGGTATTCCTCCGCTTTCAACCGGTAACTATTCTCCTTGGCAATAACACCCTTTCTAAGATAATAATCCGCCATGATCTTAAAAGAAATAATCATCTGGGCGGTCCACTCCGATGAAATTACCCCGCCCCGGGAAACATGCCTCTGGGGGGCAAAATCAAACCCCTGGATTTGGACCTTGCCCCTGCCGGGCGGCTTATAACAAACATTTACCCCGCAGGTTTTCTCCGCAAAATCCATAATTTTATCCGGGTCCATCCCTAAACTTTCTAATTTATCCGGCCCAATAGCTGCGATTGACCAGGCGTAAGTATCGGTGGCAATAGTGGAATCTCCCTTGCCGCGCTTAATAGGTATGCCTGTCCTGCTATAGGTATTCTTAACCAACCAATCCAGCACTTTATCCCGCGCCTCCAGGTATTTTTGCTTATTCGTAAGCGTATAAAGCATGTCAAAAAACGCATAAGCGTCTAGGTTATGTTCGGTAGAATACCAGGTTACGCCGGGGCCCCCGCGCAGGCCTCCTTCGGAATCCTGCCCCTGCAAATTGATTACCCCATCGGCAATGCTCTCGGCCATATCCAGATATGTTCTGTCATGCGCCTTATAAGAATATTGGACTGCCGCAATGCCCAACCAGATATTCGGGCCGCAGTGGATTACATATTCAGCCGGCGCCCCGTCATCGGCATAATAGGCGTTCAGGAATAAGCCGTCCTTTTTTTGGGCCCGGTTATTAAAAAAATCCAGTATTTTTTTTGCGCGTTGAAAATCGCTAAAATTAGTAAAAGCCTGAATGACCAGAGACTGATCGTAAGTAAAAGCCCACCCGCTTATATCGCTGTCGCCTTCAAAGCTCATAACTAATCCGGTGCGCGGATTTTGATGCACCCGGATCCATTGATACATCGCTTCAAAATTTGCCCTTTCTAAGACTGCTTTTTTCTTGTCTATGCGCTCAATCTCTTTGGAAATAGCGCCCTCTTTCATCCGGGTTACGGCCAGCTTGCTTTTAAGCCCCTCTTTTTCAGCCGTTAATTGCTTAATCCGGCTGTTTAATTCGCCTATCTTTCTGGACTGCTCCCTAAGCTCGCCGGTGGCCGTCTGGGACCTATTTTCTAATTTTAGCCTTTCATCGTCTATTCCCTTAATGCGCGATTCTAACGCTTTAATGTTTGACTCCAACAGGAGCTTTTCTTTGTTTATCCCGCTTATTTGCCTCCGGGCCTCTCCGGATTCCCGGATTACCGCGGTCAATTCCCGGACCAAGGCCCTGTTTTCTTCCGTAAGCTTAATATTCATAAAACTGTTTAACGCCAAGAGGGCCCCCAGGAAAATAACAACCCCTAACACTACGGGGACAAAGAATTTCTTCCTGCGGGCATAAGACATTAATTTATGGTTGGCAGACGCCTCGATTACCTCGTAAAGAAGCCCGATGTAATATTTATTCCCTCCGGCAGTATCAACCTTCACCCAAACAGGAAGGGCTAAGGCGCCTATCGGTTTCCTTAAGAACGGTATATCTATCATTAAGGAAAATTTTGCCTGATGCTCTTTTATCATCTGGGCAAAGCGGAGTTCAAGATTATTCACGCATAAGCATATCCCGCCGCTGCTTAAATTGTTGGTAAATCCTTGCAGGGGGCCGGATAAGTTTATTTTACCGTCGATAGTTAAAAGGCTAAATTGCACCGGGAAAACCGTATCCAGGCGCACGTATTTACGCTGCTCTGCTCCGGGGAAATCATTTTTCTGCATCTTCACCGCCTTCTTTCTCCAGGATCACCCTTTGCTTAAGGTCTTGGGCGAGTTTCTCCAAAAAGGCCTTAAAATGCGCGTATTCATTCTGAGGAATGATTTTTTTCTTAGTCTCGGTTTTTTGCCGGAAGGAAATCGTATTGCCCTTATGCCTATACTCGACCTCAAGCTTCAGCCACGGGCTATCCTCGCTTAGGTTATCCGGCATGCCCTTGATGGCAAACCCGTCCGGTAATTCTATATCCAGGTATTCTTCCTTGGTATCCAAAAAGCCCAGGTCAAGAGGGTATTTCCGTTTAGGCTTGGAGGCCAAAGACGTGTTTACCGAGGCCAATTGCGGTAAAATCCTTAAGCGGCCCGAAACGGTAAAGAATTCATTGCCGGAAAAATCATACGCCAGCACAACTGTCTTATTCAAATCATCCAGGTTATCGATTGTATATTTATCCACCCTGGCCCCGATTGAAACTTTCTGCGCCATACTGTTTAATGCATCCTGTATCAATTCCGGCTGGGTATAGAGAAGCCAATAGCGCTGGGCTTGGTCATAATAACCGCGGGCATAAATCTCTTTACGGGCGATAATTCCCTGGTTACTGTTGATTTTTATATCCAGCTCCTGGCGAATTAAGTTATGCCCCGGCGGGTATAACGGCGTATCCAGAATTTTATACCCCTGGGGGCTAAATGCCAAAACCTTGCGCGATTGATCCTGCGCAGGCAGGTCCCCAAAAGAACATGTTTGGGCAGTAGGGTCGAGAAATATAGTCTTCCCGTTAAGCTCTAGCGCCGCTATACAGTGGTTAAATAATGTTGCCGCCAAATCGGGATTAAGATTAATGGATTCATCCGTGCTGATAAGCACAGGATAGGCATTAAATCCGGCCTCCTTAAGCATGGTAACTAAAAGTATGGACTGGTCTTTGCAATCTCCGTATTTATTTTTGAATATTTCGGCTGCCGGATGCGGCTGGTAACCGGCCTGCCCATATTCTACCGCAACATAACGGATGTTCTGAGCGCAAAAGTTATAAATCGAACGCGCCCTGTCTTCATCAGAACGCGCTCCCCTTGTCAGGAACTTAACCTTTTCTTTAATAGCGATATCTGCCTGCGTCTTATCTTTGGCTAAGCCCCACCACCAATTATAGACTTCATCCCAATCCTGGAAAGTAGATAATAATATTGTGGGGTTAATCTCTGCGCTAGCCGGCATATTGGATTCCGGGATTATCTGGGGGATGTCTTTAAATTTCCAGCGATAAACTACGCTATCCCGGAGCTCTTCAACAAGAGGAACAAGGCCGGCCCCGAAATCATTGTATTTACCGTTGATGATCTTAGTTTTAAGTTTCTTCTCTTTAGGCAAAGTGAGTGAAAAATCCGCCGCGATAACCGGCTCTTCAGATTGCAGCGGATAACTCAAGACAAAATCTTTCTTATTAATAAGCTCGCTGCGTTTTATTTTCAATTTGTATTCAAGGCAGGAGCCTATGGCTACTTCGGGGAACGAAATTATGAAAATCCTGTCGTTACTATAAAGCGGATAGTTCAGGTATTTTGACACATCGCGGATGTGGCGCGAGCCAACGTTAACCACCTTACCGTCAGGCTTAATGGTGCGCGCGTATTCCAACTCCACTTTTTCAAAAGTGGAGTCATACTCTATTTGGGCCTCCGCAAAACTCTCCTTGCCACGCTCATTTAAGATCTTGATCAAATAATGCAGATCAGAAACCTCGGTATTATCCTTAGCGACCTCCACCTTCTCATCAGCCAAGAGAATAAGCGCGCTTGCCTGCGGGTATTTTTCTTGCTGGTCCAGGCGCTCTATCATCTTGCTGATTTCCGGGTCTAAATCCCGGATATGCGTTGAGCGGATATTGTTTTCGATTATTTCGATCCGCTTTCCTGCCTTAACCCGGAATTCCCCGTTTCCCAACCCCCTGTAAATATTTAAGGCTTGGTCAAATAAATTCAGCTTTTCACAGGTACGGCCATGATAATACCTATACTCATCGTCAACATCATTTTTACGGTTAAATATTTCCAAGGCGCCCGTATAATCGCCTAAACGATAATAGGCCAGAGCGATAAACTTGCCGGCTTCAGGAGATGATGTTTTTTGAAACGCCTCAATGGAGCTTTCAAGGTCTCCGCGGCCGTAATAGAGTTTGCCTAGCCCAAGGTACAATCCATCGGTATTTTGATTCTCCGCGATTAGCCTTTTATACTGCTTGACGGCCTTATGGTAATAATCTTCGGATAGTTTTATGTAATCCTGGGGGGTTTTTGTTTCGGGCGCACGGGCGCATCCGGACAAAGAGCCGGCAATCAAACAGCAATAACCGGATAATAGCCAAAAACAAATAAGCAGTTTACCGGGCTTTTTATGCCGGAATGCCGGAATTCGGTTACCGGAATTTATAATACGCATTACACGCCCCCTCGCTGGAAACCATGCACGGGCCAATGGGGTTATCCGGGTTACACGCCTTAGCGAATAAAACGCAGGCATCCGGAGAAATTATCCCTTTCAAGACATCGGCGCACCGGCACTTGCCGGCAATCCTTGTTCTGGCTGTTTTACCGCTGATAGAAAAAATGCGCTTTGCGTCAAAAGCAGAAAATTCTTTCCTTAATTCAAGCCCGCTATCAGGTATAACGCCAAAACCCCGCCAATTTGAATCCCCGGGTTCAAAGACGCGGTTGATAACGCCCTGCGCCAGGATATTCCCGGATTCAGTGACTACGCGCGCGTACTGGTTAGCCACACAAGCTTTATGCAAAATGATTTGCCCGATGATGATAAGGATTGCCTCCAGGATATCCACCGGCTCAAATCCGGCGACACAACAAGGTATTTTGTATTGCTTCGGGATAAACTCATAACCCCTTGTCCCGATAACCGCCGAGACATGGCCCGGGCACAAAAAACCGTCGATCTTAAGCCTTTTGTCGGATAATAAATGCCGCATGGCCGGCGGGATCAATTTGAGGGACGAAAAAAAAGAAAGGTTCTTTAGCTTTTTTCTTTTCGCCTCCAGGACTGTTAAAGCAATCGCGGGAGCCGTAGTTTCAAACCCTACTGCCAAAAATACTATTTGTTTATCAGGATTGTTTTCGGCTATCGCCAACGCATCCAAAGGGGAATACGCCACCCGGACATTGCCAAGCCTGGCCTTTTCTCTTTCTAACGACGAACTTGTCCCGGGTATGCGCAGCATATCGCCAAAAGTAGCGATAATTAAATCTTTATTTTTAGCTAATGCAATGGCGGAATCAATATAGCCCTGCGGGCTTACGCATACAGGGCAGCCGGGGCCGGAAATCAACCTGATATTGCCGGGCAAGAGCCCAGGCAACCCAAAACGGTAGAAATTCTGCGTGTGGGTCCCGCAAACCTCCATAATATTAATTTTAACTCCGGGGTTTGAGCCGGAAATATTTGCGGCGAGCCTTTTGACTAACCTAGGGTTGCGGAATTCATCAATGTATTTCATCGGCTATTCTTAAAGTTTCCCTGGCCCTTTTAGGGCTGACCTTCTGGATGGCAAAACCGGCGTGGACCAATACATAGTCCCCTATCCTTAATCCCGGCAGCATTTGGATATTGGCTCTGCGTAAAAGCCTCCCGGATTCCACTTCGGCGAAATCTCCGCTTATCCTTTTAATCTTCATGGGTATGCCCAAACACATAACTTAGCTCCTTAAACCTGCTATTATTGCCTCTCCCAAGGAAACACACGAATCATTGCAGGATAATTTTTTATGCGTAAAAACTTCAAATCCTTCTTGATATAATAAATCCGAACTCAATCTTTGTAAAATCCTGTTTTGAAAAACTCCTCCGGATAAAGCCACTTTCTTGATTTGATTTCTTTTTCTTAAAACTGAGCAGGTTTGCGCAATCATCCTGGCAACGCTATGATGAAAATTTAAAGCAATGTCATTACGCGAAATTCCTGATTTCAGGTCCTTAAGGATCCGCTTAAATACGCCCGCGGGATCAATAATATAGCTGCCTTGGCATTTTTTCAGGTTAAACCTATAGTCCGAATTCCGGAACTTGCCTTTTTCGGCTAATTTTTCCAAGGCGATCGGTAATTCTGCCTCGAAACTCGCCTTTGCCTTGCTTAAGATAAGGCTGGCAACTGCGTCGAATAATCTGCCCATGCTGCTAGCCAAAGGAGAATTGATTCCGGATTGGTATATTTTCTTTAACTCCCGGTCCTTATCGAAATCAAACCAGGCAGCCAATACCCTCCAGGGCTCTAAAACCGCCCTCTCTCCGCCGACTAGCGGGATCTCTTTTAAATGCGCCTGCCTGACAAATGTTTTATAATTACAGACTAGGAATTCCGCGCCCCAAATATTATTATCGGGCCCTAAGCCCGTCCCATCAAAAGCGACGCCGATTACTTTTTGGCCTTTCAACCCATTTTCAGCCATGCAAGCGGCAATATGCGCGTGGTGATGCTGGATTAACTCGGGATTGCGCCTGCCAGAGATAGAAAGAGCGAGCTTAGTTGACTGATATTCCGGGTGTAAATCGCAAGCTACAATTTTAGGATGCTTTTTAAGAAAATATCTTGCGTCTTTCCCAAAAGCTGATAAATCTGCGGGCAAGCTTAAATCCGCATGCATAGGGCTAATATACGCGCTGCTGCCTTTGGCAAAGCAAATAGTGTTTTTAGTTTGCGGGCCTAAGGCCAAAACCGTTTTTCTTAATTTAACGGGTAATTTAATCCTTACTGCTTTCATTTATAAGCTCAATATGCAATATATTATCCACCCGGAATGAGCGCTCTTGGCGCTTCAGGCAACAATACCCAACCAGATAACTACGGCCATTCTCTTGTTTGATCTCTTTCGGCGCTACCTGGCGCTCGGTGACCTGGGCGCTGGAAGCGGAGATATATTCTATTTTTACCTGGGCCTTTAAATTTAGCGCTTCCTGGATCTGGGCGATCTTTTGATTATTGATATTCTCTAGCAGGATCGGGTCAATACTGAACAAACCCGCGAATTTATTAAAATCAGTTACGCCTTTAGCCGCAAGCATATCTTTTAATTCATAAAAGGCGCCTAAAGTAAGCTTGACATCGGAAAACGCGCGGTGTTGTTGCTGAATTTTTATTCCCAGGGCATCTGCCACAAACCAAAGCGCGTAACGTTCAAGTCCCGGCATAAGGCGCTTTGCCATCTTAAGCGCGTCAACTACCAAAACGTCTTTTAAAGCAGGAAGCCCTAATATTTTAAGCTCGTTATTCAAAAAGCCCAAATCAAAGCCGGCGTTATAAGAACAAAGGCAGCTGCCTTGGATAAAATCCAAGAACCCGGGGATTACTTCGCCCGGGGCAGGCGCATCTTTAAGCATATCCGGGCTGATTTTATTGACCGCGAAAGCTGCGCTGGATACAGGTTTACCCGGATTTATCAAAGCCTGAAACTCCGCTAGTTTTTCCCTGGCCTTAAACCTTAAAGCGGCAATTTCAACTATCCGGTCCCCTGAAGAAGGGTCCAAGCCGGTAGTTTCAGTATCGAAAATCACGAATTCTATATCGTCTATATCCATAATATTAGCCATTGCCAAAAGCGGCTTTTGCTACGGAACAATCTCCCTAAGGGCTTGCCTCAGCCGGCCACAGGCGGAATTGGCAGGGACGGCTCCGGTGTTTTATTTCTTACAATATAGGCCGGAATAAGTTTCTGCGGATGATACGACAATTTTACTTTTTTCAGGTTTTCCAGGCCAGAATCATCCATAACATTGATAAACTTGTATTTTTTTAATTCCTGGCAAAAAGCGCGGAAAATAAATTGGGCCAAACCCTTAACCGAGAGATCGGTTATCTCATACAATATGCAAAAGGTGTCCGGATCCAGTTCAAAACCGAAAGTAAAACCCTTTGCTTCTTTATTTATCTTGACTATAACACCCTGAAAACCTAGCGCCTTGTAATTATCCAGGGCCTCTTTTAAGGCAATCGCGCCATCATTTAATAATCCCCGGTAAATAGGATCCGGATAATCCGCCTGCCTCTGCTTTTGCCAAAGGTTGTACAACTTCGCGCAAACTCTCCTGTCTTTTAGCAAAATTTTCCCGCAAGTAAAATCATTGTGTTTGATAAAATAATTGTGGCTTGATCGCTTGGATTTAAATTTATTCCCCTTAAGCCCGGCTAAATCTGACCGCCTACAAAGATAATCGCAAGCTTTTAATTCGCTCTTAAAGCCCGGCTCCTTGTAAAAGTCCAGGTCCTTCTCCTCAACATTTTCAATATGGGCAAACTCCGGGTTCTTATTTAGTTTTCCGAGGGTCCGAAAGACTTCTTTTGTAATTTGAGGGCCCTTGTTTTTTCCTAAAGGAGAAAGGTACAAAAACGCGCCGATCTTATCCTGAAAAAACACGCACAAATTGTTTTCGATCAAGGCCCAGCGGATATCAAAGAACTTCCTCCAGATATAAATATTCGCGAAATTATATACGGATAACCCGTGCTTTTCAAAACCCAGATATTTATCGAATATTTTCTTGTCGCTAAGCTTAAGCCTGTTCAGCGCCACCCGTCATTCCTTCCCGCCGTTTACCCCCGACTTATCAATTCCGCCTGCAGCAACTGCATCAAGAGAGGGGCGGCCCAGGTAGTTGTAGTTCAATCACATCCAGGACATCTTCATAAGCTTGGATGATTTGAGGGTTATTTCTTAACATCTCCAACTGCTTGGGAGCATTCAAGTAGGCGGATAAATAACTAACGTGTTCCTGGAATTCTTTTTTATCCAGGTTTTCTTTTATGTACGGACAATTTAAATCCACGGTAAGAATTACTTTTTTATTTCTTAAAGTAATCAAAAATGGATACAGCTGGCATTCGAAAGGGCGCATAGTATAGATTTTGCACTTATTACTTTCGGTTTCAAGGAAAGCGCAGGCAAATCCCCCGCTTTTAGGATCAGGGACCGGGCGGATTTTCTTCTGTATATTAATATAGGCAGGCGGAATATCTTTATCGATTAAGTCCTGGGCCTCTTCTTCTAATAAGCAGGGGGTCCAGACAGAATCGATTTCCTTGAACCGGCAGCATCCCTGGCATTCAAGACAGGCGCTCTCCGGGATAAATTGTTTGATCATCTTTTAATGACAGCAATTCGGGTTTGCTTCGTTCCGTAAATTGTGCCTTCATTTGACTATGCTTCCTAATTTCAAAGGCCTTTCCGGGCTGATAATCACTACTCCGGATTCATCTGAACCGGCCAAGACCATCCCCTGGCTCTCGACGCCACGTAACAGGGCCGGATCCAAATTATCGACCAAGACTACATATTTACCTAGAAGCGTTTCCCTGGTGTAGGCGCTTTTGATCCCGGCAACGACCTGCTTAGTCCTGTCTCCCAAATCCAAAGTCAAAACCAAAAGTTTATCCGCGTTAGGATGCTCGCTAACTTCTTTAATTTGAGCGACTTTTAGCTCTATCTTTCTAAAATCATCAATCGTGGCCATCTATCCTCCCAAAGTTTAACAGTCAAAGTAATTATACCATAAAATCCGGCAGGAAAACCAAATAAAAATCCCCATAAGCAATTATGGGGACAGTGGAAACTACGGGAACTTAGATCCCTCGCCCCAGAAGCAATTGTAGTTGGGGCTCGGGATTAATTTCAGACTTTGATAGCGGAAATTAACGGGGCCGACGAGATTCGGACTCGCGATCTCCTCCGTGACAGGGAGGCGCTTTAAGCCGGGCTAAGCTACGACCCCACAAACATAAGGATGTAAATTTTAACCTAAAAACAGCAAACTTGCAATAGGTTTTTCGGTTAAATTGGTGGGCGGTACAGGACTTGAACCTGTAAACCTCCTGAATGTAAATCAGGCGCGCTAACCAATTGCGCCAACCGCCCGAATATTAATCCATCTCTCCAGGCCTTTAATCCAACCCCTAATCCTTGACTGAAGACGGGTATCACATATTATTATATTAAAGGTGCCCAAGGGCAATGAATTTCTTTTATGCTTACTTGCTCTGCTAATCCCGAATTGAGTTTTATGAAATTGCGTTAGCGGTATCCCGCTAACCTTCGACCAAAATTTCTCGGCTTTTATTTTATCTAAATGCGGGTTGATACGCACTGCGCCACGAAATTTAACTTTTGGGACTTTGCATATTTCTCTAAAAAACTTCATCATCAAAGCCACCATTTCAGGATCGGAGTTGCTAAAACTGACCATATTAACTACCGCTTTACATCCTTCGCCCCAATATAATGCGGCCCCCACGGCTTTTAACGCCAAGTTCGAGGGAACTACGGGAATTTCTTGGATTGCAGAAGTTACGATATCGCTACGGATTTTCCCCCAAACTTGCTTAGGGCTATTAGGGTGGTTGGCGGCACTGGCACGACCTCTATCTTGCTTTGACTTAAGCCTTGCGATTTGCCCGGCAGTCAGAGGGATGTCTCGCACCCATCCGCTTACCGAGCTCTTAGAACACTTGATTTTCTCGGAAATCTCCCCAAGAGATAAACCCCGGGCACGCAACTTCCTTGCTTTTATTCTTTCTTCTGTTCTCAATCCGAACCCCCGTACTTATTATCTGATAATATACTACTGGTGGTTCGTAATGTCAATTTATTTTATATCAAAAGAACAAATTGTTTTATATTACAACCGCCCGGTAATGCCTTTTAAGATTTTGTCCGCGGCTTCCTTGTTGCCTATCAGCGTGCCAACCCGTATCTCGATACGCGATCTTGTTTCGGTAATTTTATGAATATCTACGCGCACTCTTTCTCCGCTGGCATATCTGCTCCGGATTTGAACCACGGCATGCCCGGAAGAAATCGTTTCTTTGCTGATTAAAGTAATTTTGTCCGATTCTAACGAATCTTTGGCGGCCCTTGTTACCTGATCAAGCGGGAAATCCACATACTGGACCAATTTTCCGGATAGCCAAACCGCTGTCCCTGCCCCGCCGGCCACGCTTCCCACTATCAAGGCGGCGCAACCGCAAATATTCGTCAACAAAATCAGAGAAGAAATGAATACAGCTAGTTTCTTAGGCATAAACCTTTCTCCCTTTTAATTTACCTTTAAAGACTTTGCTACTTTTAGCGGATCAAGCGCTTCTAATATCGGCCGGCCAATAACCAAGAGGTTGCTTCCGGCTTTAATCGCTTCGGACACAGTAGTGACTCGCTTTTGGTCGTTTTTATCTACTCCCGCCGGCCTGATCCCCGGAGTGACTATCACAAATCTACTTTTAATCTTGCTTCTTAAGCTTTTGGCTTCTAAGGCTGAACAAACCACTCCGTCTAACCCCGAGTTAATCCCGATTCTAGCAAGTTTCAGCACCCGGGCAAGAGTGGATTTTTGACTGGTTAAAACTGTAACTCCAACTAATAACGGCTTTTTGATCTTTAATCTCTTAGCTTCGTCTTTAGCAGCAGATACCGCGGCTTTAAGCATTTCTTCTCCGCCGGATATATGCAGAGTAAGCATTTTAACTCTGTGGCGCATCGCCTCGCGCACAGCTTTAGCGACAGTATTGGGAATATCGAGAAATTTCAAGTCCAGAAAAACCTCCCCGCCATTTTCATGGATCATTTTTATTGCCTTGGGGCCCACGGAGGTATAAAGCTGCATGCCTACTTTAAATATTTTGATTTCGGGATAGAGCTTACGGACAAAATATTTTGCTTTGCTAAAACTATCCACATCCAAAGCCAGGATTATCTCTGCTTTCATATTCTTAGGCTCCCAACAAGCTCCTTAATATCAATTATTTTGTTTTTGATTAAATATTCTTTTAACCCGGAGGCTATATCTGCGCTTATTCTAGGGTTTATGAAGTTTGCCGTTCCGATACTTACGGCGCTGGAGCCGGCAATGATAAATTCCAGGGCGCTCTCCACATCCATTATGCCGCCCATTCCGATAACCGGGATCTTGACCTTATTAAAAACTTCCCAAACCATCTTTACGGCAACCGGCCGGATTGCCGGGCCGCTTAGCCCCGCGGTTACGCAAGCAACCTTGGGCCTTCTTTGCTCTACGTCTATGCTCATCCCTGACAGGGTATTAATCAAGGAAACCGCGTCAGCGCCGGCATCCTCAGCCGACTTAGCGATCGCGGAAATAGACGTAACATTGGGAGAAAGCTTAGCAATAAGGGTTTTATCGGTAATCTTACGCGCTTCCTGGACGATTTTATGGGTAGCCCCGGGGTCCTGCGAGATCAAGCCCTCTTTGCCTTGCACGTTAGGACAAGAGATGTTCAATTCGATTGCCGCCACTTCTTCAATTTTGTCTAACCGTGACATAAGCTCCGGGAATTCCTCCGGAGCTTCTTCGGAAGCCACGCTCATAATTATAGGAACACCCAGCTTTCTTAAAAAAGGAAGCTTATCTTTGATAAAACTATCCAACCCCGGGGTCTCTAAGCCAATAGAGTTAAGCATGCCGCCGATGGTTTCGCAAGTGCGCGGCCCGGGATTGCCTTTGCGCGGTTTCAAGGTTATGGTCTTGGTAACAATAGCACCCAGCTTCTTTAAATCCAGGAAATCCTTGAATTCTTCGGCATAACCAAAAGTCCCGGAAGCGACCATTACCGGGTTATTTAATCTTAATTTTCCTATTTCTACCGCAAGATTGGCTTTCATTTTCTTCACCAGGCTAAATCTTTAGCCAAGAATACCGGGCCTTCTTTACAAACCCGCTTTAATCCTGCCTTGGTTTTAACCACGCAACCCAGGCAGGCCCCGATCCCGCAACTCATATGCTCTTCCAAAGATAGCTGCGCCGCCAACCCGTATTCATTAGAAATATCCGCCACTGCCTGAAGCATCGGCTTTGGGCCACAAGCATACACAGCCGATAACCGATAATCGATAGCCGATAGCAGATGCTCGAGTAAATCGCTAACCCTGCCCTTAAATCCGTTTGAGCCGTCGTCAGTAGCGATCCTTACATCGCAACCGAGTTTTTTAAAATCATTGGCGCAAAGCAAATCGTCTTTCCGGCGCGCCCCGATCAAAACAATAACCCTGCCTTTCGTTTTTCGTTTTTCGTTTTCCATAAGCCTTTGCGCGGCGAACATTAAAGGAGCAACACCCATGCCTCCGGCCACCAATACCTGTTTTTCGTTACCCGCCATCCGTTTCCCAAAATCAAAACCATTGCCCAGCGGGCCAATAATATCCAAGCTTTCCCCCGCTTTCTTTTGCGCCAAGGCCTCTGTGGCTTTGCCCACCACTTCATAAAAGATCCTTACGCTAGTCGCGCTAACTCCGTGTATGCTAATCGGCCTTCTTAAAAACGGATCAAAATTATCGCTTACCCGGATATTGATAAATTGCCCGGGAAGGGCGTTCTTGGCAATCCGCGGAGCCAGTAATTCAGAATGCCAGTAATTGCCCTTTATCCTGGTTTGCGATAGTATTCTTGCTTCCATCTGGGTCTTTTTCATCTTCTCCAGAGAAAAAACAACAAAATCAATATTAAAAGCGGGATTATCGAGTTTAGTTCTTTCTTAAACCAGGCCGGTTTTACCGGCAAACTCTCCTTTAGTCCGGCTTTCATAGACCCAAAGCCCCGAGGCAGCATGCGCGGAACCTTACGGCAATACGCCTCATAGCTTCCGGGAAACATATTGCGTAGTTTCTTTTCTTCGCTGAGAATTAACGGAAGGTATCGCGAAGCAAAAATCAAGAGAAACAATGGGGCTACCCACCAGTTAAAGATCAAAAGCGACACGCCCAGCCCGATTAAAAGAATGCCCAGATACATGGGATTGCGCACTACTTGATAAGGCCCTCCCTCAATCAAGGCATGGCTATTCTTAGAATGCTCGGATTTGTATCCCCGGGCTGAAACGCGAATGAGCTGGCCTAGCAATAAAAAAAGCAAGCCGGTTATCTTCAGGGAATTTTCTAGCCACCCGGGATTATCCGGGCGGAAAAATGTTTGCCGAAAATATGCGACAAGGATTAAGGCTAGGCCCATAATTATCCCGTTAATTTTTATCCTTTTCTTCATTTTCTTACTTTTGGCACTTAGGGCAAAAATAGGTGCCTCTTCCTCCCTGATTTATTCTCTTAATTATTGTTTTACACGCTAAACATTCTTTGCCTTCTCTGCCATAAACCTTGTGGTATTTGACGTACCCGCCCTTTTCCCCGGAAACCCGCACATAATCATCAACGGATGAACCGGCGTGCTCAATCGCCGCTTTCAAAATATCATTAATCGCCTTAAAGAGCAATTCCTTTTCTTTATCCGTTAACTCGTTTGCCCGGCGCTCAGGACGGATCCTCGCCCGAAATAAGATCTCGGAGGCGTAAATATTGCCGATTCCCGAAATAAACGCCTGATCCAGCAATAAAGGCTTGACCTTGGTTTTTTTGCCAGCGAGCCTGCTTTTAAATTCCGATAAACTTAAATCTTCGGGTTCCGGGCCTAATCCTTGAATAAATTTTAATGTATGCCAATCATCCAAAACCCTTAATTCCGCAAATAACCTCTGATCGTTGAAATCCAGAATTTTCCCGTTAGATAGATGAAAGGCTACCCGGCTATTTTTACCTGCTCCCGGATAAACCAATTGCCCGGTCATTTTAAGGTGTATCGTCAGATACTTCCCGTTAGACAACTCTAAAATCAATAGCTTGGCCCGGCGTAAAATATTTTTTATCGTCGCCCCTGTAAGCCATTTTCTAAATCCTGAAACCTCCGGCTCGCGAATTACCCTGGGATTATTCACGCAAACTTCGGTAATCTTTTTGCCTAAGACTAATCTTTCTAAATCTCTTCTTATCGTTTCGACTTCCGGCAATTCCGGCATACTGGCACCTTGTGATATTCTTGTAAAGATTTAACCGCTAAATTGTTTTTGGCCAAAGATTCCAGCCCGTTAACAGTTGCCTGGGCGCCTGAGATAGTTGTAGTATAAGGAATGCTATACGAAATTACATGCGAGCGTATCTTTACCTCGTCCTGACGGGGAATTCTTCCGGACGGAGTATTGATCACCATCTGGATTTTACCGCTTTTCATTAAATCCAGGACGTTGGGAGAGCCCTCGGCAATCTTAGGCAAGACCTTAACCTTTATCTTATGTTTTTGCAAGACCGCGGCAGTCCCGGAAGTCGCGTAAATATTGAACCTTAGCTTTTCCAGTTTCCTGGCTAAGGGGTAGATGTTTTTCTTGTCATTATCTCGCACCGAGATAAAAACATTCCCTTTCCGCGGAAGCTTCTGCCCGGCGGAAATCTGGCTTTTAATATAAGCAAGCCCGAAATCCTTGTCAATTCCCATTACTTCGCCGGTGGATTTCATTTCCGGGCCCAAGATCACATCTACTCCCGGAAAACGGTTAAAAGGAAAAACCGATTCTTTGACGGAAACATGTTTGGGGATAATTTCCCCGGTAAACCCGAGGCTTTTTAACGTCTTAGCCAGCATGGCTTTGGTCGCCAGCTTGACCAGCGGCACTCCTATGGCCTTAGAAACAAAAGGCACTGTCCGGCTTGCCCGGGGATTAACCTCTAAAACATAAACTTTATTATCCTGTATGGCATACTGCACGTTCATTAAACCTGATATATTGAGCTCTTTAGCCATGCTATAAGTTGCTTCCCTGACTTTATCCAAGAGCCCCTGGGATAAACTATAAGCGGGCAGGGACATGGCCGAATCGCCGGAGTGTATCCCTGCCTCCTCGATATGCTCCAGGATCCCGCCGATAACAAAATCTTTACCGTCTCCGATAAGGTCAACGTCGACCTCTGTCGCATCCTCCAGGAATTTATCGATTAAAACCGGATGCTCCCCGGAAACCGCGGCCGCCTCTTTAATGAATTTCTCTAAAACTTTCTCCTCGTAGACAATCTCCATGGCCCTGCCGCCTAAAACATAAGAAGGCCTCACTAAAACCGGGTACCCTATTCTTCTAGCCACAAGCTTCGCTTCTTGGAAATTAAAGGCTGTGCCGTTCTCGGGTTGAAGAAGATTTAATTTATGCAGCATTTGTTTAAAGCGCTCCCTGTCCTCGGCAATATCAATACTGTCGGCCGAAGTCCCCAAAAGCTTTACTCCTGCCTTACGCAAAGGAACGGCCAAATTCAAAGGCGTCTGTCCTCCAAACTGCACGATTACGCCAATAGGCTGCTCCAACTCGATAATGCTCATAATATCTTCAAAGGTAAGCGGCTCAAAATACAGCCTATCGGAGGTATCGTAGTCCGTAGAGACTGTTTCCGGGTTGCAATTAACCATAATACTTTCAACGCCTTCCTCTTTTAAAGCGTAAGAGGCATGGCAGCAGCAATAATCAAACTCAATTCCCTGCCCGATACGATTCGGCCCGCCCCCCAATATAACCACTTTTCTGTTTTTGGTCGGGCTTATTTCATGGCTTTTCACTATTAACTCCCTGCTTGCCTTCCGGCAGGCTTTTTAACAACTCTTTAACCTTGGCCGCAACCTCATCCACGGTATTTAACTTTATTACTCCGGGAATATCCCAGGAACCCAGGGTAATTACCGGTATCCCGAATTGTATGCAATAAGCTATTTCCGAAAGCGTTCCTGCCCTTCCCGGAAGCGCAACCACCACATCAGCAGCTTTAACCACTAAAACGTTTCTGGCTAATCCTAAGCCGGTAGGGATAGCTATATCCACAAATCTATTGGCATCTGCCTTATTGTAACTTGGTAAAATACCCATAGTTAGGCCGCCTTCTGCCTTAAAACCAGAGCAAACCGCCTCCATTACTCCACTTAAGCCTCCAGAAACGAGTATATCAGCCACTTTAGCAAGTTTCTTACCCAATTCTTGAGCAATTCGTTCCACTTCCTTATTACAAACCCTGCCACCAACAACACTGACTATTTTCTTCATTTTTCTCCTTGCCTGCAAAGGCAACACCAGGGTAACTATTCATCACCGGGCGAACATTGGCCTGGATCTTATCCGGACCGGGTGCCGATCAATGCTGGATGCGGTTATTTTTGTGCGCCTGGACAGAATCGAACTGTCACAACTGGCTCCGGAGGCCAGTGCGCTATCCGTTGCGCTACAGGCGCTTAATTTACTCTGCTTTTCGCCGTGTGGCGAGCTTCTGCCGAACCACAGGCGCTTATTTTTATATTAAAACAAACTTAATTGTTGTTCGCTTCTCAACCCGGGGCCTTCTTTCCCAAAGATGGAAATTATCCCGTATTCCCCGTCATATCCGGCTTTAATATCAACTTTTCCTTCGCGCACCCTTAAAACACCTTCAGCAACTTTAGAGGGCAAGCCTTTAAGTAAATCCTGCTTTGAGGCGCGCATCAGAATCTCAAATTCTGTGCCGAATTTGCTCAAACAATTATGATAATCACGCTCAACGGCTAAGCTTGCCTTACCCACCCCCCTGGCATCGGCTATTATCTCTTCTAGGGGAATAAGGTTCTTAAAAGGCACGGCGCTCTCCGGCTTAAACCCTTCCGGCCTATCCGCTAATCTTTCTACGCGGTTAACTACCCCCACCGTAACAGGCTTGCCGCACTTCAAACACTTCCCCGCGTGTTCCCGGGTTTCCTTTGGGGACCAACGGACCCCGCAAAGCCGATGGCCGTCAAAATGATACTTGCCCTCTTCAGGAAAAAACTCAATAGTGTATAAGAATTTGCTTTTGTCCTTGATTTTGAGGACTTCGCGGATTGTTTTATAGTCCAGCTCGCAATTAAACACATTGGCCTCGCGCCCGATCTTCTGCGGCGAATGCGAATCGCTGTTGGATATGAGCGTGAATTTATCTAAAGCGCTCAACCTCCAATTCATCGCCGGATCGCTGGATAGCCCGGTCTCCAGGGCAAATATTTTGGGCGTCTGCTCTTCGAAACAATCCTCTATTTTATCAAACCCCGACATCGAACCAAACAAACTAAACCACGGAGTCCAAATATGCCCGGGTACGATCATGCAATTCTCGTCTATATCAAAGACTATGCGCGCGAGCTCTGCCGCATCCAAGCCCAGTATTGGACGGCCATCGCTAGCCAGGTTGCCGATTCTGCCGAGCTTCTCATTTATCTTATCCGTAGTTTTGAATGACGGGCTGAAAATAAGGTTGTGTATGCGGTAGGTCTTGCCCTTCTTGGAGTAGATGCTGCTGACTTCGGCAGTAAGGATAAAATATACGCCGTTATAATGATACAGTCCGTTCCCGCAATCTTCCAAAGAGTGTTTTAGCTCCTCCAGCCATAGATGATGGGTGAAGTCACCCGTTCCCATCAGGGTTATGCCTTTGAGCTTTGCCCACTCGCTTAAATTCTTAACATCCATATTGCGGCTGGTTGCCCGGGAGTATTTGGAATGAATATGAAAATCGGCTATGAATTCCATTTGTGCGCCTTTCCGTTGCAAAGAGTGTACTCGACAAAACCCTTAAGCGCGCGGTTGAGAAAAGGCGAGTTTTTTGATTTGGATAAAAACTTTTCTCTTTTTACTACCCACTCTTTCCCGGGGTCAACCACGAGGATATCCGCATCCGCTCCCACGCTTAAAGTCCCCTTGCCGATCCCTAAAATCCGGCCGGGGTTTAACGACATCTTCTCAACCAATTTAGTCCAGTTCAATAAATTATTGCCGATAAGCTCGGTCACGGCGGCAGAGAGTTCCGTTTCCAGGCCTATTACCCCGAATTCCGCGCGCTCAAACTCAATATCCTTTTCGTTCTCGGTATGCGGGGCGTGGTCGGAAGCAATGACATCGATTGTGCCGTCGGCCAAACCTCTGCGTATAGCCAAAACATCAGCCTTAGCCCTCAAGGGCGGGTTCATCTTGAAATTAGTATCGTAGCCCAGAACTGCCTCGTCGCTAAAAGTAAAATAGTGCGGAGCGGTTTCGCAGGTAACCTTTATCCCCTTTTTCTTGGCCTTGGCAATGATTTCAACCGATTCCTTACAGCTAATATGGGCAATATGAATACTGGCGCCTGATTTTTCTGCCAGTTCGATATCGCGGCTTATTCTTTTATATTCGGATTCGGCTGGCACGCCGCGCAGCCCCAAACGCGTAGAGGTAAAACCCAGGTTTACCTGGCCGCCATTGGAAAGTTTTTTATCTTCCGAGTGGCAAACCACTAAAATTCCTTCTTTTTTAGCGGCTCTTAGGCATTCTAGCATTACATTATCCGATTCCACTGACGCGCCGTCGTCAGAAACGGCTACTGCTCCGGATTTCTTAAGTCCGGCTATATCGTTTAGCTCCTGCCCCTGCCTGCCCTTAGTGATTGCCGCGCAGATAAAAACATTATTCTTGGCGCTCTTCTGGATAGCCTCCCTAAGAATTTTTATATGCTCGACGGAGTCCATAGCCGGGTCAGTATTCGGCATAGCTAAAATGCTGGTAACTCCGCCGGCCAGAGCGGCCCTGGAGCCGCTGCAGACGGTTTCTTTGTCTTCCCGGCCCGGCTCCCTTAAATGCACGTGCATATCTACTATGCCCGGCATAACAATCTTTCCTTGCGCCGCAATTATCTCCTGTGCCTCAACCTGGATATTTTTGGCCACCCTGGCCACCTTGGCGCCCTCTACCAGTATGTCCATTGTTTCGTCAAGCTTATTCCCCGGGTCAACTACTCTGGCGCCTTTAATCAATATTTTCACCCCGGCCCTCCGTTGATTTTATCATTAGCTTGCGCTACCAGAAATAACACCGCCATTCTTACCGCGATGCCATTGGTAACCTGATCCAGGATCACGGAATGCGCTCCGTCGGCTACCGCGCTGGACATTTCAATGCCGCGGTTTATCGGCCCGGGATGCATTACGATGATGTCTTTTTTTGCCTTCTTTAACCTCTCTTCGGTGACCCCGAATTCCCTGAAATATTCCAACTGCTTCGGAAAGGCTGTTTGGCCGTCGCGCTCAAATTGCATCCTTAAAACGTTTACCGCATCCGCATCTTTAAGGGCAAAATCTATATCATTAGACACAGTTACGCCCATGCCTTCGATTCCCGGAGGTATCAGCATTTTTGGCGCGCAAACCGTTACTTGTGCCCCCAGCTTTATTAACCCCCAAATATTGGAACGGGCTACCCGCGAATGCGCGATGTCGCCAACAATGCTTACGCGTAAGCCTTCTATTCTCCCTAGCCTTTCTTTTAATGTAAAGATATCCAGCAAGGCCTGGGTAGGGTGCTCATGCCAGCCATCCCCGGCATTTACAACGCTTAAATTTACATTGCGGCTAAGCATGGCTGAAGCGCCGCTGCAATTATGGCGCATGACGATGATATCGGCCTTCAAGGCTTCGATGTTCCTTCCTGTATCAATAAGCGTTTCCCCTTTTCTGACGCTGGAGGTTTCTGAAGCAATATTGATTACGTCCGCGGATAATCTTTTGGCGGCCACTTCAAAGGAAACGCGGGTGCGGGTAGAAGGTTCGTAAAATAAATTTACCACTGTTTTCCCGCGCAACGCCGGTACTTTTTTGATCTCGCGGGTTGAAATCTCTTTAAAGCTCTCGGCGGTAGAAAGCACCAGCTCGATTTCTTCTTTAGCCAGTTCTTCTAAGCCTAATAAATCTTTTCTAGTCCAGGTCATGTTAGCTCATAGCCCATAGTTTTACCTATCAGCTAATAACTTATTTTCCAATAATTACCACTTCATCCACGCCGTCGGCCTCTTGCAAACGGACCTCCACTGTTTCATCCTGGGAGGTTGGAATATTCTTGCCCGCGTAATCCGCCCGCACAGGCAATTCCCGGTGGCCGCGGTCGATCAAAACCGCCAGTTGTATGGATTTAGGCCGGCCAAAATCTATCAAGGCGTCCAAAGCTGCGCGAATGGTCCTGCCGGTATAAAGCACGTCATCAATCAACACCAGGTTCTTGCCGTTGATATCAAAGTCTATCTCGGTTTTACGCACCACCGGCACGCCTGAAGCCCGGGCCAAATCGTCCCGGTATAAGGTTATATCCAAAGATCCGGTAGGAACATCTTTACCTCCGATGCCTTTGATACAAGCGTTCAAGCGGCGGGCCAAATAAACCCCGCGGTTTCTTATGCCGACAAGGCACAAATCATCCGCGCCCTTGTTCTTTTCAACTATCTCGTGGGCAATACGGGTTAACGCCCGGTTAATCGCGTCTTTATCCAGCACCATGGCTTTTTCTTTTGGCATTGATACGCCGAATCCTTTCCTGGGGGTTAACTCTTACCAGCGCGGCTTAGAGGATAACCTTTTGCCTGCGATCACGCAAAAACTTTATCTTCGGCCATTAAGCCGGCCGTCCCAAAGATAAAAAAATACCCTCGGGTCATCTCCCAAGGGTCCTTGATTTTTAATGCTCGGTTTTTCATCTTATCCGCCTTATCGGCTTCTCATGAGCCGGCTTAAAGGTCCTTTCTGTATTGGTTAACTATACCATTTAGCCCGCCCCTTGTCAAGGTTATTTAGCGAAAAGTTAAGCAAGGATTATTTCGCACTTTTGCTTTGAAGCGTAGCCCTTAGGTTGTTGGATTGGGTTTAAATTTATATGCTTTATAAGCCCAAACATCCAAAGATTTAGGCTGCGTTCGTTCTTAAAATAGCCTTGAATCTTAATCCGCCTTCTAATCTCTTCAAGGAAGCGCTCTAAATGGTTAGTGGTGGATATGGCAGAGCGCACTGCTTTCGGGAAGTCATAGAAGTTAAGTGTATGATAAAATTCATCCTGGAAGCATTTAGTTGCCCTCGGCTCAATGTGCCGCCAACGGTTGACAAAAATCCTGAAGCGCCTGATGGCCTCCTGCCGGGAGGATGCTTTGTAGATGTTGCTGGCTTGACGCGCCATCTTAGGCCTGTGTTTAATCTTGTGCCGGATATTCTGCAAGAGATTCCTAAGCTTATGCGTATAACAGCGTTGCCGTGGCGTATAGGGATAGACAGTATTAACTGCGGCAGTTATTGCCTCTGAACCGTCCTGAATAATCAATTCCAACGACTTACCCAAGAGCCCTCTACGGTATAGATCGTTGAGGAAGGCCGTATATTCTTCTTCGGTCTCGCCCTTGGCTAATTTAAAGGCGATAATCTCCTGTTTACCGTCTTTAGTTATACCTAAGGCAAAGAGAATAGGCCTCTTCTTGATGTCTATCTCTTTGATATGCACCCATAACCCGTCTAGAAGAAGGAACCGGTATCTATCTTCTATTGGCTTGGTTTGATAGACGCGTAGATCATCGGCAAGGCCATGCAACAACCTTGAGGCTGTCTGATGGCTCACCGAATCACCGATAAAAGCACGGAAGAATTTTTGCTGCTTGCGAGTAGAGAACCCTAGCAGCATGGATAACACTACCATATCGTCAAACTTCTCCTGCCGGCGCTGATACTTGGCGAAAAGATTATAGAAATACTCCTTGCTCTTCTTCCTGACCTTTGGAATTAATAGCCTTGCCCTGCCAAACGTAGTCGTGAAATACCGCGCGTAGGTCCCTGAACGAATGTCTTCCCGCTCATCGGCGCGCTCATATACATCTGCCTTGAGCTGCTGGCGGAATTCGGCAAATACACCCCGCTGAAAGAATGCTTCTACTACAAGCCGGGCCCGAACTTCTATATCTTCAATTCCTGCTTGACTCACTATGCCCATCTCTCGTAAGTTACGCTTTACATATTGCCATTGCTTTGGTAGATTATCTGTAGAAAAATTTACTGACTTGCTCATAAGGCGTATCCTCCTTTGCTGGCCCGTAAGGGCCGGTTAGGTTAATAAATTACGAGTTTATCAACCTAAGAGGATATGCCTTTTTTATTTATCTGGCAATGTCAAAGTGCGAAATATATTTTACTTTATGAACCCTGCGAAAGTCTACTGTGGCGGGTCCTGCCGCGTCGCCGCCTTACTTATCCTCGGGCTATTCGCCCTGCGGATAAGTAAGGGGCCTGCCGCCGTACATTCGCGAACATATGCCTGCGAGCTTCTTGAACGCTAAATAGGAACAGCGGCCGTTTTTTCCGCAGAGAGAAAACCGGAAAAACAGCCGCTGTCCTTATTTAACCTATTTGGCTAACCCTTGTATTCCGATAGCTTCTTTATGCGCTTAAGCATATTTGGATGGGTGCTTAAAAGTTCCATTAGCCTGTCCCCGGCCCCTAAGCGTACGTTTTTGTTCCTCAAAAGCGCCAACTCCGAAGGATCGATTGTCCCGCTTTTATCCAAATCAAGCTGGGACAATTCTTTAATTTCGTTTCTGGCCTGCGATGGGTCATTTACGAAAAAGGCCTTAAGCCCTTCGGACTCCCGCAATGATTCCGGGCTCATCCGCGCTGAACCATAAACAAGCTTATACAGGCTTGAAGCAAGCACCGAAGGCTGATTTCCTAAAGCTAGCGAGCCCCTGTCCGCAAAATATTCGCGAATCCGGGAGGCGTAAAGGACCAAAAGATTGGTGATAAAATAAAAAATAAACGCTGCCAACCCGATTAAAACGGTATTGCCTCCCCTGTCGCTATCGCGCCTGCGGCCAAAAAAAAGGAACTGCCAGGCGATCCTATACATAACCATAGGGATTACCGAAAGTAGCGTAATCGTCAAAACATCCCTGTTTTTCAAATGCGTCAGCTCATGGCCCAAGACCGCCTTCAGTTCTTCGTCGCTAAGTAAATTCAATATCCCTTGCGTAACGCAGACCCTGCCATCTCCAAGGCTTCTGCCGAAAGCAAAAGCATTGGGGATCTCAATCTGGGCAATGCCTATTTTAGGCGCAGGGATATTGGCGCGCATAGCCAGGCTTTCAACCATTTGAAACAGCCTCGGGTTATCCGCCCGCTTGAGGTATTTAACCCGCATGGTCCACTCGACTATCTTGGGCCCGATCATATACTGGATAAACATAAGCACCAGGGATATAACCAGATAAAAGCTAAAACCCCCGAAGTGCAAAAAAGACCTGCCTATGACAACGCTGGCCGCATAGATAAAACCGAAAAGCACCGTCAACAATAACCACATCCTTAATTGTAGAGACCACATTTAAATCACGCTCCTTCTTAATTAGCTACATCAGCTTTAATTATAAACCTAATCAGCGGCTTGTCAATGGAATCGGTATTAACATATACAAACTGCTGCACCGGGCCCGCATAACCTTTGGAATTGAATTTAACCTCGATTTCGGTAGATTCCTGCGGGAGCAGGACCCTGGATTTGGCCTCTGAAACAGTGTAGCCGCAGGAGGTATTTACTCCCGTAATCCTTAGCTTCTGGGCAGACTCATTCTTTAAGGTAAACTTATGCAAGAGTACCTCTCCCTGCTTGACTTGCCCAAAATCCCAGGTATAAGGGTCAATCTGACCGGCAAGAGAAACCGTATATGTAAGAAATAAAACCGTAGCCAGGCGGAAAACCCGCGACCCAAAACCCGCAAAGCCCTTCATCTACCCCCTCCAGATTAAAAATACCCCTAAACCGATGAACATAATACTCATAAGGACTTTTACGGTAACCATGTGCTTTTTGATGAATTGGGCGAATTGCCCCGAAGTCACTCCAAACAAAGCCAAAAGGAATATTATAAATAACGGGACAATAAACATAATATTGTAAACTACCAGATACCCTAAAGCCTTTAATTTAAGCGGCGTGGATTTTAATATAAAGGTAATTACCGGAAGATAAAGCTGCCCGGTGCAAACCGCTTCCAGTATAGAAACCAAAAACCCGGTGATAAGGGCGCTTACGGACAACCTGGCCAAACGCCCGAATACCGTCTTTTTTGTTGCTTCTAGCGCGCCTGTTTTACGATAATGCGAACCGATTATGGAATGAATCTGGTTTTTAACCGCTTTCGGCAATTGTAAAAGCAAGCCTTCCGTATCAAGCGTTTTCCTGAATTTTAATAAATCGTAAATAGCCGCCCCACCCAGTATTAAGCTGAATATCCCGATCAAAATATTAAAGACCTTGGAGATAACCCAAAAACTATCGAGCTGGTAAAGAAAATTAAATATCCCCAAACCAATCAATAAATAGGTGCAGAATACGGCGAATATAAAAGTCAGGCCGATAATTATAAGCTCAAGCCTTCTATAGCCCTGAAAAGCCAAATAGGAAATAAAGAATACGATGACCGTAAAGGCGCAAGGGTTGATTCCGTCGATTAATCCGGAGCTGGCGATAGCCAAAGGCTTAAAACCGTTAAAATGCCTGACTAAATCTACCGCCAGGGCCGACTCGCTTCTTTGCGACTCTCCCAGGGCGACATTGATAGCTATTTCCAGGTTACTCTTTACATCCCCTTTTCCGTTTACCAACTGCCCATTGATAAAAAATACCGGCAAATCCAGTTCGAAATTCTTGCTGTATTTTTCTTTAAGCCCGAACAAAAAGGCATAATTCTTGATATCGGAAATATCATAATATTCCACCTTGATCTTACCCTTAAACGCATCCTCTACTTGAGGCAGGATATCTTTTTTTACTTCTAGGCACCTATGGCAGGCCGGTGAATGAAAAACTAACAGCTTGGGCAATTCCTCCCCCTGCGCTTTGCTTAAAGCCAGAAATAACGCCGGGATTAAAAACGCGAAAACAAATAATGGCCTCTTTTTCATGTCTTCCTTTTAATGCTCATGATGGTCCAAGTGCTGATGCGAATGAATATGCGCCTGGCCATTATGCTTATGCTTGTGGATATGCGTCAAATTATGCTCCTGCAAAAGACCTGTGTCGGATAATAATTTATCCGCGGGGCCAAACCTGGCTACCCGTTTCTCCCGGCTTAAAATATAAACTGTATCCGCTATTTCTTCCACGATATGCAAATCGTGGGTAGCGGTGATAATGGTTTTTCCGCGCTCATTGGCTTCGATGATAATGTCTATTATATGCCTGGCGGTCTGCGGGTCAAGGCCGGCTGTCGGCTCGTCCAAAAGGATAACTTCCGGCTCAATCGCCAAAACAGTGGCGATTGCAGCTTTACGTTTCTCTCCCACGCTTAATTGGTGCGGGGCGCGATCCAGCAAATCGCCTATCCTTAAACCTTCGGTTATCCTCTCCACCCGTTTTTTTGCCTCGTTTTTCTCAACACCCAGCTGTAATGGCCCGAAATAAATATCCTCTTTTACCGTCGAGCAGAAAAGCTGGATATCCGGGTTCTGGAAGACTAAGCCTACCCTGCTCCTGAAAGAACGGCAAAATTCCGGGTCGCTAAAATCAGTTTCCAGCAGTTTCCGGCCAAAGGCTTCAACGCTCCCCTTGCCCGGAAAGATAAGCGCGTCCAATAGCTGCAAAAGCGTGGATTTTCCCGAGCCATTTGCTCCAAGGACAGCTATTTTCTCTGCTTTTTTAATTTCCATATCTATCCCGCAGAGAGCGGGAAATTTATTTAGATATGAAAAATGCACGTTATCCAGCTTAAAAATAAATCCCTCGGCGCCGCTACCTAAACAGCGGGGCCTGAATTCCGGCGAACAGATCAATTCATCCATTATTAAATTTGACGGCTCCGGTAAATATTATTACTGCTAAACAAAGCCAAACCCAGTCTTTAAGCGTTGCCTTGAATTCATCCAATAAAACCGGCTCTCCATTGTACCCCCTGGAAAGCATGGCGCCATAAACATCTTCGTTCAGCTTAAATGACCTCTGCCAAAGGACAGCGATATTCCAGGCCACTATCGCTTGGCCTCTCTTACGCTTGATTAACCCGCCTGTGCGGCTTTTTATGCCAAGATAGGTATTCTCAACTATCTCCATAAAGAGATAGATATAACGGTAAGCCATGCCCAAAACCATAACAAAGGCCTGGGGGACCCTAAAGACGCGCAAAACCTTCAGCAGCGTTGAATGCCGGGTGGTCAAGCTTAACAAAATCATAAAAGACACGGAAGTAGCTACCCGTAAAACGAAAAGAAGCGCGCCAAATAAACCGGGCCTGGTGATAACTAAGCGCAAACCAAAAAACTTCAAAACGTAAAGAGCCTCTCCGGGGCTGGCAAAACTGAATATAGCCGGAAACGCGATAAACAGGGAAAATAACGGGATAAAGACCCATGTCCTCTTTAAGAAAAACCCTAAATTGATCCTGGAAACGCAAGCTAACAGAAGCGAGAAAATATATAAAATAGCTAACGCTCCGGTATTCTTCATAAAAAGCACGGCAATGCAAAATAAGGCGAAAGTGACAACTTTGAACCTCGGATCAAGCGATTGCAGTAAACCGGGCTCCTGCGCCTTATCCTCGGAAAAGATAGATTCTTTAAAAAACAGGAGCGCGCCGTTTATCGAACGCTCAATAAAATTATTCTTACTAAAGAATGCCTTAGGCACGGGGCCCCATTAAATCGTTTATAATCCCAAACTTATTCCTTAAACCGTAAGAACGGTAAATACACATAATATAATGTAAAAATACAGGTAAAAACCCTTTCATTTCAACCCCTAAGACCGTACCGACGGCCCTGTTATTCGCCATAGGGATAATAAGGCCTAAATCCCTGGGTTTGAATTTTACAAGGCTCTTGTCCTTTGCGTATTTTATGATATTGTTTGCGCAGCAATGGCCTTGAGCGATGGCAAATTGCACTGCCATCCTTAAAGAATCATTGCCACAGGAAAAATACGCGGCGTCTCCGGCGGCAAAACAAGTATCATTTACCCTAAGGTACTGGTCAACCTTGATCCTGCCTTGCGGGTTTTTTTCGATATTTAAATTCCGGATAAAATCGCCCGCCCTTACTCCCGCGGCCCAAATCAACATATAATTATCAAAACTTCTGCCGCCGGTTAACGTTACGCTATTACCGTCAATCTTCTCTATGCCAGAACCCAACAAAACCTCTATATCCAGCCTCTGGAGATTATCCGTAACGTAATCCTTTATCCGCCGCGATAACGGCCCCAGGATGGATGCGGAGCGCTCGACAATAATTATCTTTCTGTCTCTGTTTCTTTTCTCTAAATAAACCCTTAAATTAGCGGCCACCTCTATCCCGGTATAGCCTGCGCCGGCAATCAAAAAATGGCCGTAATCTTCTTTATCCAATGCCTTGCGTATCAGGCTTGCGTCTTGAGCATTATCAATCTTAAATGAATGCCGCCGGATTTCATTATTATCGTAAAAATTTGTTTCGCAGCCGCTGGAGATAATCAAAAAATCATAATTCAGGGTGGTTTTTGAAGTTACCACCTCTCTTTTTTCCAAATCTACTCCAGCAATCCTGTCTTTGATGAAATTAAAATGTTTTCTGGCGCTTAAGCGGCTCAAATCAACAAGCAGGTGTTTTGGCTTTATGTCTCTGCCAATGCAATCCGGGATTAGCGGCAGGAAGCTTGCCTCGGCATTTTCGTCTATAAGGGTGACCCCGAAATCCCCTCTTCTGCTCCGGGAAAAAACAGAAAGCGCGGATAATCCGGCAAAACCTCCGCCGATAATAACAATTTTCTTCATACCCATAAGCTTAAAATTAAGATTACCCCGATCAATACCTGGATATTGATGGCCGTTTTAGAAGAAAGCACCAGCTTAAGCTTGTCGGAATAATTGATTTTCAGGATCCTGCCGGTTTTTATTACCGGTAAAACAACCAAAAGGGAAAAGACGCAAGTAAATCCCAGGTAACCTAAGCCTAAAGCCGTAAAAATCGACAAAAATCCTGCGGCTGCCAGCAGGTAGTAAAATAGATACGCCCTTTTTACGCCGAAAATGCTCACCAGGTTATTTTTACCCGACTTCTTGTCCCCGGGGAAATCCGGGACCTCATTTACAAAAAGGATGCCGGCGGTAAAGAACCCGAAAGGCAGGGACAAGATCAGGCTTTTTATCTCCGGGAATGCCCCCGACTGGATAAAATACCCTCCCATTACAAGCGCCGGGCCAAAAAGGACGAACAAGAATAATTCCCCGAGGTAATTATAGGAAAATGCCAGCGGCTTAGCCGTATATTGCCAGCTCAAAATCATTATCAATAGGTAGGCCACGATAACAAAGCTGCTTCTTAAACTCAAGGCTAAGAGTATTACACAAACGGAAGCGATAGCGGCGCAACAAACGGCAAAGACAAGATATGACCTTTCGGAGAACACCCCTTCCTGGATCAGTTTTGAGCCGCCGAAAAAACCGTAATAATCCTTATCCGGCCAATCAGCCCCGCTTCGGGAATCAAAATAATCATTGATAAGGTTAGCGCTCAAATGCGTAAAAATAACGCTTAACAATCCCAGCGTAAAACCGGCGGGGTTAAACTCTTTTCTTGCAATCAGCGAACCGAAGACAAACGGCAGGATACTTGCCAAGATAAACGGTAATCTTAACGCGCGGACGATATTACTGAGCATTTTTCTAAAACGCCTCCTGCCTGCTTCTTAGGCAGGCAAGGCGGCTGCCTGACCGTTAGACGATAATTACTGTTTGCTTTAAATATGGCTATATGCTAACATAATTTCATGGTTTTGAAAATAAAAAAACGGCTTGAACGCGAGCTCTCCCTCTATATCCAAGATATCGATAAAACCTACTGCTTGAATAAGCTCTCCCCTTTACTTTTCAACAGCATAAAAGAATTTATATCGCGCGACGGCAAAAGAATCAGGCCGGTGCTTTTCTGCATCGGCTCCCTCGGTTTCTCTAAAAAGTCCGCCTCCGGCTTATACCGCAGCGCCCTCTCGTTAGAGCTTCTCCATGATTTTATGCTCGTTCATGACGATATAATCGATAAATCCGACATGCGCCGCGGTAAACCGTCGATGCATTCCTTGTTGAGTAAATATCTCAAAACCGGAAAGGACGTTAAATTCAGCGGGCAAGACCTGGCTATCATCGCCGGCGACGTTATGTATGCGATGGCCTTGGACGCGTTCTTGGCAATACGGGAAAAACCCGGGCGCAAAGAAGAAGCGCTCCGGAAACTTATCTCGGCAGCTTTATATACCGGAAGCGGGGAATTTATCGAGCTTATCCTGGGAACAAAGCCGATCGAGAAAATCACCAAAAATGATATCTATAAGATTTACGATTACAAAACCGCAAACTACACCTTTGCCTCTCCGTTAACTATGGGCGCGATTTTAGCGGGAGCAGGCAAAAACCAGATAAAGAAACTCTTTGGTTACGGGATGTATCTGGGAAGGGCTTTCCAGATTAAAGACGATATTATCGGGACATTCTCCAGGGATAAAGAAACCGGAAAGTCGAACCTGACTGATATCGCCGAAGCAAAAAAAACGCTGCTTATCTGGCACGCCTATAACCATAGCGATAAAAACCGCCAGGAAATCATCAGAAAGGTCTTTTCGGAGAAGAATACGGGAAATAAAGAATTATTGGAGATCCGCGAGGTTATTGCGGGATCCGGAAGCCTTGAGTTTGCGAAAAAAGAAATAAAAAGGCTGGTTAATCAAGCCGAAAACTCGATAAAATCATTGAAAATGCGTAAAGATAGCCATAAGGCACTGGCCGGCTTTACGCAAAAGATCCTTTCCGTTTAAGCTACTCTTGCCCGCCAACGCAAATATATTTACAGGCGCCGCTCTGGGCATCAAGGGCGAGCTCATTTCCGGGGTCCAACTCTAAGGCCTTACTAAAATACTTCTTAAACAAAACGGTATTGCCCTTAATTTTATAAAGCTGGGCCAGCCGCACATACGCATCGGCAAAATTCGGGTCAACCTTTATCGCCTTTTTAAGGTATTCCTCTGACTTGGACTTGTCTCCGCCGGCTAAGCCAGGCGCAAGCAAATAAAAACTCCCCAAGCCGAATAAAACTCCCGGGGAATTCGGCTGCAATTTTTCAGCCTTATCCAAGTTAGGCTTAGCCGCCACCCCGTTAATCAGTTTCGAAAGCGGCCCTCCATAATGGGCTATCATGCCTTTGGCCCCGGCGTAAATGCAAAAGGCGCGGGTATAATTGCTTAAATCCACCTTATTTCTCCCTGCCTCTATGACCTTAAGCGCCAGGCGCGCGCTTGCCGGAAAATCCATCTGGATATATTTTACGTAAGCCAGGCTTATGACTGCCGGATAAAAATCCGGGTGTCCTTTTAAGATTTCGTTCAGCATATTCCGGGCTTCGGTTGTTTTGTGCCGGCGCCGTAAAACTTCGGCTATCCCCCATTTTGCCTCAAAAACAGAGGGATCGTTCTCTAAAATGTTTTTAAAGGCGCCTTCGGCTTCTTTGTCCCGATGCTGGTTAAGGTAAGCTAACCCTAAAACATAACTATTTTCCATAGAGGCGGGCATTTGCCGGAAAGCCTCCAAAGACTGCGCCAGGCTTTGCTGGTCTGCCTTTTCATGCAATCGCTTCCAGTCTAAGGCAAAGCATCTATTGGTCAAAATAAATAATAGGGCCAAAAGCAATAAAATAGTTTTTTTCATGTTTTTTGCCTTTTAAAATATTCCCAGAATATTATTGTTAAAGAAACCATGCTAAACCCAAAAAGAAAATCCTCAAAAGGTATGCTTCCTATTCTTAAGCCCAAAAAGAATTCAGGATTGTAAATTACTATATTTTCTCCGGTCAGGTAGCCGTTAACTGCTAATTTGAATAAGGCTATCACCAAAATAAAAAGCCAGAAGAGCTTGCGCTTTAAAAGATTTGTCCTTAAAAAAACATCTACTGCCGGGACAAGCGCAGCCGATAATATAGACAAAAGGGTGTATTCTTTCACCGGGCCCTTTCTCTGATGAATTTAAGCGCTTCCCAGGTAAAAATGCAGCAAAAGGGGATTACAATGAAGAAAAGCCATTCTTCAAAAGGCAGGTTAATGAACCTGAAAGGCCAGACGCTTTCCGGGCCAAATGACCAATGCCCCCTCCAAACCGCAAAGACATCCCAGGCCCCGAAAATGACGGCGATTAAGGCGATACTTGCGATAAGGGCGCGCAAGTTACGGTAGAATTTCAATGGCGGCCAAAAGCTTAAGCATAAAGGGATTATGCCTGATAATATCAACAGCACCATGTATTTTGACATTGGCTTTATTTTATACCGGAACCCTGCAATTTTCAACCAGTATAATATCCTTTAATTTAAAGAGGTTTTACTGTAAAATGATACTTATGAAAAATATCCAGCGGGGATTCAAGGAGGCGCGCAAGATAACCCGGAATTTTGCCAAGACGTTCTATGCGGCCTCTTTTTTCCTGCCTAAAGAAACCCGCGATGCCGCATATTCAGTTTACGCCATATGCAGGTTAAGCGATGAATCGGTAGATGACCTTAAAAACCCTGCCTGCCCGCAGAAACTTGATGAAATCAGGCAAAAAATAGATTTGGCCTATTCCGGCGGGTTGCCGCTGGAAAGGGCCCTTCTTTCTTTTAAACAAACCATCAATAAATACCAGATACCCAAAGAATATTTTCAAGCCCTGCTTGACGGGATGCTTATGGATTTGGCCAAAACCCGGTACAATAATCTTGAAGAACTAAATGACTACTGCTACAAAGTTGCCGGAGTAGTAGGATTGATCATGCTTAAAATATTCCGGTGCCCGGATGAACCGGCCAAAAGGTTCGCCGTAAAACTGGGCATAGCCATGCAAATGACCAATATTTTAAGAGACGTTGGCGAAGATTACCTGCGCGGCAGGATCTATATACCGGTTGACTGCCTGAAGCAATTCCGGGTCACCGAAGAAGAAATAGCGCGCTGCCAGGTAAGCGGCAATTTCAGGGAAATGATGCGATACCTGGCCGATAAAACAAAGCGGGATTACGAGGAAGCCGGTTCAGGCATAAAGTTTATTCAAGGCGCCCGGCAAAGGCTGGTTGTAACCGCTATGAAAGAAATGTACGCCGGGATACTGGATGAAATAAAAAACAATAACTACGATGTTTTCTCAAGGCGCGCCTGCGTCAGGACCTTAAAGAAATGGCTGATTATCCTTAAAATAATCGTGAAGGGAAAATATTTATGCGCGTAAACCTGGCTAAATCCGCGGGATTTTGTTTCGGCGTGAAAAGGGCGCTGGATATCGCTTTTACAACCGCCCGGACAGGGAAAAAAGTTTATATGCTTGGGGATATAGTGCATAACGAAGCTGTGGTTAAAGAAGTCGAGAAATCCGGAATTAAAAAGATAGCCAGGTTAAAGAAAACAAAAACGGGGATACTCCTGATCCGGGCGCATGGCTCATCGCTTAAAACACTGGCTAAGGCCGCAAAGCTTGGTTACGAAATTATCGACGCCACCTGCCCGATGGTAAAGGAAATACACAAAATAGCCAGTGACGCGCAAAACAAAAACTATAAGGTTATAATTATAGGCGACAGGAAACATGACGAGGTCCATGGGATCGCCGGCCAATTGAAAGAAAAGGCCCTGGTAATCGACGGAATAAATAATATCCCTCTAAGAAAAATAAAACGGATAAAAAAAGCTGCGGTTGTGGCGCAATCAACGCAAAGCCTGAAAACGGTTTTAAAGATTACCGGTATCCTTAGAAAGCACATACCGGATTTAATGTTTTTTAACACAATCTGCAAGCCCACCCGCACTAAGCAAAAAGAAATAATGTCCATGCCCCTGGAAAACGACGCAATGATAATCATCGGCTCAAAAAAAAGCGCCAATACCAAAAGGCTTTATGAGATATCGCGGTCTTTAAACAAAAATAGCTGGCGGGTTAACTCTAGGAATGAAATCCGGCCTAGTTGGTTTAAGGACGTAAAATCCGTAGGAATAACCGCAGGCGCATCCACTCCCAAGAAAACCATTCAGGATATAATTAATTATATCCGCTTGCTTCCGGATTAGCCCTTATTGATCAAATCGGCGGCTATCCGGGAGCCGGCGATAACCACCGGCAGGCCTCCTCCGGGCTGGGTGCTGGCGCCGACAAAGAAGATATTCTTATTGCCGGAGTCGAAATTCGGCGGCCTGAAGAAAGCGCTTTGCCGGAGATTGTGCGCCAAGCCAAAGGTCGCTGCGTACTTTATATTATATTTTTTAGTAAAGTCCCGCGGATAGAACCTATGCTCTACTTCAATCAAAGGTTCCAGGTCAATTTTGAGCCTCTGGTTTATTCTCTCAATTACCCCTTTTCTTAACCTGTCTTCATGCTTTGAGAAATCTTCTTTTGATTTCAGAAGGTTAGGCAGAGGCACCAGTATATAGAAAATATCTTTTCCCGGCGGGGCAAGGGATTGGTCCGTAACGGTCGGCACATGCACATAGAACGAAGGGTCTTGCGGGATTATCCCGTCTTCGAAGATATCCTTGAGGTTTCCAGGCAAGTCCCGGGCAAAAAACAAATTATGGTGCTCTAGCCCTTTGACCTTGTTTTTCAACCCCAGGTAAAGAAGATAAACCGAACAGGAATATTTATAATCCGGCAAAGCCCGGCCTAAAAGCTTTTCTTTGGCGTAAGAATAGTCGGCGTTGATAACGGCTTTATCAAATTCCTGCTCTTTTCCGCCTACCTTTAGCCTGACAGGGCCGTTTCCCGAAATCTCTTCGACTTCCGAGTTGTAGCTGAATTTCGCGCCGAATTTTCTGGCCATCTTCTCCAGCGCCAGGGGAATCTGGTACATCCCTCCCATCGGATGAGCTATCTTTTGCACATGGTCGGCGTAACTGATAATACTGTAAAATGCCGGGGCTTGAAACGGAGAAACACCCATAAACATCGCCTCAAAGGTAAAGGCATAACACAATTTATCGGTCTTAAAGAATTTCCTGGCCAATCCCCAATATGATTCGAATACCCTTAATCTTAAGAGGAGCGGCCAATAAGAAAGATTGATCAAACTGGCGGGAGTAAAACACTTATAGAGCAGGGGCCTTACTAAGCCATAAATCCGGCTGGTTTCCTTTATAAACCTATCGAAGCTAACGCTGGAGCCCTTCTCCAGCCTTTCCAGTTCTTCCTTCGTGCGCGACCAATCCTTATAAACGCTAAGGCAATCTCCATCAGGATAAAATATCTTATAGTTTACGTCCAGGACCTTAAAGTCCAGGTAATCCTTGAGGCATTCCCCGCAATAAGAAAACGGCTCCTCAAAGAAATCCGGCATAAGCACAAATGACGGGCCCATATCGAATTTAAAACCTTTGTCTTCAAGGATATGGTTACGCCCGCCGCACTTATCGAGTTTCTCAAAAACCTGCACATCATGGCCGTCGTGGGCCAGGCGCGCAGCGCAACTTAATCCGCCTACGCCTGCGCCGACGATAGCCAATTTAGCCGGCATTATCGGTTTAAGACCCTTTTATAATCTTTTCGGCTTCGCGCCAATCATCCGCGGAAGTATTCCCGGGACGGCCTTTCTTTTCCCAAATATTCTTTGCCAGGGCCTTTATCTTTTCTTCCGTCTCGGCTTTGTTCTCTTCAACCAAACGGTTATACATCAACGCTACCATAAGGCCAAAGACCCAGGCATACACAAAACCCCAAACTGCCCCGATTATGCTTCCGATGATGGTAGGATTGTAACCGACGTAAACCATGGTCATCA
Organism: Candidatus Omnitrophota bacterium; assembly: GCA_043800555.1. Classification (GTDB taxonomy): domain Bacteria; phylum Omnitrophota; class Gorgyraeia; order Gygaellales; family Profunditerraquicolaceae; genus UBA6233. Next base: position 6,111 of record JAZDMX010000014.1, on the reverse strand, counting down.
TCTTGCCCCAGGAATTTCCCCAGAAGTAAAGCATATCCATAATCCCCAGCAAGAAAGTAATGCCGCCCCAGACCATGCCCAACGCCAAACCAAAAGCCTTAACATCCAATTTTGCCATACCCTCCTCCTTTTGGTTATATTTTATTCCAATCAAGGACTTTTACAATACATTTCTTTAGCGCGCCTGCGGGTTTCGGCCCTAGCCTTAATCGCAGAGGACCCGCGGGCTTATGCCAACGATGGCTTTGGACTCCTCCGAATATTTCCCTACGCTGCATTTCCCGTTTTCTACCTGGTCGGCATAGCACTGCTCCTTTGCCGAAATAACGCACCAGGAGCTTTCAGAGCCGTCACATTCTTTTATCTTTGTTAATTTCCCCCCGGCCTTCTCGCATTCCGATAAATTATTTTTATCAACGGATTCTTGTGTTATCTGCCCCTTATGCCGAACAGCGGCATTGGTTTCAACATCTTGGGCAAAACATGCTAAAAAAGGCGCCAATAAAATAACCGTTAGGGCAAGCTTTTTCATTCAGGACGCTCCTTTACTCTTTAGTCTCACCTGCATTACATAGTATTATAAACGCTTTTTATGATTATAACTCTGCCCAAGGCTTATACAACAAATATTTGTAGCTTTAGGCATGCGCATTAGGCTGTCTCAAGGCAAGCTGCCCCCGTTAGCCGGGGAATTAACGAATAATAGTATTGACTGCGCTCTTATTTCGTGTAAAATATTTCTACATTTCCCCCTTAGCTCAGCCGGTAGAGCGAGTGGCTGTGCCCAAGGAACAAAGCGATGCAGGCAAAGATTCGCCTGTTCCGGTCCAAAGCGCAGCTTCCACGGGAAACCGTGGTTGAAACTGCAGGAGAATTGCTGGAAGCCCCAACGTAATAAACGCGGGTAATCAGCAGCCGAGCCCTAAGAACCAAAGGGAAGGTTCAGAGACTATGCACCTGCTGCCGTAGCGAGAAAGACGCCGGCAAAGATATAGTCCGCTTCCGAAAGTAATTTCGGGTTAAGTGTAACCACCAGGTCCGAGGTTCGAGTCCTCGAGGGGGAGCCAATTATCCATAGGATTTTTGCCGGATAGAATTACGCGAGGCGGGAAAATGAAAAAGTTTATCTATTTGTTCGCTATGGCAGTGCTGCTTGGCGGGTGCGCATCTACTGCAAAATATGATGCAAGATTAAACACCTGGATCGGAGCAAGCGAAAACGACCTGGTTGCTTCCTGGGGCGTTCCCAATAAGACATATAAATTGGATAATGGCAAGAAAGCCGTGGAATATGTGCATAAGAACACGGTCCAAGGCGGCGGTTACATGTATACTGTCCCGCAAACAACTTATCAATCCGGCAGAATAGGAGACAAATCTTATAGCGGCACGTCCATTACTAATGTAACAGAAATAGCGCCAATCCAAAAATACAAGCTTTCCTGTAAAACAAGTTTTATAATAAATAATAACGGTAAAGTGGAAAGTTGGCACCACGAAGGAAACGATTGTATTGCCAATTAGGCAAATCAAAGGAGCGGTTTAAATAACCATAGAAAGATCCCTTAACTTTGGCCCTTTGCTAGCATAACGCTTGCGGAGGGTTTTTCTTTGGGATATAATCTAAAAAAGGAAGGTGGTTATGAAAAAGGCTGCGATTGTATCACTCACGCTCTTAATCGCTATTTTCTTCGCCGGTATCGTTAAGGACCGCATACTGCAATCTGCGGTAACAATTATAGCGACGCAATTCACCGGCACGTCGGTGCATATTGACGGTTTTTCTCTGGGCCTCTTTAGCCGGTCTGTAAGGATATCCGGATTTAAAGTATACAATCCTAAAGGATTCTCCAAAACTATTCTGGCGGATTTATCGAAGATAAACATCAGCTATGACTTAGGCGCCTTATTCAGGAAGAAACTGCATTTGCCGCGCCTGGAGATTGAAATAAAAGAAATTGGCCTTGAAAAAAACAAAAAGGGACAGTTGAATATTGATGAATTAAGGATAGTCAAAGAAGGGAAAAATCAAGAAAGCGGGCCTTCCGGGAAAATGCCCCTGCATATTGACATGCTTACCCTTAGCATAGGAAGAATTGTCTTGAAAGATTACGGCCCCAGGGGAGAGCCGGCAATCAAGGTATATGATATAAATACGCGTAAGAGCTACAAGAACATACCTAACGCTCAACAGTTAGCAGTGCTGATATTGGCAGAACCTATGAAAGCGGCTGGAATACAGGGAGCCAAGATTTATGGCGTTACTATGCTGGCCGGCGTAACGGTTTTGCCGGTTGCCGTAGCCATGACGCTGATAGGAAGAGATAGCGTTCAGCAGGACTTTACCTCTTCTTTTGATAACGCATATAAAGAAAGCTTGAGGCTTTTAGAACAAAAAGGCAGGGTCACCAAAAAAGATAAATCGCAAGGCATTATTAGCGCAACTATAAATTCCGCTCAAATAACCGCAAAGATCAAGGAAATAGCCGGAGGTAAAACCAGGGTTATTGTTTCCGCGAGAAAATACCTGTTTCCTAAGCTAGAGATAGCGGGCGGGATTCTTTACGAAATTGCTGAAAAGTTAAAATAAATTTACGGAGAATAGATAAAAACATCCCTTTTAAATAATCTGATTTTCCAGGTTTTTTATCTCCAGGTCAGCATCCCCGGCTAGCTTCTCGATTTCTTTTAACCGGCGGCCGTAATCACGCGCCATATCATCGTCCCGGCGGTAAATTCTTGGGTCAGATAAGGCGCGCGCCTTGGCATAACTTTCAAGCTGGAGCTTTTCTTTCTTCTTCTCCAGTTTGGTTATCTGCTCCCTTATGGAAGCATTGTGGGCCTTGCGCTTCTTCTCTTCTTCCCTGCTGGACCTCTCCTCTTCCCTGGCCTTAAGCCTCTCCTGCTCAAACTTTTGCTTTTGCGGGTCGGTTTTATGCTTAGGTTTCTCGATTGACGCTTCAGAGGAATCTTTTTTCTCAAGATAATAATCGAATGCCCCGGGAAACTTTCTGATCCGGCCGCCTTTGACCTCATAAACGGCATTGGCTACCGAACGCACAAAATAAATATCGTGGCTGATAAATACGAGTGTCCCTGCGTAATCCGTAAGCGCCCGCACTAACGCCTCAACCGCATCCACATCCAAATGCGTGGTTGGCTCATCAAGAAGAAGAAAATTCGGCGGGTCAATCAGCAATTTAGCCAGGATCAACCGGCTCTTTTCGCCCCCGGATAAAACTTTTACCTTCTTGTCCGAATCGTCTCCGGTAAATAAAAACGCCCCCAGTATCGTCCTGATTGCCTCTTCCGGCATATATCCGGGCGCGGCTGAATAAGCCTCCTGTAAAACCGTATTCTCCAGGCTCAATACATCCGTGCGCGTCTGGGAAAAATACCCGATATCCACATTATGGCCGACAACGCGCGCGCCTGCGTCTATATCGATTACTCCCGCCAGTATCTTCAAAAGAGTTGATTTCCCCGCCCCGTTTTCTCCGGCTAAAACAGCTTTTTCGCCCTGGATTATTTCAAAATCCAGGCCTTCGTAAACTTTTAACCCGCCATAATTCTTGGCGGCTTTTTCCAGAGAAATGATCTTGTGCCCGCTCCTGCGCGTAGCAGGAAAGCTGAAATTACCGATACTTTCGCGCGGGTCACCAGGTAAAACCACCGCTTCCTTTTCCAGCCTCTCCAAGGCAGTGCGCTTTGCCCTTACTGCCGCCGCCTTGTTCGGCTGGGCGTGAAAACGCGAAACGAATTTCTCCAACTGCTCCCTTTTCTTCTCCTGCTCCTTAAATTGCTTCTCAAGATGCGTGCGCCTTTCTTCTTTTATCTGCTCATAGTGCTTATAATTTCCCTCTATTTTCGCAATCGAGCCGTTTTCAAGAATTAACGTATAATTGGTAACATCGGTAAGAAAAGCCCTGTCGTGAGAAATCATAATGAATGTCCCGCGAAAGCTTGCCAGGTAACTTTTAAGCCAAAGCGCCGCATTTAAATCCAGGTAATTCGTAGGTTCATCCAAAAGCAATAAATCATACTGGTAAATCAGGAGTTTGGCCAATAAAGTGCGCATCTGCCAACCCCCGCTCATCTCTTTTACCGGCCGGTTAAAATCCCGCTCTTTAAAGCCCAGGCCCATAAGAATTTTTTCCGCCTTATGCTCCAGCTCAAAAAAACCTAATACCTCTAATTCGTGCAAAACTTCTCCGTAGCGCCTGGAACCGGCAAGGTTTTTGTTTTCCAGTTCTTCTTTCTCGCGCCTTAGGCGCATAACCCGTTCATCGCCTTCGATAAGTTCGCCGATAACCGTATGCCCGGAATTCCCCGCCTTTAGCGAGATCCCGTCTAATCCTTGTGTATCCGGACGGATAAAATTGGCTTCTTGGGCAAGATAGCCTATATGGGTATTCTTATTTATGCGGACCTCCCCTGCTGAAGGCTCGATCTCGCCCAGGATAAGCGCGAAAAGCGTGGATTTTCCCGAGCCATTGGGCCCGATTAAACCGATCTTTTCGCCTTTATTGATATTCAGGGAGATGTTCTCGAAAAGCGTTTTCCGGCCGTAGTTTTTGGATAAATTGCTTAGGGTAATCATGGATTAAATTATACGACGGGACTCTAAAGACTTGGAGAGAGTGGTAGAATCGGCGTATTCAAGGTTCGAGCCGACCGGCAGGCCAAGGCCAATACGGCTCAATTTCACGCCCAAAGGCTTGATTATCTTAGTAAGGTAAAGGGCGGTGGTTTCGCCTTCGGTATCGGCGTCTGTGGCAATGATGATTTCTGTGATACTGTTCTGCTTTATCCGGGCAATCAAGGTATCAATCTTTAGGTCGCTCGGGCCTTTTCCTTCCAAGGGGGATATGGAACCCAATAAAACATGATAAACCCCGCCAAAGCTCCCGGATTTCTCGATTGCCGCGACATCGGTAGGTTTTTCAACAATGCAAATTACGTCTTTATGGCGCCGCGTATTCTGGCAAATCTTACAAAGCTCTTCCTCGCTTAGATTATGGCAAAGGCTGCAAAAACGCACGCTTTCCTTTACTTTGTTTATGGCCTCAGACAAAATTTTGATCTCATCTTTAGGCGCTCCCAGGATATAACTCACCAGGCGCTCAGCGCTGCGCCTGCCAATCCCGGGAAACTTGATCAGCCTTTCGATTAATATTTCTATTGATTCCGTATAATTTGCCATTAGCTTTCCCTGATCAACCTGCCGTGAAAGGTGTCCAATATGGATTGGACAAAATTCCCGGCTTCCCCGGCTTCTCTGGGCTTAGTTTCGGCCGAAAGGACAAAACTTACCCTTAAGCGCGTATTTAACGACTCGAATAAGCCCTGTTCGATTATCTCCTTATTTTCTCTTTTTTCGAGGGCTTCTTTGTGCAAAGAATGGCTCTCCGGGAAAGAAACCGTAAGATGGTTTCCTTTTAAACTAAACGGCTCTCCTTCGCTCAAGTATGCGGAAACAGACATTTTTACCCGGCCCAAAGACTCGATAACGTTTTGCCAAACGTTTTTGATATCATCTAAAACAATATTAACCACCTCTTCCGGAGGCTCAACCCTTGCTTCTTCCTTATTTACCCTCTGAATAATTTCTTTTTCCTTTTGAGGCCCTTCTTTTAAAGGAGGCTGTTTTACCGGATGATTAACCATTTGGGGCTTCTTGTAATTAGCCAAGCGGATTAAATTCACTTCCAATGTTATGCGCAACGAATCAAGCCTGCGGGCCATCTCAAGCGTGTTAGCCAGAATATTAAAAGCGTTGAATATCTCTTCCAGGCTCAAGCGCTGGCTTTGCTGCATTAGCCTGTCGCAAACCTCCTGGGGCAAATCAATCAATTGCGCGTCTGCCTTAGTTACCTTGGCAACCATCAGGTTACGGTAATGCTCGATAAGGTTATTTAAGAAAACGCCGATATCTTTGCCTTCTTCGATGATTTTATTGAATAAACCCAGGACCGCCTTGGGGTCTTTATCGATTATCCTGCCGGTTATTTCAAATAACGCGTCCTGCTCAACCAGGCCTAATACCGAAATGGCATCTTTTAAGGAAACCTTCCCTTTTGAGAATGAAACTAACTGGTCTAAAATCGACTC
>JAZDMX010000001.1:0-2577 GCA_043800555.1 Candidatus Omnitrophota bacterium | reverse complement strand
CACCAGTACCGGATAGCCTATTTTTTTGGCCACTGCCTTTGCCTCGGTAAAGGTGAATGCTGTCCCGTTTTCCGGCTGAAGCAGGTCCAGCTTGTGCAGCATCTGCTTAAAGCGTTTCCTGTCCTCGGCAATATCAATGCTGTCCGCGGAAGTGCCTAAAAGTTTTATCCCTGCCTTGCGCAGGGGCACGGCGAGATTTAGGGGGGTCTGGCCCCCAAACTGCACAATCACGCCGATTGGCTTCTCCAATTCGATAATATTCATAATATCCTCGAAGGTAAGCGGCTCAAAATAAAGCCGGTCTGAGGTATCATAATCCGTTGAAACGGTCTCGGGGTTACAGTTAACCATGATACTATCAATGCCTTCCTCTTTTAAAGCATACGCGGCATGACAACAGCAGTAATCAAACTCAATCCCCTGGCCGATCCTGTTCGGCCCGCCGCCTAAAATTACTACCTTCTTGTTTTTACTGGGCCGCGCCTCATCCGCTGTTTCATGGGTAGAATAATAATACGGCTGTTTGGCGGAAATCTCCCCGGCACAGGTATCCACTAATTTATATACCGCGTTTATTTTCTTTGTCTTTCGCGCCCGGCGCACTTTCTCCTCCTTGGAATTAAGTAAAAAGGCAAGCTGTCTGTCGGAAAAACCGTCTTTTTTCGCCTCCGCCAGAAGCGTTGATGGGATATTAATTTCATCTGCGGAACCCTTGTTCCTGAATTTTTTAATTTCCCCCTCCATTGCCACAAGCTGCTGCATATTATCCAGGAACCAGCGGTCGATATGCGACAACTCATAGATCTCGTCGATGGATAACCCTGCCTTTAAGCCGTAACGGATATAGAATAACCTTTCGTCATTGGGGATGCGGATCTTCTCCCGGATTAAATCCAAAAGAGAGCCTGCGGGGTTAATTAATGCTTCGTCTGTAATCTTGTCCTTTCCGTCAGCGCCAAAACCAAAGCGCGAAATTTCAATGGAACGTATCCCTTTCTGCAGCGCCTCTTTAAAATTCCTGCCTATAGACATTGCCTCGCCCACGGCCTTCATCGAAGTATTCAGTACGCGCTCAGCCTTGGTGAATTTCTCAAAAGTAAAACGGCATATCTTAAACACGCAGTAATCTACCGTCGGCTCAAAAAAGGAGGAGGTCTTTCCGGTAATCTGGTTCATCACTTCAGGCAACGTAAAGCCAACAGCTAATTTTGTCGCCACCCGGGCAATCGGAAAACCCGTAGCCTTGGAAGCCAGGGCAGATGAACGCGAAAGCCTGGGGTTAACCTCAATAATTACGATTTTCCCGTTATCGGGATTTTGCCCAAACTGGATATTCGCCCCGCCGCCGGAAATCCCTATCCTGCGGATTATTTTCTTGCTTAGGTTCACGAAATTAGTGTACTCCTCGGCAGTTAATGTCTGGGAGGGCGCGACCACAATACTGTCTCCTGTATGTACCCCCATCGGGTCAACATTCTCCATCGAAGTAATCATGATCACATTATCCGCGCAGTCGCGCATTACCTCAAACTCGATCTCCTTCCATCCTAAAACAGACTGCTCAACCAATACCTGATGTACCGGGCTAGCTTCTAGGCCTTTTGTCAAAGAATGCCCTAACTCTTCTTTGTTGTAAACAATCGCCCCGCCTTTACCGCCTAAGCAATATGCCGGGCGCAGGATAAGCGGAAAACCTATACTTAAACCGATCTCCATTCCTTCCGCCACAGAAGTAGCGATCCCGCTCTTGGGGACATCTACGCCGATCTCCAGCATTGCCTTTTTAAATAATTCGCGGTCTTCCGCGCATGATATAGCCTCTACTGATGCGCCAATGGACTCTACGTTATATTTCTTTAATATCCCTTCCCGCATAAGAAAAAAGGCTAAATTAAGCCCGGTCTGCCCGCCTAATGTCGGCAATATCGCATCGGGGCGCTCTTTAGCAATAATCTTGCTTACTATGCCCACGGTTAAAGGCTCTACGTAGGTAACATTGGCCATCCCGGGATCGGTCATAATCGTCGCCGGATTGGAATTAACCAGAATAGTAAAATATCCGTCTTCCTTCAAGGCCTTGCATGCCTGAGAACCCGAATAATCAAATTCACAGGCCTGCCCGATGACAATGGGGCCTGAGCCGATCATCAACACTTTTTTAATATCATTGCGCCTAGGCATTCTTTACTCCTTTAGCATGTTAGCAAATTTTTTAAATACGCTGTTAACCTCATTGAAACCGGGGCTGGCCGGGATATACTGGACGCCTAAAATCTTTAGCTTCTTACTTTCTATTTCTTCTATTGTTTGATCATTTAAATTGTACGCGGTGATTTTGATATCTTTGACCTTTTTCAAAGACGCGGCGTCCACACTAAGCCTATGGTTCTGTACGGTAATTTCGCCTTTGAATGACCCCGGCCTACGTATAGGATAATTTACCCCGCGGTGCCCTATTTTTAATTTATTTATTTTTCCGCCCAGCGCGCGCGCCAAGAGCTGATACCCGGTAGATATCCCGAGCATGGGGATTTTCCTGATCAGGGATTTTAAGGTCAGGCAAACTTCTTTTAACCC
>JAZDMX010000017.1:0-115498 GCA_043800555.1 Candidatus Omnitrophota bacterium | reverse complement strand
AGATTCAAGGCTATTTTAAGAACGAACGCAGCCTAAATCTTTGGATGTTTGGGCTTATAAAGCATATAAATTTAAACCCAATCCAACAACCTAAGGGCTACGCTTCAAAGCAAAAGTGCGAAATAATCCTTGCTTAACTCGGAACTTAATCTGTTTGACAAACCGGAAGGCTTGTGTTAAAGTTGTAATATTATGCGACGGATAATCTTATGCCTCTGTATTATTTCTGCTTTTTCAGTTAATTCCGCTTATTCCTTTTGGATATGGACGCCTAAAAGCGGGAAATGGGTTAACCCCAAGAACCTGCCTAAGGATACCCCGCAGGCGCAGTTTGATTACGCCAAGAGCTTTTATAACGAGAAAAAATATGATAATGCTATCCGGGAGTTTAAGAAATTGCTTAAAGCCTACCCCAAATCTTTTGAGGCTTCGGAGTCCCAGTATTATTTAGGCGTAATCGAAGAGGAGCGGGATAACCTTTATGAGGCGTATCTGGATTACCAGAAGGTAATTGATAAGTACCCTTTTTCGGAACGGATTAAAGAAATCATTGAGAAAGAATATCGTATTGCCGAGAGATTCATGGCAGGTTATAAGCGTAAAGCGCTGGGGATTACATTGCCGGTTGAGGATCCGGCCATTGAGATACTCACTAAGGTGGTAGAAAATTCTACCTATGGGCCGCTAGCGCCTAAAGCGGAGTATAAACTGGGTTTAGTCTTAAAAGGCCTGCAGCGTTATTATGAGGCCGAGGACGCTTTTAACAAGTTGATCTCCGGTTATCCGGACAGCGAGTGGGTTGAGCCGTCTAAATTTCAGATTGCCGCCTGCCGCGCTGCGGTTAGCCGCGGGCCGGATTATGACCAGGGGGCGATGCAGGAGGCAAAGCAGAAATTCGAGGAATTCGTAATAGAACACCCGGATGCCGTATTATCAAAAGAAGCCGAGGATAATATCGCTAAGCTTAAAGATAAGGAAGCAGCCGCAAGCTACAATGTCGCGGTATTTTATGAGAAACAGAAGTCTTACAAGGCAGCCAGAATTTATTATGAAAGCGTTATAAGCGATTATCCCGGTTCTCATTGGGCAGCGAAAGCCCTGGAGCGGTTGCAGTTAATGGAGAAAAAGAATGAGCAATAGACGTTTACTATCTTTGGCCCTATGCGCCGGCTGTTATTTATTAACCGCTGTTTTCCTGCCGGGTTGCGGCTATACGACTCGATCCATGACAGGGAATAAATACAAGACCATATATATTACTCCTTTCGTGAATAAAACCAATATTACCAATTCGTCTGATGCGGAAAATAAATACAAGATATACCGGCCGATGGTAGAGACCGATATTACCCGGTCCGTAAACAACAGGTTTATTTTCGACGGAAACTTAAAGCCGTTACAAGAGGGCTCGGCTGACCTTATCTTAAAAGGGGAATTGGTGGATTTCCGCAAGGATCCCTTACGCTATGACAATAATAACAATGTGAGCGAATACCGTATAAATTTGATAGTGAATATCAGCCTTTGGGATAGGCAAACCAATAATCTACTCTGGGAAGAAAAAGACTTTACCGGCGATACCACGTATTTTCCCACCGGCAATCAGGCGAAAACCGAAGATGCCGCGGTCACGTACGCACTGACCGACCTTAGCCGCAGGATTGTCGAGCGGACAGTTGAACAATGGTAAGTCCCCGCACCAATCGCGCATGGGCCTTGGCTATATTGCAATTGTTGCGGAGGTAAATAGATATGGTTTATTTATTTACCGGGCTGGATGCCCCTCTTAAAGATTCCCCCCTTAGCTCCAAAGATATCCGGTTGAAACAAATCAGGGAAGAGTTTCTCCCCAAGGAGGTAGAACAGTTCAACCTGGATAACCTTTACGCAGAAAGCTTGAAACTAAAGGAGTTGCAGGAGAGGCTCTTAAGCCTGCCGGTTAAATCATCTAAACGGATCATAGTGATAAGGAACGCGCAGGAGCTCGGCCCGGATATAGACGATTTTATTATTGAGTGGGCGAAAACGGGCAATAAAGACACAATCCTTATTTTAGATATAGAGTCTACGTCTAAAAAAGAGAATTTCCTGAAGAATATTTATAAATACGCCAAGACCTTTCGTTTTAAGGAGCCCCAGGCGCTTAATACTTTTAACCTTACCCGGGCGCTGGAACAGAGAAGGCCGGATTACGCGCTTAAAGTCTTGGAGCAGTTATTGAAAGACGGCGAAAGGCCGGAAAGGATATTGGGCGGGTTAAGGTACGCCTTGGAGAGGAGCCGGTTAAGCCCGACCGAAATAAAACAGAGAGTTAAATTCTTGATTGATAGCGATCTCGAAATGAAAACGGGCAGATTCAAGCCCGTTTTCATTTTAGAAAAATTAATTGTGAGGCTATGCGTTCTTAGCAAGCCGTTTCATTAAACGGGATTTTCTGCGGTTGGCTGTCGCAGGGTGGATTGTCCTTTTTTTGGCTGCTTTATCCAGTTGCGAGAATACCTGGACAAGGACTTTTTTGGCCTCAGCGGCATTTTTTGCGGCAAGCAGCCCTTGAAATTGTTTGATTGTTTTCTTGAGCTGTTGCTTGATTTTCAGGTTTTGCAGGTGTTTTTTCTTATCCTGCCGGGTTTTCTTAACCGAAGTTTTTCGTCTTGGCATATTATTTCTCCTTAATGAACGCATGACTTACGCAAGCCCGGCGTAAGCCATTTGCGCGAATTAATCCCTTGCCCCGGGTTGTTTTGGTCGAAGGCGGGAAGCTGCTTGTTTCAATAACTTAACATAATTCATAATTTATGTCAACAGGCAAATATTTGCGTCACACTCATTACGCGCTGGCTAAATCCGCAGGCGTTATAGGCCTGGCAACTTTTATTTCCCGCTTGTTGGGGTTCTTGCGGGATATTGTCATTGCCCGGCTTTTCGGGGTATATGTCTACGCGCAGGCCTTTGTCATAGCCTTCCGGATTCCCAATCTATTCAGGGACCTAGTCGGCGAAGGCGCTACTAACGCCGCCTTTGTCCCGGTATTTAGCGAATACGCGGCGCGCCATACAAAAGAAGAATTTTGGGAGCTGGCCAATGTGGTATTGAATATTTTATTGGTCATACTTATGTCCATTACTGTTTTGGGCATAATATTTGCCCCTGTTATCGTGCGCTTGATTGCCCCGGGTTTTATAGCTTCTCCGGAAAAATTATCCGCCACAATAACCCTCAACCGTATCATATTCCCGTACATATTACTGATTAGCTTAAGCGCCTATTCCATGGGCCTGCTTAATTCCCTGAAGCATTTTGCGGTCCCCGCTTTTGCGCCCTGCCTCTTAAATATATCCATAATTGTTTTTGCGCTTCTCTACGGGGAGGGGATTAAAGGTTTGGCCCTGGGTGTTTTGGCCGGAGGCTTGTTACAGCTTGTTGTCCAGATACCCGTTCTTTATAAAAAAGGGTTCCGCCTTAAATTCCCCCGCTCCTTAAATCATCCGGCGGCAAGAACCATTGGCAAGTTGATGCTTCCGCGGGTGTTAAGTTCCTGTATATACCAGTTGAATAACTTTGTCGATTCTATATTTGGTTCATTGGCTTGGATTGTCGGAGAAGGGGGCGTAGCGGTTTTATATTTTTCATACAGGATTATTCAATTCCCTTTAGGGATTTTCAGCAACGCGCTTTCTCAGGCCATATTGCCTACTTTTTCTACGCATGCTTTGGAAGATTCATCCGAGAAATTAAAACATACGCTTTCCTGGGGGTTACGCGCCGTATTTTTTGTGATGGTCCCGGCTTCGGTGGCTTTTATGGTAATTTCCAAACCAATAGTTTCTTCATTGTTCGGGGGAGGCAGGTTTGATAATTATTCCACTACTCTTACCGCCGGAGCGCTTTTTTATTATAGCCTGGGACTGACCGCTTACGGGGCGACTAAAATATTGCAGTCCTGTTTCTTCGGCCTTAAAGATACGGTTACCCCTACTAAAATTGCCGCTATTTCTTTGGTATTAAATGTGGTTTTTATTGTTATCTTTATGTACCCGTTAAGAATCGCCGGCGTTGCGCTGGCAACCTCCCTGTCTGGGATAGCCGCTTTTTTTATGCTATTTTATCTTTTGGAAAAGAAAATCGGGGATTTTGGAAGAAAAGAAATTGTTGTTTCTTTCTTTCGCGTTTTGGCGGCGAGCCTCTGCATGGGGGCGGTTTGTTATTGCGCCGGCCAATTAACCACGAATAAATATTTGGGCTTAGCCTCCAGCGTCTTTGCCGGAACGTTTTCCTACATTGTATTTTGTTTCATATTCAGGGTGAGCGAGATGCGGCAGCTGTGGGATTGGGTGGCGCATAGAAAGGTTGTCAATGAGTAGCCTTTCATAAGAAAGGCCTTTGGCGGGCCCGCCAATGCGCTAGCGGCGGGCAAAATCGATCCGAGCGGTAAACTCACAGCGGTATTAAAGATTATGGGTAATTTAAAAGCATTAAGGGCGAAGATCGGGAAAGTTCCGGATGCATCCGGAGTGTATTTGATGAAGGATAATGCGGGCCGGGTTATTTATGTGGGTAAGGCCAAGTCGCTAAAGAAACGCTTGAACAGTTATTTTGGCCGCCTGCTTGATACTAAAACAATGATGTTGATGTCGCATGTCGCAGGCATCGAATACAGGCTCACTCCTACCGAGAGCCTGGCGCTGCTTTTAGAAGCCGGCCTCATACATAAATATGAGCCGAAATACAATGTATCTTTGCGGGACGACAAAAGTTTTCCGCTGGTAAAGATCACCCATGAAGAATTCCCCGCGGTTTGCATTACGCGCAAGAAAGAAGATGACGGAGCCGCTTATTTCGGGCCCTACGCCAGCGCCGGGCTCTTAAGAGAAGCCTTGAAGATAATCCGTAAGCATTTTCCATACCGTTCCTGCAGGCATCTGCCGGCTAAGGCTTGCATATATTACCGGATTGGCTTGTCTCCGGCTCCTTGCATCGGTAAAATAGATAAGAAGGAATACGCCCGCACCATAAAGAATGTTTCTCTTATTTTAGAGGGTAAAACAGATTTACTCGTCAAGAAATTGTTGCGAGCGATGCAACTAAAAGCCAGGGCGCGCGCATTCGAAGAAGCAGCCAGAATCCGGGATCAGGTAAATGCCTTAAGCGCAATATCGCAAAATTACGCTGGTATGGCCAGCCAGGAAGGGCTTGAAGACTTGAGAAAACTTTTGCGGTTAAAAAGGCTTCCGGAGCGGATAGAGGCGTTTGATATATCCAACATTTCTGGAAAAGAGGCTTGCGGTTCAATGGCCAGTTTTTACCGCGGCCTGCCGGATAAGAATAATTACCGCAGGTTCCGGATTAAAACAGTTAATCTAATCGATGATTACGGAATGCTTGCCGAAGTAGTCAGGAGGCGTTATTTGAGGCTTGTCGAGGAAAAACTTCTTTTGCCGGATTTAGCCATTATTGACGGGGGCAGGGCGCACCTATCGGTTGCCGCAAGAGAAATTTCTCTCCTCGGATTGAATATTCCTTTGGCAAGTATCGCCAAAGGCAAAGAGCATATCTACGCGCAGGGTAGGGCCAAGCCCATAAAATTAACCCAAGATACGCCGGCCCTTAATTTGATTCGTTGCGTCCGCGACGAGGCGCACAGGTTCGCGGTGGCCTATCACCACATATTAAGGAGGAAGAAGATAATAGGAAAATGACGCCGTTCGCCAAAAAAGTTTATAGGGCGGTTTTAAGCATTCCTTTAGGGCAAGTGCGCACGTACCGTTGGGTGGCGCAAAAAGCAGGGAGATCGCGCGCTTGGCGCGCGGTAGGAGCTATTCTGCATAAAAATCCCTTCCCCGTAATTATCCCTTGTCATCGCGTAATAAAGAGCAATAATATACCGGGAGGTTACAATCTCGGCCAAAAAAAGAAAAAGGCGCTTTTGGGCTTGGAAAAGGAAATAGCCTTATGCTTAAAGAACAGGAAATAAGATCGGTTTTATTTTATTTAAGCGTCGCGGTATTTTTTACGGGTTTACCGGTAATTTTGTCGTTTTCTTTAGGCTATAAATTCAATCCGCACACATTCAAGTTTACTAAAACCGGGATTATCAGTTTGAAAACGCAGCCTCCGGGAGCGGATGTTTACCTGGACACTAAATTATTGGATATGAAGACCCCGGCTACTGTCAACGAGGTCCTCCCGGGTTCGCATAGCTTAAGGGTAGAGCTTAAGGGGCATTACCCGTGGATTTGCCAGGTAGAAGTAGAACCGCGCCGGGTGATGCGCTTTGAAAGGATCATACTCTTTCCCGACCGTCCGAATATAAAGCAGTTGAATCAGGATAAGGTATCCTGTTTTTGGGTGGATAAAGAAAACAGCAGGATCTATTATTTTAACCAGGATGATAACGTCCTCTATAAATCCAACCTGGACGGGGAGCGGTTCGAGGAGGTAGGGAATATCCCGGCGGAATTTTCTCCGTTACCCAAGGAACTGAAGATATCCCCGGACAGGCAAAAAATACTTCTTTTGAACGCGCATCAGGTTTGCGCCTTAACCATAAGGACCCCGGGCGCCCTTTTTTATCCTAAGCCGGCTATTTTCACTTTCTCTAATAAGCAGGTAAATAACGTTTTCTGGCATTCCGACAGTTTTCATTTCATTTTAGTCTCCGACAAGGATATTGAAGTCTTGGAAACCGAAGAAAACTCAATCCCCGTAAGCCTGGTGAATCTAAATAAGAGGAATTCCGGGATTTTCTACGACACCGATAAAGACACCTTATATTTTATGGATTTTCAGAAAGGCGATGACGGGCTTTTATATAATAATGTTTATAAGCTTGAGTTAAACAATAAAGAAAACCTTTTGAACGATTTGATAAGGTTAAGAAATAATGCGGAAGAATAAAGCCAGAAGATTTTTGGATATTATCCCGGGTTTTTTATCCTGGGGAGTAATAATCGGGCTTATATTACTGGCCATATTCAATCCTGTCTGCTGCGCGGTTATAATCATAATCTTTGATTTCTATTGGATAATCCGGACAATATACCTGACTACCCTACTTGTTATGGCCCACCATAAGCTTTACCGGCAAAAAGATACCAATTGGCTTATCAAATGCCGGAGGCTGGGCGCTCAATCCGGGCTAGACAGGTTAAAGCATTTGGTTATCTTCCCGGTGTATAAAGAGGGCCCGGATGTTTTGGGCCCGTCTTTAAGGTCAATCCAGGAATGCAATTACCCCAAGGACAAAGTTATTGTGGTTGTGGCTTTTGAAGAACGCAACCCGCATTCAAAAGAGAATGCCGAAAAACTGGAAGCCGAGTTTAAAGGCGTTTTCTTCCGCTACCTTTCTACTTTTCATCCTGACGGGATAAGTCAAGAGGCCCGGACCAAGGGGGCTAACGCTACTTGGGCGGCCAAGAAAGCAAGGGAGCTCTTGAGTTCCGAAGGCATACCCGAGGAGGATGTGGTTGTTTCCTGCTTTGACGCGGACACCTGCGTAGCCAAAGAATATTTCGGCTGCCTGAGTTATCATTTCATGACTTCGCCTAATCCCCATCAGGCCAGCTACCAGCCGATCCCGGTCTATAATAATAATATTTGGCAGGCCCCGTCATTCGCGCGCCTAGTTGAGATAAGTTCATCCTTTTGCCAGATGATCGAAAGCATGCGGCTTGAGAAATTTGTAACGTTCTCCAGCCATAGCATGAGTTTTAAGACTTTAGTGGATATAGATTATTGGCCCGTGGATATGGTTTCGGATGATTCGGTGATTTACTGGAAGGCTTTCCTTTTTTATAAAGGCAATTACAGGGTCGTGCCTTTGTATATTACGGTTTCCATGGATGTCGCTTATTCCAACGGTTTTTTTCAGACTATCCGGATGCAGTATAAACAGAAGCGCAGGTGGGCTTGGGGAGTCGAGAATTTTCCGTTTTTGGTAAGCGCTTTCCTGGAGGATAACAAAATCCCCTTGGTAAAGAAGATAAGAAGGTCCTTTCATCTGTTAGAGAGCCATGTAACTTGGGCAGTTTGGGCGATTATCCTGGTTTTTATCGGGCCTTTGCCGATAATATTGGGGGGGGCTTTTTTTAATCAGATGGCCATTGGATATAACCTGCCCAAGGTAACGGGGCTGCTTTTTAATTTCACGTTTGGAGCTAGCCTTGCCTGGATAATCTTAAGCCGTATAATTTTGCCTCCCCGTCCCAAAGAGGTGAGCTGGGTAAAGAACATTATAATGGTATTGGAATGGGTTATGGTCCCTTTCATAATATTAATTTTGGGGTCTTTGCCTGCGCTTGACGCCCAGACGCGTCTTCTATTAGGCAGGTATATGGAATTTAACCCTACTCAAAAAAGCAAGAGGATGGTATAATAATAAAATTAATAAACAGCGGGCGGAGGAAAAATGAGTATTAAGGAATTAATGCGGGAAATGGTTTCCTGCAACGCTTCGGATTTGTTTTGCCGCGCCGGTAGCCGGCCGCGTTTTAAAATCGACGGGAAACTAAGCATGGCCGATGAACATGAGCTTAGCGTTGATGACGTTATGCTGGCGGTAGAAGAAATAACTACCCTTAAGCAGCGGGAGAATTTTAAGAACAATTTTGACGTTGATTTTGCGATCTATATAAAAGAGCTCTCTTTAAGGTTCCGCGTCAGCATATTCACGCAAAGGAACTGGCCGTCTATTGTCGTAAGGAAGATAAATAATAGCACGCAGACATTCGAGGAGTTGGGCCTACCGGCGGACGTCTTAAAGAAGCTGTCCCTGGAAAGAGGAGGCTTGATCTTGTTAACCGGCAGCATGGGGAGCGGAAAATCAACGACTATTGCCAGCATGATTGATTATATAAACATGAATTGCAAAAAGCACATTTTGACCATTGAAGAGCCGGTGGAGTTTACCTTTAAGGACAAGGAATCTCTTATTAACCAAAGGGAGCTCGGCATAGATGTTGCCTCTTACGCGTCAGCTTTACGCGCCTTTACTTTGCAAAGCCCGGATGTTTTGTTTATCAGCAATATTCGCGATATTGAAACAATGTCCAGCGCCCTTACCGCCGCGGAGACAGGCGTGTTGGTTTTGAGCACCCTGCATACCGTTAACGCTCCGCAGACCGTAGAAAGGATCATTAATTTTTTCCCCCCGCATCAACATCAGGAAATCAGGAACCAGCTTTCCTTTTTGTTAAAGGGCGTTATATCTTTGAGGTTGATCGCGACAAAAGACCAAAAAGGCCGTATCCCGGCTTATGAGGTTATGTTGCTTACGCCTACTATCAGCCGCCTGATCCGCGAAGGTAAAATCTGGGAGATTTCCCAGTTTATTGATGACGGCGCTATTTTCGGGATGCAGTCTTTTACTCAATCGCTGGTAAAATTGGTCAAGGAAGGCAAAATCCGCGAGGAAGACGCCGTTGATTTTGCCGACAGCAAGGATGAATTTGTTTTATCGTTAAAGGGAATAAAGAGGAGCTAGCAAGCCGGGAGAGCGACCGTTTTTTTGGCAACCAGAAAATGGACAAAGGACGGCCAATTGCCAGGAGAGTTTGAATGTTAGATGAAATAAAAACAAAGCTTAGCCGTATCCAGATTAGCCTGGAGCAACTAAGAGGTTATCTTTGACGTCGATAACAAGCAAAGGTTTATCGCGGATTTATCCGCAAAGATGTCCGAGCCCGGATTTTGGGACGATGGGGATAACTCTGCCAAGTTATTGCGTCAGCTAAAAACACTTAAAAAACAGTTTGAGCCGTGGCGAGCCGCTGAAAATAAATACCAGGAACTGCAGGAAATCTTTTCCATCCTTAAGCCCCAAGACAGCGAGTTATCCCTGGATTTAAACAGGAGCGCCGATTTTCTCTTAACTGAATTAAATGCCCTGGAGTTTAAGGCCCTTCTATCGGGCGAGCTTGATGCAAACAGCGCGATTTTGAGCATTAACGCCGGAGCCGGCGGAACGGAATCTTGTGATTGGGTAGGGATGTTGTTTAGGATGTACGCGCGGTTTTCCGAGAGGCGCGGCTGGAAGGCAAATGCCACGGATATACTTTATGGCGAGGAAGCAGGGATAAAGAATGTTACGGTTTTAGTTGAAGGAGATTACGCCTATGGTTATCTTAAGGAAGAGCGCGGAGTGCATAGGCTTGTGCGCATATCGCCTTTTGACGCCAATAAACGCAGGCATACCTCTTTTGCTTCGGTGGATGTAATCCCCGAAGTCCAAGAGGAGATAGACATAAAACTGGAAGAAAAGGATTTGCGGGTTGATGTATATCGTTCCAAAGGCGCCGGGGGCCAAAGCGTAAATACTACGGATTCGGCAGTACGCATTACGCATATTCCGACGGGCTTGGTCGCCCAGTGCCAGAACGAAAGGAGCCAACATCAGAATAAACATACAGCCTTCAAAATCCTAAAGGCGCGGATATATGAATTGCAGAGGCGCAAACACGAAGAGGAGATGCTGAAGAACTATGCGGGCCAAAAGAAGAAGATAGAGTTCGGCAGCCAGATACGTTCTTATGTCATGCATCCGTATAGTCTGGTCAAAGACCACCGGACGGATTATGAAACCGGGGATGTTGACCGGGTAATGGACGGCGCCCTGGATGAGTTTATCGAGGCGCATTTAAAGTTTATGAAAAAAGGAAAATAAATATGTTGGGATTCATAAGAAGATCGATTTTAAACAGTAAGCAGGGCCGGATTAAAAACAGGGCTCCCGGGGTAAAGATATACTTGCATCCGGATATGCCGCAGCCATCGATGAACAAGATGGCCGAAGTTGCGGATTTGGTATACGCGGTGAATTCCCTGGAACCCGGAATAAGCGTTTTATCGAACGAGGAGTTGCGGTCTAAGGCCGCAAGCTTTAAGGAGCACATCTTAAGAAAGTCCAAAGCTTATGAGCAGGATTTCCTGGAGTTAACGGAAGCAATGCTTTCTGTGGCTATCCCGGAGGAAAAAGAAAAAATAAAAGAAAAATTGAAATTTGCCCGGAATAAAGTTTTTGAAGATATCCTCCCCGAGGCGTTTGCCGTAGTAAGAGAGGCATCCAAAAGGGCGATTGGTTTACGCCATTTTGATTCTCAGGTTGCCGGAGGAATAATCCTGCATGAGGGCAGGATCGCGGAGATGGCCACCGGCGAAGGAAAGACTCTCGTGGCAACTTTGCCGGCGTATCTAAACGCGCTTCTGGGCAAGGGAGTACATGTAGTTACCGTAAACGATTATTTGGCCCGCCGCGATTCGGAATGGATGGGGCCGGTATATGAATTTTTGGGGTTATCCGTAGGGGTTATCCAGCACGATATGCCTGACGAAGAAAGAAAAGTAGCCTACTCCTGCGATATCACTTATGGGACCAATAACGAGTTTGGGTTTGATTACTTGCGCGATAACATGAAGTATTCCTTGGAAGATTTGGTCCAGAGGCCGTTTTTCTACGCTATCGTCGATGAAGTAGATTCGATCCTGATCGACGAAGCGCGAACGCCGTTAATTATCAGCGGCGCAGCCGAAGAATCCACCGGAAAATATTTTACCGCCAAGAACATAGCCAGCCAATTGAGCGGAAGGCGCGTTACCGAAAGAGATGAGATAGACGCAAAATACAAGGGAGTGGATTTAGGCAAAGGTTTTGACTATGTGGCGGATGAAAAGGCCCAAACAGTAGCCCTTACGGATAGCGGTGAAACCAGGGCAGCTAAACTTTGGGGGGTAGAAAGCCTGCATTCGATCGAAACGATAGAATGCAGGCACCATACTATCGCAGCGTTAAGGGCCAAGGAATTCTACGAGCGCGATGTCGATTATGTGATTAAAGACGGCCAGGTTATCATAGTTGATGAGTTTACCGGTAGAATGATGCCCGGCAGGCGTTGGTCAGACGGCTTGCATCAGGCAGTTGAGGCAAAAGAAGGCATGAAGATTGAGCGCGAAAACCAGACCTTGGCCACAATTACCTTCCAGAACTATTTCCGGATGTATGAGAAACTGGCCGGTATGACCGGGACCGCTTTTACCGAGGCCAATGAATTCAAGAATATATACCAGCTTGATGTCGTGGTCATCCCTACGAATAAGCCGCTTATCCGCACAAACTATCCGGACCGCATTTATAAGACAGAGGAAGAAAAGTTTGAAGCAGTGGTTGAAGAAATTGTTGAGCTTTATAATAGCGGTAAGCCGGTATTGGTAGGCACTATATCGATTGATAGATCTGAGCGCATTTCGGAGATGTTAAAGCTACGCGGGGTAGCGCATCAGGTGCTTAATGCCAAGTATCATGATTTGGAAGCGCAGATTGTCGCACAAGCCGGAAGGTTTAGGCAGGTGACCATAGCCACAAACATGGCTGGGCGCGGGACCGACATCTTATTGGGCGGTAACCCCGTATTTATTGCCAAAAATGTAGCTAAGCAGAAAATTAAGCCCGAGGACCCTAGCTATCAGGAAGAATATAAAAATCTGCTTGATAAATACAGCCGGGAAACCGAGGCCGAGCATAAAAGAGTAGTTGAGCTGGGGGGCCTGCATGTTTTAGGGACAGAGCGCCATGAAGCGCGCAGGATCGATAACCAGTTGCGGGGCAGAAGCGGCAGGCAGGGAGACCCGGGTTCATCCAGGTTTTATGTTTCTTTAGGGGATGACCTGATGCGGCTTTTTGGCTCGGATAAACTTATCGGCATTATGGAAAGATTAGGCCTGGAAAAGGGGCAGGTTATTGAACACCCCTGGGTAAGCCGGTCGATTGAAATTGCCCAGAGGCGCGTTGAACAGCATAATTTCGAAATAAGGAAACAACTCCTTGAGTATGATAATGTGATGAATAAGCAAAGAGAGATAATTTATGGCCAGCGGCATCAGATTTTGGCAGGGATTTCTTTAAAGGAAAGGATACTGGAGCTTACCGGGGGGATTATCGATAACTTGATAAGCCTTTATTTCCCCGGGAATCCTTCTATTGAGCCGGACATCGAAGGCTTTACTACTGCTGTCAAGTCTAAATTCGGCTTGCCCGGTTCCCCGGACAGCAGTAATCCCAAGGCGGGTGAAAACAATAATTATTCCAACCTCAAAGAGGGATTGCTTAGGGAGACAGCCAATATTTACGAAAACAAAGAGAAATCAATCGGCGCCGGTTTGATGCGGCACCTGGAGCGGATGGTTTTCCTGCAGATTATTGACGCTAAATGGAAGGATCACTTGTATGCTATGGATGCTTTACGCGAAGGGATAGGTTTACGCGCCTATGGCCAGCGCGACCCGCTGGTAGAGTATAAACGCGAAGCATTCGGGATGTTTAGCCAGATGGTCGCTTCGATCGAAGAAGAGTCGGTAGAGGCAATCTTTAAGCTAGAGGCAGCCGGGCCTGAAAGGTTCAGGGGGGTATTTAGTTCTGTCCAGCAGGAATTATCGCACCCGGAAGTTTCGGGAATGCAGAAGGCCCCGGAATCCGCAGAAGGAGGTTTTGCCGGCCCACAAGAATCCGAAGGCGTTAAGACAGTGAAATTATCCGGCCCGAAGGTCGGGCGAAATGACCCATGCCCGTGCGGCTCAGGCAAGAAATACAAAAAATGCCACGGAAGTTAAACCGGGTTTTTGATATATTTCTTAGTATCCTTTCCGGGGCGATCCTCGCGCTACCTTTTAATAATCCAAGATTATGGATTCTTGCTTGGTTTGCTTTTATCCCGTTATTCCTTTCCCTGAACAATAAAACCCTCAAACAGTCATTCCTTTTATCCTTCGCTACAGGGGCAACCTTTTGGGCCGGCTCTATCTTTTGGCTGGTGAATGTTACTTTGGTTGGGACGATCCTGTTAATTCTCTATCTGGCCCTATACTTTGGAGCGTTTGGTTTAATTATCCGTCCCCAAACCAAGCGTTCGCAACCTTATGTTTTCTTATTTGTCCCTTCGGTTTGGGTCATGCTTGAATACGCCCGCAGCCATTTATTAACCGGTTTCCCCTGGTCGCTTTTAGGTTATTCCCAATACCTTAACCTGCCGGTGATCCAGATCGCCGATATCACCGGGGTTTGGGGTGTTTCATTTCTCGTTATGTTTATGAATGCGGCAGGCGTAGAGATCATTCATTCGCTAAAGGCGCGCCTAAACAGGCGCTTAAAAGCCGCGGTCATTCTGGTAATTCTAATTTTTTCTTTAGTTTTATCTTACGGCTATTTTCGGCTTGGAGTATTCAATAATCCTGAAAAGTCCCGGCAATTAAGGATTACGCTTATCCAGGGGGATATCCCGCAGGAATTGAAATGGGAGCCGGGTTCAAGGGAATTTGTAATGGAGAGGTACCTTAAATTAACTTCGGAGGCGCTCAAAGACGCTCCGGACTTGATTGTTTGGCCCGAAGCCGCGCTACCGGTTGTCCTTGGAGATGAACCTGTTTATTATAAAAGGCTGTTAAGCTACGCAAATACAATCGCCAGGCCCATACTTTTCGGAGCGGTTACTTATAGCAATGGCGCCTATTATAATAGCGCGCTTCTTTTGTCCGGAGAGGGGCGGTTAGTAGATCAATACGACAAAGTCCACCTTGTCCCGTTTGGAGAGTATATCCCCTTCAGGAAGGCGTTTACATTTTTAGAAACAATCGCGCCTATCGGGGATATCTCTAGGGGCACAGATTACACGATTTTTGATATTTCTACGGCTTCCAGGCCGCGCCTTGAAAGGCGGGCCAGGAATGAGGCGTTCCCTATAGATACTGGCCCGGCCTTAGCCGCCATCCCGGGGCGCCCCGATACCCCGGTTATGTCCAGTGCCGATAGCAAGCAAGCCCGGGTTAGCGGACGGGTTGATCTTCAGCATCGATTCGGCGTATTAATTTGTTTTGAAGATGTTTTCCCGGGGCTTTCCCGGAGATTTATAAAAGAGGGAGCGGGTTTTCTGATTAATATAACTAATGACGCCTGGTTCGGCAAGACTTCTGAGGCCAGCCAGCATATGGCAGCTTCGGTATTCAGGGCGGTTGAAAACAGGATTAATTTGGTGCGCGCCGCCAATACCGGAATTTCCGGATTTATTGATCCGAGAGGAAAGGCGTTGTCTTTAGTTAGCGACGCGGCGGGGAACAATATTTTCATTCCGGGGTATCTTACTCAAAATATTTACTTGAACGCCCAGCCCACGTTTTATGGGCATTATGGGGATCTTCTGGTTATTTTATGTTTAATCTGCGTTGTGTATATATTGGTCCTGGCGCGCAAACAAAAGCCCAAAAAATAAATTAACGAATATGTTTAACATTATTTTATTAGGGATAACCAGTTTATTGACGGATATATCCAGCGAAATGGTTTATCCCATTCTGCCCGTTTTCCTGGTTACGGCCCTTGGGGCAAGCCCAGCGATATTAGGTTTAATCGAAGGCGTTGCCGAAAGCCTGGCTAGCCTGCTTAAAGTTTTCTCGGGTTATTATTCCGACAGGATTAAACTGCGCAAGCCTTTTGCCATGTTTGGGTATGCCGCCTCTTGCGTCGGGAAATTCTTGCTCTATGTTTCAGCAAGCTGGGGCTGTGTATTATTCGCCCGGTTAGTCGATCGTTTTGGAAAAGGCGTCCGCACCGCTCCCCGCGACGCTTTAATCGCAGATAGCAGCCCTGAAGGCAGAAGGGGGGCTTCTTTTGGGTTGCACAGGGCTATGGATACTACGGGCGCCGCCATCGGTGTTTTGTGCGCGTATTTCTTGGTTACCCGTTATAACGGCGAATTTAAGAATATTTTCTTTATTTCGATCATACCGGCTTTGCTGGGAGCGCTAGTCCTTTTCTTGGTTAAAGAAAAGAAAAATGTTTTTTCCGTAAGCCGCGCTAAGAATCCGGAATTTTCCCTCTCAAATGTTAAGGGGGAAGCGGGGTTTTGCCCGGCAAAGAGATGGCGCGCGCTGGATAAGCGGTTAAAATTATTCCTGGTATTCACTTTTATATTTACGCTGGGAAACTCTTCCAACCAGTTTTTACTCTTACGCGCTCAAAGCCTGGGAAATCCTCTTTCCACGGTAATACTTTTGTATCTTTTTTATAATTTAAGTTATGCTGCTGTGGCATACCCGGCTTCCCGCCTTTCGGACAAAATCGGCAGGAAAAAGCTGCTAGTCTCGGGTTATTTATTTTACGCTTTGGTTTATTTCGGGCTTGCCGTAAACAAATCCCCTTACAATTGCTGGTTTTTATTTTGCATATACGGTTTATATACGGGTTTTACTGAAGGCGTTGAAAAGGCGCTTGTGGCGGATATGGCGCCAGCGGAATTGCGCGCTACGGTTATCGGGTTTCACGCTATGCTTATAGGCATAGGATTATTGCCGGCGTCTTTGCTCGCAGGGTTGCTTTGGAAATTTATTGGGCCGCAGGCCGCGTTTTATTTTGGAGGCTTTATGGGCTTAACCGCCAGCATAGGATTTTGGTTTGTTTTAAAAGGAATTTAAATGCATAAGCATGTTTTCAAAACGTTTATTATAGTATCAGCCGTTTGCCTTTTGGGCATTCTGGGGCCGGCCTGGGCGCAAGATGCCGGCGGGATCGGCCCGCCTGATGCGGGCGAGCGCCTGCTTATACTTGCGCCGCACCCTGATGATGAGGCCATAGGTTGCGCCGGCGTAATCCAACAGGCGAAAAAGGCAGGGGCAGAAGTAAGGGTAGTTTATTTAACCAACGGCGACAATAATGAATTCTCTTTTATAGTTTATGAGAAAAGGCTGACTTTCAAAAAGGGAGAGTTTATCCATATGGGCCAAATTCGGCGTAAGGAGGCTGTTTGCGCCATGAAGCTGCTGGGGGTAAGCGAAGATAAGCTTATCTTTTTAGGATATCCTGATTTCGGGACATTCTCCATATTTAGAAAGTATTGGCAGGAGAAAAAACCATTTAGGAGCATGCTTACCAGAGTATCCAGCGTGCCCTATAAGAACGATTACTCTTTTGGCGCCCCGTATACCGGAGAAAGCATCCTGAATAATTTAGAGGAAATAATCCTTGAATACAAGCCGTCAAGAATTTTTGTTTCGCATCCTGCGGATATGAATTTGGACCATAGGGCACTGTACCTATTTTTGCAAATCGCCTTACGCGATTTAAAGGATAAAATACCCCCGCCTAAAGTTTATCCGTATCTGGTGCATTTTGTTAATTGGCCAAAGCCGCGGCATTATCATCCCGAGCTTAGCTTAAGGGCCCCGGGAGACTTCAGGAACTCCCAAATTGGGTGGTTAAAGCTGGATTTAACTCCGGAAGACCTGTCGCTAAAACATAAAGCCATTCTTT
The DNA here is from genome assembly GCA_043800555.1 of Candidatus Omnitrophota bacterium. Lineage (GTDB taxonomy): Bacteria > Omnitrophota > Gorgyraeia > Gygaellales > Profunditerraquicolaceae > UBA6233. The sequence goes on along the minus strand of JAZDMX010000017.1, from coordinate 98,214 downwards.
CTTACAAAAGCCAGACAGAAGTAAGCGCGTTTTACCTTTTATCATTCGCCCGCAAAAATGAATTATTCGGGGATTATCCTGAAATCCAACTGGCGAAACAGGTTTCTTTAAAGGAGCGCGCCCCGTCTTTTTTCGGGTTTTCCGAGATGTTTACGGGATTCAGGGAAGAAAAAGGGGCTTTTGACGGGGATAATTTATCCGAAAAACACGGAGAGGTGAGCTATGCCGCGGTAGATAATTGCCTTGTTATCCGCGTTGCCAAAGATAAAGAGCTAAGCCGAAGATTCAGCTTGGTTGTTTATATTTTCGGTTTTAACGATAAAAGGCCTTTCGCCTTTATGCCTAAAATACGCATCAAAACCCGCCATGAAAGATTTATAGTTTTCAACGCAGAGAAGAGGATCAACCCGGAGAATATCCGTTTAAGCTTAAGCCGGGAAGATTTAGTTTTACGCGTACCGTTGGAAGTGCTGGGGAACCCCGACTTCATGCTTGTTTCGGTAAGCGCCTATGGCGGCAAGGCATCATTAAGCGATACGGGGTTTAGAAGGATTGTTATAAAATAAGAAAAGCCGGATCCGCGCATTTATTTATTATTTATTGCGTTTGTAAGTTAGGCGTTTGTTAAAGGAGGGATTATGCTGGAATTAAAATTAATCGAAATTAAGAAACCGAAAGACGTTAACCTGATTCTAGGCCAGAGCCATTTTATCAAAACAGTTGAAGATATCCATGAAGCTTTGGTGAATAATGTCCCGGGTATAAAGTTTGGGTTGAGTTTTGCCGAATCAAGCGGTGCCCGGAAAGTAAGGGTGGAGGGCAATGATCCGGAATTAAGGGGCCTTGCCGCCGAAAACAGCCTTGCTATAGGAGCGGGGCATTCCTTTATTGTTTTTATCCGCAACGCCTTCCCTATTAATGTCTTGAATTCCATCAAAAATATCCCGGAGGTGTGTAGCATATATTGCGCTACGGCCAACCCCTTAAAGGTTATTGTGGCCCAAACAGAAGATGGTTCGGGGATTTTGGGTGTAATTGACGGCCAAAGCCCTAAAGGGATCGAAAATGAATCGGATATAGCCTGGCGTAAAGATTTCTTGCGTAAAACCGGATATAAGCTATAATCTTCCTAACAAAATCACGGGCTTAATAGCCTTGTTAATTCATTAAACAGACATGGATTCTAAGAAAATACGTAAAAGTATTATTGGGGCCTTGAGTTGGCTCGGTTTGGCTGTTTGTTCGGCGGCGGTCAATATTATGCCGGCGCGTTTTCTCTATAGTTTCGCTAACTTTGTAAGTTCTCTAGCCTACAGGTTTGCCGTTAAGCAAAAACGGATTGCGTTGGAGAGCCTAAGTTTTGCTTTTGGCAGGGAGAAGACCGGCCTTGAGCTCGATCGGATCATCAGGGACTGTTTTACTTTTATGGCCAAGTCGGCGGTAGAATTAATGTTTTTCTTTGATAAACCGCTTATCTTGAAGAAGCGCGTAACGCTTGTAGGCAGGGAAAACCTGGATAGCGCTTTATCCAAAGGATGCGGAGTGGTTTTAGTCAGCGCGCATTTCGGGAATTTCCCGCTTTTATTGGGGCGGCTTGCGGTTGAAGGTTATGCGGCCGGAGGCATAATGAAACCAATGCATGATAAGCGGGTAGAGGGGATTTTCCTGGAAAAACGCAGAAAGTTCGGGGTTAAGACTATCTACAGCCAGCCGCGCAATACTTGCGTAAATAACACTATTCAAGCGTTACGTAATAACGAACTAGTTTTCATCCCTATAGACCAGAATTTCGGGACAGGGGGGATATTTGTTAACTTTTTCGGGAGAAAAGCGGCTACTGCCGCAGGCCCGGTAGTTTTTGCGCAGCGCACAGGGGCCGCGCTCCTGCCTTGTTTTATAGTCAGGCAGCCCGATGATACGCACAAAATTATTTTTGAACCGGAGGTAATGTTAAAAGAAGGCAAAGATGCCCAGGACACTGTTCTTATTAATATTCAGGCGCTAACCGATGTTATCGAGGCATATATCCGTAAATACCCCGCAGAGTGGGGTTGGATACACCGCAGGTGGAAAAGCCGGCCCAGCCAGAAAGAGGTTGAAGGATGATGGAAGAACTAAAAGAATCTAACGTAAGAAAAACCTTTACTGTTTTGCTTAAGGTCCTTCTGGGGCTAGCTTTTTTTATATTGGGGGCGTTGGCGATATTGAGGTGGTGGGGATCATTTTTGATGATAGCCAAAGGTTGTATCGGCTTGTTTTTGCTTTTGGCAGGCATAATTACTTTGGCTGCGGCTAAAGAATAACAGGAGAGAAAATGGATATCGCATTAAAAAAAGAATTTATGGCGAGTAAGCAAGTCTGCGGGTCTTTTATGGTGTTTTCTGCGGTGGCCTTAATGAGCCTGGGGGCTTTTGTGCGCATACCTTTGCCGTTTACGCCGGTCCCGATTACCCTGCAAACTTTTTTTGTCCTATTATCCGCTTCGCTCCTGGGCAAAAAATTAAGCGTAACCGCGCAGGCGGCATACGTCTTTTTGGGAGTATCGGGTTTACCCGTATTTACCGGGGCAGCTAGCGGTTTAGCTTATCTTGTTTCGCCTACGGCAGGATATCTCCTCGGGTTTATCCCGGCCTCTATTTTTACGGCAGTTGCAATTAAACGGCTAAAACAAAGCTACCTTGCGGTAGCGCTGGTGTTTTGCATATCCAGCGCAGCCATTTTATTGTCCGGGTCTCTCTGGCTTAAGGCCAGCCTGGGAATTTCCGTAACCCAGGCGTTCGTTATGGGATTCGTTCCATTTGTGCTTGGGGATTTCCTGAAGTCGATAGCGGCAGCCTCGGTTTACCTGAGCCTGAGAAAACGGCTTGAAGAGATTTTGTAAAAAGTTGTCGGGCCTTAGTCTTCTTGACAAGAGCCTTTGTTCGTGGTAAGATTTGTCCATTCCTAGGAGGTCATTTATGAAATTAAAAATAGCCGGGGTTTTAACAGTTTTAATATTGGTTAGCGCAGGCTTAACTTTAGGCGAAGACCAAATAACAGGCCTTCAAACTGCGGATACGGCAAGCCAGCAAGAGAACAGCGATGTAAACACGCAATGGGTTTGGGGTGAGGTTACAGGAATAGATGCGCAGGGTAAAACCCTTACCCTTAAGCACCTTGATTATGAAACTGACCAGGAAAAAGAAGTTGTCCTTGCGGTAGATAACTTAACTACTTATGATAATGTGAAGTCTTTGGAAGAGATCCGTCCCGGAGATAACCTTAGCGTTGATTACATTTCTCAAGACGGCAAAAATATGGCCAAAAGCATCAGTTTGGAGCAATCCGAAGGCGCGCCAGCGGTAAACAACCCGGATGTAGCAGGCCAACCCAGCTAAATTAACCAATAATATAAATTTTTTGATATAACAATAAGGCAGGGATTCTAAAAACCCTGCCTTTAATCCCTCGATAGAGATTTTCGGGTATTAAGCCAAAGGAGGGACGCGGGCGCTTTTTTAAGAAAGGCCCGGAATCCGGAGCTGGCATTGCGGGGGAGCGTTTAAAGAAAGAAAAGGGTGTTTTGGTTTTTAGCCCGATAGAGGTTTTGCTGTAATGAAATTTAAGCATTGCTTGGTTATGGGGTGGAGCCTTTTGAGTTTGACCCTGGCGGGTTGCGCGGTTTTAAACAAACCTGTCCAGTTTGTCGATGATTTTATAGGCTCAACATTTTTCCCTGCGTATTCCGGGCCGAAAGCGAGCGTAATCGTCGCCGACTTTGAGATTAAAACAGCTAATATTACCGCCGAAATGAACACTGATTTGCGGAACATGCTGGTGGAAGGATTGAACGAGACTAATCGTTTTCAGGTGGTTTCATCTCCTAAGGATTACCCCGATCAGGGTTTCGGTTTAATTATTGCCGCCGAAGTAGTGGAATTTGATCCGCTTATAACAGGGGGAAGCGCAGGCGTTGGCGGCGGAGGAAGTTCTGCCAGCGGCACATTGGGCAGCTTATTAGGAGCAGTGACGGACAAAGCGGCGATAACTTTAAACATTCGTATTGTTGACGCGGCTTCGTCAAAGGTATTGTTTTCAGAGCGCATTTCGGGACAGGCTGTTGATAACGGAGCAGGGCATAGGGGCCTTCATTATGATGAAGCCGGTTTAAATGAGCGCTTAAGCGCCTATGCTAATGTGCCTATGGGGGAAGCCATCCATAAGTGTATTGTCGGGGCTATAAATTATATTGTGCAAAAGGTCCCGGCAGGCTATTATAAGGGGGATAAAAATGGGAAAACGCAAACGCAGGGGAAAACTTAATTGGCGTTCCAAAAAGGCTAATAAGGGAAGAAAACCAAATTTAGGCTAAGAGGCTGTTTTTGGCCCGATAAAAAATGGTTTTAGGCTGGATTCTTATAAGCACGTTCCTTGTAAGCATTATTTCGCTTGTCGGGATAATTACGTTAGCGATAAGGGATGAGCTGTTGCATAAAATTATTTTTTGTTTTATCGGTTTCTCCGCCGGCGCGCTTATCGGCAGCGCGTTCCTGCATATCCTCCCGGAAGCTTTAGAGAAAACCAATAGCACGGCCGTATTTAGTTATTTGATATCCGGGCTAACCTTATTTTTCCTTTTGGAGAGATATCTTCATTGGCGCCATTGCCACGATAAAGATTGCAGCATCCACGCCTTTACATACCTGAACCTTTTTGGGGAAGCCCTGCACAATTTCATTGATGGTATCGCAATTTCCGCCAGCTTCGTTATTTCGATTAAGCTGGGCATAGCTACGACTCTGGCGATTATCCTGCATGAGATTCCCAAAGAGTTAGGGAACTTTGGCGTGCTTATTTACGGGGGCTTTTCGCGTTCACGGGCCCTGTTTTATAATTTTATATCTGCCTTAGCGGCAATTATCGGGGCTTTAGCAGGATATTTTATTTCTGATTCTATCCACGGTTTTTCTAATTTTATAATGCCTCTTACTGCCGGCGGGTTTATTTATATAGCTGCCTCCGACCTTATCCCGGAGATACACAAAGAAAAGGATCAAGCCCGGGCAACTCTGGCATTTATTTCTTTCTTGTTCGGGGTTATGTTCATGGCGCTAGCCAAGGTGCTTTTAGGGGGTTAGGGTATCCTCTCCACTAATTTAAAAACTCATTTTATGATCTATGAAGGCTATTGCTCTGATTTCAGGCGGTTTGGACAGCATCCTGGCGGCCAGGATTATTCAAGAAGAGGGGGTTAAGGTATCCCCTTTGAATTTCAATATTCCATTTTGCCAGCGCAGTAAAGGCGAGCGCCAGGGTAAGGCAATTGGCGCGTTGGTAAAAGAGAGCTTAAACGAGGAGCTTGAAGTAGTTGATATAAGCGCCGATTTCCTGGAGTTGGTTTTAAAGCCTAAATATGGGTTTGGTTCAAATATGAATCCTTGCATAGACTGCAAGATTTTTATGTTAAGAAAGGCAAGAGAGTCGATGCGCAGGCTTGCGGCGCAATTTGTGGTTACCGGGGAAGTTTTGGGCCAGAGGCCGATGTCGCAGCACAGGAGAGCGCTGGATACTATTGAGAAAGAGAGCGGGTTAAGCGGTTTGTTGCTTAGGCCTTTATGCGCGGGGTTACTCCCGGAGACTCTACCGGAGGAAAATGGCTGGGTTAAGCGTCAGAGGCTGTTTAAGATTAGCGGCAGGGGGCGAAGGCCGCAGATGAGCTTAGCCGGAAGATTCAATATAATAAATTATCCCAATGCTTCAGGTGGATGCCTTTTGACCGACAATAATTTCTCTCGCAGGTTGAAGGATTTGATAGGCCGCCGGCAATTAAGCCTGGAGAACGTGAAATTGTTAAAAATAGGCAGGCATTTCAGGTTGTCCGAAGATGCAAGGTTGATTGTCGGGCGCAACGAACAAGAGAATAAAGAGTTGGAAGAATCTGCTTTAGGAAGCGACTATTTATTTTCGCCGGATGAATTTACCGCCGGCCCCTCTTGCCTGGGCAGGGGAGAGTTTAGCGATGAGCTGATCCGGCTATCCGCTCAAATAGCCTGCGTTTATTGCGATTTAAACAAAGCTGCGGGCGCTAAAATATTTTATACCCATAAGGCGCAAACCTGTTTTGTGGAAACTACTCCTATTGACGAGGAAAGGCTTCAGCTTTTAAGGCTGTGAATATTTGAGCCTATGGTTATCCATTATCTTTCCGGGCATTAAGGCGCCGGAGAATAAATAAAGCATGATGCCGGGGGTAACAGGCGATGAAAGAAGCCTTACTTTACGAGAAATTAGACAAAAAGATTGCGCATTGTTATTTATGCTCCCGCCATTGCAAAATCGCAGAACATAAATTCGGTTTTTGCGGGGTCAGGCAAAATGTGGACGGGGTTTTATATACCTATGCCTACGGAAATGTGGTTGCCGCGCAAATTGATCCGGTAGAAAAGAAACCGCTCTATCATTTTCTACCCGGCTCAAATACCTTTTCAATAGCGGCGTCAGGGTGTAATTTCCGTTGCGGATTCTGCCAGAATTGGGAGATTTCCCAGCAGCCCGCTAAATCCGGCACAGGCTTAGGAGAAGAAGAATTCCTCCCTCAGGATATAGCGGCTGAAGCCTTAAGGAATGGCTGCAAAAGCGTATCTTATACCTATACCGAACCGACCGTTTTCTTCGAATACGCTTATGAGACTGCCCGGGCGGCTAAAAGGCTAAATCTTCGCAATATTTTTGTTACTAACGGGTATATGACTAAAGATTGTATTTCTATGATTAAGCCGTATTTGGATGCCGCTAATGTCGATCTTAAATTTTTTAATGACCATTCATATAAAAAGCACTGCGCGGGCAGCTTAAAGCCGGTAATGGATTCGATTAGGCTTATGAAAGAATTGGGCATCTGGATAGAGGTGACTACTTTGGTTATCCCGGGAGAAAACGATTCTGATAAAGAGTTAGCCGGTATCGCCAACTTTATCTCGGGAATCGATAAGCGCATGCCTTGGCATATTTCGCGTTTTCATCCCGATTATAAATTCCGTAAATACGGTTTAACCCCTGAAGAGGACCTGAAAAGGGCCAAGGCTATAGGCCAGGACGCGGGGTTGAGTTTTGTTTATATAGGTAATGTCAGCGGTTATGGAAATGATACAGTTTGCCCCGGATGCAAGAAGGTATTGATTAAACGGGAATATTTTAATATTTTGGAGTATAATATTATGAATGGCAAGTGCGCTTATTGCCGGCAAGAAGTCCCGGGAGTGTTTGGGGCATAAATATAGGTGTATATATAGGGCATGGAAGAAGGTGCGGGGTTGAAGATAATAAATCCGGAAAAATGCGTTATCTTTTTTGATTTCGATAATACCATAGCCACCTGCGATGTTTTTGACAGCATGCTTCCCCGTTTTTCCCGTGATGACCTATGGGTTAAGCTGGAGAAGGACTGGCGTAAAGGAAAGATTGGTTCCCATGCCTGCCTTGAAGGCCAGATTAACGGGATCAGCATCACCAAGCAGGCGCTGGATAAGTATTTATCCGGGATAAAGCTGGATCCTTATTTCAAGAAAATAGTCACTTCGTTATCCGCGAGCAATGTAAAGGTGATAGTGTTAAGCGATAACTTTGATTATATATTGAAACGCATATTAGGTTTTCATTCCATCGGGAACCTGAAAGTTTATTCCAATAGGTTTAAATTTACCAGAGGCAAGCTTATCCCTTATTTTCCTTTTAGGAGTAATAAATGCCAGGTTTGCGCCCATTGCAAGACAAAAAACCTCTTGGCAAATGTTTCCGCCGATTCTATAATAATATATGTGGGGGACGGCCGTTCGGATATATGCCCGTCGCAATACGCTGACCTCGTATTTGCCAAAGATGACCTGCTTAAGTACTTTCAGGAAAAAAAACTTACTTGTTTCGCCTACGAGTCTTTAAAAGACGTATATAATTACTTTAAAAGGAGTTTTGAATGAACCAAAAGCTAGCGAGTAAAAAAACCAAAACTAATGGTAAAGCCCCGATTGCCTCAGAAGGGCTTTTGGCACTGGAGGAGAAATATTGTTCCTGGGGAGATACGGTGCATTACGCGGATAAGCTCAATATATTTAATTCCGCCGAGGGAAGTTTCTTATACGATAATAACGGAGTTGAATTTCTTGATTTACAGATGTGGTATTCGGCGGTTAACTTTGGGTATAAGAATAAACGCCTGAATGACGCCTTGAAAAAACAAATCGATACTCTTCCCCAACTGGCCTGTCAGTATTTACACGCAGAAAAGATCCAATTAGCCGCTAAGATCGGCCGCAGGAATGAAATGGTTTTCGAAGAGAAAGGAAGGGTGCATTTTAATGTCGGCGGCTCAAGCGCGCTGGAAGATTCGCTTAAGCTGGTCAGGAACCATTCGGGGCGCAGCCTCGTTTTTGCTTTCATGGGCGGCTATCACGGGAGGACCTTGGCCGCCTCGGCGATTACCTCGAGTTTTCGTTACAGGGAACGGTTCGGGCATTTTGGGGATAGGGCGCATTTTGTCCCCTTTCCGTATTGCTTTAGGTGCCCTTATGATAAAAAGAAAGATTTTTGCGGCCTTTATTGCCTAAAACAATTCGAAAGATTGTTCGAGACCGAATATTATTCGGTAGTTAATAAGAAGTCAAATAAATGCGAATTTTCCGCCTTTTATGTTGAAGCGGTGCAGGGCACCGGAGGCTATATTATACCCCCTCAGGACTACTTTTCGAATTTGAAGGAAATCCTGGACAGGTATGGGATTCTTTTTGTTGACGATGAAATACAGATGGGCTTCTTCAGGACCGGCAAGCTTTGGGCCATAGAGCATTTTAACGCAACTCCGGATATAATGGTTTTCGGTAAAGCTCTGACCAACGGGCTTAACCCTATTTCCGGGATTTGGGCAAAAGAAAAACTTATTTCTCCGGATGTATTCCCTCCGGGTTCCACCCATTCGACATTTTCCTCCAATCCTTTGGGGACCGCGGTCGGTTTAGAGGTGATGAAGTTGATTGAAGACTCCAATTTTGCGGTAGAGGTGCCCAAGAAAGGCCAGTATTTTCTTAGCCGTCTTAAGAGGTTGCAGAAGAAATACCCCCAGATTGGCGATGTCGACGGCCTGGGATTAGCCATACGCGTTGAGATGTGCGAGAAAGACGGCTACACCCCCAGCAAGGAGCTAGCCGATAAAATAGCGCAGATAGGCTTGGAGGGGAACCTTAGCGCAGGCGGTAAAAAACGCGGCCTGGTATTAGATATCGGCGGTTATTACAAAAATGTTTTTACTATGGCACCGTCTTTTTATATCACGGAAGAAGAAATTGATCTGGGGGTTGACCTTTTTGAAGAGGCGCTCTCCAAGGCAATAAAGAAACTTTAGAAATATTTCTTTCCTCTTAGATTAATAATGAGCCTAGAACTTATAAGAGATCCCGGTGACCAGGCTATAGGAGTTAAAGCCATGGTTAGGTTGCTTTATGCTTGCATTGGAAAGGTGCCGCCAGCGGCCTTCTAGGGTAAAAGCGGTAGTGCCGTTGAAATAATAATGCATTCCTAAAGCGCTTTGCTCGGTGAAATTAAATTGAGTGGATTGCTCGCGCGTATGTAAAGTCATATAATCAAGGCCGACGCCCAATTTCCCGTAAGGCTGTAGTTTCCACGTATCCGGAACAAACCCCATCTTAAGCCAGAAAATCGCCCCTGTCTCCAAGTTATTTTTTGGGCTTGATATAAATCCCGCGAATGGTTCTATCTGGAATTGAAAGAGTTGCGCAGGGTTAAAACCAATTTTCTTAATCCAGTTCTTTATATTAAAATCGAAAGCAACGCTAATAGGGGCCATCATATAACTGCGTTGCCCGCGGACAAGTTCGCCCGAAGAAAAGCCAGCCAAAAATTCGATGCCTGCAAGGCTTTTGGGTTTTTCTTCTTCGGCAAAAGGCTCTCCCGATGAGATAAAAATTATTGCCAGTAGCATTAAAAAAATTACGAGCCTTTTCATAAAGAGAATTATATAAGAAGTTTTTTGTAATTCAAGCTTTTTTAAAAAGGGGGACGTTTCTACTTTTCCAGAACTAAACTTAGAAAAGTAGAAACGCCCCCCTTTTTTCCACGGTAAGCCGCAAATTATACTTGACAATTGATACAAGTATAGTATCATTTACTTATCAAGTAAGCCTGTCCTTTAAGCAGGCGGAAAGGAGGACAAAATGGACCTGACTATTAGGTACATGATTCGTCCGGTTGCTCATTGTAAAGAGGGCTGCGGTATTTTGTCCTGGGCACGACTCTAAACTACCCGTTAACTTCAGGCGTTACTTAATGGGCCAATAATGAAATTAATAACCAGGGAGACTGATTACGCTTTAAGGTCGCTATGTTTTATCTCCGGGCGCGGGAAGGAGATATTTTCTGTTGCGCAACTGTGCGCCGAACTGCGCGTCCCGGGGCCTTTCTTAAGAAAAATACTTCAGTCGTTGAATAAGAAGGGGATACTTAAGTCTGTCAGGGGCCAATGCGGCGGGTTTCGTTTGGCCGGGGACCCGTCCAACATATATTTGACGGATATAATGCGGGTGTTCCAGGGCCAATTCAGGTTAAATGAATGTTTTCTGCATAGGCTGGCCTGTCCAGACCAGAAATTTTGTCCGTTGAGAAAAAAGATCGCTAAAATCGAGCGCTACGTATTTAAAGAATTAGGCGCAATCAGCGTAGCATCTTTGTTGAAATCAAAGAATAAGCAGCCCGGCCGGTAGGTATCCCAGCCGGGATGAAGGGGATATTAAAGGCGCGTTTTACCTGTGCCCTGATTGAGGATACCCGTATTTATCGCGGGCGCTTATTTAAGGCCGTGGCCAAGTTTGAGCAAAAAGCAGTTGCCAGGCCGCTTCTTTTGCTGTATCTTAATATCCAGGGCATTTATATCGTCTCAACTCCGCCGGCCTTTATTTTCAGAAATATTTCTTCGGTAATCCGAAAGAAGCTTTATCTAAAATCAATCGGCGCTTTGGATGGGCATGAAAAGGGTGTTTTGTGTAAATAAAACAGGAGGTGAGATATGAGTTGTGGTTGCGGTTGCGGGACAAAAAAGAAAAAGAAAAAGTCCAAGAAGAAGTAGTTTTAAGCTCAGGCGCTGTCTTTAATGGCAGCGCCTGAGTTGTTTAACAAATATTTGAAAGGAGCTTGGCATGGATAAATACAGGTGCACGGTGTGCGGGTATATTTATGATCCCGCCAAAGGGGATTCCGGTTCAGGCATTGCGGCAGGGACGCCTTTTGATAAGCTTCCGGCGGATTGGGTTTGCCCCGAATGCGGCGTAGGCAAGGATATGTTCGAAAAGGCCTAAAAGAAAGAAACTATGCCGTCAAAAATAACCTTTAATGGCAGTCCTCTTACTTTGGTAGGTAGGCGTATAGATGCGGGGAGCATGGCTCCTGATTTCAGGGTTATTTCCCAGGGCCTGAAAGAGGCGGGATTATCTGATTTCAGGGGCAAGGTCAAGCTGATCAGTTCGTTTCCTTCATTAGATACGCCTGTATGCGACTTGCAGGTCAAAGAATTCAATAAAAAAGCCGCTGGCCTCTCAATTGATATAGTAGTTTTGGGGATAAGCAAAGATCTTCCTTTCGCCCAAAGCAGGTTTTGTTCCTTAAACGAGATCCGGAATGAATCGGTGCTTTCAGATTATAAGTATTCATCTTTTGGCTTAAACTACGGCTTGCTGATTAAAGAGTTAAACCTTTTGGCCCGCGCGGTGCTAATCGTAGATAAAAACGACATTTTACGTTATTTCAAAATTGCCCCGGAATTAACCAAAGCCGTAGATTACGAAGATGCGTTGGCGAATCTCGAAGTAGTCCTTAAGAGCCCGCCGTTAACAGTAAAGCAGGAATCAATAGGTCATTGTAAGCCTTGCGCAGGCGCGGTTTTGGCTTTGCCTCCAGGCAGGCCCAAGGAATTACTCGTTGGGCTTGCTGGCTGGATCCTGGAGGGAGAGAAAAAGATAAGCAAGGAATTCGGATTTAGGGATTTTAGCGAAGCAAAATATTTTCTTGATTTGCTTTCGGTTATTGCCGAAGAACAAGGGCACCATCCCGAGATGGCTTTGGTTTATAACAAATTAAAGGTTACGCTCACGACGCATGCGGCAGGCGGACTTACCGAGAACGATTTTATCATGGCCCGGATAATTGACTCAATGGGGATTTAAATGGCGCAAGAGCTATCCTTGAAAGTTAAAGAGATTATTCAAAGGTCCTATAACGTTAAGAGCGTTCGTCTTGATGCAGGCAATAAGATAGATTTTAAGGCGGGGCAGTTTCTTTCGGTTACGCTGCAAAATAATCCGGATTTAAAAAGGTACCTTTCCATATCCAGCTCTCCGACAGAAGAGGGTTATTTGGAATTTACCAAGAAGCTGACCGAAAGCGATTTTTCCAGGGCCCTGGGCCAGCTTAAGCCGGGGGATAGCGTCAATGTCCAGTATCCCTTCGGCAAATTCATTTTGAGCGAACCAGCCACGGATATAGCATTTTTGTCCGGGGGAATCGGCATTACCCCGGTAAGGAGCATAGCCAAATACGCCGTAGATAAGAGCTTGGGTATTGATATGGTTTTAATTTACGCCAACCGTTCAATGAAAGATATTATATTTAAAGATGATTTTGACGCGATGCAAAAGGTTTACCCGAAAATAAAGGTAGTCCATGTGCTTTGCGAATCCGCCGCGGGTTTTAAATGCGTGCCCGGGTTAATCAACGCGCAGGTAATCAAGGATGAAGCCGGCGATTACCTGAAGAGGAAGTTCTACCTTTGCGGCCCTCCTCAAATGGTCAAGGCAATGGAGGCAATACTCAAGGAAGAATTGGGTTTAGCCAAAACAAGCATAATTACTGAAAATTTTCAAGGATATTAGCCTGTTCTTTGAGCAGGCGGGGAAGGAGAAAAGACATGGCAGTTTTGGAAATATTGCCGGATATTTATTCCGTGGGAGTTGTGGATTGGAACGTACGCAACTTTCACGGCCACACCTATACCACCAAACGCGGATCTTCTTATAACGCTTACCTGATAATTGATGATAAAATTACCCTGATCGATACGGTTTTCGGGCCTTTTTCGGCCGAGCTCATCGAGAACATTCAACAGGTTGTACCTGTAAATAAAATTGATTATATTATCGCCAACCACGTCGAAACAGACCATAGCGGCGCGCTTCCTGAAATTATGAAGTTGGCTCCTGGCGCCAAAATCTTCGGGACCGAGAAGTGTAAGGAAGGGCTAGAGCGCTATTATTATGGAAATTGGGATTTTCAGGTAGTCAGCTCCGCAGATAAATTGAAATTAGGCAAAAGGAACCTGATGTTTTTAGAAGCCCCGATGATCCATTGGCCCGACAGCATGTTTACTTATTGCCCGGAAGAAGCGCTGCTTTTGCCCAACGATGCTTTTGGCCAGCATCTGGCGTCTCAAGAGAGGTTCGCCGACGAGCTTGACCCTTGCGTAGTTTGGGATGAGGCAGCCAAGTATTACGGCAATATACTTTGGCCCTTGGGCGCGGTTATCCTGAAAAAAATCGAAGAAGTCAGGAAAATGAACCTGCCGATAGAAATGATCGCTCCCAGCCATGGGGTAATCTGGCGTAAAGAGCCCATGCGGATAGTGGATAAATATGCGAGTTGGGCAAAGAATGAAACTGCCGCAAAGGTAGTGCTGGTTTATGAAACAATGTGGGGGGCGACCGGGAAAATGGCCCGTAAAATAGCCGAAGGAATCGAAAAAGAAGGAGTAAGCGTAAAATTATTCGATATAACCGTTTCTGACCGCACCGAGGTAATCAAGGAAATGCTGGACGCAAGAGGGTTTATATTCGGTTCCTCGACGCATGATAACGGCATGTTAACTAATATAGCCGGTTTTCTTGATTTTATCCGCGGGCTTAAACCGAAAAACAGGTTGGCCGCGGTTTTTGGTTCTTATGGCTGGGCCGCAGGGGCAGTCAAGCAAATGGAGGCCATAATCAAAGAAACCGGCATCAATTTAGCCTTAAGCGGGTTGCAGGTAAAGTATATGCCAGATAAAAATGATTTAGAGGGTTGCATTGAATTCGGCAGGAATTTTTCCGCCGCGGTAAAAGGAGGCAAATAATGGGGCCGGTAGAAGCTTTGGAGTTTGCGCTGGGGAAAGAAATTGAAGCCAAGAATACTTACGAGAAATTTATTTTTCAATACCCCGAAACAAAAGAGATTTTTACTTTTTTGATGAACGAAGAAGAAAAACACAAACAGCTTATTGAAAAAAGAATTCTAGAGCTGCAACAATAAATGGGGTTCCTTAGCGAGACAGTTATCCGGTTTTTCCAGAAACAGGGCTGCGTGGTGGTCTCCAGTATCGACAGTAAAGGGTTCCCGCATAGCTCATGCAAGGGCATAGTTAAGATAGATAAGGGCGGAAGCATTTATTTATTGGACGCCTATAGAGGCAAAACCTTCCAGAATTTAAAAAACAATCGCCACGTCAGTATTACCGCTTTTGATGAGCGCAGATTTGCCGGTTTCTGCCTTAAGGGGATAGCCCGGATTTTATCCCAAAAAGAGTTGGACGCGCAGATAATCAGGGCTTGGGAGGATAGTCTTACCGGCAGGTTGACGCAGAGGCTGCTTGAGAATATCCGCGAGGGGGCTAAGGCTTATCCCGTCCATCCGGAAGCCCTGCTTCCCAAACCGGAACATATGATTGTTGTTGATATAGATGAAGTGGTTGACCTTACTCCGCGCCATTTAAAATAGGGAGGATTGCATGGGAAATATCTTTGCGGGAAGCCAGATAGTTGAAATCGGCATCCAGATTGAGAATAACGGACGCGATTTTTATAATACGCTCCTAAAGCAATCCGGAAATCAAAAGGCGCGAGAGGTTTTCAGGTTTCTTGCCGGCGAGGAGGAAAAGCACTCGAAGGTCTTTCAGGGCATTCTGGATAAGACGCAAGGAGCCGAGCCTCAAGGCCCGGATGCCGGAGATTATCTTGGTTACATGAAGGCCCTGGCCGGAGAGCATGTTTTTACGCAGCAGGGCCGAGGCGAAGATATTGCCAGGGGCATCAAAAGCGATAAGGAGGCCATTGAAACAGCCATCCGTTTTGAGCAGGAATCTATCGTTTTCTACTCCTCAATGAAAAGGGTTGTTCCCGAATACGACCATAAGATAATCGAGTCCTTGATTATGCAGGAAGAGGAACACTTAAAACAGCTTCTGGGTTTGAAGAAGTTGATTTAGAAAGGCAGGCATGGCGAAAAACGTAAAAATCTACAGCACCCCAACTTGTCCGTGGTGTATAAGGGTCAAGCAATTCCTGAAAGACAATAACTTGGCGTTTGAGGATTATGATGTGGGTTCCGATCGCTTAAAAGCCGATGAAATGGTTGCTAAAAGCGGGCAGATGGGCGTGCCGGTAATCGACATCGAAGGCGAAATTATCGTCGGATTTGATAAAGAACGGATCAAGGCAGCTTTAGGGATATGAAAATTTACGATCTTATTATCGTTGGCGCGGGCCCGGCGGGAATTACCGCCAGCGTTTATGCTGCGCGCAAAAGAATGGATTTTCTGGTTATCACCGGAGATATCGGCGGGCAGACCGCCTGGAGCGGCGATATTGAAAATTATACCGGGTATCAGTTTGTTACGGGCCCGGAACTGGTGCGTAAATTCGAGGAGCATATGCGTAGTTATGATGCCAATGTCAGAGAGGCTGAAGGCGTAACCGAAATAAAAAAGGAGCAAGAAATAATTACGCTTAAGACTAACAAGGAGAAAGAATACCGGGCCAAAAGCATAATCATTGCCACCGGAAAACGCTCAAAGGAGCTGGGTGTCCCGGGAGAAAAAGAATTCAAGAATAGGGGCGTAAGTTATTGCGCGACTTGCGACGGCCCGCTTTTTAATGATAAGGTTGTTGCGGTTATCGGAGGAGGAAATTCCGCTTTGGATGCGGCCTTGCAATTGGCAAGGATAGCGCGCCAGGCGTATATTATTAATAATACCCTTGAGCTTGGAGGCGATAAAGTTATGCGCCAGAAGTTAGAGAAAATGAGCAATGTAGAAATTCTAAATGATTCAAATCTCCTTGCCATATCGGGGGATAAAATGGTCAGCGCCGTTACGGTAAAAAATGGCGGACAAGAAAGAAGGTTATCCGTAGAAGGCATATTCGTTGAGATCGGGCTTATCCCTAATTCGGATTTTGCTAACGTCCTGGAAAAGAACAGCTTGGGTGAGATCAAAATAAATAACCGGAATGAAACGAATATCCCGGGAATTTTTGCCGCCGGAGACGTAACGGACGTGCCGGGAAAACAAATAATCATTGCCGCCGGAGAAGGCTCCAAGGCCTGCCTGTCGGCCTTTCGTTATTTATCCCGGCATTAATAAGATGAAAAAGACAAAATTCAATGAACTAAAAAAGATATTCATTACTTTACACGGGCCTAAAGGTTGCAATTGGGATAAAAAACAAACGCACAAAACCCTGGTTAGGGATTTAAGGGAAGAAGTAGAGGAGTTTATTTGCGCGGCGCAAAAGGGCAATCCGGCCAATATGAAAGAAGAGCTGGGGGATATACTTTTGCATGTGATGTTTAACGCCCAGATCGCTTCAAAAAATAAGCTGTTTGATATCGAAGACGTAATCGACACCCTGCTCAAGAAGATTAAGCGCCGGCACCCGCATGTATTCGGTAATCTTAAAGTGAGTTCCCCCCGCCAGATTATCGCCAATTGGAATAAGATAAAGAGGCTTGAGAAAATAAATACTTGACAAATGTAATTTATCTTGTATACTCTACTATTATGATAGGGATTATATAGGATGAATGAATCCTTTAAAACCCCCTTGGGGGGTAATGTATGGTATTAACGCATGAAGATAACTTATAAAGGCGATTATGCTTTAAAAACGCTCCTTGCTTTGGCCGGCTATTTCGGCAACGGGCCGGTTGCGATAAATGATTTATCCAAGCGCCTGGATATCCCCACGAAGTTCTTGGAGCAGATACTTTTAGACTTAAAGCGGGCGCACTTTGTGGAGAGCAGGCGCGGTAAAGTCGGGGGGTATTCTTTGGCTAAAGATCCGGCGAAGATTACCTTAGGAGAGGTAGTCCGTTTTATTGACGGGCCGATCGGGCCTATTGCCTGCGTAGATAAGAAATATTCAGGCTGCCATGATGTGGAGTCTTGTGTGTTCAGGGGCATTTGGAGCCAGGTCGGCAATTCTACCGCTAAAATCATAGACGGCATAACCTTTGAAGATCTTTTAAAAAGATCAAAGAAGAATAGCAAAACATTCACCTATCAAATTTAAATGAAAATAGCTAAAGATATTACAGGGTTAATCGGCAATACCCCGTTAGTTAAGCTTAATCGTTTAACTAAAGATTCCGCAGCTTCTGTTGTGGTAAAGCTGGAGTCATTTAACCCCTGCTCTTCGGTTAAAGACCGGATTGGCCTGAATATGATTGAGCAGGCAGAAAAAGACGGCAAGATTAAAATCGGGACTGTTCTCGTTGAGCCGACCAGCGGCAATACCGGGATCGCTTTGGCTTTTGTCGCGGCAGTAAAGGGTTATAAATTGATTTTAACCATGCCGGAAACAATGAGCCTTGAGCGCCGCCAGCTTTTGAGCGCTTTTGGCGCCGAAATTATCCTGACTCCCGGAGCCGAAGGCATGCCGGGGGCAGTAAAGAAGGCGGAAAAGTTAGCCAAAAGCGATAAGCGTTATTTCATTTTGCAGCAATTTGAGAATCCGGCAAATCCGGACATCCACCGCCGCAGCACAGCTCAGGAGATTTGGCGCGATACCGAAGGAAAAGTTGATATTGTAATTGCGGGTGTCGGGACAGGCGGCACAATTACAGGCATAGCCGAGGCCTTAAAAATGAAAAAGGCGTCGTTTAAGGCTGTCGCGGTCGAACCGGAGGATTCGGCGGTTTTATCCGGCGCTAAGCCGGGCGCCCATAAAATCCAGGGCATAGGCGCCGGGTTTGTCCCCGGGGTCCTGAATTTAAAGATTGTTGATGAAGTAATCCGGGTTTCTAATGATGACGCCATCCAAACCGCAAGAAGATTAGCCAGAGAAGAAGGTATCTTAGCCGGGATATCCAGCGGCGCAGCTACTTTTGCAGGCCTGGAAGTCGCCAGGAGAAAAGAGAACAAAGGAAAATTAATAGTTATAATTTTACCGGATACGGGCGAACGTTACTTAAGCACGGGCCTTTTTGCCTGATAGGGCGATAGTGGTGATTTTATGAAAAGCTGTAGCGGGGCTTCAGCCGCCCGTTGCGGCGGGTAAGAAGTTATTCTAGGAAGGAGAACTAAATGAGAGATAGAGTCGAAAAGGCGCTAGAGAAGGTCAGGCCCATGCTTGAAGCTGATGGCGGTAATGTGGAGTTGATTGAAGTTACCTCTGACGGCGTAGTGAAACTAAGGCTTAAGGGAAGCTGCGGTTGTTGCCCGATGAGCCAGATGACTTTGAAAATGGGGATTGAACGGATTAT
The DNA here is from genome assembly GCA_043800555.1 of Candidatus Omnitrophota bacterium. GTDB lineage: Bacteria > Omnitrophota > Gorgyraeia > Gygaellales > Profunditerraquicolaceae > UBA6233. The sequence goes on along the minus strand of JAZDMX010000017.1, from coordinate 79,671 downwards.
CAAACAGGATGTGCCGGAGGTAAAAGAGGTCGTAGCCATATAATTATTTGAGGTAACTTATGAAAACAATTAAAGAGATAAACGAAAAAATTAAAAAAGGCGAAGTAGTCGTGGTCACTGCCGAAGAAGCCATTGCTTTGGTCGAAAAGAAGGGCGCCAAGAAAGCGGCGCAGGAGGTTGATGTTGTTACGACCGGGACCTTCGGCCCTATGTGTTCAAGCGGGGCCTATTTTAATATCGGGCATTCCAAGCCCCGGATAAAAATCGGCGGCGGGACCTGCGTTCTTAACGATGTCCCGGCTTATACCGGTTTTGCGGCAGCGGATGTTTATCTCGGCGCGACCGCTCTTGCCGATAATGACCCGCGCAATAAGGTGTATCCGGGAGAGTTTAAATACGGAGGGGCCCATGTTATCCAGGAATTAGCGGCTGGCCGTGACGTCCGCTTAGAAGCTAGCGCTTATGGGACCGATTGCTATCCGCGCAAGAAAATAGAAACGCTTATTAATATAAAAGACTTAAATGAGGCGGTATTGTTTAATATCCGTAATGCGTATCAAAACTATAATGTGGCAGTCAATTTATCGGATAAGACTATCTATACTTATATGGGTATGTTAAGGCCAAGCCTGGGAAACGCAAACTATTGTTCGGCCGGGCAGCTTTCGCCTTTGCTTAAAGACCCTGAATACCGTCAGATCGGCATCGGGACCAGGATATTCTTAGGCGGCGGCATAGGTTATGTCGCCTGGCAGGGGACACAGCATAACCCTCAAGTAGCGCGTAAAGAGAACGCCGTACCGTCTGCTCCCGCGGGCTCTTTGGCAGTTATCGGCGACTTAAAGCAAATGAAAGCGCAGTGGCTTGTGGGGGCCAGCATGCTTGGCTATGGAGTTACCCTTATTGTGGGTATCGGTGTTCCGATTCCTGTTCTTGACGAAGAAACGCTTTTACATGCCGCGGCAAAAGATGAAGATATCTATACTCAAATCGTAGATTACAGCCAGAATTATCCACAGTGCGTGGCTCAATCTTTAGGCGAGGTAAATTACGCGCAGCTTAAGAGCGGCAAGATAATTGTTAAAGGCAAGGAGGTGGCGACCGGAAACCTATCCAGTTATTCCAAGGCCCGCGAGATTTCCGAAGAGCTAAAATCCTGGATCAAGAAAGGCGATTTCCTTTTAACTGAGCCGGTAGCAAAATTGCCGGGGAGAGAATCCGGTTATGCCTTTAAAGCGCTTAAAGAGCGCCCCATAGTTAGAAATGAGGTGTAAATATGGTTTCTAAGAGAATAGTCCTGCATTTTCCGCACCGCTTGGTTGATCAGCCTATAGTCTATAAGCTGGTCAGGGAATTTGACCTGCAATTCAATATACTCAAGGCTTTTGTCACCCCCAATGAAGAAGGGTTAATGGTCTTGGAATTGACCGGTAAGAGAGAAAACTTTGACAGGGCGGTAGAATACTTGCAATCCTGCGGAGTGCGTATCCAATCTTTAAGCCAGGATGTGGTGAGGAACGAAAAGAAATGCACAGACTGCGGCGTGTGCGTGCCAATTTGCCCGACAGAAGCCCTTGTAGTTGATCCTGGGACGCGAAAGGTGCTTTTCAACAATAAAAAATGTATTGCCTGTGAACTCTGCGTCAAGATTTGCCCCCCGCGCGCCATGGAAACGCATTTCTAAAAGCCCAATGCAGCTTAAAAACAAATTATTCGAGCTTAAAAGAATACTTAAGAATAGCGCCTCTTGCTTAATTGCTTTCTCCGGAGGGGTAGATAGCGCGTTTTTACTGAAAATCGCCTCCTTGGCGCTGCCCAAGGACAAAATCATCGCAGTTACCGCTATCTCTCCTACTTATCCTGATGCAGAGTTAAAGCTGGCAAAACAAATGGCCCGTAAAATCGGCGTGCGGCATAAGATAATTAAGACGTCCGAATTAAGCGACAGAAAATTTACCTCCAATAATCCTGACCGCTGTTATTTTTGCAAAAAAGAGCTTTTTAAGAAGCTGAAGACAATTGCCCGCAAAATAAACTTAAAATTTGTTTTTGACGCCAGCAATGTTTCGGATAAATCTGATTTCCGGCCGGGGGCAAAAGCCAAGAATGAGTTAGGTGTGCGCTCTCCGCTTCAGGAAGCGCTCCTGGATAAAGACGAAATCCGGGTTTTAAGTAGAAAAATTGGTTTATCTACCTGGAATAAGCCGAGTTTGGCGTGTTTGGCTTCGCGTATCCCTTACGGAACCCCTATTTCCAAACCCGCATTGGAACGTATTGGCAGGGCGGAGGAAATTTTAAGAGGGTTGGGATTCAGAGAAGCCAGGGTCAGGCATTATAACGGGCTTTGCCGGGTAGAGGTGCCTAAAAAAGATATCCCCAAATTGGTAAATATCGGCCAAAGCTTAGTCGACAAATTCAAAAAGTTAGGCTATAATTATATAACGGTAGATTTACAAGGTTACCGCACCGGCAGCTTAAATGAGGCGATTGGGAAATGAACTTTTGATCCGCTTGTGTTCGCCCAGGCTTGCCTGGAGCAGATGGGCGGGCTAGAAGAGGATGAGGAGCCAAAGGATGAAAAAAATATATTTAGATTATGCGGCAACAGCCCCTTGCGATCCCGAGGTTGTCAAAGCAATGGAGCCTTATTTCTTCGAGAAGTTCGGCAATGCCTCCAGCATTCATGCTTATGGGCAGGAAGCGAAAAAGGCCCTGGAGGATAGCCGCGCGATCTTGGCCGGTTTTTTAGGCGCATCTGCCGGAGAAATAGTTTTTACTTCCGGAGGCACGGAATCGGATAATAATGTTATTTTCGGAGTTGCTGGCGCCTTAGCCGGTAAAGGCGACCATATTATTACTTCGGCCATAGAACATCACGCTATATCAGAGCCCTGCAAAATCCTTGAGAAAAGAGGTTTTAGGGTTACCTATGTCGGGGTAGACGGAAATGGGCTGGTTTCTCCCGATGCGGTAAGAAAGGCGATTACCGATAAAACCATTCTTATCTCCATTATGCATGCTAATAATGAGATTGGCTCCATCCAGCCAATCGCCCAGATCGGAGAAATCGCCAAAGAGAAGGAGATTTATTTTCATACCGACGCAGTGCAGACTGTCGGTCACATCCCGCTCAATGTAAACGATTTGAATGTCGATCTCTTGTCGCTCTCGGCGCATAAATTTTATGGGCCTAAAGGCGTAGGCGCATTATATATAAGGAAAGGCACGCGTATGGGCAGATTTCTATACGGCGGAGACCAGGAGAGCAACCGGCGGGCCTCGACTGCTAATGTTTCAGGTATTGCCGGCATGGCCAAGGCGATTGAGTTATGCTCTAAGAGCATGGACAAAGAAGCAAAATATTTAATATCTTTACGCGATAAATTGATCAAAGAAATCCCTGAAAAAATACCTGAAGTCAGGCTTAACGGCCATCCTACCCGGCGCTTGCCCAATAATATAAATTTCTCCATAAAATACATCGAAGGGGAATCTATGCTTTTAAGCCTGGACATGCTGGGCTTAGCCCTATCTACCGGTTCTGCCTGCACATCCAGCTCGCTTGAGCCATCGCATGTGCTTTTAGCTATTGGCTTGGACCACGCGACTGCCCATGGGTCGCTTAGAATCAGCATGGGCAGATGGACAAAAGAGCAGGATGTTAAGTTTTTATTGGAAAACCTCCCTAAAGTAGTTGAGAAGCTGCGCGCTATGTCTCCGCTATATGAAAAGAAATAATGCAGGATAAAATCTTAAATTTCTTAAAGAAAAAAGAAAGCTATATTTCCGGTGAAGATATAAGCGGCCACTTGAATATCAGCCGGCAGGCGCTTTGGAAGCATATACAGGAACTGAAAGATAAGGGGTATGTTATTGAGGCGGTCCCGCATTTGGGCTATCATCTTGAGTCTAGCCCCGACAGGTTATTTGAATTTGAAGTATTGCGCGGGCTTAATACCAAAATCTTTGGCAAGAAAATATTCTATTTTGATACGCTTACCTCAACGATAGACACAGCGATGGATTTGGGGGTAAAAGGCGCTTCAAGCGGAACACTGGTTTTAGCTGAATCCCAAACTAAAGGTAAGGGGAGATTGGGCAGGAGCTGGTTTTCTCCCAAGCATAAGGGCTTGTATATGTCTTTAATCTTGCGTCCGGATATGCTTCCAACACAAGCGCCTATCCTGACGCTTTTAGCCGCGGTGAGTATTTGTGAAGCGATAAATAATTCTACCGGAGTCAACACTCAAATAAAATGGCCCAATGATATATTAATAAATAATAAGAAACTCTGCGGCATACTGACGCAGGTAATCGCCGAAACCGACAGGATAGATTTTTTGATTATCAGCTCCGGAATAAATGTGAATAACGATAAAAAGTCTTTGATTAACACCGCTACTTCTTTAAAGGAACAAAAAAAAGAAGAAGTGAGCCGTGTTAACCTGTTGCAAGAGATATTGCGGGAGCTTGAAGCAAATTATTTGGTTTTGGAAAAGAAGGGAGCTGGCCCAATTTTGGAAAAATGGCGCCAGCATAATACTACTTTAGGCAGAAGGGTAAAGGTATATTGCCAGCATAAACATATTGAGGGAGAGGCGCTCGATATAGACACTGACGGTGGTCTGATTATCCGTAAGGATAACGGCATCAATGAAAAGGTCATGGCTGGGGATGTGGTGCATTGCAGATAGGGTAAATGGGGCCAGACCCCATTTACTGTCAACTATAATTATATAATTGGTTGACAATTAGACGCGCTATTTTATAATATGCATTATGCAGAAGATAAAGTGGCGCGTTTTACTTTTTATAATAATTGCAGCGGGATTATTCTTGCCTGTTTTTGCAGAAGATAACTCTGAGGCCATCCTGGAGAAAATCGTAGTTTCCAAAAACAGAAGTCTTCTCCTGGAGCAGTATTCTTTAGATCCCGCAGATTTCGAAAACCTCCCCTATAGCTCACCGATAGAGGCGTTAAGTGCTCTTCCGATAGATTTGCAAAGCCGTTCTCCGCATGACGCAATACAAACAGATTATTCTTTGCGCGGTTCAAGTTTCCAGGATGTTTTGATTTTGCTTAATGGCGAGCGGGTCAATGATCCTCAGACTGCTCATTTTAATTCGGACCTTCCGTTTACCAGGGCCGATATTTCCAGATTGCAGGTATTGCCGTCAGCTTCTTCATCGATGTTTGGGCCTGACGCGATAGGAGGGGCAGTTAATTTTGTCGTTAAAAAACCGGCTGAGAAGAAATGCGTTTTAGAATTGTCCGGAGGCCAGTACGGGACATTTTCCCAACTTTTCAGCTTAAGCGATAAGATTAAAGATTTGGGCATCCGGCTATCCGTAGAAAATGAAGATTCGGGAGGTTTTTATGAAGATACCGATTACAAGAAATTCACTACAAGTTTGGTTTCTTCATTGGGTTTGCCGCTAGGCACATTTGATCTGAATGCCGGATATCAGAAAAAAGATTTTGGCGCCTATGATTTCTATACTCCGGGGTTAGGGTATCCTTCCAAAGAGTGGACCCGGACTTATCTTTTGGATGCCGGATTAGATTTGGATAAAGACGGGCTTATTATCAAACCGAATTTCATCTGGCGCAGGCACTTTGATAAGTTTATGCTGGATAAAACAGGGGCGCGCAGCAGTTTTGTCGCGAATCATCGTAACGATACCTATACTCCGAATATATATATCCAGAAAGATCTTCTAAGGCTGGGCAAGGCAGGCCTCGGGTTTGAATATGGAGATGAGCGGATTACCTCCACTACCTTAGGCAGGCATAACCGGGAGCATAAAAGTATCTTTTTGGATGACGCGGTTACTTTAACTCCGCAGCTTTATTCGGATCTATCTTTTCGCTGGGATGATTATGCGGGTTTTAATAATACTTATACCGGTTCTGCGGCCTTGCGTTACGAAATCCTTCCTTTCAATTTCCTGCATTGCGCTATTTCAAGTAATATGCGCGTGCCCTCCTTTACCGAACTTTATTATAATGATCCCACTACTATAGGTAATTCCAGCCTTAACGCCGAGCAATCCCTGAATTACGAAATCGGCTATGAAATCAAGAAAGAGGATTTCTCCTTTGGGCCGACACTATTTTTCCGCCGCGAGGATGATTTTATCGATTGGGTAAAGACTGATTCCGTTAAACCGTGGCAGGCCCAGAATATCTCCGGAGCTGATGTATTTGGCATAGAAACTAAATTAGGAATAAAGCTAAATAGGGCCATAAGCCTAGATACTAACTATACCTATATTAATAAGTTTAGAAATGATAGCGGGTACCTTTTCAAATACGGGCAAAATTATGCTCGTCACCTGTGCAATGCCGAATTTAAATTTAAGTTACCTTTTGGCATGCAATCTGTAGGCTTTACCTATAAACAGAAACCCGGGCGCTCAGGCTGGTTCCTGCTTAATGCCCGCGCCAACTTCAATTTGAATAAAAATACGGAGTTCTTTATTTCAGCTACGAACCTCCTGAATGTCGGTTACCAGGAGATAGAAGGCATACCCCAACCGGGAAGATGGGTGGATTCCGGGATTAGGCTTGAATGGTAAGAAGCTCCCATTCCAATGCGGGTTTGGAACCGGTTGAAACCGGTTCCAAACCCGCATTGGAATTTCATTGGAATTTTGGGGTAATAGGGTATAATAAGTCCTATGTTTATCCACGTGGTTTTATTCCAGATCCAGCCCAAAGAAGTAGCCAAATACCGCAAAGACAGCTTGATGTGGGCCAGTTACACTAAAAAGGCCAAAGGTTTTGTGGCTTATTTTACAATGAAGCGCTACGGTTACCTTAACCAGTATGCTTCGGTTTATGAGTGGAATAAAAAGGCCGACCATGAGCGCTTTATGAAGAAATACCATGATTGGCTGGTAGCTGAATCCAAGGCCAAGGTAAAGGTCTTGGATTACTATAATCTTAAAGGGATAGACAGGTTAGCTAAATTTTAGTTGACAAGCCGGTAATTTAGTGTATACTTACCATAGTGGTAAATTAGGTAGTAGAAGTCTTGAACCGCAAGGAGCAAGAACGACGCGCCTTGCGGTTTTTTCTACTAAGCTAGGTTTACCAAAATTTAGAAGGAAGGAGGAATTGCAGTAATGGCAAAAGGTAAAGTAAAGTGGTTTTCCAACCAGAAAGGTTATGGATTTATTACTCCTGAGAATGGTAATGATGTTTTCGTGCATCATACAGCTATACAGGGTGATGGCTATAAGACTTTAGAAGAGGGCCAGGAAGTAGAGTTTGAGATTGAAAAAGGTCCGAAGGGCGAGCAAGCTACAAAAGTAACAAAGTTATAACCTAAGGAAGCAAAAAAGAAAAGGCTCAATGCGCAAGCATTGGGCCTTTTTTGTTAGTAAGATCAAGCTGTTGTGCTATAATTACCCTATGAAAAAGCGCGTGGTAGTAGGGATGAGCGGGGGAGTGGACTCTTCGGTAGCCGCCGCCTTATTAAAAGAAAAAGGCTTTGAGGTTATCGGAGTTACCATGTGTTTTAACCTCGCGGAGACGGCTCGAAAGAAAATCAGCTGCTGCAGCCGGCAAAGCATTGAAGATGCCCGCAGGGTGGCGCATAAATTAGGCATAAGGCATTATGTTGTCAATATGCGCAAGGCCCTGGAAGAGCGGGTAATCAAAAATTTTTGCCGGGAGTATTCTTTGGGACGCACGCCTAATCCTTGCGTAGTATGCAATCAATACCTTAAATTCGGCGAACTTTTGAGCAGGGCCAAAGTTTTAGGCGCCCAGTTTTTAGCGACTGGCCATTACGCCGGAATAGTTAAAACCCTTTCCGGATTTTTGTTAAGAAAGGCAAAAGATTCAAAAAAGGACCAGTCTTATTTTCTATACCGCCTTAATCAAAATCAGCTAAAACACATAATCTTCCCCTTGGGTAACTATACTAAGGAAGCGGTAAGGGGGTTGGCCCGGAAGTTCGAGCTTCCGGTAGCCGAAAAAAAAGCCAGCCAGGAAATATGTTTTCTGGCTGGCGATGATTACCGGGATTTCTTAAGAGGGAGGATCAGTGAGGAGGCGTTCCCGGGGCCGGTAATAGATGCCCAGGGGAATATTGTTGGCCGGCACAAAGGCATCGCTTACTACACAACGGGCCAGCGTGAGGGTTTAGGGGTTGCCAAAGGCTACCCGGTTTATATAACCAGAATTGATCCTAAGGCTAACAGCATTTATATCGGTTCCCGGCAAGAGGCGAGCGCAGCCGTATTCCTGGCTAAAGATTGGCATTTTGCCGCAAGGCCCCCGGCAAAAAAGAAGATTGCCCTTAAGGTAAAAATACGGTATAATCACAGAGAAGCTAAAGCAGATTTGCTTCTCATCGGCAACAAACCCAAAATAATTTTTAAGAAACCGCAATTTGCTGTAACTCCCGGCCAATCAGCAGTTTTCTATGATAAGGGTAGAGTCATAGGCGGAGCAATTATCGATAAGGTGATAGATCAAGATGGCTAAACGAATAACCGGCTTAGAAGAAAAAATCAAAGGGCTTAAGAAGAAGCGTAATGCCGTGATCCTGGCGCATAATTATCAGTTGCCGGAGGTGCAGGATGTGGCGGATTTCAGGGGAGATTCCCTGGAATTATCCCGCGCCGCAGCCAAAACCGATGCCTCGGTGATTGTTTTTTGCGGAGTTTATTTTATGGCCGAAACAGCTTCGATACTTTCTCCGGATAAATTAGTGATTATGCCGGACGCTCTCGCCGGTTGCCCTATGGCAAACATGCTTAGTTCCGAAGAGCTAAGAAAATTAAAAAAAGAACATCCGGATGCGGCGGTAGTTGGTTACGTAAATTCTTCGGCGGAAGTCAAGGCCGAACTAGATTATTGTTGCACCTCAACTAATGCCGTAGCGGTGGTCAATTACCTGAAAGGCAAAAAGGAAATAATTTTTGTCCCGGATAAATACCTGGCTGACTACGTATCCAAACAAACAGGCAGGACGCTTATAAGCTGGAATGGTTTTTGCTCGACGCATACCAAGGTTCTTCCCGAAGACCTGAGGCGGGAGAAGAAATTCCATCCTTTTGCCAAGGTCATAGTCCATCCGGAATGCCTGCCGTCTGTCGTGGCTATGGCGGACGCGGTTTTATCTACGAGCCAGATGGCTAAATTTGCCAGAGAGACCGAAGCTAAAGAGATGATTGTAGGCACGGAGGTCGGGCTTATCTATCGCCTGAAAAAAGATAACCCCGGAAAAGAATTTTATCCGGCTTCTGAACGGGCGGTTTGCCCGAATATGAAACGCACCACGCAGGAGAAAATACTTTGGGCCCTTGAAGAACTGAAAGAAGAAGTCAGGGTCCCGGATGATATACGCCTGCGGGCCAAGAAAGCGATAGATAGAATGCTGGAGATAATTTGAGTATCGGGGTAGCCTACGAAGACCAGTGGCTTTTAATAGCAGATAAGCCTTCGGGGCTTTTAACCGTTCCAACTCCTAAAAACGAAAAGCGCACCCTCACCGGCATATTAGGTTTATACCCCTGTCACCGGCTTGACCGGGAGACTTCGGGTTTAATAATCTACGCCAAAGATAGGAAGGTTGCGCAGCAGATGATGGATGAATTCCGGGGCAGAAAGGTCAAAAAGACTTACGTAGCTTTTGTACGGGGCCATCCCCAAAATGGCCGGGGGGAGATTAAAGGCAGGATTGAAGGCTTATCGGCCCAAACCCGCTATAAGGTTATTGAAAAAAGGAAAGACTTTTCTATCTTGGAAATTTATCCTTTGACCGGGCGGACTAATCAGATAAGGATCCACCTTAAGAGCATCGGCCATCCTGTTTTAGGCGAATCTAAATTTGCCTTTCGCCGGGATTTTGCAATTAAGGCCAAAAGGCTTATGTTGCATGCTCTTAAGTTAGAATTTAAGCATCCGGTAAGCGGGAAATTATTGCGGTTAGAGAGCGATTTACCAAAATATTTTGAAGATTTTCTATCAACCAGCGGGGGTGGTTCTTAGCTTAAAGCAAGGGCGTCTCTTCTTTAGGGGCGCTTTTGGATCGGCTTTAGGGTTTATCCCCGCAAAAGTATAAATATGGATTTGCTTCAGGCCTGCATATTCGGAATCATCGAGGGGATAACGGAATTCCTCCCTATTTCTTCCACGGGGCATTTAATGCTTGCCAGCCGCGGCATGGGCATTATCCAGACGGAATTTGTCAAAAGTTTCGAGATCGCGATTCAATGCGGGGCGATTTTTGCCGTAGTCATTCTTTACCGGAAGGAATTATTTAAAGGCATTGCTATCTGGAAGAAAATCCTGGCCGCATTTTTGCCGACCGCGGCAGTCGGAGTATTGCTATACAAGGTTATTAAGACGTTTTTGCTGGCTAATACGTCGGTTGTGCTTTGGTCTTTGTTCTTAGGAGGCATAGCGCTTATCCTTTTTGAAATCTTTCACGGAGAGAAACAAGGTTCTGCGGATGAATTAACTTCGATCTCTTATGCGCAGGCTGTTATAATCGGTTTTTTCCAGTCGATTGCCGTTATTCCGGGGGTTTCGCGTGCCGCAGCGACTATTGTAGGGGGCTTGGCGGTAGGATTAAAGCGCAAGACGATAGTGGAATTTTCTTTTTTACTGGCTGTCCCCACGATGTGCGCCGCAACCGCCCTGGATTTGGCTAGAAGCGCCCAGGCGTTTAAAGCGGATCAATTCCTGGTTTTAGGCGTGGGGTTTCTTGTTTCATTCCTGGTTGCGCTTTTAGCGATAAAGTTCCTTCTTGTTTTCATAAAGAAGCATACGTTTATTCCTTTTGGGATATACAGGATACTTATAGCCGCGGCATTCTGGTTAAGAATAAGGTAGGAGACAGGGATGAGCATATTGGTCCTTGGGACAGTGGCGTTGGATAATGTGAAGACTCCTTTTGGCCGGAGAAAACAGATGCTTGGAGGGTCTGCGGCGCATTTTGCAATGGCCGCGCGTGTTTTCACCAAAGTGGACCTGGTTGCTATTGTCGGAAAAGATTTCCCTCAAAGGCATATAGACTTTTTAGAAGCCAAAGGCATAAACCTTAGCGCGCTTATCCGTGAGGCCTCGGGGAAAACTTTTCAGTGGTCAGGCGAATATAAAAGCGATTTGAATACCGCCATTACCTTGAATACCGAGTTAGGGGTCCTTAGCACATTTAAACCTAAGATTTCAGAGGAGCAGAAAAGGATAGAATACGTTTTTCTGGCTAATGTTGACCCGGATATACAGCGGCATCTTCTGGGGCATATGCGTTCGCCTAAATTAATCGCCTTGGATAGCATGAACTACTGGATAAATAATAAGCGTAAGGCGCTTATACGTTTATTGAAGCAGGCGGATATTTATGTAGCTAACGACCAGGAGGCGCGTTCTTTATCTCAAGAGCATAACCTTATCCGGGCAGCCCGGGCCCTGCGGTCATTCGGGCCAAAAATGATAATTATCAAGAAAGGCGAGCACGGAGTTTTATTCTACAGCGATAAATTCATATTTTCCCTTCCGGGGTACCCGGCGGATAAAGTGGCTGACCCTACCGGGGCAGGAGATACCTTTGCCGGAGGCTTTATGGGATATTTGGCCAAATCCCAAGCGTTAAATATGCGGAATATCAGAAACGCGCTTGCGTTTGGCACTATAGCCGCGTCATTTAATATCGAAGATTTTGGCTTGGAAAGGACCTCTAAGCTTACTATGGGAGATTTGAATAGAAGGCTAGCCGGATTCAAGAGATGCGTGTTGTTTTAAAGGAGGGTTTATGCTGGAAGAGAAGATTCTTAATGATTATAAAGAAGCAATGAAGTCCGGGGATAAATTAAAGAGTTCGGTTTTAAGTTTTTTACGGGCTGATATGATGAATGTTGCGGTTGCCAAAAAGAAAACCGGCCTTGATGACGCTGAGGCAATTGCCGTTATCAAGAAACAGATAAAACAGCATCAGGATTCTATCGAGCAGTTTACCAGGGGAGAGCGGCTGGAAATGGCCGATAAGGAGAAGAAGGAGCTGGAAATCTTAAGAACATATCTTCCTGTCGAGCTTCCCGCTGAGGATATTGAGAAGATAGTCGAAGAGGTAGCCCGGGCCCTGGGAGCTTGTGGCATGAAAGATATGGGTAGGGTTATGAAAGAGGTAAACGCCAGGATCGCTGGCCAGGCAGACGGTAAATTAGTCAGCGATTTGGTAAGGGCAAGGCTTTCGTCCGGGTAACCAATCTATGGAAACGTATTTTATAAAAAACGACGATTTGCTGAAATTCTACGAGCGTTTAGCTCAAGAGTATGAGCTATATGTCCCTACGGTTGAAAGGTCTCCTCTCAAGAGAGACGAGTGTAGCTGCCGGGAGGGCTTGCCTACCGATGATTATTCCTTAAAAAAATTCTCTCAACTTAAAAAAGAAGATATAGTTTTCAGCGATTACCGGGCAGTTGAGCCTGTCCGCGCATTTTTCACCCATTACAAAGAAGAGGCATGCGGATATTTTGAGGAACCAAAGGCAAAAGAAAGAAGGGAGAGGCCGGTTGCTCTTTGCGGGATAAAGAATTGCGATTTATTTTCATTAAAGGTGCAGGATTTTGTGTTTTTAGGAGGCGATGAAGCCGACCCTCTTTATAAATCAAGGAGAGAGAGCGCCTTGATCGTCGCTAGCGACTGCCCGCATTTCAAGGAAGCTTGTTTCTGCCGGGCATTTGGCATCAATCCTTACCCCACAGAAGCCTTCGATTTTAATCTTTCTCCGCTTAATAACGGCTATCTTCTTGATATTGCAACGCAGAAAGCTAAAATAATAGCTGTTTCCGTCAAGAATCTATTGGTTCCGGCTACTTTGGGCCAGCTTTCAGGCAGGGGGGCAAAAAGAGAGTCGGTAAATATACGGATGGATGAGCATCTTGCCCGCTACAAGATCCCCAAGAAGGAAACTTTGCAGGATATAGTCTTATCGGGTTATAATTCCGGGATCTGGCAGGAAGAAATGCGCACTTGCGTTGAATGCAACGCTTGCGTATTTATGTGCGATACCTGCCATTGTTTCTTGCTCTCGGATACTCCTTCTTCGGGCCTAGCCAAGCGCCTTCGGCTTTGGGACGGTTGCCTTTTGAAGAATTTCACCAAGGTCGCCGGAGGGGGCAACGCGTTAAAGATGCGCTATATGAGGCTGCGCAACCGTTATTTAAAGAAATTCGATTTTTTTGTTTCTAACCTGGGGTATCAGGCTTGTTGCGGATGCGGCAGATGCATTGAAGTCTGCCCCGGCAAGATTGATATCCGCCGGATACTAAGGAAATTATATGAAGAAAAACATATACCAGCCGCTTAAGGCCGTTATCGAAGAGGTCATCGAGGAAACGCCTACGATAAAAACCTTCAGGCTTAAGCCCGAAGGAGTTTTTACATTTTCAACCGGCCAATTCATCGAATTAACTGTTCCCGGGGCAGGAGAAGCGCCTTTTACCCCTTCCTCGGATCCCGGAATTAACGGGGAACTGGAGCTTACTATTATGAATGCCGGCGAGGTTACCTCGAAATTACATTCTATGCGCCAGGGAGATGTGGTGGGTATCCGCGGCCCCTACGGCAAGGGCTACCCTTTGGACAAATTTAAAGGAAAAGATATTCTAATTGTAGGCGGAGGAGTAGGGCTGGCGCCTTTACGTTCGCTCCTATTTAGCCTTTTTGCCACAATCGACAAATACAATAAAGTAGTTTTGCGTTACGGTTCTCGTTCGTCAAAAGACATTGTTTATAAGAGCCTTATACCCGAATGGTCTAAAAAAGATAAAGTGGATGTTCTGGCCAGCGTTGATGTAGGAGACCCTCAATGGCAGGGAAACGTGGGGTTAGTCACTACGATATTAGGTAACGCCCCCGTAGATTTTGCGAATACTTTGGGAATAGTGTGCGGCCCTCCGATTATGATGAAATTCGTTACATTAAAGTTGCTGGATTTAGGGATTAAGCCGGAGGATATATATTTATCTATGGAGAAAAGCATGTCCTGCGGTTTGGGTAAATGCGGGCATTGCCGTATCGGCAAATACTACGCTTGTAAAGACGGCCCGGTTTTTGCCTACGGACAGTTAAAGGATATACACGATATATGGGACTAAGAGAGCCCACCCCGGGCTCTATTGTTATGGCCTGCGGGCAAAGGCGTAGATGAAAAGATTATTTATAGATTTGGATATTTGCGATAAGTGCAAAGAATGCAAGGTCGCCTGCGGTTATTTCTATCACCCGCAGAATAACGGGATTGTCTCTTTGCGCGAATATGCCACCTTTGCCACTATCTGCCGGCATTGCGAAGAAGCGCCTTGCGTAAATTCTTGTTACCATAATGCGCTGGAGCGGGCCAGCGACGGGCATATCAAGCGTTATAAGATGCGTTGCACAAGTTGTAAGTCTTGTTCTGTGGCCTGCCCCTTCGGGATTATTTTCCAGGATTTTATACCATACCTGGATTCCAAGTGCGATTATTGCGTAGGTAAAAGCGCAAGGCCCCCTAAATGCGTATCTAGCTGCCCGGAGAAAGCCATAGAAATCAGGGATGCGCAAGAGAGCCTTGAACAGGATATCTATTTTGTAGGAGAGCATTTGGCGGTGCATTCGCGCAAATGGTCCAGAGAAGACGTGCAGCCTCCAAGGAAGAAATAAATGAACAGCCAAGCACCAAATTCCATAACCGGCGATCAATTTACCGGCCACAAGGCGTCGGGTTATTCAAACATTGGATGGCGGGATTTATCTGGAGTCCGGAACCCGATAAAATTTAATTAAATGAGCGTACTATTTAACTATTTAATATTCCCGGGTTTTTTATTTAGCGCCTCAATCGGTCTTTTATCCGGTTGGGTGGAAAGAAAGCTTACTGCGCGCTTGCAATGGAGGCACGGGCCTCCCTGGCACCAGAATTTTACCGATATCATAAAATTATTAGGCAAAGAGGTAATTGTCCCCGAAGGAGCCAGGTTCACGTTTTTATTTTCTCCGTATCTGGGGTTAATCAGCGCCGTATTGGTAAGCGCAAATTTAGGCAGGAATATAATCCTGCCATTAGAAAGCTTTTGCGGGGATTTAATCGTGATCTTCTACCTTTTAGCAATACCGGCAATAGCTTTGATGATCGGCGGTTCTTCTTCGAGAAACCCCCTTGCTTCCGTGGGAGTATCCAGAGAGATTAAATTGCTTTTAGCCTATGAGTTGCCTTTAATTTTATCCATAATTACTGTGGTGATTAAAAGCAAGGGCGCGTTGCAAATTGGCCAAATCATTCAACAGCAAGCGATCTCCGGTTCAAATGTATTTTCATTTTCAGGCGCTTTGGCTTTTCTCGTTGCCGTCTTCTGCGCGCAGGCTAAATTAGGAATGGGCCTTTTTGATGTCGCCGAAGCCGATCAGGAGATTATGGGCGGGACTTTAATCGAATACTCCGGGCTGCCGCTAGCGGTATTTAAGCTGACTAAAGCGGTGATGCTTTATGCTGTTTTGCTTTTTGTCATAATTTTGTTTTTGGGCAAAGACCTAAGCCCGGTATTCTTGGTTGCCAAATATTTAATGCTGTTAATTATAATCATATTAATCAAGAACACCAACCCGCGTTTACGCATCGACCAGGTTTTGAGGTTTTTCTGGAGAGTGCCGACGATAATAGGGGTAATAGCGCTTATATTAGCATTATTGGGGAAATAAGGAGAAACAGCAGGATCAAAGAGAACTGTAAATTTAGAGGCTCCCGGATAGCGGTTCTATCTGGTAATTTGCGGCCAAATTAATTCATAAATTCTAAATATGAACATAATCAAGAGAGCTTTTACTAAATCAATCTGGGTATTCCATATGAGCGTAGGCTCCTGCAATAACTGTGATATCGAAATCTTGGATTGTTTTACTCCCCGCCATGACCTTGAGCGTTTTGGCATACAGCTTATCGGTTCAGCCCGGCATGCCGACGCGTTTTTAATCACCGGAGCGATGAATAGAAAGGCAGTTGTGAGGATGAAAAAGGTCTACGAGCAGGCGCCTAAGCCTTGCGTGGTGATTGCCTGCGGGACTTGCGCGCTTTCGCAGCATATGTTCAGGGATAGCTATAATGTCGTTGGGCCTTTGGATAAGATATTACCGGTGGATTTATACATTCCGGGATGCCCGCCAAAACCCGAGGCAATCATTGATGGCATCGTGAAATTGGTGAATAAAGTAAAGAAGGGTAAATAAGCCATGGATATGCGCGATAGGATAAAAGAAAGGCTCCGGGATAAGATAAAGGATTGGCAGGAGAAGTCCGTCAAGAGGGTATATTTCAGGGTAGATAAAGATGATATCTTCAAAGCGGCACAGGTTTGTTTTAAAGAGCTGGAGTTGAGGTTTATTGCCGCAACAGGCACGGATTTGCCGGATTGTTTTGAGGTCCTTTATCATTTCAGCAATGATCCCGCAGGCACAATATTTTCTGTCCGCGTTTTATTGGAAGATAAACTTAATCCGGAAGTCCAGTCGATAACTCCGTTGTTTGCCGGGGCCGGGTGGATGGAGCGGGAAATCTGGGAGATGCTGGGGATTAATTTTAAAGGGCATCCGAATTTGAAGAGGCTCTTGCTTAGCGAAGACTGGCCGGAAAATGAATTCCCATTGAGGAACAATAAATGAGCCATAAAATCATCGTCCCGATAGGGCCATACCATCCGTTACAGGAAGAGCCGGAATATTTCCAGCTTTATGTCGATGGCGAGCGAGTGGTGGATATAGATATTATTATCGGCTATAACCACCGCGGCATAGAAAAACTTTCCGAATCCAAGCATTTTGACCAGATCCCTTATTTGGTTGAGCGTATTTGCGGGATCTGTTCATCGAGCCATCCCTACGCTTATTGCTTGGCGGTGGAGAATATCTTAGGCGGAGAAGCAACGGTTGTCCCGGAGAGGGCGCTTTATATCCGCACGATAATTGATGAGCTACAGAGGATCCATAGCCATCTTTTGTGGCTGGGCCTGGTTGGGCATTTTATCGGTTACAATACTATTTGGATGTGGGCTTGGAAATACCGCGAGCCGGTTTTGGATTGTTTTGAAATGGTTACCGGTAACCGTAACAACTACGCTATGTTTAAGATCGGCGGGCTAAGGCGGGACATAAAAGATGAGGATATCCCCGTTTTAAAAAAGATGCTGGATGAATTAATTCCGGCTGTGGATTTATTCCGTGGCGCGATCATGGATGACCCGGTAATAAAATCAAGGCTAAAGGACGTTGGGCTATTAAGCCGTCAACAGGTGATCGACTGGTGTGTCATCGGCCCGACTGCCCGCGCTTCAGGGGTAAACATTGATATCCGCAGGGATGAGCCTTACGGGGCTATTGACCGGCTGGATTGGAACGTTATCCTGGAGAAAGACGGCGATATCTTTTGTAAAACAGTGGTTAGGATCCTGGAGTTATATGAAAGCATCAGTATTATCAGGCAGTCTTTGAACAAAATACCCAAGAGCGCATTCATTGACGCCGAAGTCAAGGACATCCCTTCCGGAGAAGGTATCGGCAGGGTTGAAGCCCCCCGGGGGGAATGTTTCCACTATATAAAGAGCGACGGGACAAACCGCCCCCTAAGGCATAAGATCCGCTCGCCTAGCTTTATGAATGTTGCTTCTGATAAGGTTTCTGCCGTGGGAGGGACGATTTCCGACGCCACGCTGACGCTTGCGGCGGTTGACCCCTGTTATTGTTGCACAGAGAGGGTGGCAGTCATCAATAAAATTGATAACCGTAAGGTGATGAATGGCTGGGACCTGATCAAGCTTTCACAAGAAAAAACCCTTAAGTTAAGGCAAGAGAAGCGAGGTTGATTATCCGCTAGATGACAGGAGCAAAAGGCGCAGTAAGAAAAGCCGGTAGCGTTTCTTTAATTTGTGCCTTTGTCTAATCTGATAGGAGGGCCCTTATGGTAGAGCTGGATAGCATTAAGGAAAAAATCAACCGTATGAGTATATGCGCTTCAACTATGTGGCAGCTTACTTACAGCGCTTTTATCGAGCACGACGTGAACCTGATCACCAAGGCGCTTGAAGAGGAGAACAAATTAAATGCCCTGGAGGAGGAGATTAATAAGGAAATCATCGGCAAGGCGGGCGTTGATTTTACTCCTAAGGAGAAATCCGAGGTTATGGTTTATGCCAATATCGCCGGGGATTTCGAACTAATCGGGGACTACTGCAAGGATATCTTAGAAAGGATCCAGATAAAAATAGAAGAGAAGCTCCTTTTTAGCGAAGAGGCGGTGGAGGAATATAAGGACCTTTATAATAAAACAAAAGGGGCGCTGGAAGAGGTGGTTTTTGTTCTGGAGAAAGATAATCCGTCTTTGATTAAAGAAGTATTAAGGAAAGAAGAACATATCGATAGCCTCGTTGATCAGTACCGCCATAATCACAATCAAAGGATGTTTGCCGGCGAATGCACCCCTTTGGGATGCAACATGTTTTTGAATATGCTGGATTTTACGGCCGCGGTCTATTACCATATTAAGAAAATTGCTAAGAGCCTTCTTCAGATAAAATGATGGATGTAAGCCTGTTTTTCATATTTGCCCTTCCTTTTGCCGCCGGGCTAATCTTATTTTTACCGGGGAATTACGGTAATTTAAGGAAAAACTTAAGCTTAGGCGTGTTTTTCTTGATTTTCGCGTTTTCCGTATTCCTTTTTCTGAAGCCGCAAGCTTCCTGGCATAGTTATTTGTTTAACAGCTATACCTTAACCCTTGGGTTGGATAAGCTTAGCCGGCTTATTCTTATTTTCGCCAATCTTTTCGGCGTTTTAATCTGCCTTTATTCCAAGGATTATATGCAGGATAAGCGCGGGTATTTTTCCTGGCTTTTGTTATTGATGGCTTTTACCAATCTGGAAATCTTAGCGGCGGATTTTCTTGTATTCTCAACAGCCTGGGCCGGTTCGATCCTTACCCTTTATGCCTTGCTTAATTTGGGTTCTAAGCTTAGCGCGAAAAAAGCCGCGACCATACTGGGTTTTTCGTGGGTTTGTTTTATCGCCGGATCCGTTATCTATTTTAAGGTTAGCGGTTCAATGGCTATGTTTGGCTCCGGGAGCATGGTTTTAGCCCGGCCGGTTTCCTGGCTTGCCTTTTGCCTTATGCTCATCGGGGCTTTGGCAAAAGTAGGTTCGGGCCCTTTTCATACCTGGATACCGACTGCCGCAGAGAGCGCCCCTATCCCGGTTATGGCGATATTGCCGGCGTCTTTTGATAAATTACTCGGCGTGTATATATTATCGCGCCTTTGCCTTGATTTTTTTGTTTTGAATGATTTTGTGATCGGTATTTTATTGATTATCGGCAGCCTTACAATAATTTTTGCGGTTTTAATGGCGCTTATCCAGCATGACTTGAGAAAGCTTCTTTCTTATCATGCCGTAAGCCAGGCAGGATATATGGTGTTAGGATTAGGCACCGGAAATCCTATAGGGATAATCGGAGCAATATTCCACATGTTCAATAACGCGATATATAAAAACGGATTATTTCTTGTGGGCGGCGTGGTAGAAAAGAAAAAGGGGACATTTGATCTTGATAAATTAGGAGGTTTGGCCCGCTATATGCCGCTTACCTTTATCAGCGCTTTGATTTTGAGCTTGTCTATTTCCGGAGTCCCTCCTTTTAACGGTTTTAGTTCTAAATGGATGATTTATCAGGGCGCGTTTTTAGGGTTGACCGCGTCTTCCGGGGCTCTTTTGCGTTTTATTTACGCCTTTGCTTTGATTTCAGCAATGTTTGGCAGCGCTCTTACCTTAGCAAGTTTTATTAAGTTTATTCACGCCATCTTTTTAGGGCAGGAGAATAATGCTCGCAAGAAAGAACCTGCCGGGGTTTCTTGGAAGATGCTTACGCCTTTACTGGTTTTGTCCGGGCTCTGCGTTTTGCTTGGGGTATTTTCCGATTCCTTTATTAAAGGCTTTCTGGCTCCGGATTTTTCCTTTGTTTTAAATTACGCCGGCACATGGAACAGTATATCTGTTTTACTGTTTTTGGGTATTGCCCTGTCCTTGGGTTTTGTTCTGTGGATGGCGACAGGCTTGAAAAGAAAGGTAAGGAAAGACACCTATTTCTCCGGCGGAGAGCTGGGTTATGACGCGCCTGATTTTCCGGCTACAGAGTTTTATAAAACAATAGAAAATCTTCCCTTATTGGCTATTTTTTACCGGTTTTTAAAGAACGAAAAGTTTGATATTTATAATATATTGAATAAAATACCGGAAGGATTAATTTTTATTTTTAGTTTAAGATGGATTTTTGGGAGAAATAAATAAAAATGCGCAGGCCAAAGCTAAGAGAATTAAAAGAAGCGTTCAGGTCATTGTTTAGCCCCGCTTATACAAACGATTTTCCGCGTAAGCCGCATAAGCCTTTTGAGCGGTTTCGCGGGAGGCCTTATTTTCATGAAGAGGATTGCACGGGTTGCGGTGCTTGCGCTCAGGTATGCCCGGCTAAAGCAATAGAAGTGGTGGATGAAATAAAGGGGGGCATTGCTAAAAGGAAATTAACCGTGCATTGGGACATTTGCATATTTTGCGGGCAGTGCCAGGCGAATTGCCTGACCTCTAAGGGTATTATGCTTTCGCAGGAGTTTGATTTTGCCACTACGGGAAGAAGAGAGGACTTAAAACAGGCGATAGAAAAAGAATTCGTTATCTGCGAGTGTTGCGGCGATCCGATTGTGCCCCGGGACCAGTATGCGTGGGTAGCTAAAAGATTAGGGCTGCTCTCCTTTACCAACGCGTCGTTATTATTATTTTATTTAAGGAACGTTGGCCTCGCCTTGAAGGAGAAAGTTAATCCCGGTAATAAGCCTGCGGAAATTAATCGTTCTACGCGCTTAAAGGTCCTTTGCCCGAGTTGCCGGCGCGAGGCAGTTTTAAGATCATAATATAACAGGGATGGTTTTATGCTTACGCTTATACGGGCAGGACCGCCCCTTTGTTAAAATGTTCTCATCGTTAAAAGTCAGAAACTTCCGTATTTATTGGTTTGGCGCGTTTGTCTCGCTTATCGGCACCTGGATTCAACAGGTAGCCCAGAGTTGGCTGGTCTTTCAGCTTACTAATTCGGCCTTCCTTCTAGGCGTGGTCGGGTTTTTGAGTTCCATACCCATATTCTTACTTTCGTTGTTCGGAGGGGTTTTAGCCGACCGTTTGAATAAAAGGAATATCCTTATCCTGACGCAAAGTATTTTTATGTTATTGGCGTTTGCGTTGGGCTTTCTTACCCAGATAAAACTCATTACTCCTGCCCAGGTCATGTTTATTGCCTTGCTTAACGGCGTAGTTATGGCATTTGACGCGCCTGCCCGCCAGTCGGTAATAGTGGAGTTAGTCGGCAAAACCCATTTATTTAACGCCATCGCCTTAAATTCCGTGGCTTTTAATTCTTCGCGTATAATCGGGCCTGCGTTTGCCGCTATTTTGGTTGCGACAATAGGGATGAGCGGTTGTTTCTATATCAACGCCGTAAGTTTTTTGGCGGTAATTGTCGCGCTCCTGGCTATCAAGGTCAACCGGGGAGAGAACTACGCTAGGCCCAAAGGCGCTTTAGAAGATTTAAAAGAAGGCCTTATCTTTATTAAGAGCCACCGCCTGATACTGGCTTTAATGTCTTTTGTGGCGGTAGTCAGCCTTTTTGGCGTCGCCCACATTATACTGATGCCTATACTCGCTAATGATATTTTAAAGGTAGGAGTCAAGGGGTTAGGGGTTTTAATGTCTGTTTCGGGCCTAGGGGCTTTACTCGGGGCCTTAATTCTGGCGCGGCTCGGAGATTTCAGGAAAAAGGGAAGGTTTTTATCTTTTTCAACCCTGTTATTTTCTATTTCCCTGATTATTTTTGGTTTATCTAAAACCTATTGGTTGTCGCTTGCGGCCATATTTTTCGTGGGAGGCGCGAGCGTAACTTCCATCGCTTTAGTGAATACGCTTTTACAGATAAAAGTAGAAGATAAATTCAGGGGCAGGGTAATGAGCGTATTTATGGTTACTTTCGCGGGTTTTATGCCTTTCGGCAACTTGATTGCCGGAAGCCTTGCGCAGGGATTGGGTGTGTCTTTTGCGGTTACCTGCGGCGGAGTAATCTGCGCTGCTTTCTTCGTTACGGTTAATATTCTATACCCCGGGATAAGGGAAATCTAGTAAACGTATTTCATTTGCATTTTTGGGATAATTTGATAAAATTAGACAAACCATGAAGGAGGTGAACAAATGAAGAAATATGTATTTATTGTTTTAGTATTTGCGGTTGGGGCATATCTTGTTGGGTGCGGGAAAAAACAGCAAACATTGGAAGAGATGCAGCAGCCGATGTCTATGGAGACCTTAAGCACCATGTCTATGGCTGCCCCGGCTCCGCTCTCTCCGGAAGCTAAAGCAGAAACTAAAGCCCCCGAGGCTAAGGTGGATGTGGGTATTCCTGTTGTCAGCAAAGCGGTAAAACTAGAGCCGCTTCCTCCGTCCGGGCCATATAAGCCGGCAGCCGCAGAGATCCAGGCAGCGCTTAAGAGCGCGGGTTTTTATACCGGAGTAGTTGACGGAAAAATCGGGGCAAAAACAAAAAAGGCGATAACGGAATTCCAGAAAGCCAATTCTTTGACGGCCGATGGAAAGGTGGGCCCTAAGACTTGGAACGCGTTAAGTAAATATCTTACACAGCCGCAAGCTTCCAGCGCAAGATAAATTTAAGAGGTTTGGTTATTGAAAAAGGTGAAAAAGAAGGACGTTCCTGAAAAAAAGGGGGCGTTTCTGCTTTTCTAGCATCAAGTTCAGGAAAAGTAGAAACGTCCCCCTTTTTCAGGAAACCGCTCTTTTTTTCTGGTTTTTAATGTTATAATAAGCAAATAAACTAGTCCTGGCGTTATTGTTTTAGATAAGGCGTACAACTTATATGCCCGGGCTTACCCCGCATTCAGAAAAAGTTAAGCAAACTGTTATTGCCGGCTGCGGGGTTAATTCGCGCAGTAACTTACTTTTTGCCTTCGGCAAACCGTAAGTTATGCGTTCATTTAATGATAGAATTCCCTAAGGATTTTTTTTGGGGCGCGGCTACTTCCGCTTATCAAGTCGAGGGGGACAATTCGTTTAGCGACTGGTGGGATTGGGAGAAGCGCCTGAACACCAGGCACGTTTCCGGAAGAGCGGCCCGCCACTACGAGTTTTTTGCCCAAGATTTTAGCCTTGCCAAAGAATTAAACCATAATTGCCACCGCTTATCAATCGAATGGGCGCGCATTGAGCCTGAAGAAGGCAAATTCTCCCCAAAAGAGTTAGAACATTACAAGCAGGTGATCGCGGCCTTAAAAGAGCGCTCGCTTGTGCCGGTAGTCACTCTGCACCATTTTACCAACCCCATCTGGTTTGCCAAGATAGGCGCTTGGCGCAATAAAGGCGCGGTTAAGCTCTTCCTGCGTTATGTCGAGCAAATCGTCACTCTGCTTGCCCCGGATGTTCCTTTTGGGTAACCATAAACGAACCGATGGTTTATGCTTATTTTTCTTATCTTTTGGGCACTTGGCCTCCTCAAGACAAGTCTTTGTTGCACGCAAGGCAGGTGACCGGTAACTTACTTGACGCCCACATCAGGGCTTATCATTTAATCCGGAGTATCTATAAGGACAATGGCTTGGAATACCCTAAAATAAGCATTGCCCAGAATATGCAGGCATTTGTCCCTTGCGTAGCTACTTTAAGGAATAAATTTGCCGCCTACCTAAGGCATAAACATTACAATATTGGGTTCATCGAAAGGCTGGCTGCGGAGCGCGCGCTTGATTTTATCGGGATGAATTATTATAGCCCAAGCTGGGTAGAGCTGGAAGGCTGGGGAATAAACAATTTTGCCTCGGATGTCTGTAAAAAGAACCACCGGCGTTTAAGGAAGAATTCAATGGGTTGGGATATCTATCCGCAGGGGCTCTACGATCTGTTGGTAGGTTTGAAAAAATATGGCCTGCCGGTTTTCATTTTGGAGAACGGTATTTGCACCGATAATGACGCCTTGAGGTGGGATTATATATCCGAGCACCTTAAGAGCGTAAAAAAGGCGATTGATAGCGGCGTTGAGGTTATGGGTTACCTGTATTGGTCTTTGCTCGATAATTACGAGTGGGATAAAGGATTTGGCCCGCGTTTCGGGCTTATCGAGGTTGATTATGATAATTATAAGCGCACGGTCAGGGAAAGCGCGCGTAAATTCTCCGAAGTCTGTAAATACGGCAAATTGTAAGCTATGGACACTATCGAAAAAGATTTAATAATCCGGGAGTTCCCTCTATTTTCTGATCTCTCCTCGAGAGAGCGCAATATAATCAAGAAGCATTCGTCCCTTCTTTCTTTTAAGAAGGGGGATATTATCTATAAGGAAGGCTCGGATAAGAGCGGTTTTTACTGCCTTGCCCTGGGCAGGGCCGTAGTTTATAGCCGGGATATCCAGGGGAACCGGAAAGTGCTTGAGTATTTGCACCGGGGAAAATATTTTGGCGTTATCTCTTTATTAACAGGCGAGCCTCATTCGGTAACCGCCCAGGCGACTAATGACTGCGTGATTTTGGTGGTGAATAAAGAAGATTTTGATTTGGTGATTAATAAGATTCCGCGCCTTGCGATCGATTTAAGCCGGATGCTTTCAAGGAGGTTAAGGCGTAAAGACATTGCCCAGAAGTCAATATTCGAAAGCACGGTTATTTCGGTTTTTAGTTCGTATTCCAAGGCCGGAAAGACAATTTATGCCTTAAACTTAAGCCTGAGCCTGAAGAAGGAAACGCCTAAATCCGTGATTATCCTGGATATCCTTTCAACCGATGAAAAGCACAGCCTTCCCCGCAGGCTTGGTCTGGAAAAAGAAAAGGTTTTTGATCTTTGCCAAAGCGCGCCGGAAAACCCATCTTTGGCCAAAGACTACATTTTAAAGAGCGGGTTTGGCGTAGACCTTATTTGTTTCTATTACAGCCCGCAGGATGATCTTTGCGTGAGGCGCCTGTTGGGTTTTTTGAGCGAACTGGTGAACAGCTATCATTTTATAATCCTCGATTTGCCCTCCTTATTGGATAAAAATATTTTTAGCATTCTTAATCAATCTGATTTTATCCATCTTCTAACCGGCCCGGAAGAAAATGAGCTGAAGAAGACTCGCGCGCTTACGCAGGAGCTTAAAAGTGAATTTAATTTCCAGCAAGAGAAGATAAAAATCATCATTAACGGCTATAAGCTGACCGAGATTATGCCTGCCGGACAGGAGCAGATCCTGGGGGGAAAAATATTTGCCACCTTGCCTAAAATTGAACCCGGCATAACCGATATGCTGGTTTTGAATAAGCCGGAGAGCGAATATGCCAAAGCAGTCAGGCGCATCTCGCGTTATGTCAGCGAAAGCATGGTAGGGCTGGTTTTGGGGGTTGGCGTAGCCTACGGATTTTGCCATGTGGGAGTATTGAGGGTAATCGAAAGAGAAAATATCCCGGTAGATATCATTGTCGGCTCCAGTATGGGCGCCCTCATTGCCAGCCTTTGGGCGATAGGAAAGTCAAGCTCCGAGATTTTAGAGATTACCAGGGATTTTAAGGAGCCGAAACACATCTGGGGCCTGATTGACCTGACTATCCCGCACTTAGGTTTTATCAAAGGGAACAAATTGTATAAATTCCTGGATAAATGCCTGGGAGATAAAACATTTTACGATACCCGCCTTCCTTTGAAGATTATGGCCAGCGACGTAAAAAGAAAGGAGCCGCGCGTTTTGGATAAAGGCTTATTAAAGGATGCGATTATGGCCAGCTGCGCTATGCCGGGGGTCTTCGCCCCTTTTAAGTTCAAAGAAGAGCTGCTTTTCGACGGCGGGATAATCAACCCTTTGCCGACTGAACCGCTTTTTAAGATGGGGGTAAAGAAAATTATCGCGGTTAATGTTACGCCTTCGCGGCAGGATGTGTTAAACCAGTATGAGAAAATCAAGGCAAATTTAAAGACCGACATATCAGAGGTTATCAAAAAAAAGTCATGGTTTGATTTGGGGAGGTACTTCCGGGATATTTGCAAGACAAATATACTTGACATTATTTTCAGTAGTGTTGAAATATTGCAATCTGAAGTGGCCCAAAGGGAAGGTTTATTGGCGGATATAGTTTTGCATCCGGATACCTCCGGAATGTACTGGCTTGAATTGCACAGGGCATCTGAATTCGCCGAAAGGGGAGAGATAGAAGCGCGCAAGAATCTGGATAAAATAAAGCAACTGGTAAATGAATGAGGAGGGATTATGATAAAATTTGATAAACAGCGTTTCCGGTATGCTAAATATTGCATACTATTATATGTTTTTTTGCCTCTAGCGGTCTTGCTTTCCGGTTGCGTAAGCCCCAAAGAAGCTTACCGGGGTTTTCTGGGAGTTTCGACAAAAGTCCTGGAGGATGGCAGGAAAGATGCCATAAAGAAAGAATTTAACCTTGATTTGATTACCTGCCATAATAAAGTCAGGTCAATATTAAAAGATACCGGTTCTTATATTTACGCCGATGATTTGCGTAAAGATATGATCGCGGTATATGTCTCCGAAGAAGATACTACTCCGGTGGGGCTATTCTTTACGCAGCTGAATAAAAGGGAGACGCTTATAGAGGTTTCCAGCCCCAGCACTTACGGGAAAGAGAAAATATCCGGTACCGTTTTTGACGCTTTAATTACGGGCGTAATAAAACCGGCAGAGAAAGGACAGCTTGATGCGGTTAAAATCAAAACAAAGCATAAGTGATCTCATAAAGGAATGTAACCGTATAGCTAAATCCAAGGGATGGTGGGAGGATGAGCGTAATGACGGAGAGCTCATCGCCCTGATGCATTCCGAATTATCCGAGGCGCTTGAGGCGATGCGTAACCACGGCAGGAAAGAAGAACTGGCCGAGGAACTGGCGGATTGCTGCATTCGCATCTTTGACTATTGCGGGGCAAGGAAAATTGATTTGGAGAAAGCCTTGTCTAAGAAAATGGAATATAATAAAGGCCGTCCTTACAGGCATGGAAAAAAATTTTAGCCTCGATATCCTTGGCAATCTTAAGTTGCGCTTATCCGGTAAATCCGTAATCTTAGGCATCGGCAATACTTTGCGTAGTGACGACGGCGTAGGTTCAATACTAGCCAGCCGTATTCAGGATAAAGTCGCTGGCATAGTCTACGACACGGGCTTAGCCCCCGAAAACTTCTTAGGTAAGGTTATCGGAGATAACCCCGATACTATTTTACTTATCGATGCCGTTGATTTTGGGGGGGAGTCCGGTGAATTCCGGGTTTTAGAAGCGCAAGATCTCCAGACGGTCAATTTTTTCTCAACCCACGATGCTTCGATAAATTTATCGATTAATTATTTGAAAAACAGTTTGAAAAATACGGATATAATCATTCTGGCTATCCAGCCCGAAGTATTGGTGTTTGGGGACAAATTGAGCCCGCAGGTTTCTAAAACCCTGAGAAAACTAGAAAGATGGTTCCTTGATGGCTAAGGCTAGAGAGAGTTGGGGGTCGCGTTTAGGCATCATCATGGCAGTCGCCGGTTCAGCCGTAGGCCTGGGGAATTTCTTAAGGTTCCCGGCTAAGGCGGCTTCCAATGGCGGCGGGGCCTTTATGATCCCTTATTTTGTCTCCCTTTTCTTATTAGGCATACCTTTGATGTGGGTTGAGTGGACGCTTGGCCGTTACGGCGGCGGCTTTGAGCACGGGACAGCCCCGGGTATATTCCATAGCCTATGGAGGAAGAACAAGTTTATTAAATACTTTGGGGTAATCGGGATTTTTGGGCCGCTGGTTATTTTTATATATTACAGCTACATCGAATGCTGGGCGTTGGCTTACAGTTTTTTCGCGCTCTTGGGCAAATATAGCGCTGTTGCCACTCAAGCAGATATGCAGTCTTTCTTGAGGGGTTTCCAGGGCCTGGAACACAATTCCTATTTTCAGGGCCTGGCCCCGGCGTACGTATTCTTCTTAATTGCTTTTACGGTTAATATCTGGGTAATTTATTTTGGCATCCGCGGTGGAATTGAGAAGATATGCAAATGGGCCCTGGGCACGCTTCTTATTTTCGGTTTTGTGCTGATGGCGCGCGTATTGACGCTGGGGGCCCCCAGCTCTCTTCATCCGGCCTGGAGCGTAACTAATGGAATGGGGTTTCTCTGGAACCCCGATTTTAGCGCCTTAAAATCCGCTAAAATCTGGCTGGATGCAGCCGGCCAGATTTTCTTTACCCTTAGCGTCGGTATCGGCGTAATCCTTACCTACGCCAGTTATTTGAAGAAGGGGGATGACGTGGTCCTTTCCGGGCTGACTGCTTCTATGATGAATGAATTCGCAGAAGTGATTATCGGCGGAAGCATTGTAATTACCGCGGCATTTGTATTCTTCGGGCCAACGCAAATAGGCGATATTGCCCGCTCCGGAGTTTTTAATCTTGGTTTCGTGACGATGCCGCTGATACTTAACAAGATGCCGTTTTCAAATATATTGGGTTTCTTATGGTTTTTCCTTTTGTTTTTAGCGGGAATTACATCGTCAATTTCCCTGGCTCAGCCGGCTGTGGCTTTTCTGGAAGACGAGTTTGGCATCAACCGCAAGAAGGCGGTGTCCATATTGGGGGCGGTTTCATTCTTGCTTTGCCAGCCGGTGATATTTTTCCTTGGCCGGGGGGTCGTGGATGAGCTGGATTTCTGGGGCGGGACATTCTTTTTGGTTCTCTTTGCCACGATAGAGGTAATATTATTTGCCTGGGTTTTCGGCATGGATGAAGCTTGGAGCCAGATACACAAAGGCGCGGATATGCGGGTGCCTAAAGCCTACAAGTTTATAATTAAATATATTACTCCGGCCTTTCTCTTTATTATCTTCGGGATGTGGTTTGCGCAGGAGTGGCTGCCGGTTATCTTTATGAAGAATGTCCCCGCGATAAATCAGCCGTTTATACTGGCAACCCGGATCGGGCTGTTCGCGTTATTCCTGATTTTAGCGGCGCTGGTCAAGATCGCCTGGAGAAACAAGGGCAAAAAGGCGCAAAGGATAATATGAGCGTAACCGGATGGTTATTTTTGGCTACTTCCTGGGGTTTGATTATCGGCATTCTTATATTTTGCTTTATCCGGATTCTTTCCAAGAAAAAGGTTAATTGAGGCAAGCCTTGTTTTCGGGGCGGCCTTTTGCTTAATCTGCTTGATTTTTCCGCTATTTATGGTAAAAAGGTTAAATAGCTTAATTTCCGCCGAGATAGCTCAGTGGTAGAGCGCGGCCCTGAAAAGGCCGGCGTGGGGAGTCCGATTCTCTCTCTCGGCATTTAATTTTAAGTGGTTTTCCCGAATGGTGAGCGCAGCCGAACCATCGGCACCATCTAAGAAAGAGAGGTTTTCGCAACCTCTCTTTCTTGCTGTATTTAGGCGTAATTACCGGAGTTATCAATAAAGAGAACGCTTATATTTTTTATGCACGGGCAGTCAAGGTTTTGCCAACAAGCTGCAAGGGTATTATGCGATAAAGAACAGGTAAGCAAATAGGGGAAGCCCCCCAAGGCAGGAAAGTAGAACCGTTCCTTTTTATTCCGTTTGGTCTTGGCAAATTAGCAAGAAATATGTTATACTTCATTATGAAGCAAGGAGTTTGATGTACCGGCTTGGTTTTAATGCCTATTGCGGTTTAAGCCGGGCGTTTGACATTTTGAGCACCTACTGATAAAGGCAAACCAAGGGTAACCTTGGGACGCAAAGCGACAGTCTCCGTTTAATAACGGAGAGGCTGCGTTACCAAAGAGGGAAGAATTCTATAAGCCCTTAAGCCTTTTTAAGGGCTTTTTTGTTTTATGGGGGCATATCGTCAAATTGGCGGAAAAAGGAGGACGAGATGAAAAATACAGCCTTGATAGCCATGTTAATTTTCTTAAGTTTGGTTTTCTGCGCCTGGGCGCAAGCCCTAGAGGTGCCGATTGTTTATACCGCGCCGCCGATTAACATAAACGCCGGAACCTCCACATTCTTAGATTCGCTTAATAACGATCAGGATGCTTACGCCAATTCTCCGGTTAGTAAGGCCGGAGACGGCACCCTTAACGCGGTATCAGCCTGGGTAGATATCCCAAGGGGCATTAGCGAGGAAACTCAGGATAGCAATCTTTTTCTCGGCTTGACCATCGGCTTAGGCAAAGGGTTGGTTACGGGGGTTAAGCGGGAGGCCGCGGGAATAGTGGATGTTGCTACCTGCGGGTTTCCCCCTTATGATAAGCCTTTGATGGCCCCCGAATATAAGGTAAACAATCCGGATCAGAACGGGCTGAAGCTTAAAATATTAAGCTGGTAAAGGAGCCTTAAGGCGCTATCCGCCTTAAGATTTCGTTGACTTATGGTTATGGTTGTAGTAATCTAAATGGAAAATGTTTTATGCTCCGGCTACGCCTGGGCGTTAATCCTAGGCGGTAAACTGAGCCGAATTGTTGGCAGGTATAAGTTTGGCGTTTTTTAGGCTAAGGGCGCCATATAAAAGCGGAGTTTTTAACAACTCCGCTTTTCTGCTGTATTTAACCTCGAAGCGTTTAACCGCCAAAATGAATAAAAAAACCATTTACTCTATAATTTTATTTGTAGCCTTTGCGCTAACCGTATTCCTTTCCCCCAAAATAATAATAAAATATAAGGATTATAGAAAGCAGCAGGCCATCCTGGAGAAGAGGAGAGAGGATTGGCTGCGTTTAAAGGAGGCCCTGGCAAATAAGGTGAATGGCTTTAAGGGGAGAGTCGGGTTAGTGGTTAAGGACCTGGATAAAGGCTGGGAAATCGCTTTTAACAAGGATGCGCCGGTTCCTTCCGCAAGCCTGGTTAAGCTCCCTATTATGCTTGCATGTTTTTATGCCGATCAGGACAAGAAAATCAGTTTACAAGATACCATCCGTATCAAGCCTTCCGACATAGTCTCCGGGTCAAGGGTTTTAGGGGCAGAACCGGTTGGCGCGGCCTTTACGGTAGAAGAGTTATTCGAACCTATGATTACGCAAAGCGATAATGCCGCGGCCAACGTGCTTATAGATTATTTAGGATTCGACGCATTAAATTCCTATTTTAAGAGGATAGGGCTAAAGGACACTAACATCGTCCGCAAGATGATGGATTTTTCCGAGCGAAGAGAAGGGAAAGAGAATTACACAACGGCCGGCGATATGGCGTTTATGCTGGAGAAGCTCTATTATGGTAATTTTCTGAATACGGATATTTCTTTGAAATGCCTGCGTTTATTGGGGGAGCAGAAAATAAACGACCGGATCCCCAGGAAGCTTCCCTCCGGGACGTTTGTGATGCATAAGACGGGCCTGGAGAAATATGTCTGCCACGATGTCGGAATCGTCTATACCGATAACGGGAATTTCCTGATTTGCGTATTGGTTAAACACCAAGACAAGACTGCCGCCAGGGCCAAGAAATTTATATCAGGCGTAGCGCTGGCCGTATATAGTTATTTCCAGTAAAAAAAAAGGGGGACGTTTCTACTTTTCCGGGTTTAGTTCTAGAAAAGTAGAAACGTCCCCCTTTTTTTGGATAATTATTTCCTTGACAAGATTGGGCTATGTGTTATCATTATAAAAATCGTAATACAATTTACCGGGAGCCATAAATGACTCGCTTAGTCAGGTTCGGGGTGTCTTTAGAGAGAGATTTGCTTGCTAGTTTTGATTCTCACCTTCAAGAGAAAAAATATACCAACCGTTCTGAAGCCATACGCGACCTTATCCGGGAAGACCTGATAAAGAAGCAATGGCAGGGAGATCGGCAGATAGTCGGGACTATCACGATGGTTTACGGCCATCATAAGCGCGAGCTTGTCAACAAATTAATGGATATACAGCATAACTTTAGCAAAGTTATTATTTCTACCCAGCATATTCATTTAGACCATCACAACTGCCTGGAAATAATTGCGGTTAAAGGAAAGCCCGGCCAGGCGCAGGAGCTTGCCGATACGCTTAAGGCGGTAAAATGGGTAAAAAACGCTACTCTAAGTATGTCAAGCACAGGGAGCGATATTTAAAGGGTATTATTTTTTTGGTTCATAGTAGCACGAAATATATAAAAGTATCATGAAATAACACCCCGCCATCCTCTCGCAAAAGATTCCGGCGGGGCGCGGTACCTGGCGAAGAACATTAAACAACCAAGCCCAGCCATAAGTATACCACAGCTTTGAGCTGGAGCAAACAACAGATAAAAAAAGGGGGTATATTTATGGCAGTTTTTAAGAAAGCAGCATTGTGTTCGGCAGTCTTCTCTTTTCTTTGCTTTGCGCCGGTATTTGCCGATGCAGGATTCGTAAGAGATGAGATCAACCAGCTTAAGGAGCGCGTCGCTATCTTAGAGAAGAAAGTTTCGGACCAGGAAAGGTATATAGCCGCGCAGGATTCAAAGGCCCAGGCGCAACAGCAAGCGATTACCGGCTATGAATCCAGGCTGTCCCAATTTGAAGAAAAGCTTAAGCGCGTTCCGTCTGAACCTATGCAGCTTATGGAAGGGCTTGAGCTTGGCGCAGGAGCAACTTTTATTCTCCAGGGGGCCAACAATGTTAATTATAATGGCGACGGCTCAACGCTGAAGCAGAACCGTACCGATGGCTCATATTCGGCGGATATCATTCTAGCGAAGGAATTCAAGGCAGTAAACAGCAGGGCGTTCCTGCACTTAGAAGCCGGCCAGGGCGCAGGCTTAGAGGACAACCTTACCTTATATAGTAATGTTAACCGCGACGCCGGTGAGAGCGAGGCCAAAGTTGAGGTAACTGAACTTTGGTATGAACAGAACTTATTCAAAAATAAGGTAGCTTTGACTTTCGGTAAGCTTGACCCTACTGCTTATTTTGACCAGAATGAAGTTGCCAATGACGAAACTACCCAGTTTTTGGGGAGGATTTTTCGTAACGCGCCCACGGTCGAATTTCCCGACAATAACGCCGGTATCCGGGTTGCTTATCTTCCGGCAGAGTGGCTGGAATTAGGCTATGGATTATTCAACGCTAAAGGCAGCTGGGAGAAGATAGGAGATAACCTCTTTAATATCGGACAGGTCAGCCTTAAGACTAATTTTCTGGACCTTCCCGGTAATTACCGCTTCTATGGCTGGGCTAATAACGCTAATCATACTAAATGGCTTGATGCGGAAAAGGCCAAAGAAACAGCTTATGGATTTGGTTTGAGCTTTGACCAGAAAGCCAATGATATTGTGACCCTGTTTTTCCGTTATGGCTGGCAAAACCCGAAGGTGTATAATCCTGAATTAACGGCGACGGATGGCTCAAGCTATTCGCTTGAACAATCCTGGAGCGCTGGTTTTCAGGTGGAAGGAAAGCCCTGGGGAAGGCAGAAAGATGTGTTTGCTTTTGCAGCTGGCCAAGTAATCCCTTCGGATGATTACAGGAAATCCAATAGCAGCTATTTGGCCAAAACCGAAGGGCACCTTGAGGCGTATTACAGAATACAGGTGAATGATCACTTGTCCATCAGCCCCGACTTCCAGTATATCTGGAATCCATTTGGCAAGGATGTTGCCGGGGATACCGCTCCTATATTTGTCGGCGGGATGAGGGCGCAGGTGGATTTCTAATTTATAATAAAAAGGAGGGAGGAACCATGCATATACCGGATGGTTATTTAGGGCCGGCAACCTGCGGGATTTCTTACGCGGTTATTCTGCCGATATGGGCAATTGCTTCAAAGATCGTCAAGAAGACTTTAAAAGCAAGGCAAGCGCCGGTTTTGGCGATAGGAGCAGCTTTTAGTTTTGTGATTATGATGTTCAACGTGCCTATTCCCGGAGGTTCAACCGGCCACGCCGTAGGAGGAGTTTTGGTGGCAATACTTTTAGGGCCTTGGGCCGCCTGTATTGCCATAACAGTCGCTTTGGTTGTCCAGGCGTTGTTATTTGGCGACGGCGGCATCACCGCTCTCGGCGCAAATTGCTTTAATATGGCTTTTGTATTGCCGTTTGTAGGGTATTATGTCTATAGGGCAATTAGCTATAATGCGCCAATAGGCTCAAACAGAAGAGTAATAGCAGCCGGGATAGCCGGGTATATAGGTATTAATGCAGCCGCCCTTTTAGCCGGCGCAGAATTCGGTTTACAGCCTTTATTGTATCATACTGCCGCCGGGCAAGCTTTATACTGCCCTTATGGGTTTAATATCGCCGTGCCTGCTATGGCAGGTGAACATTTGTTGATATTTGGCTGGGTAGAGGCTGTTGTTACCGCATTGGTAGTTAAATATTTACAAAAACAATCTCCTGAGCTTATAGAAGAAGGGGGGGTGTCCGGATGAAACTCATTACTAAGTTATGGATCGGTATGGGAATTTTAATAATTCTCTCTCCTTTAGGTTTATTGCTCCCTGAGCGTTTTAAAGCCGGGGATGCCTGGGGAGAGTGGGGAACCGACGGAATTAAAGAACTGGTCGGGTATATCCCGCAAGGGCTTGAGAAACTCTCTGGGCTCTGGAGCGCGCCTATTCCGGATTATGCTTTTAAAGGGTGGGAGGAAAAAGGGTTGGGCGGCTTAAGTGTTGCGTATATAGTTTCAGCTGTAATCGGTGTTTTGGTTACTGTTGGCGTGGTTTTGTTAATCGGTAAGCTCTTAAGCAAGAAAGAATGATTTTACGGTGATTATTCTGACCGGCGGCGCCGGTTTTATCGGTAGCTGCTTCTTATGGAGGCTTAATCAAGAAGGCATAGATGATGTAATTGTTGTCGATAACCTTACTGACAGCTGCAAGTGGAGAAACCTCGTCGGCAAGAAATTCCGTGATTATATTCAAAAAGATGATTTTTTGGATATCCTGGAATCCGGGAAGTTTCCCCGCATTAAGGCAATCGTTCATTTAGGCGCCTGCAGTTCAACCCTTCTAAACGACGCCGCTTATCTTCTAAAAAATAATTACGAATACTCCAAACGCCTTGCGCAGTGGGCTAACGCCCATAGCGTAAGGTTTATTTACGCTTCTTCAGCGGCTACGTATGGCGACGGCAGTAATGGCTATGACGACGCCGAAAGCAAGCTTAATAGCCTCAAGCCGCTTAATATCTACGGGTATACAAAGCATCTGTTTGACCTGTGGATGCTAAAAAGCGGGCTTCTAAAGAAATCAGTTGGCTTCAAATTTTTCAATGTTTTCGGCCCCAATGAATACCATAAGGCTGAAATGATGAGCGTTATCTGCAAGCGTTTTGATGAAGTTAGATCCGGCAAGCCAATGCGCCTTTTTAAGTCAGGCCATCCTGGCTATAAAGACGGAGCCCAAAAAAGGGATTTTATTTACGTTAAGGACGCGGTCGAAATAATGTATTTTTTCTTTACTAAACCCGATAAAAGAGGTATCTTTAATTTAGGGGCAGGAAAGCCCCAGACATGGAATGAGCTGGCCCAGGCTTGTTTTTCCGCTTTAGGCCGGGAGCCAAAAATTGAATACATCGAAATGCCGCAAGAGATAAAACCGAAATACCAATATTTTACTCAAGCCAAAATGGAGAAGGTAAGGGCGGCAGGCTGTCGGCATGAGTTTATGCCCTTAAGGGAAGCTATTAAGGAGTATAGCCTGTATTTAAAGGATAAGGCGTATTTATAGTCTGATGAGGTGGGTTGATGCACGATATGCATTTTGCCAGCAGGATAGCCGTTTTATTAAAAGAAAAAATCGGAAATAAACAAGATTGCAAAGGCGTTAAGGTTAATATTATTCTGGGGCCTTTTACCCACGTAACCCCGGAGAGCCTGCGTTCGGCGTTTACACTGTTAAATGAAAATGAAGGCTTTAAGAACGTG
Source organism: Candidatus Omnitrophota bacterium (assembly GCA_043800555.1). Classification (GTDB taxonomy): domain Bacteria; phylum Omnitrophota; class Gorgyraeia; order Gygaellales; family Profunditerraquicolaceae; genus UBA6233. The sequence continues at coordinate 43,800 of JAZDMX010000017.1, read as the reverse complement.
CTTTTGGATATCCGCAAGAACAAGCCCGGGATAAAATGCAATAAATGCCATAAAGCCGCGGAGATTGCCGCTCCTGTCGCCAGCTGCCCGGCCTGCGGGGCTAGCGATTTTGAACTTCTGAATAACGAAGAGTTTATTATTGAATCAATCGAGATAGAACAAGCCTAAGGTTTTATGGATACCTCCGATACTTTGCTCAAAACTCCGCTTTACGCATCACATCTTTCTCTTGGCGCCAAGATGGCTCCTTTTGGCGGATGGCTGATGCCTATTCAATATGAGGGGATTCTGGCTGAACATGCGCATACGCGTAATTCGGTTTCCGTATTCGATATTTGCCATATGGGCGAGTTCAGGCTGGAGGATGATGCTGTTTCAAGCGGGCTTGACCGTATTGTTACCCAGAATATAATTTCTACGCCAACAGGTTCCTGCCGTTACGGTTTTATGCTCAATGAATCCGGAGGCATACTTGATGATCTTATAGTGTATCGTCTTAATAAAAGCTCCTGGATGCTGGTGGTTAACGCCGCAACTATTGCTAGCGACCTGGGGCATTTAAGGAAGAATCTTTTAAAATGCGATAACCTGCAAAATGTTTCCAGCTCCCTGGGGAAACTTGATGTGCAGGGCCCGCAATCAAAGGAAGCGCTTAAAATTATTTTCGGGGAGGCTGTAGGCAGGCTTAATTATTATACTTTTGCCGAGTTTTCTTTTGGCCAAGAAAGTTGTATAATCAGCCGCACCGGTTATACCGGAGAGCTCGGATACGAAATATATATCTCTACCGGCCGGCTAAAAGATTTATGGGAAACCTTGCTTAAAGATAAACGGGTCAAGCCCGCGGGTTTAGGCTGCCGCGATACCTTACGCCTGGAAATGGCATATCCGCTTTACGGCCAGGATATTGATGCCAATCATACTCCGCTAGCCGCTAGCCTAGAGAGATTTGTTGATTTCTCCAAGGATTTTATCGGAAAAGGCGCTTTGCTGAAGGAGAAGGCAGGCGGGCCGAAAGAACGCCTGGTTTGTTTTAAAGCAGATTCCCGGCGTGCCCCGCGCCATGGCTTTGCCATATCTAGTGAAGGCAAGCGTATAGGTGAAGTAACCAGCGGTTCTTTTTCTCCCAGCCTTTTGGCCGGTATAGGCATGGGCTATATTTGCGGTAATTACGGGGTTGGCGCACAGCTTATGGTTGGGCCTTTGGGAGCAGAAATCCCGGTAACTATTGTTAAGAAGCCTTTTTATAATAAAGCGCAATCTTAAAGGAGAGGAGCTTTGATGAACATACCAGAGGGTCTTTTTTACACTAAGGAGCATGAATGGGCGCGCGTCGAAGGAAAGGCCGCTTACATTGGCATTACCGATTACGCCCAGTCTTTGTTAGGCGATATAACCTTTGTTGATTTGCCTAAAATCGGAGATTCCCTGAAACAGGCGGAATTTTGCGCTACGGTTGAATCGGTTAAAGCTGCTTCGGATGTATATTCGCCTTTTTCAGGAAAGGTCATTTCGATTAACCCGGAGTTGGCCAACCACCCGGAGTTGGTTAACCAATCCGCGTATAAAGAGGGTTATTTTTTAGTAATGGAAATTACCGATGAAGCGGAGAAGTCAAGCCTTATGGATGCGGTAAAGTATCGTAATTATGTCGAGGGCCTTTCTAAATGAGTTATATTCCGCATACGCAGGATGATATCCGGCAAATGCTTAAGGTAATTGGTGCCGCTAGCATCGATGACCTTTTTAAAGATATCCCTATTGAGCTCAAACCGAAATCATTCAATATCCCGGCGGCAAAATCGGAGTTTGAGGTAACCCAGCATTTACGCAAGCTCTCCGCGAAGAACGCCACGCACCTGACTAATTTTGTCGGCGCCGGATTCTATGACCATTTTATTCCCGCGGCAGTGGAGGCGATCGCCGGCCGCCCGGAATTTTACACCGCTTACACGCCGTATCAACCGGAATGCTCCCAGGGGTGGCTGCAGGCGATCTACGAATACCAGACGGTTATTTGCGAGCTTACGGGCCTTGACGTTGCCAACGCTTCATTATATGACGGCGGTACGGCCCTTTATGAAGCGGCGATGATGGCGGTAAGGCTTACCCGCCGCAATAAAATCATTGTGGATAGCGGAGTGAACCTGATTTATCGCACCATGCTTTATACTTATACTTCCAATCTTTCCGTTGAATTCGTAGAGATCCCGGTTGTGCACGGCCAGAGTTCGCGGGAGGAGCTTTTTAAACATCTTGACGATAAGACTGCGGCGGTGATCCTGCAAAACCCTAATTTTTTTGGAGCTATTGACGACTATAGCGATGTTGTCGAGCGCGTGCGTAAGTCCGGGGCCCTGGCAATTGCCTCGGTGTATCCGGTTTCTCTCGGCATGTTAAAGCCGCCGGGAGAAATGGGTTTTGATATCGCTACCGGAGAAGGCCAAAGCTTAGGTATCCCTCTTTCTTTTGGCGGGCCATACCTGGGCTTTATGTCCGTGAAAAAAGAAATAGTGCGTTCGATGCCCGGCAGGATTGTCGGGGAGACGGTTGATAGCGACGGCAAGCGCGGTTTTGTCTTAACGCTCCAGACGCGCGAGCAGCATATCCGCCGCGAAAAAGCCACCTCCAATATATGTTCCAATGAGGCGCTCTGCGCCCTGCGCGCGGTGGTATTTGCCGCGCTTTTGGGCAGGGATGGGCTAAAAGAATTGGCCGAGCATAACTATCAGAAAGCAGAATTTGCCAAGAAAGTTTTATCGCGTATTCCCGATGTGGAGGTGAAGTCCAGCTCTCCCACATTCAATGAATTCACGATTTGCCTTAAACGGCATGCGGATGAGGTTGTCTACCGCATGATCGATAAGGGTTTTGCCTGCGGTTTCCCTTTGGGAAGGTTTTATAAAGGTATGGACAATTACCTCTTGGTCGCCGTTACCGAAAAAAGGACAAAAGAGGAGATTTGCCTGTTCGCCGACAGCCTGGAGGCGGTTTTACAATGAGACTTATTTTCGAAAAACACAAAGAAGGCAGGAGCGGTTTTTCATACGCTAAAGCGGATGTTGACGGAATAAAACCTTTGGCAAAGAAATACTGCCGCTTAAGCGGCGCGCTTTTACCTTCCTTGAGCGAATTAGACGTGGTGCGGCATTATACTAATCTTTCCCGGCTTAATTATTCCGTGGATACAAATTTCTACCCGCTTGGTTCATGCACGATGAAGTATAACCCGAAATTTACCGAGCGCGTTGCGTCTTTCGAGGGCTTTCAGCAAGTGCATCCTTTGCTCCCGCAGCTTTCCGGGGGAGGGATGCTTGCCCAGGGCTCGCTGGAAGTATTATATGAAACGGAAAAACTTCTTGCCGAGATTAGCGGTATGAGCGCTTTTACCATGCAGCCTTTGGCCGGCGCCCATGGCGAGCTGACTGGTATAATGCTTATTGCCGCTTATCATAAAGATAAGGGCTCGCGCAGGAAATATGTTATTGTCCCGGATTCATCTCATGGGACAAATCCTGCGAGCGCGGCCATTGCCGGGTATCAGGTAATTGTGATTCCTACGGATAAAGAAGGATATATGGATTTAGGAGAGTATAAAAAGAAGTTAAATGATGAAGTCGCGGCAGTTATGCTCACTTGCCCGGATACCCTGGGTATTTTTAATCCGGATATCAAGAAAATCGCCGACATGGCGCATGCGGCAGGGGCTTTAATGTATTATGATGGCGCTAATCTTAACGCGCTTCTGGGCAAAGCCCGCCCCGGGGACCTTGGTTTTGACGTTGTGCATATAAATCTGCATAAAACATTTGCCACTCCGCACGGCGGCGGCGGGCCGGGCGCAGGGCCAGTTGGCGTAAGCGAAAAGTTAGTTGATTTCCTCCCTATTTCGCGGGTTATCCGCAGGTCAGACGGGACCTTGGCCCTGGATTATAATCGGCATAAGTCGATTGGCTATGTAGCGCCTTTTTATGGGAATTTTGGCGTAATCCTCAAAGCTTACGCTTATATGTTATGTTTAGGCAAAGCCGGATTAATTAGGGCAGCCGAAATAGCGGTGCTAAACGCTAACTATTGCCGGGTAAGGCTAAAAGGATATTACGAGCCCGCTTTTGATAAGGCCTGCATGCATGAGTGTGTTTTCTCGGCTTCCCGCCAGGCGAAAAACGGAGTCCACGCGTTGGATATTGCCAAATTCCTTATCGATAAAGGGTATCATCCTCCGACAATATACTTTCCTTTGATAGTCAAAGAAGCGCTTATGATTGAGCCGACGGAAACCGAATCAAAAGAAACGCTGGATGAGTTTATTGAAGTTATGATTGAAATTGCCCGCCTCGCCGAAGAAGACCCCTCCTGTGTTACGCGGGCCCCGGTTCATACGCCGGTTAAACGCCTGGATGAGACAAAAGCCGCGCGCGAACCGCGCCTGCGCTGGCAACCCTAAGAGCTAATAAAAATATGAGAAAATTCAGGCTTATCCGAACGCATCCGGAAACCGGCGTTTATAATATGGCCCTGGATGAGAAAATATTCAACCGTTATCTCGAAGATGGCATACCGGTATTTCGCCTGTACCGTTGGAAAGCGCCTTCTTTTACTTACGGGGTTTCGCAGCAGCCCGGGCGGGAGATTGATTCCAAGCGCTGTATATCTGACGGGGTTGAGGTAGTTAAGAGGATTACCGGCGGAGGGATACTCTTTCATCATGATGAAATAACCTATAGTTTTGTTTGCGATAAGCGGGATGTGGGAGAACCGCAGGAAGTGCTCGTTTCTTATAAGCGGATATGCGCGTTTCTTATCCGGTTTTATGAATCTTTGGGCCTTCAGGCAAATTTTGCGCTTGAGTCGGCAGGTTTCCAGGATAGGTGCGTCCCGCACGAGCTTTGCAGCGCGTCTTACGAAAAATACGATATTGTCATTAATGGCAGGAAAATCGGAGGGAACGCGCAGAAGCGTAGAAGGAGGGTTATATTCCAGCATGGTTCTATCCCCTGTAGCATCGATTGGGGCTATGCGCGCCGCTACCTAAAGTCATTGCCCGAAGATATATCTTTAAGCGTAACCGCTCTTGGCGAAGAGCTGGCAGCGGTTCCGGATAAAGTTAAACTGGAAGAAAAACTTATTGATGCCTTTGCCTGCTCTTTTGGGGCCTGTTTTATGCAAGAGAAAGAGTCTTTATATGAGGCCGCCCTGGCTGGATAAGAAAATAAACCTCAAGGATTGTTTAAAAGTGAAGCAGCTATTGAAAGGCTTGCGGGTTAATACGGTTTGCGAACAAGCGATGTGCCCGAACATGGGAGAGTGTTTTTCCCGCAATGAAGCTACTTTTTTGATACTCGGCCGGTATTGCACGCGTATGTGCGCTTTTTGCAATATTGAAAAAGGCAGCCCTCTTGCTCCGGACCTGGATGAACCCGGGCGGGTCGCGGAGGCGGTAGAGATGCTTTCTTTAAAGCATGTGGTCATAACCAGCGTTACCCGGGATGATCTTCCCGATGGAGGAGCAGGAGTTTTTGCCGATACGGTCCTAAGCATCCGTCAAAAGTCGCCTAAGGCGGCAATTGAGGTTTTGATTCCGGATTTCAGGCTCTCTTTAGGGGCGCTGGCTATTGTGGCAGGGGTATTTCCGGATATTATCGCGCATAATGTGGAAACTGTCCCGTCACTCTATAAAGAAGTGCGTCAAGGATCGAGTTATTTACGTTCGCTGGAGGTGCTGCGGATAATTAAAAAAATATCTCCGCTGGTTAAGACGAAATCAGGCATTATGTTGGGCCTGGGAGAGAGCGAAGAAGAGGTTTTCTCGGTAATGAAAGATTTACGTTTGGTAGAATGCGATTTCCTAAGTATCGGGCAGTATCTTTCTCCCGGCCAGCGCCATTATCCGGTGAAAGAATATATTGCCCCGGAGAAATTTAGTTTTTATAAAGAAAAAGGCGAAAAATTAGGATTTTTGCATATTGAAAGCGCTCCATATGTGCGCAGTTCATATTCAGCCGGGAGGTATTTATCGATGGCCTAGCGGCGTGCGGTAGATCCGCCCTCAAAACAAAAACCCCCGATAGGCCCCGGGGGTTTTTGTTTTGAGCAAAAACTTCAGTGTTATTCTATTTATACGTCCGCAGCCAGAAAGCCATTCTTGCAAGATGCAAATGGCCAATCTGCCCGCTTTAGTATTAATCCCTCCAAACCTTTATAACTTTGTAACGTTAATTGCTTGATCGCCTTTTGGCCCTTGAGTAACTTCGAAATCTACCTCTTGGCCTTCTTCGAGGCTCTTGTAGCCGTCGCTTTTAAGGGCGCTGTAATGGACGAACACGTCTTTACCGTCTTCAGTGGTGATAAACCCGTATCCCTTTTGGTTTGAGAACCATTTCACTTTGCCTTTTGCCATCTGTTTCTTTTCACCTCCTCAAATTTCCCGATTTTATCCGACCGGGAAATTGGTCCCGGGCAGTTTGTCGTTTAGCGGTTTGCTGCCAGGGGCCTTGTGTATAAAAAAACCGCAAAGCATATTTTTGTTTATTCCTGCTTTACGGTTTTGCCTATTTCTTGAAAGATGTTAACTTCTCCTTGCAACGTTAATGATACTAATAATTTAGCATTTTTCTTAGTTTTGTCAAATGTTTTTTCATCGCTTGGAGCAAAAAAAAGGGGGACGTTTCTACTTTTCTTGAGCCTAAAGCCGAGAAAAGTAGAAACGTCCCCCTTTTTTTCTTGGACTAATATCTAAATTGCTGGTATAATTACTGAACTTGGTATGCCCGATATGTCGATGCAGCCGGTTGGCGCCGGGTTTTCCTGGCGGGCGTCAGGCAGGGAGCAAGACCATAAATATAAGGTAAATTTTTGCTGGCGTAGCTCAGTTGGCAGAGCAGCGCTTTCGTAAAGCGCGGGCCGGAGGTTCAATTCCTCTCGCCAGCTTTATTGTTAAATAATATGTCCCATTTCCGCGAGGTATTAGAAAACCGTAATTTTTTCCTGCTTTGGCTCGGGCAGATCATTTCCCAACTTGGCGACAGGCTTAATCAGATGGCCTTAATCTACTTTGTGTATCAAAGGGCCCAGGGCTCAACAATGGGGATAGCAAAAATCCTCTCTTTTACCATTATCCCGGTTTTCTTGATCGGCCCCATAGCCGGCGTATACGTGGATAGGTGGGATAGGCGCAGGACTATGTACGCTTGCGATTTTTTTAGGGCGGCGCTGGTTTTTACCATACCTTTCTTCTTGTTTTACGCAAAGAGCCTGGCGTTGATATACGTAATTATATTTTTGGCTTTTTCCGTGGGAAGGTTTTTCGTTCCGGCAAAACTCTCCCTGGTCCCGGATTTGGTTGAGAAGAAAGACCTGTTATTGGCAAATTCACTTGTGAATACCACCGGGATGATCGCGGCCATAGCCGGTTTTGGCGTAAGCGGAATCGTGGTAGAGTGGCTGGGCGCAAAAAGCGGTTTTTATCTGGATGCCTTTAGTTTTTTTGTTTCCGGGACGCTGATATTTTTGATTGCGAATAAATTTAAGTCCGCCTCTTTTCGCCTTAAAGAAGCAAGGCAGGGGATAGTCGAATTAATCAGAAAAAGCGTTTTTCAGGAGATTAAAGAGGGGGTATTATATTTTTTCCGGAAAAAAGATATCCGGTTTGCCGCCTGGATAATGTTTATCTTGTGGGCGGCTTTAGGCTCGGTTTACGTTGTCGTAATCGTATTTGTGCAGAACACCCTGCATTCAGCTACCAAGGATTTAGGTTTATTGATTATGTTCTTAGGACTGGGTTTATTCGCCGGCTCTCTTTTCTATGGCCGTTTCGGGCATAGAATTTCGCACTACAAAATGATTTTTAGTGCTCTTGTCTTGAGCGGCGCGATGCTTATTATCTTTGCTGTTACCATACATTACTATCCGTTTTTGATCGTTGCCGAGGCTTTGGCGTTTGTCCTGGGTATGGTTATTTCTCCGGTTATGATCGCTTCAAACACTATAATACATAAGGTAAGCGATAACGCTATGATGGGGAAGGTTTTTAGCTCGCTGGAAATAGTTATGCATCTGGGTTTCTCTTGTTCATGTTTATCAGTAGTTTTCTGGCCGAGCGTATTTCGCATTTGTCGATTCTGGTCACTGTCGGCTGTATCGTAAGCTTATTGGGAGCGGTTAACCTTGTAACTAACCGGCGGATTGCATGGTTAGATTAGCGTTGGTTTTTATTTTAGCGATAGGGTTATTTTCTACCGGAGCGCAAGCAGAAGATCTTCCCCTAAAAGAAGTTTTGCCTGGCGCAGCCAGTTTTATCCCGGTAGAAAAAGGGGGAGAGGTTGTTTATTACAAGGCTAAAGATAAAGAGGGCAAATTGATAGGAGCCTGTTTCCTGGCTACCGGAAAAAGCTACTCCGATATTAATACGCTTGTAGGAATGTCGAATGACGGGGCTATTTCTGCGATTAAAGTTTTATCTCAAAACGAAACTCCCGGGATTGGTTCCCGCGTAACCGCCCCGGAATTCACCGATCGGTTCAGGAATATTAAAGACGTGTCTACGGTGCAGGCAATTACCGGAGCCAGTGTTTCTTCGCAGGCAGTTATAGATGCGGTCAAGAAGAAGGCCGAAGAAATCAAGGCCCTGCTTAAAGAATAGGGGCGGTTTCTTCTTAAGGCCGGCTCTTTCCTGATTGCCGCTAGGCAGGCAAAAGCTTCCCTATGCAGGGCGCTTTGGGGCTGGCTTGAAAATTGCGCCCAAGAAAGAGAAAGATGATAAACATTGCTGTTTTTGCTTCGGGGAGAGGTTCGAATTTTAGCGCCATTGCGCAAGCGGTAAAAAGCCGGAGGCTTAAAGTTAAGCTGGCGCTGCTTGTCTGCGATAACCCGCAAGCCCCTGTTTTAAGAAAGGCAAAGAAATACAAAATAAAGATAGCTTTGGTACAAAGAGAGGATTTTGCCCGCAGGGGGGATTTCGAAAAAGAGATAATCCGTTTTTTAAAGGAGGACAGTATAGATCTGATCGTAATGGCGGGATTTATGCGCATGCTTAGCCCTTATTTTGTGAGGGTTTATAAAAACCGTATTATCAACATTCACCCGTCGCTATTGCCTTCTTTTAAAGGGGCACAGGCGATAAAGGATGTTTTTGATTACGGGGTTAAGGTGACCGGAGTCACCGTGCATTTTGTGGATGAAAAGATGGACCACGGGGCGATCATCTTACAGAAAGGAATTGAGGTCAGGGAGGCCGACACATTAAGTTCCCTTGAAGCAAAAATCCACAAAATAGAGCATTTGCTGTATCCTGCGGCGATTAAACTGATTGCGTTGGGCAAGGTCAAGCTAAGGGGGAGAAAGGCAATAATTACAGGCTGTTAGAGCGGGAAAGAATCGCCGTTTTGTTGAAAATAGTTTTATTCTGCGTGTTTAAATCCGTAAGGGAAATTCCTATAAAATCGTTAAAATCGTAAGTCTTCAGGCAATAGGCAATAATCTTAAGCGTTTCATTATTTATGTCAATCTTTCTTTTGGGCTTGGCAGTCTGGGTTATTGAATACTCAAAAGAGAATACCCCGTCGTTTAAGTTGCCTTCAGACTTCTCAACCTTAAAGTATTTCTTTAATTCATCGTCTTGAAACCTTCCGCCGATCCTTTGGGCAATCTGTTCGGCCAGGAAATCGCCCATAGAAATATCGTGGGGAGTCAAGTGAAGCCCGGGAATATCCCCGATAGCTTCGGGAGATACCCGGAACCTGTTTACATACCTGCGGTTAGCTTCTGTCCAGGGGATAAAATCCGCGTAGGATTTCTTTATATCCAGCACGCTTCCGATCATGGTGTAGTCGATACCGAGCTTTATATCCGAAGCGGTGAATACGAAGAATTCCGGGGTGTTATCCGAGCTTATCAATACCCTGCCGATAGTGGAAATAATGTTCCTTAGCTTATCCAGTATCTCTTCGTCAAAAACCTTGTCTTCTTTTATCCCGTAGTCTTTGCTTAATATTTTGTCTAACGGCGTGTAAATCCAGATGGTGTTACCGGCGCGCTGGGCGCTAACATCCAATTTATATTCCTCTTTGCATATTTTTCTGATCAGGCGTGGAATGTCTTTTTCTTTATAGGTTGGCTCTATGCGGCTTGAACATCCGGATAAAAGAATGGGTATTGCGCTAACCAATAAAAGGGCGCTCTTTACCAAAATCTTTAAAGATGGTTTCGATTTCGTCATAATTAAGCTCGTCTTTATTGAGGAGTTCTTGCGCAAAACGGTCCAAAAGCCCTTCTTCGCGTTTAAGCAGGCCTTCAACCTCTCTTAAGCATTCATTCAGGATGTTTTGCACATCGTTATTCAATTGTTCTTTAATCTTTTCCGAGAGAAGCGAGGATTTTTCTCCCCTAAAGGAGCCATAGTCTTCACGCATGTTTTCGATCAGGCTGTAATTGCCGATTAATCCGGAAGAGCCCATGCCCCATTTCCAGACCATATTATGCGCATACCAGGTCGCGTTGTTAAAGTCCTGGCTTACTCCGGAAGTAGTGGTGCGGAGCTTTAGTTTCTCGGCAGCATAGGAACCGAGGTTTACTTTTATGTCTCCCAGGTATTGTTCTTTTGTGCGCACGTGTATCTCTTCGCGCGGTTGAGGCATCACAAAGCCTAAAGCGCCTCCGCGGGCCAGTATCGTGGCTTTAAAAACGTCGGAATGCGGGGCCAGGAAATACATTGCGATGGCATGGCCGGCTTCATGATAAGCAATTTTCTTTCTTTCTTCCGGGGTAGAAACAACTTTATGCTTTACGCCCATTTCCACCCGGTCATAGGCTTCGGAAATTTCTTTCATCGAAATCAGTTCTTTCCGGTTGCGCACCGCGATAAGGGCCGCTTCCCTGACCAGGTTTGAAATATCCGCCGGGCTGTTGGAGACGGTTAATCTGGCAAGCCGTATTGTATCCAGCGACGAATCGTATTTGACGCTTTTCAAATAGTATTCAAATAGCTTCTGGCGTTCTTCCAGGTTGGGCAACTCGACATAAATCTTACGGTCGAATCTCCCGGGCCTAAGCAGGGCCTGATCGAGAAAAGTTTCCGGGGCGTTAGTCGCCCCGATAATCACGACGTTATGCTCCTTATCTTTCAGGCCGTCCATCTCGATAAGAAGCTGGTTTAAGGTGGTGTTAGATTCGGTTTGCCCTCCAAACCCGCGGTCAACCGCGCGCTGCGCCCCGACCGCGTCAAGTTCATCGATAAAAATTATGCATCCGCCTTCGACATAGGCCAGTTGTTGGGCTTGTTTAAAAAGCTTGCGTATCCGGCTGGCGCCCACGCCGACAAACATCTCGATAAATTCCGAGCCGGACATGGCGATGAAAGGCATATTCGCTTCGGTAGCAATAGCTTTGGCAAGGTAAGTTTTTCCGCATCCGGGAGGCCCCATCATCAGGATGCCTTTTAAGATTTTCCCGCCGATACGCTGCAATTGCGCGCGGTCAGTCATTAGCCGGACAACCTCCATAGCCTCTTCCTTAGCCTCATCCATCCCGATAACGTCATTCCAGCGGATACGGATATCCTTGCCTTCGACTGCTTTCTTGCCGATTTGGCTGAATTTCATATGGCCGCCTTGCATTAACCAGAGCCAGAGCGCCCCGCTTAATGGCAAGCTTATAAGGTTTAAGACAAGGAATATATAGAAGAATAACCCGTATTGCGCAAGGGCTGTTTTTTTGAAATAGGATTCGGAGGTGACCCAGGCTTCGATAGCGCTGCGCAGGAAGAAGACAAAGGATATGGCGATTATAGCGCATAGCACGCTTACGCTTATGGCGATCCAATGCATCCGGAAGAATAACTTTATCTTGCGTTTGTTCATTTTTTACCGTCCCTTTCTTAAAGATTGCTTCAATAAGGTATCACAACTTTCCCTGTCTGTCAAAGGGAAAATAGGAGGAAAAGGGGGACGTTTCTACTTTTCTTGAGCCGGATTGCCAGAAAAGTAGAAACGTCCCCCTTTTCCTCTTTGCCCTTTTTTCCACTTGACGGGATTAGTTTGCTGTGTATAATAAAAACTCTAGCGTTAAGGCTGATCAAGCAAGCGTAGCGGAGGGCAAAACCCCGTTGCGATAAATAATAAGAGGTGACCGAAATGGCAAAGATCAAGAAAGTTTTGGCCCGCGAAATCCTGGATTCCCGCGGGAACCCTACAGTCGAAGTCGACGTAATCCTGGATAACGGTATTTTAGGCAGGGCTGCAGTCCCTTCCGGAGCTTCCACGGGAGAAAAAGAGGCCTTGGAATTAAGGGATGGCGACAAAAACAGGTATATGGGCAAAGGAGTGCTTAAGGCCGTTAATAACGTAAATACCATAATTGCTTCGAAGATAAAGGGTTTAGCGCCTGATTTTAAGAAAACCGACGCCCTGCTGATTAAATTAGATGGCACTGAAAATAAGGCCAATCTTGGCGCTAACGCCATCCTTGGCGTTTCTATGGCGGTAGCTAAGGCGGCGGCTCTAAGCAAAAAAGAGCCTTTATACAGGTTCTTGGGCGGAGAAAAAGCAAAAGTTTTGCCGGTCCCCTTGATGAATATCCTAAACGGCGGGTTACACGCGGATAATAACCTGGATATACAGGAGTTTATGATTATGCCGATAGGCGCGTTGCGTTTTAGCGAAGCCTTGCGTATGGCAAGCGAAGTTTTCCATAATTTAAAAGCGCTGCTTAAGTCAAAGAAACTTTCTACTTCGGTTGGGGACGAAGGAGGGTTTGCCCCGAATTTAACCAGTAACCAGGAGGCCCTTGATTTAATTATTCAGGCGATCGAAAAATCAGGGTATAAGCCCGGAAAAGATATCAGCTTGGCCCTGGATTGCGCTTCCAGTTCATTCTGGAAAGGCGGGCAAGGCTGCCCGGAAGGCAGGTATACTTTTGAGAATTCCCAGAAAACCTCCGGGGATTTAATCCGGATTTACGAATCGTGGCTAAATAAATATCCCATTCTTTCCATTGAGGACGGCTTAAGCGAGCACGATTGGAGCGGGTGGCAGGAGATGACCAGGCAGTTAGGGCCCAAGCTGCAGTTGGTGGGAGACGATATATTCGTTACTAACCCCAAGATATTCAAGAAAGGTATTGCGGAAAAGATAGGCAATGCTATACTGATTAAAGTAAACCAGATTGGTTCGCTCTCTGAGACAATTGAGGCGGTAAATATCGCCAGGCGCAATAAATACAAAGCGATCATATCGCATCGAAGCGGCGAGACCGAAGACACTACAATCGCGCATTTAGCCGTAGCCTGCTCTTGCGGCCAGATTAAAACCGGTTCGCTTTCCCGCACCGACAGGGTTTGTAAATACAACGAGCTCTTAAGGATTGAAGAAGAGCTGGGCTCTAAAGCAGTTTACGCGGGGACTCTTTGGAACAAATAAATGTTAGCTACGTTAAAGAAGGCATGCTGGTATTTTGTATTTGCGGTTATTTTCCTGGTTTTGTTTCTCCCGGGATTCAACAAGCTGCAAAACCTGCGGGGGAAAAACCAGGATTTAGAAGATAAGATCAAGCGCCTAAGCATGGAAAACGCGCTCCTGGAACAGGAGATAAAGAAAATAGCCAATGACCCTGTTTACCAGGAGAGGATGGCGCGGGAGAAGATGGGGGTGGTTAGGAAGGGAGAGATCCCCATTAAGATTATCCCGCAGAAGCAAAAGAAATAGCTTTTGACAGAGTGGTTTGGTGTTATAATATTTTGTCCCTTAAAAAGTTCCGTTTGGCAGGGCCCGGCGGTAAGCCCGGGGCCCTCGTCAAGCAATAGATCGCGGGGTGGAGCAGCCTGGTAGCTCGCAAGGCTCATAACCTTGAGGTCGTCCGTTCAAATCGGGCCCCCGCAACTATATAAAGCCCGCTTGAGGAACCCGGCGGGTTTTTTTATTGTTTTGGGGTTTTATTTAAGGTATAATAAAATAAATGAAAACCTCCACTCAATATTTATGGTTTAACACAAAAAAACGCCAGGAGTTTATAAATATAACTTCCCAGATCCGGGAAGCCGTTGAGAAAAGCAAAGTCAAGGAAGGGCTTTGCCTGGTTAACGCGATGCATATAACCAGCTCGGTTTTTGTTAACGATGATGAGCCGGGGCTGCATGATGATTTCAGCGGCTGGCTGGAAAAGCTCGCTCCTTACGGGAAAGAAAAGTATAAACATAACCTCTCCGGCGAGGATAACGGGGACGCCCATCTTAAAAGGACTGTTATGGGCAGGGAGGTTGTCGCGGCCATTACCTGCGGCAAGCTCGACTTTGGGCCGTGGGAGCAGGTATTTTACGGAGAATTCGACGGCCGGCGCAAGAAGCGGGTTTTGATAAAGATAATAGGCGAGTGACGGATTTATGGAAAAGCTCTGGGAGTTTACCGATGGCCTGGGCAGCTTTACGGCTCCCGCGGCGGATAAAATTAAAAGCCTTTATTTTCCGCTCTGTAACGAATCCTTAATGTCTTCTTTGACTCCCGAGCTCCGGGGAGACATTAAAGGCAGCCAAAACTCATTCCTGCTTGAGCCCGCCTCAAGGGCCAGCCTGGTCAACTCCCGCTCCTCAAGGAATTTCTGGGTTTATATCAACCAGGATAAAATTTGGTCGGCTTGCGGCGTATCGAAAAACTTCCGGCAGGTTAAAAACGATCATTTCGATTTTGAAGCCGGTTTGCTTTGGCAGCGCGTAAGCCGGGAGAATAAATCAATCGGCTTAAAATCCGAGGCAACTTCTTTTGTCCCCGCTTCCGGAGAACCCGTTGAGATCATGCGGGTAAAGTTGACAAATACTAGCCGCAGGAAAATAGCATTTGTCCCTACCGCGGCAATTCCCCTGTATGCAAGAAGCGCCGATAATATCCGCGACCACCGCCATGTTACCAGCCTCCTCCAGCGCGTAATTTTAAATAAATACGGAGTTATTTCCAAGCCCACGCTTTTATTCGATGAAACCGGGCATAAACCGAATAAGGATTATTATTTCGTTTTGGGAGTTGACGCCGAAGCAAGGCCGCCGCGGCATATTTATCCGACGCAGGAAATGTTCTGCGGGGAGGCGGGGGATTTAGAGGCGCCGGCGGCGATCCTGAACAATCTGCTTCCCGATAAAAGGCCGGTCCAGGGCAAAGAGCCGATGGGGGCTTTGCGTTTTGGGAATATCGCGCTTAAACCAGGCCAGAGCCGGGTATATATTATTGTTATGGGGATTGCCCAAAGCCTTAATGAAATAACCCGGCTTTTGAACAAATTTAATACCGCGCCGAAAGTCGAGAAAGCGTTCCGGCAGACAAAAGCCTTCTGGATTCAAAAGGCGCGCGCGATTAATATTTCCAGCGCCGAACCCGCTTTTGACAATTGGCTTAATTGGGTGAACATCCAGCCGTTTCTGCGCAGAACCTTTGGTTGTTCCTTCCTGCCGGATTTTGATTACGGTAAAGGCGGCCGCGGTTGGCGCGACCTTTGGCAGGATTGCCTGGGATTGGTCTTGAATGACCCCGGGCAAGCGCGCCGGCTTTTGTTGAATAATCTCTCCGGAGTAAGGATAGACGGCTCTAACGCTACTATCGTCGGGAAGAAGCCGGGTGAATTTATAGCCGACCGTAACAATATCGCCCGCGTCTGGATGGACCACGGCGTTTGGCCGCTTATTACCACGGACCTTTACATTAACGAGACAGGGGATTTGGATATTTTATTCGCAGAGGCGCCTTACTTTTGCGACCGGCATAGCTGGCGTTCATCGAAGTTCTCCGGGTCCCCGGATGATAAAGGCGGCAATAAATTAAGGTCTGTTACGGGTAAAATTTATACCGGCTCTATATTCGAGCACCTGCTTATTCAAAACCTGGCCCAGTTTTTTAATGTCGGCCCGCATAACCATATCCGCCTGGAAGGAGCGGATTGGAACGATGGCCTGGACATGGCCGGCGAATATGGCGAGAGCGTAACTTTTAGCGCGGTGTACGCCCGGAACCTGAATTTACTGGCGGAGGTATTGTTAAAAACGGGTAAGAAGAAAGTCGAGCTTGCCGAAGAAATACTGATTTTGCTTAAATCCTTTGATTATAAAGATAAGGCCCGAAAACGCAAAATCCTGGAGAGCTATTTTGCCAAGGTCCAGGGCGCTATTTCGGGAAAGAAGAAGCCGGTGGGTACGGAGGCGCTTGCGCGGAGCTTAAAAATAAAATCTTTATGGATGGCCCGGCACATAAGAGAAAAGGAATGGCTTAAGGAGGGATTTTTTAACGGCTATTATGATAATAAAAAGAGGCGGGTTGAAGGAAGGGTAAACGGCCGGATAAGGATGTGTTTAGCTTCCCAAGTATTTCCGGTTATGTCCGGGATCCCCGGCCAAAAGCAGGTTAATCAGGTAATCAAGAGCGTAAACAGGCACCTTTGGGACAGGCGGCTGAAAAGTTATCATTTGAACACTGATTTTTCTCCTTTATCGTCTAAAGCGCCAGGGGGGATCAGGCAAGGGGCGGCAGAAGAAGAGCGGTATCTTGGCCGGGCATTTTCTTTTTCTTACGGCGACAAAGAGAACGGGGCGATTTTCGCCCATATGGTTGTAATGTATGCTTATGGCTTATATAACCGGGGTTTTGCGAAAGAAGGATGGAAGGCGCTGCGTTCATTATATATGTTAGCCGGCGATTCAAAAAACAGCAGGATATATCCTTGCCTCCCGGAATATTTTGATGCCGAAGGAAGGGGGATGTATTCTTACCTGACCGGTTCAGCCAGTTGGTTTATTTTGACTCTTTTGACGCAGGCCTTTGGAGCGCGCGGAGAAGACGGGAATTTGGTAATTGAGCCAAAATTAACCGCCGGACAATTCGCAAGCGTATCTACGGTTAGCTTAAGCAGGCCATTTGCCGGCTCCCGGCTTCAAATTAATATTTCCAACCCCGATAAGCTTGATTATGGCAGGTATAAGATTTTAAGGGCCTTTTTGAATTCCAAGCAGTTGACATTAGAAAAAGGCTCAAAACGTATTCTGATCAACCGTAGGCTTCTCCAAAGGGCTTCTTCCAATATCGTAAGCGTTATTTTAGGTTAACCTTGGAAATATGGGCGCTTCCGGCAAGCCCGAAAAGGAATAAAAGCAGATGAAGAAGAAAAGCGGTCCCGGATCCGTTTCTTTAAGGGGGGCGTTGGCCTGCGTTTTCATATCCGGCGCCGGGCTCCTGGTATATTTTAAGTCGCTATTTTTTGGGTTTACCTACCTTGACGATAATGCGTTAGTCATCAATAACCACAATTTCTTGAGCCGTTTATCCAATGTGCTTGAGGCATTCAGGCACGAGGTTTTTCACATACTGCATAGCTCGGCCGCTTATTATCGGCCGCTGCTGACTGTGTCGTTATTATTTGACGCGCAGCTCGGCGGCACAAACCCGTTCATATACCACCTGACTAATATCATCATACATTTGGCGGCTTCCTGCCTGGTCTTTAAGTTTTTTTCCAAATTGGGCTATCCCTTTAGGCCGGCGTTATTTTTCTCCCTGCTTTTTAGCGTCCATCCCGTATTGGCGCAAGCGGTAAGCTGGATACCGGGAAGAAACGATTCCCTGCTAGCCCTTTTTGGCTTAGCGTCATTTATTTTCTTTTTGGATTTCCTGGAGACAAAAAAGATCAGGTATTGTTTGGCGCATATCTTCTTTTTTTGCCTGGCCCTCTTTACGAAAGAATCGGCTTTAATGCTTATGCCCGTGTGTATCCTATATTATTGGCTTATATGGAAAAAGCGGGGCGTTTCGAAAAAAGGGGACGTTTCTACTTTTCCCGAACTTGGCGCCAGAAAAGTAGAAACGTCCCCTTTTTTTGTGCTGGCGGGATGGCTGGCTGTATCCGGCCTTTGGTTTTTTATGCGTTCGGTGGCGCTTAGCGATAATCCCATGCCGATGACCGTAGCGAATATGGTTAAGTCGATGCTGCTGAATCTGCCGGCTTTAATTCAGTTTATCGGCAAGATCATTTTCCCTTTTAATCTGTCCGTGCTCCCCTTGATACAAGATACGACATTTGTTTACGGTATTTTGGCGTTGGCGTTAATTACGCCGGCCTTGTTTTTCTCAAAACATGCCCGCCGCGGATTTGTCATTTTCGGCGCAGCCTGGTTTTTGCTTTTCTTATTGCCCTCGTTTATCCGGCCGAATCCGAAGATAGCGGCGGATTTCATAGAGCATAGGGTTTATATGCCGCTGGCCGGGTTTTTTATTTTGCTCCTTGAAACCGATATAATGAAGAAGCTTGATTTTGGCTTAAAGAGGAATTTTACGGCTGCATCCGCGGTTATAATTTTATTCGCGGCCATAACCTTTTTTCACACCGGGAATTTCAGAGACAAGTTGAGTTTCTGGCTAAACGCCGTAAAGAATTCTCCGCATTCGCCGCTTGCCCACCGTAACTTGGGGGCGATGTATTATCTTGAAGGCTCACTGGATAAAGCGGAGCCGGAATACAAAAAGGCCTTGGAGCTTAACGCGCTTGAGCCGATGGCGCATAATAATTTAGGGTTGATTTACGCCTCCCGGGGCGAGCTTGAAGCCGCGGAAGAAGAATACAAGATGGAATTGGCGGTTAATCCGGATTACGATGACGTCCGTTTTAACCTGGGGATACTATATTATAACCAGGGCAAGCCGGAAGAAGCGGAAAAGCTGTGGAAGGAGACTATCGCAATAAACCCGGATTATGCCGACGCCTATCGTAACCTGGCTGCTTTTTATTACAGCCAGGGGGATTTCGCGCAGGCCGATTATTTTGAAGGAGAATTCAAGAAAAAACAATAGGCTTTACAAACCGGCGGTATATTATTATACTAACGGAAACAGAACCGGTAAGTTTATAAATTAAGGATTTTTTATCAGGGGGAAGAATGAAAGAAAAGATAACCATATTGGTCATTGACGATAACCCCGGCAGCCTGGAAGCGTCCATCCGCCGTTTGGATGCCTCCGGTTACCTGCTGATGCCTGTTAGCAGTTGCCAGGAAGCCTTGAGCATCCTTTCCGGGGAACAAATAGATTGCGTTTTGCTTAGCAGCCGGCTTACGCAGATGCCTGCCGTCGAAGCAGTGAAGAGGATAAAGTCGGTTGCTTCATTAAAATATACGCCTGTGGTGATGTTGGCCGGCCCCAAGGAGTCCGATGCCCTCTTTTGCCTGGAAGCCGGAGCAGATGATTATATAATTGACTCAAACAGCGCGCAGATGGCGCTTATGAAGTTAAAAATGGTTTTGCGCAGGAAGCATTTAAGGGACGAGGTCAGCCGGTTGAATAAAATGGTCCCGGTATTGCAAAGTTTATCCATGGAAGACAGCGTAACCGGGTTACACAACAAAAGGTATTTTTTGGAATGCTTGAACATGGAAGTTTTCCGCGTTAAAAGATGCGAGTATAATATCTGCTGCGTTATGATTGATATTGACTATTTCAAACAAGTAAACGACGGTCACGGCCACGCCTTCGGGGATTTTGTCCTGAAAAAGCTGGGCGAATGCCTAAAAGCGAATTTCCGGGGTTCGGATGTCTTGGCGCGCTACGGAGGGGACGAATTCATCGTTTTGATGATAAATACCGATTATTCGGTTATTTTTAATATCGCCGAGAGGTTCAGGAAATATGTAGAGGGGATTGATTTTAGCGATAAAGGGACAACGGTTAAATTAACCGTTAGTATCGGCTTGTCCTCTTTTCTGGAAGACGGGGTTTTCACTAAGGAAGATTTTCTATCTTTTGCCGATAAGGCTTGCTATGAAGCAAAGGCCAGGGGCAGGAACAATTCGGTTACCTGCAAAGAGCTTTCCGGGCAGGCCAAGCCCTCGGATAGGGAAAATTTGTTAGCGGTTGAAAAAAGGGTTTATAGCATAGTCGAATACCCGAAAAGAAGCTATATAGAGGCGATTAGCGATTTAATCTCCGCTTGGGAAGAAAACAATTCTTTTCTTAGCGGGCACTCCGCGAATGTTTTAAAATATGTCCGGTTGATAACAAGAGAGATGAACCTGCCCAAGAATGAAATTGAGATCATCGAAAACGCCGCGGCCGTGCATGATTTAGGCAAGCTTTTGATCGGCGAAAGCATTTTATTGAAAAACGGCGGATTGACTTCCGGGGAGCAGGAGATAATGAGGAGGCATCCTGCGCTTACGGTTAATTTGCTCTCTAAGAACAAATTTATGAAGATGGAATTGCCGATTATCCTTTACCACCATGAGCGCTACGACGGGACGGGCTATCCGTTGGGCTTAGAAGGCAAGCATATCCCCCTGGGCTCAAGGATAATCAAGGTGGCGGATGTTTATGATGACGCCTGTTCCGGACGGCTTGGCCCGGATAAACCGCTTGCTCCCGGCGAGGTTGCCAAAAAGTTGCTGGATGAATCCGGCAAGGCAATTGATCCGGAGATCGCGGATATATTCTTAAAGGCGTTGAAGAAACAGGCGGGCAAATAGAAATGTATTGAAAGTTCTAAAGCCCTATGATAAACTCGTTTAAATAGGAGCGTTTTTTAGAAGATAAGGAGGCAGGAGATGGGGATAAGCCGGCGCGTGTTTTTGTTAACTTTAATTTTAACGGTAATGCCCTTGTTTTTTCGGGAGAGCCCGGCAGCCGAAGACCTTCCCGCTGATTCTGCAACTGCGCGTAAATTAGTCGAGACATACATATCCGCAAATTCCGATACCGAAGCCGTAAACCTCCTTATTAAGATTATCAGTTCGGACAGTTTTAAAGATATGAGCGGCTGGGCGGTGAGGCAATACTATGATTTGGCCCCAAAAAAATGACGGGATCAACCCGGCAATAGAAAAATTGGAGGTAGCGGCGAAAAGCTCCCCAAGCGTAAGTTTGCAAAGAGGGATTGCCGAAGGGTATGTGCGCCTGGGGGATTGGGCCAAGGTAAGCGAAATCTACGAGGATTTGGTAAAAGAAAATCCCGGCGACTCTATTTTGGCCACCCGCCTGGTTGACGCTTATATGATGGCTAAGAATTATGACGCGGCAATCGGCGTATTAGAAGCGAAGGTAGCCGCTAATCCGGATGACATCGCCAGTTCCGACATTTTAGCGCAGGCTTATGTGGGGGCGAATAAGCCGGATGAGGCTGTGGCCCTGTATAAGCAGAAAATAGCGAAAAAGCCTAACTCGCCGGGTTTAAGGGGCAGGTATGCCCAGGGGTTATTGGATTTGGGCCTGCTTGAAGAATCTTTGGCGCAGTGGAATATCGCGTTTCAGCTGGACCCGCGGAATCTTTTGTTCAAGGAAAGGATGGCCCAGGTATACGCGCAGATGGGCGATGTTAAAGAGGCCAGGAAAGAATATACCGAGCTGCTTGGATTAATTCCCGCGGACCAAGCCGCCTTCAGGGAAGATATAGCTTCGCGGATTAAAAGCCTATAGGCATTAGAAAAACTAATTAAGGGATACGGTTTGCGGGTGGAGGGCCCTGCAACCCAATGCCCGTAATTTGCACAGAGGAGGAGAGATGAAAAAGTGGATGCTCGTAGCGTTGGTATTGGTTTCTGTATGCGCTAGCCCGGCGCTGCTTCTAGCGAAAGACCAGCCGGCAAAAGAAGGAAACCAGTTTCCTTCGGCAGATAAGGCCAAGCAGGAAAAAGATGTCCTTATCGCTAATATTAATGGCCTGCGTAATCAGGATTTACGGGTAGCTATCCTGCAACAGATACTTAACGAAGAAGTGGCGAAGCTGCGTAATTTGGAGGCGGTTTTCGCCGACCAGTATAAGCTTGATGTAGAGAAATTCCGCAAAGGGCTTTACCGCTACGATGATAAATTGGGGAAAATTGTAGAACAGCCGGCGAAGCCGGCAAAGAAATGAGAAAAAAGGGGGACGTTTCTACTTTTCCGGCTTTAGCTTCCAGAAAAGTAGAAACGTCCCCCTTTTTTTTATCCCGCGCAATACTTATTATATTTTTCTTAATATGCGGGGCGCCGGAGGCTTTTTGCGGCTTGCCGCAGTCAGCTACCCTTGACACATATTTCCAGGATTTCAGCAATTTTATCGACGGGGCAACCATTGACGGCACAGATTACTGGAATGTTTTTAGCGGTTCGGAAAATAACGCGATCGCGCAGTCTAAAGTAACTCCCGGCGGAACAGGCAATTCAGTGGAGCTCATTGGGGCGCTCAACGTTCCCGTGGTGGACCGGCCTTTTGCATATGGCGGGCATACGCCTACCTGGATTCGTTTTAAAATCCGTCCTTCGATTTCCAATCAAACCCCCAGCGTGCCCTCATCCGGAGTCGGGGCTGTTTGTTTTGATTTCACCGGCAATGTCCTGGTTGCTGACGGCTCCTCCTGGGTGGATACCGGAGCTACCTATGTAACCGGGCAGTGGTACGATGTGTCCATGAAACTCGATTTCATTAACCATACCTACGATCTTTATTTTGTCGATCCCAATTCGGATATAGGGTTTAGCCCGCTGGAAACCAACCTGGGATTTATCGATAATACCATAAATTCTTTAAGCGACCTTAAGTTTTACGGCACTTATTCGGCTTCCGGGCAGAGTAATGCTTATGTCGACGATATAGAAGTCAGCTACATTTACCGTTTGCAGATAATTAGCGCGCCCCAGAAGTTAATGCAGGGCCAGGTTTCGGGGCCGATTGTCCTTCAACTGCAGGATTCCGATTCCGCGCCCCAGACAGCGGCGACAGATATAACTTTAGAGCTAAAATCTACTTCCACTAGCGGAAGTTTTTCTCTGAATAAGGACCCCTGGGTAAGCCAAGAGCAGATTATTATTCCGAAATCAGCCCAACAGGTAACCTTTTATTATAAAGATACCGCTTCCGGCAGGCCCGTAATTAACGTAAGGGAGTATCCGGACCGGGGTTATCTCGACGCCCTGCAGGAATTTGAGATAGTGAATAAGTTTGCGCGTTTTGCCGTTGAAGCCGCTACGCCGCAGGTCGCCGGCCAAAGTTTTGATATAATAATTACCGCCAAGGATGAGAAGGCCAATACCGATGAATCTTACGGCGGCGCCGTGAACCTGTCGCTAGATTATATTTCTCCGGCTAAGGGTAGTTTTCCCATATTGCCTGATAACGTGTCGGGTTTCGTCAAGGGCGTCCTTAAGGTTACCACGGCGAAATATCCTGATTGCGGCCTGGTTACGATTACGGCAACCGATAGCGAAGATTCGGATCAAACAGGCGCAAGCAGCCAGATTTTATTCCTGCCGGCAAGCTTTATTGTTTCGGCCGAGAGCCCGCAAATTGTTTCA
Source organism: Candidatus Omnitrophota bacterium (assembly GCA_043800555.1). GTDB lineage: Bacteria > Omnitrophota > Gorgyraeia > Gygaellales > Profunditerraquicolaceae > UBA6233. Next base: position 20,524 of record JAZDMX010000017.1, on the reverse strand, counting down.
AATCCATTTAAGGTTAGCGTTACCGCTTTAAATGCCGCGGGCTTAATAACCCCGAATTATAATAGCGCTGTTAATTTATTGCCGTTAGCGGTTACGCCTCTTAGTATTCCTAAGGCATCGTTTTCTCCTTCCGTGATAGCGGCAAGCAGTTTCCTTAGCGGAATTGCCAAAGCAGATGTATCTTATAATCTTTACGGCACGATAAAACTTAAGGCCGAAGATTCGGTTGATCCGGCAAAATCCGGGATTAGCCCCGACATCGTATTTTTACCCAAGAGTATGTCAATCAGCGTAATTCCCGCCAACAGTGAGCGAGATTTCTTCTATATCGGCGAGCCGATTGAGATGGTGGTGAAAGTTTTAGACGCGCTGGGGGGACCCATACCGAATTACCCCGGAGCTGTTGAATTGTCCTCGGGTATTGGATTGGCCCTGCCGGGGCCGTACACTTTTACCGGCGCAGATGCGGGCGCGCATACATTTTCAGCTGTTCCAGCTCAGGCAGGCAGTTATACCGTGGTTGCCCAGTCTCAAAAAGGCTCTTTGAGCGTTGAGTCGTCCAAAATTACGGTGAAAAACGCCACTATCGAAGTAATTGACACTACCTCGCCTGTCGGGACCGGCGAGGTCACTATCCAGATAGTGGATGATGAAGGCAACGTCATTACTTCGGAGAGCGGCCTGACGGTAAATGTAGAGGCGGTTGAGGATTCGGATAACGGCAGCGCTTCGCTGGCAGCTACTTCCGCCAGATTCACCAATGGAAAGATCACGCTTTCCGTAACCGATTCAGAGGCGGAAACGGTTACTATCCTGGTGTCGTCATCGTATAAGATAAAAACCAGAAAAGGGGCAATCACTTTTGGCAGGGCAGGTAAGACAGGCATTAATCAGCTTATGTGGAGAGAATTGAAGAATAAATAGAGAGAGAAATCGGGGACGTTTCTACTTTTTCCGGCTTTCGGGCCCCGAAAAGTAGAAACGTCCCCGATTTCCCCGTTTTTCTGGGGGGTAAAAATATAATGACGAAAAGGATGGGCGAATTATTAGTTACCAAAAATATCACCACAAGCAGCCAGCTTGATGAAGCTTTGGCAGAGCAAGAGAGTTCCGGCAGGAGCTTAAGCGAGATCCTGATCAAAAAAGGCTACGCTAACGAGGAGCAGGTAACTCTGGCGTTAAGCGAACAGCTGGGTTTTGCCTGCGTGGACCTGTCAAGATACAAGTTAGAGCCGGCGGTCATTAGGCTGTTGCCCGAAGAGATAATCAGGAAATATTCGGCATTGCCGATTTTTAAGAGCGCTACCGCTGTTACAGTGGCTTTGGCCAGCCCTTTGGATGAAAAATCTACAGATGAAATCCGCAAAGCGATTAAGGAGCCGGTGCGCCTGGTTTTTGCCCGGCCGTCGCAAGTTTTCGATAATATTAACAGGGAATACCGTAAAGAAAGTTTTTCCGCGCTTAAGGCGGGGCAGGATAAAGAGGCGGAAGTTGTCAATTTGACGGGTATGGATTCCGTGCAGATTGCCAGCCTTGCTCCGGTGGTAAGCATTGTGGATAATTTAATCGCCAAGGCGGTTGAATTGGGGGCAAGCGACATACACCTTGAGCCCGAAAAAGAAGATTTTTATTGCCGTTTCAGGATGGACGGGGTCCTTCATGACATGCCAAAACTTGCCAAAAGATACGAAGCGGCAATAATTTCCCGGATCAAGATAATGTCTAATATGGATATTTCAGAGAAACGGCTTCCGCAGGATGGGCGCATTCAGACAGTTGCGGCGGGAAGGAGCGTTGATTTGCGCGTTTCAACCTTTCCTACGATGTATGGCGAAAACCTGGTTATCAGGATTTTGGATAAGACTCGCTCGCTTATCCGGCTGAAAGATTTAGGGATGCCGGATGGGGCATTGGAGGCATTCAAGGAGATAATCCGTAAGCCGCACGGGATTATTTTGGTTACCGGGCCGACCGGCTCCGGCAAAAGCACCACTCTTTATGCCGTTATGCTTGATATTAATAGCACCGAGCAAAACATAGTTACCATGGAAGATCCGATTGAATATGAGATCGACCGGGTGCGCCAGTCGCAGGTAAATGTCAAGGCCGGCCTTACTTTTGCCGTGGGCCTGCGTTCTCTTGTCCGGCAGGACCCCGACGTAATTATGATTGGCGAGGTGCGTGACCACGAAACTGCCGAGATTGCCATCCATGCGGCTTTAACCGGGCATTTGGTTTTTTCCACTCTTCATACTAATGATGCGCCTTCGGCAGCCACCAGGTTAATCGATATGGAGACCGAGCCGTTTTTGGTTTCTTCGGCGTTAATCTGCGTGGTCGCGCAGCGCCTGTTGAGGGTATTATGCCCGCGCTGCAAAGAAGCCTATTCTCCCGCCAAGGAGTTGTTGGATGAGTTGAGTGTCAAGGCAGGGCCCGGCCCTATCAGGTTCTACCGGGAAAAGGGTTGCCAGGAGTGCCGGAATTCCGGATACTCGGGGAGGATAGGGATTTTTGAAATGCTCGTGCCGGATGACGACATTAAGAGATTGATTGAGAAAAAGTCTTCCGCCGGAGAAATTAGGGATGCTGCCATCCGCAAAGGAATGAAGACAATGTATGAAGACGGTATCGATAAGCTGCTTAAAGGGATTACCAGTGTTTCCGAGGTCCTGCGGGTTACCCATGAAGGATAAGCAAAGGGGGAGGCAAAAAAAGGGGACGTTCCTACTTTTCCCGGGCTTGATTGTTAGAGAAGTAGAAACGTCCCCTTTTTTTGCCTCCTTCGCTTTTCTTTTAATAGGAGGTTGATGATGATTAAGAGAGAATTAGAAATCAGGGACATTCTATTATTTTTGATCGCAATTATGTTAGTTATAAATACCTTTATTAACCTGCAGCCAAAGATGGTTGAGGCCGAGACTTTCAGGCTTGATGATTGTATAACTTCCAAGCCCGATGATAAGCCGGCTGCCTATCTTCACGTTGTTACCCACTAGGACGCGGAATTGGGCGAAATTGGGGACGTTTCTACTTTTCTAGAACCTAAAGCCAGAAAAGTAGAAACGTCCCCAATTTCGCGTCCCCAATTTCGCGTCCCCAATTTTTTCCTCTTTTTTAGTTAGATTCTGCCTTCTTTTGCGTCAATTAGTATAAGAGCGCGAAAGGAGGTATTATTATGCCCAGGACAAGAAGGCTTATCCCCCGGAATGGGGCTTTGCATATTATGACTAGAGGAAATAACCAGCAGTGTATCTTTAGGTGCGATGAAGACAAGCATGCCTATTGGGAACTGCTAAAAAACCTTAGAAAAGAGAATAATATCAGTATATTCCACTATTGTATCATGAGTAACCATAGCCATTTGATTGTTTGGCTGGATGCTACAAGTAACTTGCCCAAGTTTATGAAACAACTCAATCTCTTATATTTTAATTATTACAAAAGGACTTATGGTTACAGCGGGCATATCTGGCAGGGCAGGTATAAAAGCAATATTATTGATACCGATTCGTATCTTTTGCAATGCGGGAAGTATATTGAGCTTAATCCGGTAAGGTCCGGGCTGGTTAAAGCGCCTGAAAGGTATCGCTTCAGCAGCTACTGTTATTATGCGCTTGGTTTGCCAAATGCCGTAATTTCCGATAGCCCGGCGTATTGCAGCCTTTCCGGCTCTCTCCAGGCTAGAGCGAAACTATATATAGAATTTGTAGTAGATAGCAGCATAGTGAATTCAGAGGTTATTTCTAAACAGTTTTTCATCGGCAGCGAGGCGTTTGTCCGCGGGTTATCAGAGTTCTATCAAATAAATAACTTTAACAAAAAAATAGGAAGGCCGAGGGGTTAAAAAAGGGGCCTGGAAAAAGGGGGACGTTTCTACTTTTCCCGGATCTGGCGCCGGAAAAGTAGAAACGTCCCCCTTTTTCCGGGCCCAATTTCTCTTGACAAATGCCTGTATTTGTATTATATATAGTTAAAGTTAATATATGTTAGTTAAAGCAATATAAATACTAGGAAAAGCAGGTATTAAGATAACATAAAAAAGGAGGCTGTTATGAGTGGAAAGTATTTGTCACCAAAGGAGATCGCTTCCCTGTTGGGGATCTCTATGGCCACAGTCAATTATTACACTAACATAGGGCTGTTCCGGGCCGAGGGAAGAAAAGGCAATATGAGGTTGTATAGCAGATCAGGTATTCTCAAAAGTTTTTCCAAGATAAGAAAACTTCGCCAGGAGGGTTATTCTCTCAAGCTTATTGCGCAGCACTTATAATTTGAATTTTACAGGGCCATTGAAAAATTGCCCGTAAAGGAGGTTAGAGTGTTGCGATTAAAGCCGGAGTATTTCCCTACTGCAATAGAAATAGGTTCAAGTTCGCTTAAGCTATTGCAATTAGCCAAATTCAAATCCAGTTATAAAATCCTAAAAGCTGACTATGCCAGCCTTGGGCGCGATAAAGGCGTCCCTGTCTCCATTATCCCGGAAGATTCTTTGGAGAAACTTGTAAAAGAGAATCGGGTCAAAGGGGAAGTAGCGGTTTCGATCCCGTTGAGCGGGATTAACACCTATAGCTATACCTTGCCGGATATGCCCGCAGGCGAAGTTGAACCCGCCCTTACCTGGAAAATCAAACAGAACCTTCCTCCGGGAGTAAAATTTGATGATATATCGTTTGATTATGTTTGCGCCAGCCCCCAGGAGGCCGGGAATAAGGATATTTATGTTTTAGTATTTGTAACTAGCAAGAAAACAGTTTTGGATATGGCCAAGTTCTTTAAGGGCTTATCCTTAGATTTAGTTTCTATTGAGCCCCAGCCTTACGCAGTTATTGAAGCCCTGTCTTTATCTAAAAATATATCAGAAAAGGAAACTGTTTTGGTGCTGCGAATAGGAGCAAGCAATTCCTCGATAATTATTGTATCCGGGGGCCATCCCTATCTTATAACGCCGTTAGGTGCCTCGGGTAACGGTTTTACCGGAATCTTGGCCGGATACTATCAGTTTGATTGGGAAAAGGCAGAAGCCTTAAAGATAGAGGAAGGCCTGGGTGAGTGCCCGGCGCTTTCCAGCCAGATGGAAAATATGCTTATTGATATTGAGCACGCGATTAAAGATTTCTCCCATAAATTTGTAAAATCTAAAGCGCCGGAAATCGAGCGCCTTATTTTGTGCGGCGGGGCGGCGGCATTGAAAAACCTGGATAAATTCCTGGCTGACAAATTGGAAATCCCGGTTAATGTCTTTGATCCTTTGGCTTTTTTTGTTTCTCACTCCGAGAACGGGTTGAACCCGGTTGTCCAGCAGAATTCTATAGCCTTTACCGGGGCTTTAGGGCTGGCAACAAAATTTATAAACGGAGGTATTGATTTTGAAATTAAAGCCGGTTAACCTTATTTCCAAAAACGCCCTTAATAGGCCGTTATCTAAAATGTTTAAAGCCCTTGGCGGGAAAAAGAGGCGGTTAAGCAGGCTTATCGTTTTTGGGTTTTTGCCAATTTTTTTATTAATTGCCGGCCCCGCGTTTATGGTAAATAGCTATAGGCTTAACATCGGCTTAACAAAACAGGCGATAGAAGATACAAAAACTAAATTTAAGAAATTGCAAACCCGGGATTTTCAAGCCGAGAAGTTAAAATCCGGCTTAATCAAAGAAGAGGCGCTATTTAAACAACGCCTGGACTTGTTGTCTTCTACCGTGGCAAGAAGCGGGGGCTATTGCGGGCTGCTTGCCTCTATCGCGGGGCTCCTGCCGCAGGATTTATGGATAAACCGCCTTATAATGAATGATAATGAAATCCAGGTATCCGGGTCAACGATTAACAGCCAATTGATCGCCGATTTCATGAATAAGCTTGACGGCTGCAAGGATTTTAGGAATACCCGGTTTGTTTCTACGGAAAAGCAGGTTATAGATTCACACGTTATTTATAATTTTCAGATTGTTACCGAACCCGGCTGGAATCAAAAAAAGTCGCCTTTGGGCGCAGCGAAAAAGGCCAAAGAATGATGCTTATCAAGCAGCTAGCGGTGATCTATAACAATTGGTATGGCAAATTGAAGAAGGGTGAACAGCGGCTTTTCCTCATTTTTGTTTTTGTGCTGGCCGCTTCATTTTATTTCGCCTTGTTTTTAAAGCCGGCCTTAAACGATATCAGCAAGATGAGAAAAAAACTGCAGGAGAATCAAAATCAGCTTGGGCTTCTTGATTCCCAGCTTCCTTCTTCGGCTACAGCCAGCCAGGAGATAGAAGCAATAAGGCGGGAGATTAAAGAGTTAAAGTTGCATATTTCCGATATTGAATCAAAGCTAATCGGCGCTTCCCAGGAACAGTATCTATTGGCCGAGGTTATAAAGAACGCTCAAAGCCTGGGCGTGGACCTGGAATCCGTTAAAGAAGATGTCAAAGAAGATAAAGAAGGGTTTGGCAGGCTTTATATAGATTTGGAGTTCTCTTCTGATTATGGCAAAGCGGTTACCTATATAAAGAGGATAGAGTCTATTTCGCCGTTTGTCAGGATGGATGAAATGAGGCTGGGCCAGTCCAAGAATGATTTGCTTTCGACGATTAACGTTTCTTTAAGATTAAGCGCTCTTTTAAGTTACGCTTCAAATAACCGCGGCCAGTTATCTTTGTCTGCCAAAGAGCCCGGAGCAGATGACGGAGTCCTTAAGCGCAGCCCTTTTACGCCTAAATTTGTTGTGGATAAAACCAAAAGAAAGAAACTAAAGGTCACCGGTATAGCCTATCGGGAGAGCGGGGCTAGCTCAACTGCGATAATTAACGGGCTGATAGTTAAGGCAGGCGATCAGGTTGACTGGGCAAAGATAGAAAGAATTTTGCCTAATTCCGTAGTTATTAATAGCGGGGCAGAAAAGGAAGTATTGAAACTCGAAAGATAAATGGCATTACGATATAAGAAGCTTAGGCATAAAAAGAGATGAAAAACAAAATAGCGTTTATTTGCGCGTCCTTTCTATTCATGGCTATTGCGCCTTTGGCGCAAGGATCGCCGTTGCCTGCTGCCGGTGCGGGCATAAGCCCGGAAGCCGGGACTAAAGAGGCAGCGCTATCCGACCCTCTTAAAGAAATGATTTCCGTGGATTACAAAGATGTCGATATCGCCGATGTCCTGCGTTCTCTAAGTTATACCTACGGATTAAACTTAGTTACTTCCTCCGATGTTAAAGGAAAAATCACCGTTTCCTTAAAAGACGTATCGATAGGCGAGGCGTTGGAGGCGATATTGTCCGGCAATGGTTATAATTATTCCCGTAAAGGCAATATGCTTTATATTTCGCCCGGTTCAGTTGACGGCGCGCAAGTCATCACCGTTCCTATAATCTTGAAATACATTAAGGCTGCCGACGCCCAGAACCTTGTGCGCAAGTCCTCTCGAATAAGGGAGATATAAAAGTTGATGAAGTAGCCAATATGCTTGTGGTAACCGATTATCCTGCCAGTATCGAGAAATTAAAAGCGCTGCTTAAGGATGTTGACCAGCCGCCGCGGCAGGTGCTTATTGAAGCCAAGATTGTGGATATGACCTCCAAAGATTTAAAGAACCTGGGAGTTACCTGGACCGCGGATTGGAGCCCATCGGCTTCTTCTAAAGTTGTTAAGATGACTCAAACTCTCGCCGGGACATCCTCAAGCCTTTCCGGCGGGCAGTTTAAGCTGGATAGCCTGGTATTAAACGGCTTGACCGCTACCGCTACCATAGACGCCTTAATCCAGGACCAGAAAGCGCATTTATTGGCGTCTCCGTCCATTGCGGTTTTAAATAACCGGGAGGCCCGCATTATTATCGGAGAGAAGGTCCCGTATAAGGAGAAGACCCAGACTACTACCGGCACAACTGAAACCACCAAATATATTGATGTAGGGACGACTTTGCGGGTAACTCCGTCTATTAACGCCGATGGTTATATTACCCTGGCGATACATCCGGAGGTTTCTTCGGTAAGCGCTCTTTTGGACGCCGGGCCGCGCATTACTACGCGCGAAGCAGACACAACTGTAAGGGTCAAAGAGGGCGAGACTATTGTAATCTGCGGGCTTATCAAACAAGAAGATAGCAGCACGCGGTCGCGCATCCCCATATTAGGTTATATCCCGGGTATAGAATATTTGTTTAGCAGCAGAAGCAGCGATAAGAGCCAGACGGAGCTGGCGGTTTTCATTACCCCCAAAATCCTGCTTTCGCGCGCGGAGATGCTCGCTGAAAACAAGACGCGTTATGAAGAGGAAGCCTATGTGAACATTATGAGCACGGCGGACCTCAATGTGCAGGCGAAGCTGTTTGAAAAAGCTAAAAACCTCCAGGAAAACACCGGCGTAGAATCTTTTTACAAAGACGATTGGCAGCGCAAGAACCAGGCTTTAAGCATATATGAGTGTATCGTTACCCAGTTTCCCGACGGCCCAAAGGCGCCGGAGTCCGCTTATCAGGCGGCAGCCTTATATAGCGATTTAGGCGAACAGAATTTAGCCAAAGAGATGTGCGCGAAGATATTATTAAAGTACCCGGATTCGGAATTCGCGGATAAGGCCGTGGAATTGAGGAACTCTGTTAACGCGCGCATAAGGAAAGTAGCGCGCGGCAAGGCCGAGGCCGAACTTGCCAAAATCAGGAATTTGACAAAAGAAGAGAGTTCCCAGGCGCTTCGGCTGCAGGAAGACGAGGACCTTAAAGAGCGTTTGCAGGGAGCGCTGGAAGAGGATAAGAAGAGCCTTGTCAACCAGGCGTTGCTGGAAGAAGCGCGTCGAAGGGCTAAGTTAGAGAGAGAAATGATTAAGGCTTATAGGGCAGAAAAGGCGCAGCAAGCCCAGGAACAAGCCCGCGCGCAGGCCCGGGCAGAATCACGCCTGGCCAAAGAGGCAGCGCAAAAAAAATCCATAGAAACGGAAATATATGACGATAAGGTAAAGAAGTTGAAGGAGTATTGGGGCTATGACAACCTTTAGCTATAAAGCAAGAGATGCCCAAGGCGCTTTGGCTCAAGGGGTCATTGATGCCGAAGACGAAACAAAAGCAGCCTTGTCAATAGAGAAACTCGGCCTTAGCCCGGTTGACATAGCGGAAAAAGGGGAGGGCGTTTCCACTTTTTCGGCGCCAAGCTCGGGAAAAGTGGAAACGCCCTCCCCTTTCTGGGTGAGAAGAGTTTCGCGCCAGGAGTTGCTTGTATTTACTCGACAGTTAAGCACCCTTATTTCTACCGGCGCCCCGTTAATTACAAGCCTGGAAAATGTTTTAGGCCAGACGCAAAATTCGAGGTTTAAGTCGGTCATAAAAGATATTATTTCTTCTTTAGAGGAGGGATTGAGTTTTTCGGAATCGCTTGCCCGCTACCCCGGTATCTTCGAGAATTTATATGTAAGCTTAATCAAAGTGGGGGAAGCCGGAGGCATGCTGGATAAGGTCTTGAGCAGGCTGGCGGAATTAAGCACGCAGGAGATTGACCTGCGCAGCCGGATCCGTTCGGCATTGGTTTATCCTATAGTGCTGGGCTTGGTAGCTTTTGTTATCGTGAATTTTGTTTTGGTCGCGGTCCTCCCTAAATTCGTTGCCATATTTGAAGCCTCTTCGGCCAAGTTGCCCTTACCTACAAAAACCCTGCTTTCTTTAAGCTATATCGTAAGGAATTTCTGGTGGTTAATCGGCCTGGCAGCTATCATTGGCCTAAACGCTTTAAGGAATTATTACCGGACTTCGGCGGGCCGCTACCGCATTGATTTCTTGCTTCTGCGGCTTCCGTTGTTTGGGCCGCTGACCCTTAAGGTCATAACCAGCCGCTTATCGCGTTCTATAGCCGCCCTTACCAAATCCGGAGTCCCGGTGTTAGAAGCGCTTTCGGTGGTAGAGAATACTATTCCTAATGTTGTCCTGCAAAAGATGATTAAAGACACCCGGTTAGCTATTTCGCAAGGGCAAAGCTTAACCGAGCCTTTCCAGGCGTCGGGTTTATTCCCGCCTATGGTTATACAGTTGATTAACACGGGAGAGCGCACAGGGAGGCTTGACCAGATGTTCGACCAGATAGCCTCTTTTTATGAGCCGGAAATCGAATTTACGGTGCGTAACCTTACCAGCCTGCTTGAGCCGGCAATGCTTTTGGTAATGGGTTCGATTGTGGCTTTTATCGCCCTATCTGTTTTATTGCCTATTTTTAATCTAATCAGCGTTATCAGGAGGTAGGAAAATGAGGTTAGCATTATCTTTCCGGAAGGAAAAAGGGGGCGCGGAAAAGGGGGACGTTTCTACTTTTCGCAAGCCTCGTGCCAGAAAAGTAGAAACGTCCCCCTTTTCTAAGGGCTTCACTTTGCTTGAGCTTCTAATTGTTATTTCTATCATCGCGATATTGGCAGCGACTATTATTCCTAATTTCATTGGTTTTGATACGGAAGCAAAGGTTTCGGCCACACTCACCAATTTAAATACGCTGCGCACGCGCATCGCGATGTTCCGCGCCAAAGAAGGGGAATATCCCGTGGCGCTTTCTGATCTCTTGACCAGGAGCTACGATGATATGGGCGTTAAGCAGCCATACTTAGCCAAACTTCCCCTGGAGATGGTTTCTTCCAAAGCAGGCAGCAATTCTTTTGTAGACCTTAAGAGCGACGAGGATCTGTCCGGCGCAGGAGGCTGGGCGTATTATACGGATAAAGCCAAGGTGGTAGTGAATGTAACCGAGCCTTTGAGCGATAAGTGGGGAAAAAACAAAGGCGAGGTGCCTTCTGAATGGTAATGGAGCGCTTAGCGCTAACCATACGCCGCAAGCCGCAAGCCGAAAAAGGGGCAATTTTATTGATTGTCCTGATTGTGATCCTTACGATTTCTCTTTTAGGGGCGACCCTTATGGCTTTGTTCTTTAACGTGTTGAGCTTAAGCCAGATTGAGCTGGATAGGGCAAGAGCGTTATATTTAGCCGAAGCCGGGATCGCCAAGGCAGTCAGCGCTCTTAAGAACCAGGCAGGGGAAGCGCCTGTAGATGAACAAGAACAACTTGATATGATAGTCCCTCCCACGAAATTAAACGGAGGCGTTTTTGAAGTGTATAACGATTATTCGCAATCAACAATAGTTTCTATAGGTAACAGTAACGGCGTCAAGCGCGCTGTTCAAGTGAGGTATAATGCGTTTTGATATCGAAAAAGAAAAAGGGGGACGTTTCTACTTTTCCCGGAAAAAAGGGGACGTTTCTACTTTTCTGGCGCCAGATCCGGGAAAAGTAGAAACGTCCCCTTTTTTCCGGGGATTTACTTTTATCGAGATCCTCATCGCGCTTGTCGTTATCGCCGTGCTCTTTATACCGATGATACAGCTTTTTTCAAGCGCTCTTTATTCCGTTACGGTTTCAGGAGAAGAGATTACCGCTGTAAACCTGGCGCGCTGGGAAATGGAAAGGACCCAGAATTTGAATGTTACCAAGCCCGGCCTTAAAAAAATAGGCGACCTCTGGACGCCAAAACTGGATGAGCCTCCTTTGGAAATGAACCAGGCCAAGTGGAGGGTTTTGCGGCGCGTTCTTGCCGATACGGACCCTTTGGAGGTCAGGGTGGAGGTTTACCGCAGCGATAACCTTAAGAAGCCGGTTGCTTCCGTGGCTACTTTGTTCGAGGACAGTATATGGATATGAGAAGAAAAGGCGAGCTGAAAAAGGGGGACGTTTCTACTTTTCCCGAATCTAGCGCCAGAAAAGTAGAAACGTCCCCCTTTTCCGCGGGAACGTCCCCCTTTTCCAGGGGGTTTACTCTTATTGAACTCGTTATCGCCGTAGCGATTTCCACTTTAATCACAGCCGCGTTATATTTCAGCCTGAAGACTGCCTTGGAAAGTTGGGACATTTCCCAGGATCAGCTTCTTTTGCAGCAGGCTTCTTCGCGGATTATGGAGGAACTCGTGGAAGGGCTTCCCGGCGCTTACGGGCTTCGCGACGCGCTGGAAGTGGTAGACGGCACTTCTGAAAAAGTTGTTACGGTTATGCCTTGGACCGACGACACTCACGACGTCTATACCGGGGTCAACACCTATACCTTAAATAAACATATTAAACCCGGCGCAAGCCTGCCGATTGCCGAGGCGCTTTTGCCCGAATCCAATGAATACAAGGTTGTTCCGGTCACCTTCATCGATAAAGGAAAATCCGAAGACTACCCTCAATTCAAGCTGGATATGGCTGTGCCTGCCGGCAGCCACCTGCGTTTTACTTTTTATCCGGATTATGGAAAAGACGCCGATTGCCTGGTAACTTTTCGCTATGACCCGCTTGCCCAAGCAGTATTTATTGACGATAAAGACGGTTCGAAAGAGGTTTATAAAAATCCTTTCGGGGTGAAAATCACGGATTTTAAATTTCGTTATTTTGACAATACAAATAGCGAATTGGGTTCGGAAGGCTCCATAGCAACTTCCGATATACCCGTAATCACGGCGATAGAAATCGCTTTTACCGCGCAAAGCAAAAACGGCAGTACGCGCCAAAGCATTACTTTTGTCGCTTTGCGTAACGCGCCGATGCGCTCGGGCAATCTTATGCTGAAGGAAGGGGCGAGGTTCCCTATACCGGATTCCAGGGAGGTCAAGGCGCTCTATCTGGACAATTTAAGCGGTATTGATAATAAAGATTCTTTAATCCTGGAGGCAAAGCCCGAAAGCGGGGGCTCTTCCTGGGTGCTTAAGGTCCAATTTTCCAAGATTTCCGGTTTGGCCCAGCCGCTTATTGAAACTTATACCATAGAATACCCGGAGGGCAATAAAGTTTTTTCCGCCCGGCCGCGCCTGGCGGCTGATTTAGGCCTTAACCTTTTGAGTTTGGGGTATAATGGCCTGTATGATTATGGCTTTAATGACGTCTCGGGTGAAATAATTCTGGATGGCAAGGTTTATTTGGAAGTAAAGAAAATGGATATTGGCGGAGCTTCGCTATTTGTCAGGCCATGAAGAAAAATGCGGATGTCTCAAGAGAAAAGAGAAGCGGAGAAAAGGAGAACGGGAAAAAAGGGGACGTTTCTACTTTTCCCGAATCTAGCGCCAGAAAAGTAGAAACGTCCCCCTTTTTTTCGTCCCCCTTTTCTCTCATATTTTCCTTGAGTTTATTCATTTTTGTGCTATTTTTTTCTTGTAGCGGCGCGCGGGCTGATACGAAGCAGTGGTCGGGGAAGGCCGACGCGGCAAGCTGGGATAAAGCCGGCAATTGGTTCCCCAAAGGAGTGCCCGGCTCATCGGATGATGCCGTTGTCGACAAGCAGGGGGCCGGCGTAGTTATCTCTAAAGTGTCTGAAGTTTTTAAGGCGAAATCGCTTACAGCCGGCGGGAGGACGGATTCAACGGTTACCGCCGAGAATTTCGTTTACGGATTGATTGCTCCGGATAATGTTACGGATAAGGCGCTTTACATAAGGAAAGGCGGAGAAGTAGTTTTAGGAGGAGGCGGAGGAATAATTACCTTAAGGGGGGCGTTTAAGAATTCCGAAGAAGCCATCCCCGACGAACCCGCGTTTATGTTTGGGGCGGAATGATTTAGCCGATAGCAGAATATGGGAAACATAACGGATTATACGAAAAAAAAGGGACGTTTCCGCTTTTCTAGAAATTGCGAAAAGGGGGACGTTTCTACGGGAATTGGGGACGTTTCTACTTTTCCGGCTTTAAACTCTGGAAAAGTAGAAACGTCCCCAATTCCCGCGTCCCCTTTTTTTAGAAACATCCCCCTTTTCCTGATGTTGGTAATATTGAACTGTGCGCTGTGCGGGCTCACTTATGCGGGCCAGTTGAAATTCGACGGCGTGCCCGTGGATATTACTACCACCGATAACGAAGACCTGGTCATTGCCCCCGGCTCCGGAGGAAAGACCCAGATAGGCGTAGGCGCAGGGACCGACCATCATGCCAGGACCCAGAACGATTTATTTATCACCGGTATTTTAGAGTCAAGCGGAGCTACCTACCTTGATTCTTTGCTCACCGTAGCCGGCGCCTTGACCGCTAACGGCAATGTTACTTTGGGCGACAGCGCTTCCGATACGATAACTACCAATGGAGTATTCTCGGTTACCAAAAACGCTTCTACCGGAGACGAAGTTGCCTATAACTTCGGGGCAACTATCAATAAAGCCGTTTCCGGCAATTACACTGGATTAAAGCTGGATGTTACCGAAACTTCAGCCCCGGGCCTGGCGGATAAGCTTCTGGATTTGCAAGTCGGCGGAGCAAGCCGCCTCCAGGTTTATAACGGAGACGCCTCCGCGAATTACGGCCTGCTTTCTTTAGGCTCCGGCGCTTGGGACGGCTCAACTTCAGGGCATTTTAACGGCTCTCCCCTGGGGACGCTCCTTGCCCTCAATGCCCCGGACACTTTTTCCGGCAACCTCATGGATTTGCAAGTCGGCGGAGCAAGCAGGTGCAGCGTGTCGTATGACGGGACGATTACTTATTCCGGCACCCTGATAGTCGGCGGGAATATCGTTCCTTCCCAGGATTCAACCTATAGCCTGGGCTCTGCTTCAGCCGCCTGGCGCAACCTCTACACCGATACTGTCCGGACAGTATCCGGGACAAACCTGACTATTCTGCCTACTTCCGGATATACCATAATCGGCGATTCCTCAAGCGCCGCGCACGCCTTAGCCAACGGCGATTTATTTGTTTCCGGGGTATTGGAATCCGGCGGGGCAGCTTACCTTGACGGCAATACTACTTTAGGCGATGCCTCAACCGACTCGGTTACGGTTAACGCCTCCGTTTTAAGCCTGGTTAACGCCTCTACCTTAAATCTGGCTGATTCCTCTGTTACCGGCTTGAATATCGAATCGGGTTTGCTGGATTTAGATACCGCGCATTCCCGTGTCGGTATCGGGACAACGGCGCCGGATTATAATTTGCAAGTTACCGGGACCTTGGGAATCGGCAGCACGGCGTATTTTGCCGGCAACGTCGGCATCGGCACCACTAGCCCCGCTTATGAGCTGGATGTTACCGGAGATATCCGCACTACCGGAAACGTCTATGCCCCTTCCGGAGGCAGCACCCAGGGCTACTGGAAGCTTACCGGCAGCTCGCTTTATCCTACTTCTACCAGCTATAATGTGGGTATCGGCACCACTACCCCGGCCAATAAACTGGATGTCGAGGGCAATCTAGCGGTAGGCGCAAGCTATTCCGGGGCTACGCCTGCGCCGGAAAACGGGGCGATTATCCAGGGCAACGTCGGCATCGGAACAACCGGGCCTGCGGCAAAATTAGATGTTACCGGCACAGCCAATATCAGCGCCTCTAATACTACGGGCAACTCTCTGACTCTTTCCAACAACTCCCTTACTTCCGGGACGCTCTTTTCCAAATCTTTGGCTTCCAACGCCGGAAATAGCCAGTCCACCACCGGCGAAAGCCTGTCGCTTACCGATAATACTTCCGGGACCGGAGGTTATACTGTTTTGTCTGTTTCATCTGTTGCTTCTGCCAGCGCCGGCTCGGGCAACAAATACCTCTTAAGCCTTAACCCCGGGCTTAATAACGAAGTGGTCTTTGATTCAACCGGCGCATTCCGGCCGACCACTTCCTACACTACCAACACCGCTTCGCTGGGCACCGCGCTGTATCGTTTCAAGAGCGCCTATATCGATACGGTTGACGCCAATAATATTTCCGGCACGGTCGTTACCGGTTCCACTTCTTCTCCTACCTGGACCATCGGCTCTACCGAAACAGGGGATACTTACAAAGCCGTTGTCTTTCAGAGGAATTCCGGCTCCGGAAACGCCGCTTTGCAGTGGAATGTTTCCGGCGGCACTGCCAACCAGCGTTACCTTACCGTAAATTACCCGTTTAACTCTACTTATACGGTTAGCGATACCTCTATCGGGACGGATATAAGCTTATTCTCCGGGGACCTGGCCAATTCCACGACAACAGGGACGCAGAAGATGCTTGCGTTAAAGAATTCCGGCTCCGGCGTGACCGAAAACGGCATATATATCGAAAATACCGCCGGCGCAGCTACGGGCCTGGCAGCCCTGGAGGTTTCCGGGGCCTGGAATAACGGGCTTATTGTGGGGCCTGGTAGCGGCAACGTCGGCATCGGCACCACTAGCCCTGCTTACGATCTTGACGTTACCGGAGACATCCGCGTAACCGGTAGCGTCTATGCCCCTTCCGGAGGCAGCACCCAGGGGTATTGGAAGTTATCCGGAAGCACATTGTATCCGATTTCCACCGGCTATAATGTGGGGATTGGGACGACCAGCCCCGCGCAGAAATTGGATGTTACGGGAACAATCCAGGCTACCGGTTTTAAGATGCCCACCGGAGCGCAGAATACCTATGCTTTGGTTTCAGACGCAAACGGAGTGGGCGCCTGGACCGATATTTCCTACACTGGCGGGCCCTGGACATATTCCGGCAGCCCCAATTATTACCTTTATCCCGACGATTACGCCAATGCCAAAGTCGGCATCGGCACGTCGAGCCCGGAAGGAAAGCTTCATGTTTCAATGAGCGGCACAAACACAAATTATTCTTATTTTGACGCCTCCAGCCTTTCTGGCGGAACAACGCTTAATTCAGGATTGCAATCAAGGTCGTATGACGGTTCATCAATAACTTCCAAGTTGACTATGTATGGAACAGGCAATACCTGGACTTATGGCGGGTATGCGGCTAATGCCGGCGTTATTAACGCTCCGTCTACCGGCGGGTTGTTCCTTGGTTCTAATAATGCTTCCGGAGGCGTGATGTTTTTTACCGGAGGAGATGTTAATACTAAAGAAAGAATGAGAATAACAAACGGCGGCAATGTCGGCATTGGCACTACAAGTCCAAGTGAGAAATTACAAGTAAGCGGAGGAGTTAAAATAGCTGGCGCCGCCACGACTAATTTAGCCAGTAGCTTAACTATTGATTATATTACCGGGACTTCAATTTCAAGGCTGATTTCCCAGGGAGCAGACACTTCAACCAACGGAAAAATAAGTTTATTGAGCTCAAGGTCTGACGGTTCAAACAGTTTAACAATCTTAGCTTCTGATACTAACGGCAACGTCGGCATCGGCACGACCAGCCCCGAATCACCTTTGCACGTTCAAACCACAAGCACTTCCATAACCAATCCTTTGATTCTTGAGGGGGATAGGAATACCGTTGATACGGAAGTAGGCATTTTGTTTAAAGACAGGAGCGCTATATCCGGCGGGCAGGAAGCCTCTCGGATATGGACTGATCGGTCGGGATCTACGGGAAATTTTGATTTAGTATTTCAGGCCGGTTCTCAATCATCAGCCGGTTTGCAGGCTGAAAGCATAAGGATCCAGGGCTTAACCGGCTACGTCGGCATCGGCACCACTAGCCCTGCTTATGAGCTGGATGTTACCGGAGATATCCGCACTACGGGAAACGTCTATGCCCCTTCCGGAGGCAGCACCCAGGGCTACTGGAAGCTTACCGGCAGCTCGCTTTATCCTACTTCTACCGGCTATAATGTGGGTATTGGGACGACCAGCCCCCAGAGCGATCTTCAAATCGGAAGCTTGACCAGTACTTCTACCGCTTCTCCAATTACTCTTTCGCTTGGCGGGACTTACAGCAGTACTGCCGGCGCCAATCCAAAATTTAAACTTTATGATATTGGTGGTTCAGCCTCTTATGGGTTTGGTATATCAAACGCAAGTCTTGATTCAATGGTGCCAACTTCTGCGAACTTTAAATGGTATGTTAACGGCAGCCAAAAAATGATTTTGAATTCATCCGGTTATCTTGGCATCGGGACGGCGAGTCCGGGATTAAAATTTGAAATAGGAGCGGTTACGAATGGGAGTCCAGCTTCTTCAGGCACTAGCCAAACAGGCGGTTTTAGAATGCGTGGTGATTCGCCTTTAAATAATACAGTTCTTGACTCGGGTATCGGAGCGGGAGGAGGGACTAACGCGTGGTTCCAAGCAACCAACGCCGCCAATTTAAGTTTGAATTATAATATTTTATTGAATCCAAACGGCGGCAACGTCGGGATTGGGACTACGACGCCGGAGGAAAAGTTAGCTATCTCCGGAAGCAACGCCGACCTTACAACTTCTCAGGTTTCCGTCTCCAATATTGCTATTAATGCTAAATCATCGGGTATTAAATTTATTACCACGACAACAACAGGAACTGCTAGTGTGTTTAATTCAGGTCGTTTAATGTCAGTATTTGATGGTACATCTTATAGTACTGCTCGAATAACGTTACAGACGCCAACAGGTGTTGATACATGGGTTGATACGTTGACAGCAAAGAACGGCAACGTCGGAATTGGGACTACTAATCCGGCTTATCGCTTGGATTTAGCTGATGGCAGTTACCCCACGGATAACGATGCTATTGTTAGATTGGGAGTAAGTAATACTGTTGGGGTGGAAGGAGGGGGAATAATTTGGTCCCCAAATTATCCATTGTATACTAAAATCTCCGCCGCTATTAGAAGCGTAAGTGAGGGAAATTATTTTCGGCAAGGGTTAGCTTTTTACACTGGCAATAATTCCGACCAAACTACGAATGCTACAGAGAAAATGAGAATAAATATGGACGGCTACGTCGGCATCGGCACCACAGCCCCTGCCTATGATCTTGATGTTGCCGGAGACATCCGCACTACCGGCAGTATCTATGCCCCTTCCGGAGGAAGCACCCAGGGCTACTGGAAGCTTACCGGAAGCTATCTGTATCCGACTTCTACCGGATATAACGTCGGTATCGGCGTTACCAATCCCACCCAGAAATTGACTGTTACCGGAAGCGTTGACGCCAGCGTCCAGTTCCTGGGCCAGGCATCAGACACCATCACCGCTCCGTCCTTCTCCTGGACAGGGGACACCAATGTAGGCATGTACAGGCCAACTACCGACACAATAGCCTTTACCACAGCCGGCACAGAGAAGGTCAGGCTTACTTCCGGAGGTTATCTTGGGATTGGGACGACGGGCCCTTCTTCAGGTTTGCAAGTTTCTAACGGAGGGGCTATTCTTGGCTCAAAAACTTTAACTGCCAATGATCAAAATGACGTAGTTTTGTTTTCCGATAGCGCTGGCTCCGCCGCTCAATCCGGGGCTTATTATAACAAGCTTAAGCTTTATGGAGGCTCAAGCCAGACAAGGGATTTGCAATTATGGCAACAAGTCACCGAATATGCTCATTTAGGCAGTAGCTGGACAGGCAATAAATTATATATTGACAGTTCTTTCAGCGAGTTTGATGTAAACAGCGCAGTAGCTTCTTTTAGCGGCAACGTCGGCGTCGGCACGACAAGCCCAAAGACCGCGTTGGAAGTTAGCGGAGACATAATGGCCGGGACAAATAACAAGATAGGCTTTAGGTATAGCGGAGTAAATGATAATTTTTATAATTATATGACCGCAAACGGCGCCGGCCCCCTTACTTTGGTCGGAGGAAAATATACGAGCGCAGCCACGACAGTAGGTATAAATTTGGAAACATATAATGGCACGGCAGTATCCGTATTAAACGGCGGCAACGTCGGCATCGGGACGACGAATCCGGCAGGCATACTTCATATTGTAGATAGTTCCGGCCCGGTGGTAATACTGGACCCGGGCACAAGCTCTACGGCGGATCCGCACTTACGGATTGCAGACCAAAACGCATCGACCGTTGCCGGCCTTGACCTGTGGTATGATAATAATGTTGGTTCGATTTATTTCGATAGTTTCTATAATAGTTCAACCGGCGACATTTACTTCCGGACAAAAACAGCAGGCACGCCGGTTTATGCAATGATGATTGAATCAGCCGGCAACGTCGGCATCGGCACCACTACTCCGACCCAGGCATTGACTGTTGCCGGAAGCGTTGACTCAAGCGTCCAGTTCCTGGGCCAGGCATCAGACACCATCACCGCTCCGTCCTTCTCCTGGACAGGTGATACTAATGTCGGCATGTACAGGCCAACTACCGACACAATAGCCTTTACCACAGCCGGCACAGAGAAGGTCAGGCTTACTTCCGGAGGTTATCTTGGCATCGGCACGACCAGCCCGGGATACCAATTAGACGTTTCCGGAGACATCAGAGCAATCGGTAAAATTTATCTGAATACATCTTTAGGCCAAGGTTCAGGCGCTCATGGCATTAGCTGGTACTCGCCGGCTTATTATACTTGGTATGATTATATGGCTCCCGGCGGCAGTACGAACGCGCCTAGCGGAGCGGCTGCTCCGACTGATTCATCATCAGGCGTAACTTCTTGGGCGCGGCGTTTTAATATGGAGAATCAAAGCACTTATGGCTGGATATTTGAATCCGGAACCAATGTTTCTGGCAATGCCCCTACTGTTAAGTTCTCTATCAACTCCGCTACGGGAACTTTTCATTCGATTGGCAACGGGATAATTGGCGGCAACGTCGGCATCGGCACCACAGCTCCTGCTTACGATCTGGACGTTACCGGAGACATCCGCGTAACCGGCAGCGTCTATGCCCCTTCCGGAGGCAGCACCCAGGGTTACTGGAAGCTTACCGGCAGTTCCCTGTATCCGACTTC
>JAZDMX010000020.1:0-23199 GCA_043800555.1 Candidatus Omnitrophota bacterium | reverse complement strand
GGCGGAGTAAGTTTTCTAACCGCTTTAGCCAATTCTGTTCCTACCGCTGCTAATATAGGTCACTACGTCAGTATCGTAAAAGAGAAGAGTATATTGAGGAACTTGATCAATAATGCTACCAAGATTGTTTCTCTTTGCTATGAGAGCGAGGGCAATATTGACGAGGTGGTGGATAGCTCTGAGCAGCTTATCTTTGAAATCAGCGATAAGAAGGCCAAGGGTAGCTACCTGCACCTTAAAGAGATCGTAAAAGACAGCATTGAAACGATAGATATGCTCTACCGCAAGAAAGCGCATGTTACAGGCATTCCTACCGGATTTATAGATTTCGACATTAAGACCGCGGGCCTGCAAAATTCCGATTTGATTGTAGTTGCCGGCAGGCCTTCAATGGGTAAAAGTTCGTTTGCTTTGGGAATAGTTGAGCACGCGGGGATAGCGGAGAAGATACCCACCGCGATTTTTAGCCTTGAGATGTCCAAGGAGCAGCTTGCTCAAAGGATGCTTTGTTCGCACGCAAAGGTTGACGCGCAAAAAGTGCGCACAGGTTATTTGGCTACTTCGGATTGGCCGCGCCTGACCGCCGCCGCGGGGAAACTTTCCGAGGCCCCGATATTTATTGACGATACTCCCGGTATATCGGTAATGGAATTGCGCGCCAAAGCCCGCAGGCTAAAGGCCCAGCAGGATATAAAATTAATCGTGCTTGATTATATGCAGTTAATGCGCGGCTCAAGCGGAATCGAGAGCCGCCAGCAGGAAATCTCGGAGATTTCGCGGTCTTTAAAAGCCCTGGCAAGGGAGTTAAGCGTGCCTATTGTGGCGATAAGCCAGTTGTCGCGCGCGGTAGAATCGCGCACCGACCATAGGCCGCAACTTTCGGATTTAAGGGAAAGCGGGGCCATTGAACAGGATGCCGATGTGGTGGTGCTTTTGTTGAGAGAAGAATATTATACCCAAACTTCCGAAAATCAGGGCATAGCCGAGGTAATCATAGCCAAACAGAGGAATGGCCCGGTGGGGTCGTTAAAGCTGGCTTTTATCAAAGAATATACCAGTTTCCAGAATATTGCCAGGATGGAATGATCCCTGCGTTGGCGGCCAGGAAGATCCGGAATTAAATTTAGAAATATGAAAGCCGTTTGGCGCCGGATCCGGGAAATTTGGAATATAGAAATTGGTTGCTTTCAGAAAGCGCTTCCTATATAATAACAACAATGCGTAGAATATTATTTATCATTTTAGCGGTATTTTTTATTTCCAGCCCTTGCGGTTTCCTATTTGCGGCTGATGAGCCCGCGCCTGCGGCAGAGGCCTCTCAAGGCCAGGCAGCCAAGGAACAGCCTGCCAAATCTGTGACGGCTATTGAGATAAAAGGCAATAAAGCCATAAGCACCAATACTATTATTTCCAAGATGAAAACCCGTATCGGCAGCCCTTACCAGGAGAATGTCGTTAGTGACGACTTAAAGCGTCTATACCTTTTGAATTTCTTCAGCGATATAAAAATGGATACCCAGGAATATAAAGACGGCATTAAGGTCATAGTGACGGTAACAGAACGCCCTATGATTGGGAAGATCTCTTTTTCCGGGATAAAGCGCATCACTATGAAAGACGATAAGTTAAAGCTCCAGCTTAAATCCCGGGAAGGCCAATATCTGGACTATCCTACGCTTAACGAAGATGTTGGAGTGCTAAAGAAAATGTACGAGAAGATGGGTTTTAACGCCGCCACGGTCAGTTACAGCATCAAGGATGATGCCGGGACGAATAAGGTTACGGTAAGTTTTAATGTGGTAGAAGGCGGCAGGGTGCGTATAAAGGATATAATTGTCGAAGGCAATAAGGCGTTTACTCAAGGCCGCATATTAAAATTGCTTAAGACCAAGCGCGCCTGGTTTTTTAACGCCGGCGTCCTCAAGGAAGATGTATTAAAGGAAGACATTCAGCGGGTAAAGTCGTTCTATAACAAAAATGGTTTTATCGATGTTGAAGCCGATTCTGAAGTCAAGCCTGATCCCCAAAAGCCGTATCTATTATATGTATATATCAGGATAGGCGAGGGCCAGAAATATTTGGTTGGAAACGTCGTTATCCAGGGCAATAAGGACATAGCGGAAAAAGAAATCCTGATGCGCTTAAAGGAGTGTGTTCCGGGAAGCGTTTTTAGCGATGAGGCCATGAAACAGGACGTAGCCAGTATCCAGGGTCTTTATTTTGATAAAGGGTATATTTCGGCGCAGGTGCAAAACACCACCTCTTTAAACAAAGAAACGCACCGCGTAGACGTACTTTACAATATCATCGAAAATCAGGTAATTTTTGTTGATAGAATAAAGATCCGCGGGAATATTAAGACAAAAGATGTAGTTATCCGCAGGGAATTGCGCATTCATCCCGGGGATAAATTCGATGGGGATAAATTAAGGCGTAGTAAAGAGAGGTTACAGAATTTGGGTTTCTTTGAAGATGTAAGTTATGACACGGAAGAGACGCAAAAACCCGACCAGAAGAACCTTATTGTTGACGTAAAAGAGTCTAAGACCGGCTCATTTACCTTTGGCGGAGGATACAGCACGGTTGATTCCCTGGTAGGGTTTATCGAGATAGAACAAAAGAATTTTGACTGGAGAAACTGGCCCTATTTTACCGGCGCCGGGCAGAATTTAAAAGTGCGCGCCTCAATAGGTTCGATAACCTCGTCATTCGAGTTGAGTTATAATGAGCCGTGGCTTTTTGATTACCCCGTATCTTTTGGTTTTGACGCCTACAAAAGGACGCATAAGAGGGATACCGACGTAGGTTATGGTTATGATGAGAATGTAGTGGGAGGGGACTTGCATTTAGGCAGGGAGTTGAGCGAATACGTCCGGGCGGATATTATGTATAGGTTGGATAATATCAAGATTAGCAATATAGAAGATGACACCGACCTTAAATCGGAAGAAGGGACCAATACCATTAGTAGCATAACGCCCAGTATTACATTTGATAGCCGGGATAATGTTTTTGATACCAGGAAAGGTGATTTAGTTACCGCCTCCGTCGAAGCTGCGGGAGGGCCTTTACAGGGAGACAAGAACTACTGGAAATTCTTCAGCCGCCTAAGCCATTATTTCCCGATGCCCCGCAATGCCTCTCTTGAAATACGCGGGAGGATCGGCCTGGCGGACCCTTACGGAGATAGCGACCATATACCTATTTATGAAAGATTTTTCGCCGGCGGCGCCTATACTATAAGAGGTTACGAAGAAAGGTCTGTCGGGCCAGTCGATGCTTCCGATAACCCGCTGGGAGGCGCCTCGATGTTGATCGGGAACATTGAATACCTTTATCCCGTATTCGGATTTCTTAAAATAGCGGTATTTTATGATGTGGGTAATGTTTGGGAAAAGTTGGGCGATATAGGCTCTTCCAAGAATTTTAAAGATTCAAATGGCGTAGAAATAATTAATAGCGGCGGTTTTAAGTCCGGTTTGGGCTTGGGCCTGCGCGTAAGGACCCCCATAGGCCCGATAATGCTGGATTACGGTATTCCGATGGATAAAGCTTCGGGTAAGGATTCAAGAGGTAACGGCAGGTTTCATTTTAGCGTAAGCAATAGTTTTTGAGAGGGGTATTCCCCAGTCGGTTTTTGCCCAGGAGATGCATTTGGGATTAATTTGCGCAGGCAGCTTACTTGTGTTATCGAGCCCGTAAGTTATGCGCCCATTAAAAGGAGGATGTAAGATGAAAAAGGTGTTGATGGTTTTGTGCGGTGTGGTGTTAAGCGCTTTTGTTTTAACGGGAGTTGCCCAGGCGGCCGATAAGTTTGCTTTTATAAATTTAGCCCGCGCATTTAGCGAGTATTCCAAGACCAAAGATTTCGATAAAACATTAACCGAGAAAGAGAAGAATTATACCGCGGAAAGAGATAAGAAGCTCGGCGAATTGAATGCCTTAAAGGATAAATTCAACCTTTTAAGCGACAAAGAAAAGGAAGCAAAAAAAAGCGAACTGGAGAATAAAGCAAAAGCCATAAAAGATTTTATCACCCAGAAAGAAACCAGCCTGCGTAAAGAGCAGGAAGATAAAATGAAAGAAGTTTTAAAGGACATAGAGACAACGGTAAAATCCTACGCGGAAAAAGAGGGGTTTGCCCTGGTATTTAACGACCGCGTATTGGTTTATCAGACCAAGAGCATGGATATTACAGACCAGATTATCGGGATATTGAATAAGAGTAAATAAGCGGTGGGTTGGTTTGCGCCCGCTTTCGTTCCATGAGCCGATGCTTTAGTTTACCCGGCGTTTAGTTTATTTGGAATACAATACGCTATCTGCAAATATACGCCGGGATTAATTCGCGCTTAAACTTACGTGCGCCTTAACCTCTTTTAACCGAGCAGGTTAAGCGTGTTCGTAAATTCAGCGTTCATTAAATGCCTAAAACCCTGAAGGAAATTGCTCAAGCTATAAAGGGCGAAGTCAAGGGGGACGCGGACACCGTGATTACCGGCGTTTCCGGTATAAAGGAAGCGGCCCAAGGCGACATCACCTTTTTGGCTAATCCTAAATATTTACCGCTATTATCTGCAACATCTGCCTCGGCAGTTATAGTTTCCAAAGAGGCCCAATTTCCCGCTGCCAAGAATATTATCTGTGTTGACAACCCATCTTTGGCCTTTGCCCAGGTTATATCATTAATGTATCCCGGGGAAGCAAGGCATTTTGAGGGGATCCACTCAAGCGCTTTATTGGGTAATGGCGTCAAGTTAGGTAAAAACGTTGCAATAGGGGCGTATGTTGTTATTGAGGATGGGGCCAGTATCGGGGATGACACGGTCATTTATCCGGGTTGTTTTATCGGACGGGCGGCCAAAATCGGTAACGGTACATTGCTATATCCTCATGTTTCCATCCGGGAGCGCGTAGCGATAGGAAACCGTGTAATTATCCATAGCGGGGCAGTTATTGGTTCGGACGGGTTTGGTTTTGTAGAAGTCAGCGGCAAACATCATAAGATACCGCAGGTTGGCACGGTTGAAATCGGAGATGACGTTGAAATCGGCGCCAATGTTACTATCGACCGGGCGCGATTCGATAAAACGTCCATAGGCCGGGGGACAAAGATCGATAACCTTGTTCAGATTGCCCACAACGTGGCAATTGGAGAAAATTGCCTGGTTGTGGCCCAGGTAGGCATATCGGGTTCGACCGTAATCGGCAATAACGTAATCCTGGCTGGCCAAGCCGGCTTAGTCGGCCATATTACTGTCGGAGATAACGCGATAGTCACCGCGCAGTCGGGAGTAAGTAAATCCGTTCCGGCAGGGGCTATGTTTTCAGGTTATCCGGCGCGCCCATTCAGGGAAAACCAGAAAGCGCAAGCCTGTGTGCATAATTTGCCGAAGGTTTTTGAGGCGGTAAAGGAACTAAAAAAGAAGATCGAGTGCCTCGAGAATAAATTGAAAAGTTACGGATAACGGATAAATCCGTCATCCGTAACCCAAATTCATTTACTCATATAATTTAAATGGCCAAACAAAAAACGATCCTTAAGGAAATCAGTTTTAGCGGCATAGGTTTGCATACCGGCGATAAATCCAGCCTTACCTTAAAACCGGCGCAAGCCGATACCGGGATCATTTTTGTCCGTAAGGATTTAGCGGGTTTACCCCATATTAAGGCTTCTGTTGAGAATATGGTGCCGGCAGAGAAGTTGCCGCGGCGCACGTCTATCGAAAAGGGCCTGGCATGCGTGCAGACAATCGAGCATCTTATGGCCGCATTGTCGGGTTTGGGGATTGATAACTTATACATTGAGCTGGATAATAACGAATTGCCGGGTTTAGACGGCAGCAGCCTGAACTTCGTGGAGTTTCTTGAACAAGCCGGCATAAAAGAGTTAGGCCGGGAAAAGGAGCCATTTCTTGTTAAAGTTCCGATCAGGATAGAGGAAGGCGGCGCCTGGATCCTGGTTGAGCCCGCAGCCGACTTTAAAATATCCTATACCCTGGATTATGCCAAATCGCTGCCTAAAACGGAATTTATAGAGTTAGCGGTCAATCCGGAAAGCTTCAAAAGAGAAATCGCTCCGGCCCGCACCTTTTGCCTGGAAAGCGAAAGCGCGGAATTAAAACGCCAGGGCCTCGGGCTGGGCGCAAATTATGAGAATACCCTGGTTTTGGATAAATCGGGCCAGGTGATAAGGAATAAGGCGCGTTTTCCCGATGAAGCTGTCAGGCATAAGGTTTTGGATTTAATGGGGGATTTGTCTCTTTTAGGGTTTCCTTTAAAAGCCCATATAAAAGCGGTAAAGAGCGGGCATTCATTAAACCTGAAATTGGTAAATAAAATAATCGAGCAGAGGAAGAACGATCCTATGAAAACAGAAAACAGCGTTTTGGAAGTGACGGATATCATGAAGATCATCCCGCACAGGGAGCCGTTTTTGTTTGTGGACAGGATTACTTCGATTGAATACGGCAAGCGGGCAACCGGCATAAAAAATGTTACTATCAACGACTATTTCTTCAAGGGGCATTTTCCGGGAAGGCCTGTTATGCCCGGGGTGATTATCGTTGAGGCTATGGCTCAGGTGGGCGCGGTAATGCTGCTTGCCTCTGAAGAATACCGGGGAAAACTGGCGTTTTTTATGTCGATTGATAACGTAAAATTCCGTAAGCCTGTTGTACCTGGGGATCAGTTAGTTTTTGAAGTCGAAACAGTAAAGGTAAAATCCAAGATTGGGCAGGTGCGGGGCAAGGCCTTAGTGGAAGGGAAAATTGTGGCGGAAGCGGATTTTATCTGCGCCTTAGTGGAAAATTAACGGTTTTACTGCGCCTGCCATTACCCTAAAGGAGTGGAGCCGCTAGAGGATAAAGATTATTATGAAAATCAATAGCACGGCCTTGGTTTCTAAGAATGCAGAATTAGGCAAGGATGTTTTGATCGGCCCTTATGCGGTTATTGCGGATGGCGTTATCATCGGCGCAGGGACTAAAATCGGAAACCACTGTGTTGTTGAAGGCAATACCACCATAGGAAGAAACTGCGATATTTTTACCGGCGCGGTTATCGGTTCCCGGCCCCAGGATTTAAAGTATAAGGGAGAAAAAGTATATTTGGAAATCGGAGACAATAATATTATCCGGGAATATTGCACCCTTAACCCCGGGACGGAAGAAGGCTCCAAGACTATTGTCGGAAGAGGGAATTTGATAATGGCTTATTCCCATGTGGCGCATGATTGCCGGGTAGGAAACAATTGTGTTTTGGCTAACGGCGCGACACTTGCCGGCCACGTTACTATAGAAGACAGGGCGGTCATCGGCGGGCTGGTGGCGATTCATCAGTTTGTCAGGGTCGGCATGCTCTCTATTACCGGCGGTTGTTCCAAGGTGGTCCAGGATATCCCCCCGTATTCAACCTGCGATGGGCACCCGGCGGCGGTATTCGGTTTGAATCTTATAGGTCTACGCCGGCACAATGTCCCTAAGGAATCAATCGGTTTGCTTGATGACGCCTTTAGGATACTTTTTAGTTCCGGCCTTTCTATAAAGCATGCGCTGGATAAATTAAATAAGGAAGTTAAATTAACGCCCGAAGTCGCATACCTGGCTGAATTCATCAAAAATACAGAGCGTGGAATCGCGCGTTCATGCCGTAAGTGATGGCAATAGATATGGTTATATTATTTACAGCCATCTAGTATGAATAGCCTCTTTGAATAAATATGGAAAAAATAGGTTTAATCGCCGGAAACAGGAAATTTCCCCTTTTATTTTGTGAAGCTGCGCGGAAGAAGGGATTTTCCGTTATTGCTATCGCGATAAAAGGAGATACTTCGATAAGGATTAACAGGCTGGCAGATAAAGTCCACTGGCTTAATCTGGAGGAGTTTGAGCGGATTTTCGGGATATTCGGTTCCCAAGGGGTAAAAAAGATAGTTATGGCCGGACAAATCAGCCCCTGGCGGCTCTTTAGCCGGCAGGTAAAAGAAAGCCGGGATATCCAGCAGATACTTTCGAGCATAAAAAACAAAAAAGCAGACAGTATATTCGGAGCTATTGCCGGGAAACTCGAAGAAGGCGGTTTGTCGCTTTTGGACTCATCTACTTTTATGGAAGACCTGCTGGTAAGAAAAGGCGCGCTTACGGCATGTGAGCCTAGTCAAGAGGTCCTGGGCGATATTCATTTTGGTTTTGAATTAGCTAAATCCGTAGCCGCGCTGGATATAGGCCAGGCAGTAGCGGTTAAGGAAAAGGCGGTTGTAGCGGTAGAGGCTTTGGAAGGGACGGATAACCTGATCCGTAGATCAGGAAAGATTTCCCGCGGCGGCATCACGATAGTTAAAGTGGCTAAGCCAAAGCAGGATATGCGTTTTGATATACCGGTGATAGGGCTAAGGACTATTCAAAGCCTGGTTGCGGCAAGAGCAAGATGCCTTGCAGTAGAAGCGGATAAGACGCTTTTCATCGACCGTGATTCTAGCGTTAAATTAGCGGAAAAGAAGGCTATAGCGATAGTGGGTGTGTAATTTAACTTGACACTTTTTGCCTGGGGTGTATAAATAAAAATAAGGGAAGCTTGCTTGATCGGGTAGGCCGGTTGCCCGTCGGCAGCAGGGAGGAGGCCAGTATGGCAAGATTAACAGGGTCAAAAACAGTAGGGTTTAAGTTGTACGCGCCGAAAGCCAGGAAGGTAAATTTGGCAGGAACTTTTAACAACTGGGATACCAAAAAGCTTCTGGCAAAGCGTGATTCCAAGGGTAATTGGTCGGTGAAGACGAACCTTAAACCCGGCCGGCACGAATACAAGTTCTTGGTCGACGGCGTATGGACAAATGATCCGCGTTGCGCTTCTTGCGTATCAAACGCTTTCGGAACCCAGAATTGCGTGGCGGAAATAAAATAATTGGCAAGGATCAAACTTGAGATTTAGGCGTTTTGAGACCGTTAAGCTTACGCGGGTATCAGGACGCCTAATTCATAAATATGCAATATTTATACGGCCCGGTAAAATCACGCAGGCTCGGGGTATCTTTAGGCGTAAGCCTTACTCCTTATAAGACCTGCGATTTCGATTGTATTTATTGCCAGTTAGGCAGGACAAATAACCTTACTACCGGGATAAAAGAATATATTAAAGTAGCCCAGGTTATCGATGAATTCAAAACCTGGCTCGAGAACAATAACGATACGGCCAAAAGCCTTGAATACATCACCCTTTCGGGTTCAGGCGAGCCTACCTTAAACGCCGGGTTCGGCGAAGTGATCTCCGGGATAAGAAAATTAACCCCTATCAAAATAGCCGTCCTTACCAATGCGTCGTTACTTTCGGAGCCGGAAGTCCGCAGGCAGATGCATCAGGCGGATTTAATCGTTCCTTCATTGGACGCGGTAACCCAGGAGTTATTCATTAAGGTAGACCGGCCGCATCCGTCTATAAGGATAGAAAATATTATTAACGGCCTTGTCGCTTTGAGGAAGGAGTTTCGCGGCAAAATTTGGCTTGAGGTGATGCTTGTAAAAGGGGTTAACGACGATATCAGGCATATCCGAAAGTTAAAAGAAGCCGTTGACAGGATAAACCCTGATAAAATACATTTGAATTCTCCTGTGCGCACTACTGCCGAGGAGGGTATTTTCCCCGTTTCTAAGAGCAAGCTCAGGAAAATTAAGGAAATACTAGGCGTTGAGGCACAGGCTTTTTAACGCGCCTATTGCCTAACGGATAAGGCACCAGTCTTCGGAACTGGCTATTGGCGGTTCGAATCCACCTAGGCGCATTTGTTTATTTCCGGTGGAATCAAAATGATGCAAGGTCAAAGAAGCTCAACTAGGTATTAGCTAACAACGGAGAAGAAGATGCCGGGAAAATATAAGAGTTCAAGCCACGATTTCAAGATAACCGCGGTGATTTTACTTTTTACGCTTACGGGGGTCCGTTTATTATTGCGCCAGTATTTCCCGGTCAATGAAATAATTCCGGATAAAATCTTCCTATTGATAATTTTGGTCATCCTGTTTTACTTGTGGATCCAGGAGTTATTGGATTTTCATAAGCTGGTTAAGATGAATGATGCTTTAGAGCGCGCCCACGAACAGCTCAAGAACGCCGAGATCGATACTATCGGAGCGTTGATCCGGACGGAAGAAGCCAAAGATTTATATACCCGCGGCCATTCGGAGAGGGTCACTAGCATTGCTTTGGATATCGCCAATGAGCTTAAGGTGAATGACGAGCAAAAGAATATCATTAACCGCGCCTCCATACTGCATGATATAGGCAAAATCGGCTTAAGCGACGCGATATTGAATAAAAAAGAAAAATTGACCGAAGAAGAATTCGAAAGCATTAAAAAGCACCCGGAGAACGCGGCTGCCATTTTGGAGCCGCTTAAGTTTTTATCAGCCGAAAGAGAGATTATTGTCCAGCATCATGAGCGTTATGACGGCAAAGGGTATCCCCGGGGGCTAAAGGCCGGGGGTATCCGTTTTGAAGCTATGATCATATCGGTCGCCGATGCCTTTGACGCGATGAATTCCAAAAGAGCTTACCGCGACGCCTTAAACAGCGAAGTTATCCTTGAGGAATTAAAAAAAGGAAGCGGCACGCAGCACTCCCCCGAAGTAACAGAGGCCTTTTTAAGGCTGCTGGAGAAAAATCCGGGGTTACGGGAAAAGTAGGGCCGCTAAATTAAAATCAAAATTACTCTTGACAAATGGCTTAAATCACGTTATACTTTCACCAAAGCAGGAAAATATTCGGGATCCTTTTGCTGGAGGGCGAAAGGAGCCACGTGTTTTAACCGGATAAGACCGAGGGTTGATCTTTTCCGGTTTTTTTATTGTAGTTTAAGCTAAAATGGCGGCGGGATAAAAAAATGAAAAGAGTAGCGAAGGTAATTATTTTTGCCCTGATGTTGATAGCCCCGGGAATTTTCTGCCGGCAGGCTTTTGCTACCTTTGGCTTAAGCTATACGCTTAACGAAGGGGGCTACCGGTTAGAGTTTGACCAGAACAACTTTTCCCGCGGGGTAACATTTACGACGACAAATGATACGGTCAATAACCGTTATGAGATACGCCAGCGTATCGAAAACCCGCTAAGGAACCGCGATAACCCGACGGTTACCCTGGGGGATAATTTCGTAGTCAGAGGGTTACGCGGCTCGAATAAATACGGCGATTTGCGCATTCCTACCGGGGATATCCCGGTAAGGAACGATGAGCTTATTTATGTCTCCAATCCCGCCGGCACAGCCGATTCATTTACTCTGGTGTATGGCATTGCAAATTCGCAGAAGTTTGCCCCCGGTTATTATACCGGGAGGATCAGCCTGATTTTATACCCTATTGGCGCATCCCAGTCGCCGGTAACTAAGGTCCTTGAAGTCTACGTGACTATCCCTAATGATAGCGGCTCATTATCGGTTTCCGTGGCCCCGGCAGAAGGAGCCAGTTCCATCATACTTAATCCTTCCGATAGCAATGATCTGCGTGGCCTGGCTAACGCGGTAGTTACCATCAACAGTTCTTTTAACGGGCCGTTTAAGATTATGCAGGTGCTTTCCCGGCCGATCCAGTCTCAAGACGGGAAATTTATTGAAAATAACAACCTCCTGTTCAGTATCCCCGACGCCCAGAAAGGCGTGGCGATAAACAAGCCGACACCGGTTTCAAACAGCACCCAGACAATATACTCTTCCCGTCCCGATGGCAGCGCGGATAAGGCATTTGTAATCGCGTATTCTTTATCCAATCCTTTAGGCCTAGTAGCGGGCAGTTACCGTTCGCGTATCCAGTATTTTCTGGAATTCGCCGGCAAACAGGTAAATTTAGGGGCCCTGGATTTAGAAATCAGGCAGGAGCGCATATTTGAGATTTCTATCAGCCCGCAGGACCAGCGCTATAATATCGATTTCGCAGACCTTAAGCCCGGCGTCGGCCCGCGCATAAATGAAGTCTTGATTGAGGTAAAATCAAACCTTGGCCGGCCGTATCAGGTGACGCAAAATGTCTTCTCGGAATTATCAAACAGTAGCGGGGGCAAGATCCCCGCCGAGTATTTCTCTTTACAGACCCTTGCCCAGAATAACACCAGGGGGAGTTTAAAGGTTACCGGGAAGACCCCGATTGAAAAAGGCAACCTGCTTTTATTTGTTTCCGATCCCAGCGGTTCTGCCGATAAATTTAAGGTAATTTATGAATTGGTTTGCCCTGCTGATTTGAGGGCGGGCAATTATTCATCGCAGATAACTTATACATTAACCGAGATTTAACAGGAAAAAAGGAGGAAAAAGGATGTTTGGGAATAACAATCGCAAACCGGAACAATTAACTAAGGGGGTGGTAAAAATGAAAAAGATGCTTATTTGTATGGTTCTTGCGGCAGTTGCGTTTTGCGCGACAAGCGCCTGGGCCAGCACATCTACGACTGTTACCGTTAATGCCGTTGTCCCAGTAAAGAGCGGAGGATTAACAGTTGATATCAACAAGGTAACCGGCGATGTCTGGACTACAGCTTCGTCGATTAACTTCGGAACGCTAACTTGGGATAACACAAACAAGATCTTTACGGCTGCCAGTTATTATGCCGTGGATATCGGCGTATTGGATAACACCGGGACCGTTTGGACGGTGACGCATACGCGCAAGTCATTGGCTAGCGGGACGAATAACTTGGATAGTAAGGTAAATGTTTCTTTTAATAAGCAGGTTACCAAAACTTCAAGCACAGTGTTAAAGAAAGTGAGCTTTGCTAACAGCAATAGCGTTGCTTATACCAAGACGCAATTATCAGGCGGTTGGCTGCGTATATATTATGGTATTGGCACTGGTTCAGGCGATGCCACAGGCGTAACGCCGATTGGCTTAGATACGTTGGCAGGGACATATACCGGTTCTGTCACCATTACGCTTACACCTTAATTATTAAGCGGGATTCCTGAATATGATTATAAAGAGTATTTTGCCTCTTCGGATACTTATGGTAAGCGTTTGGGCTTGCCTCGGGGTGATTTTTTCTGCCCCGAGCGCTCAAGCGGATAAGCTGCCTTTTATGAGCCAGTCAAAAATCCGGGTTGTAGCTTCTCCGGGAGAACGCGTCTATGGAGAAATAACGCTGGATAATCCGACTGATGAGAGTAAGAGTATGCATCTTTACCTGGAAGATTGGTATTATCTTCCGGGAGGCTCGGGAGCTAAGGATTTTCTCCCGGCAAACTCCACTCCCACTTCAGCTTGCCCGTGGATAACTTTTTATCCGGCAGATGTAACGGTGCCCGCTTTTGGGAAACGGAAAATCAACTATTCGGTTAATATCCCCGCCGGATCAAGCGGCACGCGTTTTGCCACGCTATTCTTTGAAACATTGTTAAACAGCAAAAGCTCTCTTTTGGAGCCCGGTCGTTCCGCGGGGCTGGATGTTAATATCAGGGTGGCTACTCTGTTTTATGTGGAGGCAAAGGGGACGATACAGAGGACCGCTAAAATCAGCAACTTAAATATTCGGCCTTCCCAGGAGCCAGAAGGGTCATTGGATATTACGCTGGATTTTGAGAATACCGGCAATACCGATATCACTACTTCCGGAAGTTTCAGCCTTATGAATAATGAGGGGGTAGTCAGCGCCCGGGGGGCATTTAACAGCATTTATACTTTTCCGGGCGGAAAAGGAAGCTTTTTGGGAACCTGGAAAGATAAAATCCCTGCCGGCGAATATGATTTGGTAATAACCATTGATCTTGGAAAAGCCCTTGAGGACGCCGGTATTGGCAGGGGCCCGGTAATTGTCAAGGAGGCCTCGGTTACCATAGGGAATAACAATCAAATTGTCCAGATTGGCCAGTTTCAGTGATATGCCTTTTCTTGCCCTAGAGCCATCTAAGAAATCCCGCCATAGCCTAGGGCCTGCCGGGAAATTAACCTTTCCTTTGAGTATTTTCTTTCTGGCACTTAGTTTATTCTTCTCTACTGTTATAATCCAGCGCCCGGTTTTTGCTTATAGCCAGATTGCCGAGTTTATCTGCGAAGAAGGCCTTAAAGACTTAAATAAAGGAGATCTTATTAAGGCGGAGAACGAATTCAAAAAAGCCCTTGTCGCAGAGCCGGGCTATCCTCCCGCAGCCTATTATCTTGAGATTATCAGCGGAATGTCGGGTAAAGATACCGGCCCGAGTAAACCGGATATCGCGGATTATCATCCTGTTGGCTTAGACCAGCGGCAGGCGGTAATAGATAAGGCCCTTGGCCAGGCTAAAACCGGTAAAAGCGTAGAAAAATATCCGCAGCCAAATACCCCTGCGGCCATTGCCCCGGAATTAAACCAACAAGAATTAGGCCAACAAGGTCAGCCTGACGCCGGCTTTGCCAGGAAGAAGCCTTTGGCAAGATACCTGCTTAATGACCCCAGCCTGCCTATTCAACAGCCCATACAGATCGAGGAAGGCAAAAACGTCGTTATCAGCGGCAGCCATATCAAGCGTTTCTTAGTTGTCCAGCCGGATCTTCTGTATGCGGAAAGGCTAAGCGAGAATGAAATCTCCGTTACGGCCAAGAACAGGGGGATGGCGACGATTATTGTCTGGGATGATAACGGGCGCGCGAGCATCGAGTGCGTCGGCATTATGCCTATCCCGGACTCTCCGACCTTGGAAGAAATCATGCGCAAAGAAGAGAAATTAATGGGCGACTTCAGGCTGCATTATAACCTGGACTGGTATTCTTATTATACCGGCAAGAAGCTGGGGGACATAAAACGCAACGGAACCTACTCCTGGATCCATAATTTGCGTATGGATGGGGCCACTCCTTACGGGTTACTGGATGCCGCAATAACAGAACGCGTCTTATCTAGCACCACCGATATGACTTATATCAGCGCCGGCTTGACTAACGGTAAGGTAGGGGATTTTAAGGGCTTTAATCTCCGGGCAGGGGATTATGACCCGTATTTCAATAATATGGCCATACCTTCGGTAGATTTAAGAGGCGTTTATTTATATTCACCCGCTTTCGACGATAAGCTTAATTACGCTATTTTTTGGGGCAGAGAGAACGGCGGGCGTTACGGGACGCTGTCTATGGAAGACTATAAAACAAAGAATTCATTCATGAGCGGTTTTAATTTAAGTATTTCTCCGGACGCCTGGCAGAATTATAAGTTTAGCGTGGCCCATGGCTGGGGGCGCGACAGGGAGAGCTATCTTGGCGATTACGCTTACGATCTTATCGGAAACTGGAATTTTGACAAGCAAGGCTACAGCTATGAAGTCGCCAACGATACCAAGAATTCAGCCCAGTTATTTACCGGCCGTTATAACGGCAATAAGATTAATGTTAACCTGCAGCTTAGGGATATCGATAAGCAATTTGTCAGTATTACCGGGCCCGGGTGGCGGCAGGGAGAATTCGGTTCCCTCTTGGATTTCAGCTACCGGCCTACGGAGAAGCTTACTTATACCCAGCGTTTTGATATATACCGCGACCGGCTTTATCCGGCGGAAGATAACCCCAATCGTTTTAACGAAGACTTAGACAGCGTGCTTACGTATAAGCTGGACCCGCTGACCAGCCTGGAAGCCAGCTATACCCTTCAGAACGACCTGGGCAAATTATCGCAGTTAAGATACCAGTCTCCCGGGGTTGGCGTAAACAGGCTTTTTTCGTTATTTGGCAGGGACATTTCCGTTTTCTTCAGGTATTCTTATCAGGACAATCAGAATTATTCTACTCCTACCCTGGCCTATACCAATGAAAAGCTTTATGCCGGATTGCGTTTTAAAGTCATTGGCTCGCTATATTATTATTTCAACCGGGAATTCAACTGGCTTACCGAGCAGGACAATGGCGACCACACCCTGCCTAATATTACGGAAACCGGGCTGGATTGGTATGACCGTATCGGCAAAACCCCGTTTTGGGGGGCATTGCGTTTTACCTGGCACGATGAAGAGCGCACGGAGTCGCCGCTTTCTTTTCTTTCCGGAGAAGATTATATCGAAGGTTACGGCGAACTCTCTTACCGGCCGGTTGATAACCAGGAAGTTTACGCTTCCGTGAGGGTGCGCAATATCTGGAAAGAAAACCCCGCGGCTATCGGCCGGATCGAAGCCACTTTTAACGCCGGGATGAAACTGCTTTGGGATACCGGGTTACGCTGGGATGTTACATCGAATATCCAGGGTTATGTTTTCAAAGATTATAACTCCGACGGTATCATGGACCGCGATGAGCCGCCGGTCTTTGGCGCCAAGGTTTGGCTAGGCAAGAAGCGTTACCAGGTCACTGATGAGCTGGGGTATTTTAAATTTGTTAAGGTGCGCGGTAAGACAGCGTACGTGACCTTGGATACCGGCACTCTTCCCGCAGGTTATATACTTACGGTCCCGGTGACCCAGGAGGTCCCTATCGCCAATGCCGATGTTTCCAGGGTATATTTCGGGGTAATTTCGCGTTCAGAGATCCGCGGTATGGCTTTTGAAGATTCAAACGGAGATGGCGAATATTCCGTGGGAGAAAAAGGCGTGCCCGGGATAGCGGTAACCCTGGATGGGGCCAAGACGCTGGTTACCGGCACTGACGGCAGCTATCTCTATTCGCAAGCGCATCCCGGAGCCCACGAATTATCCGCGGATTTAAATTCGATACCTATCTATTACCTGCCTTCAGTGGCCTTGAAAAAGAAAATCTTCCTGCGGGAAGGAGAAACTTCTTTCTGGAACATTCCTCTGCGTAAGATACAGAAATAAGATAAGGAAGCGTTACCGGGTATAAATTGTCTTTATTTCCGTGGTAACCTTTTTTCCTTGAGCAGGGGTAGATTCTTTTTTATCGTATTTTTCTATCACTTCTTCCCGTTGCGCGCTAACCGCGTTTTTGTTGGCGACATCCTCTCTTTGGTAATTCCTAATTGCAGCCTCCGGAATATTAGGCGGAGCATTTACCCCCGGGATAGAAGGTATAGTGCAAGACATACTGATAGTTACGTTATCGCCTGCCCAGGCAGCGGGGACCATCAGGAGAACCAATAAAGCCGTTAAAATACCTGTCTTTTTCATTTTGAGCCTCCTATCCATTAAAAAACCCCGGTTTTTTTAGAGCCGGGGCCATAAAAAACCCTAAAAGGACATTTTAGGGTTTCATCCTTTGGCAATGCAGCCCTCCGCGAAATTTCGGAGCTGTCATTTTGCGCCCCAGCATTACTGCTAGTTAGCCTTTTTCAAAGCTGTTCCTGATTGTAATAAAAGTCTAACATATGTTTGGGGGGATTTCAAGGGGTTGGGAAAAATATTACTTCTACTGTAACATATTGATGTCAATGGAGTTATGTATATTTTCATATAAATTATTTAAATATTCTTATCTACCCTTGTCAAGATTCATATTTTAAGCTAAGATATGCAAAGACTAAAAGGCGCAATCAAAATATCGATAAAGGAGGGGGCTGTATGAGAAGATTATATTCATTATTGACGGTTTTAGCTTTTATGCTGGTTATTTCCGGTTGCCAGACTAATAAGACGAGAGTAGCCGAAGGGGCAGGGATTGGAGGAGCTGTAGGTGCATTGGCAGGAGGCATAATCGGGCATCAAAGCGGTAGCGGCGTAGCAGGAGCTTTAATTGGCGGAGCAGTCGGCGCGGGCGCAGGGGCCTTGGTCGGAGCCCAGATTGATAAACCCGCAGCTAAAACTACTCAAAGCCCGGCGGCCCAGCTTACAATGCAGCAGATCGTTGATTTGACTAAGCAGGGCGTATCCAGCGATGAGATTATCGCCAAGATTAAAGCCGCGAACCCCAAATATTCCTTGACCGCGGATGATGTTAGCTACCTGAATAAACAGGGGGTAAGCCAGCGGGTCATTGAAACAATGCAGGCTTCTCAATAATGGGGACGTTTCTACTTTTTTTGCTTTCGGCCAGTTAAGGCCATATCTAGGTGCGAAGATAAATAAATTCCGCCTTGCAAATCGCCTCATTTTAAGTTAAAATAGCAGAAATTCGAAAGCGAACAATAATTCGGCTGTTAACTTTAGCGCTATGCCCTTAATGGTAAACTAAGAACTTTGATGGGCTTCCGCGGATGGTTAACGGCAAGAAATAGGGCCATTAGCTCAATTGGCAGAGCAGGACACTCTTAATGTCAAGGTCGTAGGTCCGACTCCTACATGGCCCACCATATAAAATCCCTTAGCTTAGATAAGTTAGGGGATTTTTTATTGGTATCGCCCGGGGAGTTAAGGTATAATTATCCCTATGGAAAATTACGAAGTTTTCGAGCACACCGCTGATATCGGTATGCGGGTAAGGGGCCAAGACTTAAAAGACCTGTTTAAGAATGCGGGGCTAGCCATATTCCGGATTTCAAGCCGCAAGCAATTCACCAAAAATAAAACCCGTATCAATATCAAGATAAAAATAAGCTCGGATAACCTGCAAAGTCTTTTTGTCGATTGGCTCAATGAATTGTTATCGTTATCTTCGGCCAAGGGAGTAATATTCCACAATATTAAGATAAACAGGCTGGAAGATAACGTTATCGAGGCGGTTGGCGCGGGTAGCGATATAAACAATTACCAGGTAAACACTGAAATTAAGGCTGCTACGTATCATCAGCTTAAGGTTGAGCAAACGGCAGCCGGTTGGCTTGCAGAGGTGATCCTTGATGTCTGATATCAACCTGGAGAAAATCGATGATTTTCGCTGGAAAATCCCTAAATCTTATAAGCCCGGGATGCGCGTGCCCGGGATTATTTATGCCGATGAGAAATTATTAAAGGATATCCGCCAGGATAAAGCTATGGAGCAGGTGGCTAATGTTGCCTTTCTCCCCGGCATTGTTAAGGCGTCTTTGGCTATGCCGGATATTCATTGGGGCTTTGGTTTTCCCATTGGCGGGGTAGCGGCCACTGATATTGAGAATAAAGGAGTAATTTCTCCCGGCGGGGTCGGCTACGATATTAACTGCGGGGTGAGGCTGCTTAAAACGAATCTACAATTTGAAGACCTAAAAGATAAGCTAAGAGATTTGGCCTATGCCTTATTTTCGGATGTTCCTTCGGGAGTTGGCTCTAAAGGCGACATCCGGGTGAGCGCCAAAGAAGAGACGGAGATTTTGATTAAAGGCGCCAGGTGGGCGGTGGAAAAGGGTTTCGGCACGCAGGATGATTTGGATTGCACTGAAGAGCAGGGTGAGATTTCCGGGGCGGACCCGGCCGCCGTATCGGAACGCGCTTATGAAAGGGGAAAGGCGCAATCAGGGACATTAGGCAGCGGGAACCATTTTCTGGAAGTCCAGGTAATTGACCAGCTTTACGATAGGTATGCCTGCGATGAGCTTAACCTTGACCTGGGCCAGGTTACCGTGATGCTCCACTCCGGTTCCCGCGGGTTTGGTTACCAGGTATGCGAGGATTATACCCGCAGCATGGCGCATTGCCTGGATAAATATAATATTAGTGTTCCGGACCGCCAGCTTGCTTGCGTTCCGGTAAATTCCCCAGAAGGTAACGCCTATCTGGGAGCGATGAAATGCGCTGCCAACTACGCTTGGGCAAACCGGCAGTGCCTGATGCATTTAACCCGGCTTGCTTTTGAGAGGATATTCAAGCTATCGTGGCAAAGGCTGGGGATGTTTTTAATTTATGACGTGGCGCATAATATCGCCAAAATCGAAAAGCATACCGTGGATGGTCGGGAGAAAACCTTATGCGTGCATAGGAAGGGGGCGACCAGGTCAATCCCCCCGGATCATCCGGCTTTGCCGCAAAGGTATAAAAAACTGGGCCAACCGGTTATAATCCCGGGGGATATGGGAAGAAATTCGTATTTGCTTGTTGGGGCCGAAGGGGCATCGGAAACCTTCTATTCCGCCTGCCACGGCGCAGGCCGGCTAAAATCGCGCACAGCCAGCGCCCGCTTTGAAAATGAAGATACCTTGTTGAAAGAATTGGAATCTCAAGGTATAATAGTCAAAGCTTCCGGCCGGGGTACGGTTGCGGAGGAAGCGCCGCAAGCTTATAAAAATGTTAATGATGTGGTAAGCGTTGTGCACAATGCCGGACTGGCTAAGCGCGTATGCAGGATGCGGCCGTTAGCAGTAATTAAGGGTTAAGGGTTTCTCGCTGAGAGGCCAGGGGCGCAGCCCGGATAGCAATCGGGGAAAGCCCCCTATAAATTGTTAAAGGGTAAAGTATGCTGGATATAAAATTCATCAGAGAAAAAGCGGAGTTGGTAAAACAAGCATTAAAAAACCGTAATCTCCATCTGGATTTGGATGCCTTTATTAAGCTTGACGGCAAGCGCAGGGAAATTCTGGGTAAGCTCGAGGATTTAAGGGCCGAACGCAATAAAGCCAACGATGAAATCAGCTCTTTGCTTAAAGAAAAGAAAGAGGCTAAAGAAAAAATCAACTCTATGAAGTCTGTTTCCCTGGAGATTGGCCGGCTTGAAACCCAGATCAAGGAAATTGACGTCCAGCTCGACAAGATCATATTGACAATCCCCAATATTCCCCATTCATCTGTCCCTGTGGGAGATCCGGCGAAAAACGCGGTTGTGCGGAACTGGGGGGATAAGCGGGATTTTAGTTTTAAGCCGCAATCGCACATCGACCTGGCCCAAAGCCTGGATATTATCGATTTTAACCGCGCTACCAAAATCAGTGGATCGAATTTTATACTTTATAAAGGCTGGGGAGCCAGGTTAGAGCGCGCGCTTATTAATTTTATGCTGGATTTGCATACCGGTAAGCACGGTTACACCGAGGTTTTCCCGCCATTTTTGGTAAACAGGGACTCGATGCTTGGCACGGGCCAATTGCCCAAGCTTGAAGAAGATATGTATAAGCTAAAGGACGATGACCTATTCCTGATTCCTACCGCCGAAGTCCCGGTAACTAATATTTTCCGTGACGAAATTATTGATGAAGAGAAATTGCCAATTTATTATGCCGCCTATACCGCCTGTTTTCGGAGAGAGGCAGGCACTTACGGCAAGGATACCCGGGGGTTAATCCGCGTGCATCAATTTGATAAAGTGGAGATGGTCAAATTCGTCAGGCCGGAAAGCTCTTATGATGAACTGGAGAGGCTGGTTAAGGATGCCGAAGAGGTTTTGCAGATACTGGAGATCCCTTACCGGGTGTTGATGCTGGCGACGCAGGATTTAAGTTTCTCTGCCGCTAAATGCTATGATTTAGAGGCTTACGCCCCGGGGCTGGATAAATGGCTGGAAGTTTCCAGCTGCAGCAATTTTGAAAGTTTTCAGGCCCGCCGGGCAAATATAAGGTTTAGGAGGAAAGAAGATAAGAAGGCCGATGGGCAGGATTCTCCTGCCGTTAATCCTGAACGTGGCCGAAGGGTTGATTTTGTGCATACCTTGAATGGTTCGGGGGTTGCGCTTGCGCGCACGGTAATCGCGATTTTGGAGAATTACCAGCAGGAAGACGGTTCGATTTTAATACCTAAAGCCTTAAGGGGGTATATGGATGGGAATGAAAGAATTTCCTGATAAATGGGTTGAACCAAAGTTTAAGCCTATACCAAAATGGAGAGAATCCAGGATCGGCGGCTCGTTCAAACCTGCCTGGGCATCCAGGGTATTTGATATTATTAAGTTTATCCTGGGAGTATCTTTATTGCCGTTTGTTTATTCTTCGACGTTAGCTTTCCTTAGCCAAGTTTCTTGCATCGAGTTTTCCTTCCAGAATTATTTTTGGTCCGGGGCGGTAACCCTGCTTTTGGTGTATTTGTTCATCTGGGAGCCGAAGATAGCCTATGAAAAGGGGCATAAGCTATTGGAGGTCATCTTTAGCTTCTTTCAGCCGCTGGTAAAAGTGGCCCCTTATTTATTGCCGATTTACACAATCATCATATTTGCCCTGTATTCATTTCTCTCCATTTTTATCCGGGGTAAATGGTTTACGGAGTATGCTATGTTTTTATTCGGCTTCAGCCTGGCATTGCATTTGGTATTTTCGGCTAAGTCCATTCGCTCCAAGAAGGGGGACTGGTTAATGAGTAATTATATCTTCGGGTTCTCCTTTATGTATATCCTAAACCTCGGGTTGATGGCGCTATTTCTTAATTTCTTATTTAAAGAATTTTCCATTGTCGGTTTTTCCAACGCAACATATTCCGTAGCCGGCTCGATTTTTAAAGCTATTTTTTCCCAGCTTTTTGCGGTTAATCCTTAGGTGGGGTGCCAGAGTGGCCGAATGGGCCTGTCTTGAAAACAGGTGTCCTTTGCGGGACCGTGAGTTCGAATCCCACCCCCACCGAATAAGCTAATTGGAGAGTTGGCAGAGTGGTCGAATGCGGCGGTTTCGAAAACCGTTGTCGTCGTAAGACGACCGGAGGTTCAAATCCTCCACTCTCCGAAAGACCCCTTTTTGATTAACCCCGCTGACAATTAGAATATTTTAATCAGGTTGTTCCGCATGGATTACCAAGTATTTTTGGCTCGGGCAAACCTGTGAATTGTTTGCTAGGGCCAGGAGGAGGAAGGTTTTTCAGGATAGAAAAGCGGCCGCCCCATTAGTTCAAGTAAAAGAGATTGTTGCCAATAGCCCGAAAACCGCCTTGATAAGTATATGCCCCTAACGTAAACTGCGCCCTATGCTTCAAACAAACCGCATCTCTAATGAAATGTCCGCCTGCCTAAAGCGCTACTGGGGCTACACCCGGTTTCGTCCCTGGCAAGAGGACACTATCCTTGCTATCTTTGACGAGCAGGAAACCCTGACTATTCTGCCTACCGGAGGGGGTAAATCCCTGTGTTTTCAGCTACCCGCTTTGCTTAAAGAAGGTATGGCTGTGGTCATCTCTCCGCTTATCTCCCTGATGAAAGACCAGGTTGACGGCCTCAAAGACATGGGTATAGCCGCCGAATGCTTGAATTCCAGCCAGGCCGCTAGCCAGCAGCGTGAGGTCATCGAGCGTATCCGCGATAGCCAGGTCAAGCTTTTGTATATTTCCCCCGAACGCCTGCAAACCAAGGAGACCCTAGGATTATTAAGATCAGCCGTTTTGTCCTTTTTTGTCATTGATGAAGCCCATTGCATCAGCCACTGGGGCCATGATTTCCGGGATGAATACCGCCAGCTCGGCGCCATCAAGGATAATTTTCCGGGAATAAACATTCATGCCTTTACCGCCACCGCAACCAAAGAAGTCCGGGAAGATATTCTTTGCCAGCTTAGGTTTGTTCA
>JAZDMX010000012.1:0-33066 GCA_043800555.1 Candidatus Omnitrophota bacterium | reverse complement strand
AGGCGTATCCTCCTTTGCTGGCCCGTAAGGGCCGGTTAGGTTAATAAATTACGAGTTTATCAACCTAAGAGGATATGCCTTTTTTATTTATCTGGCAATGTCAAAGTGCGAAATATATTTTACTTTATGTAGCGAAAAGGGGGACGTTTCTACTTTTCTGGACTTAAGCTCTAGAAAAGTAGAAACGTCCCCCTTTTTTCACGCCTTAGATAATTACGACGAATTCTCCGCGGGCTTTTTGGCTGGAAAAATGCCCCAAAAGCTCTTTTGCGCTTCCCCGCCTTACTTCTTCGAACTTTTTGGTAAGCTCCCGGCAGACAACAACTTCCTTCTCTCCGAAAACT
The DNA here is from genome assembly GCA_043800555.1 of Candidatus Omnitrophota bacterium. Classification (GTDB taxonomy): domain Bacteria; phylum Omnitrophota; class Gorgyraeia; order Gygaellales; family Profunditerraquicolaceae; genus UBA6233. The sequence continues at coordinate 32,722 of JAZDMX010000012.1, read as the reverse complement.
TCCTCTATATCCTTAAGGGCCTTGACAATACGATGGCTAGACTCATAAAAGATAATAGTCCTTCCAAGTTTTTCCAATTCCTTAAGTTTATTTTTCCGAGAAATCGCCTTTGCCGGTAAAAACCCTTCAAAGATAAAAGAATGCGCGGGTTTACCGGAAAGAACCAGGGCGCTGATAAAAGCAACCGGCCCGGGAATAACCGTAAGCGGGATATTCTTCTCGATTGCCAGATTAATTAAATTGTACCCGGGGTCAAGTATCCCCGGCATGCCGGCATCTGAAACCAAAGCTATCTCCTTGCCTTCTTCTAAAAGGCCGGTAAGGTATTCGGCCTTAACAAACCTATTGTGCTGATAGAAACTGGTAGTGGGCCTGTCAATTCCATAGTGGTCCAAAAGAATCTTGGTGTGGCGGGTGTCTTCGCAGGCAATCAAATCCACGCTTTTTAAGATTTCAATTGCCCGGAAACTGATATCCTGCAAATTACCGATTGGGGTTGCGACAATATAAAGCATTATTCAACAGTAACAGACTTGGCTAAATTTCTCGGCTGGTCAACATCGCAGCCGCGCTTTACGGCAATGTGATAAGCGATTAATTGCAGGGGGAGGACCACTAAAAGAGGAGAAAATAATTCATTTACTTTCGGGATATATATGACTTCCCGGGTTAATTCCGTAACTTCTTTGTCGCCTGCGCTGGCGATGGCGATAATTTTTCCGTGGCGGGCGCGGATCTCCTGGATATTAGAAACCATTTTTTCATACACCTTAGACGCCGGGGCGATACAAACCACGGCGCGGTATTCGTCAATTAAGGCAATCGGCCCATGCTTCATTTCTCCGGCAGCGTACCCTTCGGCGGGAATATAAGAAATTTCCTTCAATTTAAGCGCCCCTTCCAACGCGGAGGGATAGTTGATGTTTCTTCCCAGATACAGGAATGAGCCCAGGTGCGAATGTTTATGAGCAAGCCTCGCAATGGCCCTTTGCCCTTTTAAGATAGCCTCCAGGTGCCCGGGTATTTTGCGTAAATCGCCCAAATACTTGCTTACCTTTGATTGGTTAATGACTCCCCTTATTTCCGCAAGATACAGGGTAAATAGATACAAGGCGGTCAGCTGGGCCGTATAAGCCTTGGTAGAAGCGACTCCGATCTCGGGGCCGGCATGCGTATAAATTACGCCGTCTGATTCGCGGGTTAAAGTCGAGCCTAAAACATTACATATAGAAATTACGCTGGCGCCGCGTTTCTTCGCCTCTCTTACCCCGGCTAAAGTATCGGCCGTCTCTCCGGACTGGCTTATGGCCATAACAAGGGTCTCCGGACCGATCAAAAGGTCGCGGTACCGGAATTCGCTGGAAACATCTATCTGGGTGGGGATACGGCAGGTTGATTCCAGGATATATTTCCCCACTAAACCGGCGTGATACGCCGTCCCGCAGGCGACAATAAAAATATTTTTTATGCCTTTTAATTTGCCCTCGGGGACGTCCTGCTCTTGAAAAAATATTTTACCGGTTTGCCTGTCTATTCTGGAATTTACCAGGCTTTCGATAATCCCGGGCTGCTCGTTGATTTCTTTAAGCATAAAATGCTCGAAACCGTTTTTCTGCGCCTGGGCGATATCCCAATTTATCCGCACCGCTTTCTTAAATACCTCTTTTCCCCCCATATCGGTAACCTTAAACCCGTCTTTGGATAAAACCGCTATCTCGTTTTCATCCAGGAAAACAATATCTTTAGTCGACTCTAAAACTGCCGGGGCATCCGAAGCAAGGAAATTCTCGCCCTTGCCCACGCCTAAAATCAACGGGCTACCGGAACGAGCCCCTACCAGCTTCCCGGGCTCCCGGGAGGAGATAACCCCAACGGCAAACGAGCCCACCAGCAGCTTAAGGGCGCGCCGCAGCGCTTCTTCGAGCGGGACGCCCCTGTAAAACTTTTCGACTAAATGCGCGATTACCTCGGTATCGGTCTGGCTGCGAAACACGTGGCCCTCTTTAATCAACTGGCTCTTAATGCTTTCGTAATTCTCGATAATACCATTATGCACTAAAGCGATTACTCCCTTGCAGTCCTGGTGAGGATGGGCATTGCTAAGAGTGGGGGCGCCATGCGTAGCCCAGCGCGTATGAGCTATGCCGGTATTTCCGGATAAAGGCCTGGCCTTGATTAATTTCTCCAAAGCGCTGATTTTCCCCGGGGATTTTCTTATGGAAATTTGATTATTTTTAGGCAGGATAATGGCTATGCCGCTTGAGTCATACCCGCGGTACTCCAGGCGCTTCAAACCGGATAATAAAAGGCCCTGGGCAGATCTATCTCCGACGTATCCGACTATTCCGCACATAACTATTTAATGACCCCGACGGGATTTGAACCCGTGTCGAGAGCTTGAAAAGCTCTTGTCCTGGACCAGGCTAGACGACGGGGTCGGTTTAGCCCCCTTAGCTTCTCCTATAAGCCGCAAAGCTAAGAGCTAACAGATATATTATTACTATTCCTCCGCGATTACCGGAGCAACGCAGGAAACATGGTCTTTATCCTGTAACTTTATCAGGCGCACGCCTTGCGCGGAACGGCCGGTTTCCCGTATATCTTTGATGGCGCAACGCAAGAATATTCCGTTTTGAGTAATCACCATTAATTCGTCATTATCGTTAACGGTTTTAAGATTGACCGCCTGGCCGTTTTTTTCGGTGACTTTTATGTTGATTACGCCTTTACCGCCGCGGGAAGTCAGGCGGTATTCTTCGATGGTGGTGCGCTTGGCAAAGCCTAATTCGGTTACAGTAAGAATGGTCGAATCTTTCCTGGGCACGACCATATCAATCACTTCGTCTTTTTTAGCTAAAGAAATCGCGCGCACGCCTTTTGCGCCCCTGCCCATATCGCGCACTTTTTCCTCTTCAAATCTTATGGCCTTACCCTGGCGCGTGCCGATAAGCAGCTCCTGCTTCCCATCGGTCATCTCGACGCCGATTAATTCATCGCCCTTATCTAAGGTTATCCCGATAATTCCCGCTTTGCGCGGGTTCCCGTAAGCATCCAGCCTTGTTTTCTTGATCTGGCCAAGCCGGGTTACCATGACTAAATATTTATCCGAAACAAATTCTTTAACCGGTATAGTCGAACTCACTTTGGCGCCCTGTTCCATCTGCACCAAATTAATGATCGCTTTCCCTTTTGACGTCCGGCTAGCTTGGGGAATTTCGTAAACCTTAAGCCAGTGTACCTGGCCTTTACCCGTAAAAATCAAAAGATAATCTTTGGTGGAGGCGACAAAGAGGTGCTCAATAAAATCTTCATCTTTTAGGTCTGCTCCGGTAGAGCCTTGGCCGCCGCGTTTTTGCTTGCGGTATGAACCGACGGGAAGGCGCTTGATGTAACCCCCATGGCTGATCGTTACCACCACATCCTCTTCGGCAATTAAATCCTCGACCTCCAATTCCTCAGCCTCCCCCACTATATCCGTGCGCCTTTGGTCGCCATACTTTTTCTTTAAATTTTCCAGGTCCTCCTTGATAATCGCTTCGACTTTCTTCTCCGAACCTAAAATCGCCCGGCAGATTTCAATTTTCTTTAAAAGCTCGGCGTATTCCGCATCAATTTTGTCCCGCTCCAGGGCGGTTAAACGCTGCAACTGCATTTCCAGGATTGCCTGCGACTGCAATTCCGAAAGCTCAAACTCTTTCATTAAATTTACTTTGGCCACTTCCACAGACTTTGAGGTCCTGATTACCTTAATGATACGGTCAATAAACTTAAGCGCTATCTTTAAACCTTCTAAAATATGCGCTCTGCGCAAGGCCTTGTCTAATTCAAATTGTGTGCGGCGGCGGATAACAACCTTACGGTGTTCGATATAACAATCTAATACCTGGCGTAAATTTAATACCTTGGGCCGGTTATCCACCAGGGCCAGCATAATAATGCCAAAAGTGGTTTCTAACTGGGTATGTTTAAAAAGCTGGTTCAGGACAATCTGGGATTCGATGTCGCGCTTAAGTTCGACCACAATACGCATGCCGTCCTTATCGGATTCATCGCGGATATCCGATATGCCTTCGATTCTTTTATCATCGACTAGGGCCGCGATAGCTTCGATAACCCCGGATTTCTGCACCTGATAAGGGATCTCGGTAATAATAATCAGGTCCTTGCCGTTCTTCTGATGCTCGACAGTTGCCCGGGAACGGACTACCAGCCTGCCGCGTCCTGTAGTGTAGGCGTCTTTAATCCCCGCCTTGCCGCAGATTAATCCCCCGGTGGGAAAATCCGGGCCCTTTATATAATGCATCAAGTCCTTAACCTCTGCATCGGGATGATCAATCAGGTAGATAACGGCATCGCTCACTTCATTTAAATTATGCGGCGGGATATTTGTCGCCATGCCGACGGCGATACCGCTGGAGCCATTTACCAATAGATTCGGCAAGCTCGCCGGCAACAGTAACGGTTCTTTTAAAGAAGAATCGAAGTTCGGGCCGAAACGAACGGTTTCCTTATCAATATCGCCGAGCATCTCTTCGGAAACCGCAGCCAGGCGCGCCTCGGTATAACGCATGGCGGCGGCGGCATCTCCGTCAACCGAACCAAAGTTGCCCTGGCCATCCACTAGCGGGTAACGCAAAGAAAAATCCTGGGCCATGCGCACCAAAGTATCGTAAATAGCCGCGTCGCCATGCGGATGGTATTTACCCATGGTTTCACCGACGATACGCGCGCATTTTTTGTAAGGCTTAGAGTGTTCCAGGTTAAGCTCCTGCATGGCGTAAAGAATCCTGCGGTGCACGGGCTTTAAACCATCGCGCACATCCGGCAGGGCCCGGCCTACGATTACGCTCATGGAGTAATTCAAATAGGAATCCTTAACCTCGTCCTCGATATAAACCGGAATTATTTTTTCATTGCGTGCATACATCCCTTAATCCCCAGCTTAATTCCAATGCGGGTTTGGAACGGGTTTGGAACCGGTTCCAAACCCGCATTGGAATCTATATATCCAAATTCTTCACTTGGTGCGCGTAATCCTCGATAAATTGGCGGCGCGGCTCAACCTGATCCCCCATTAAAACCGTAAACATTTTATCCGCCTCAACCGCATCCTCTAACTTCACCTGCAGGATCGTTCTTTTTTCCGGGTCCATGGTAGTATCCCAAAGCTGCTGCGGGTTCATCTCGCCTAAACCTTTATATCTTTGTATGTGCATCCCTTTAACAGCCACTTCCTTAATATACACCAACAGCTCTCTTAAACTAAAAACCTCTTTGGTATCGCCATCATTAGCAATCCGATAAACTGCTTTCATTTTTTTGTCTGATTCTTTAACCACGCCACTTTTAGAGACAATAACACTGCTAAAATAGGTTTCAATACCCAAGCCAAGTTTTTCAATTTTAGCCACGACTTCTTCAATCTCCTGGGACTCAAAAAGCTGCAAAACATCCTGCTCCAACCCTTTACCTTCTTTCTCGGTAAGAGTGGCAAGCTCTTTGTCAGTATAGAGAAAAAGGTCTTTACCATCCACTTTTACCCTATAAACTGGCATTTTCTTGGTCTTTTGGTGCCTAAAACTAAGGTATTCTGCAAAATCCACTCCCTTTTTATCCAAATACCTGCCTAGCCTATCTAACTCAACTAATAACCTTAACAGTTCTTTAAACTGGTTATCGGTAAAGCCTTGCTTATCTTTTACCCTTAGCAACTTATGGCCTTCGCGGCCTAAATCTAACAAGAGCTCATCCATTTGTTGCTCGGTTTGAATATATTCTTCGCGCTGGCCTCTTTTAATTTTATAAAGCGGGGGTTGAGTAATATAAACATGCCCCTCCTCCACCAGTTTTGGCATTTGACGGTATAGTAAAGTCAGAAGTAAGGTTCGGATGTGCGAACCATCAATGTCCGCATCTGCCATAAGCATTAATTTATGGTATCTTAATTTACCCAAATCAAACTCTTCTCCGATGCCGGTACCCAGCGCAGTAATAATAGTGCGAATTTCTTCATTGGATAAAATCTTATCCAAACGCGACTTTTCGACGTTTAAAATCTTTCCTTTAATCGGAAGTATCGCCTGAAACCTTCTGTCGCGGCCCTGCTTTGCTGAACCGCCTGCGGAATCTCCTTCGACTATATACAATTCGCACAAAGATGCGTCTCTCTCCGAACAATCAGCAAGCTTACCCGGCAGCCCGGCGCCTTCTAAGGCGCCTTTTCTACGGGTTAATTCGCGCGCCTTGCGGGCAGCTTCGCGCGCCCGGGAAGCTACGATGACCTTATCAATAATTTTATTTGCGATAGAAGGGTTCTCTTCAAAATAACTTGCCAGCGCATCAAGGCTGGCTGAAGCTACCAGCCCCTCTACTTCGGAATTACCCAGCTTGGTTTTGGTTTGCCCTTCAAATTGCGGATTGGGGACTTTTACGCTGATTACCGCGGTCAATCCTTCGCGCGCATCTTCTCCCGTAATCGCTATATCGTCCTTAATCAAATTCTTCGACTTGGCGTATTGGTTGATCGCCCGGGTCAGCGCCGATTTAAACCCCGAAAGATGCGTTCCGCCCTCTACGGTATTAATATTATTGGCGAAAGAAAAAATTGTTTCGGCATAACCATCATTATACTGCAGGGCCACCTCAACATTAATATTATCCTGCAGTTTCTCAAAATAAACCACCTTATTATGCAGCTGGTTCTTGTTCTTGTTTAAATATTCAACAAAAGAGACGATCCCCCCGGCAAATTCAAATACAGATTCCTTTTCCGCGCGTGCGTCCTCCAGCTTTATCTTTAGGCCTTTATTTAAAAACGCCAGCTCTCTTAAACGCTGCGATAATATATCATAGGAATACTCGGTCTTGGCGAATATGGACTTGTCCGGCTTAAAGGTAATTTTGGTCCCGGTGTTTGTGCTTTTACCGATAACCGTTAATTTTGAAACTGTTTTCCCCCGCTCATAACGCTGGTGATAAATCTTGCCATCCCTTTTTACTTCCACTTCCAACCAGTCGGATAAAGCGTTAACGCAGCTGACGCCAACGCCATGCAGGCCTCCGGACACTTTATAGGAACGGTGGTCAAACTTACCTCCGGCGTGCAGCGTAGTAAGAGCCACTTCCACCGCCGGCTTCTTCTCGGTTTTATGCATATCTACGGGGATGCCGCGGCCATTATCAACAACGGTAACGCTATTATCATTATGAACCTCTACGGCTATTGTGTCGCAATAGCCGCCCAGGGCCTCATCAACGCTATTATCGACTACTTCATAAACCAAATGATGCAGCCCGCGGACAGAGGTGTCTCCGATATACATCGCCGGCCTGCGCCTCACCGCTTCTATACCCTCAAGCACCTGGATGCTTGTGGCGTCGTAAGCCTTTGTTTTATCTAACGGTTTGGCGGGGTTATTTTCTTCTTTTTTTGCTCTTAGTTTACTCACTTTAAATCTCCGATACTAAACCGGACATCTTTTATCTCTTGTGAACACTTCTTAAATTTCTCCAACAAGGCGTCTTTTTTTAGATTCAGAGAATACAACCAGCCGGAAGAATCCGTGATGAGCCCCAAGACCCCCTTACGGAAATATTGAAACTTTATATGCCCCAACTCCCTTTTTGTCAAGACCTTTCTTAGCCAACCCTGCGGCCCATCGTCGCCTGCGCCGCTTTTTTTAAGCATTAAATCTTTGATTACGGTTTCGATTGTATCTTTAATCTTCTCCATTTAACTTAGGCGCATAGGTAAAACAATATAAACATACCCGTTAATCCGGATAACGCCGGGCTTTTCGGTATCCGTCAACTCCAGGTCAATATTTTCTTCGTTTAGGTTTTTCAAAACATCGATTAGATATGACGGGTTAAAACCTATGGCCAGTTCTTTACCGGAATATACAGCCCCCAACTCTTCCCGTGATTCACCCACATCCGGAGTGGACTTAGAAACCACTAATTTGTTTTTAAAAACCTCTAATTTCACCGCCTGGTAATCCGGAGTGGACAATAACACCGCCCTTTTTACGGCCAACAAAAACTGCCCTCTTTCTACGCGGACTTTATTTTCGGAAACAGGCGGCACAACCTGCCTGTAATCAGGAAACTCCCCCTCAATAAGCCGGGAGATAACAATAATATTCCCCAAATCAAACAATGCCTGGTTACTCCCTAAAACCAAAGAAAGTTCACCGTCTTCTCTAAGGTTGCGGTTTAACTCATGGATTGTTTTAACAGGAATAATAATACCAATATCTTTCTCCGGGGCATGGTTTATTTTCTTCTCAATTATGGCCAGCCTTTTTCCGTCGGTCGCCACCAAAGTAAGGTTGTTTTTATTAATCTTAAAAAGGATCCCGTTTAGAATATAGCGCGACTCATCGAAAGATACCGCAAAAGAAGTCAAGTTTAACATCTGTTTCAATAAAGCCTGGTCTAGTTTTATTACCTCCTTATCCTTAAACTCCGGAAGCTTAGGAAATTCTTCCCGGGCTAACCCCATAATCTTAAACTGGCATAACTCGGTTTCTATATTAATTTGGTTATTTTTTTTAGTTGTAACACTAACCCCATCAACCGGTAATTCTTTAATAATATCGCTAAATCTTTTGGCTGGAACGGTTATCGCGCCTTGTTCCTGGATATCAACAGGTATTACACAGCTTATCCCTATATCTAAATCCGTAGCTGTAAGCCTTAAGCTTCCCGGTTGCGTTTCAATTAAAATATTTGATAATATAGGTAAGGTGGCTTTGGTTATAACAACATTCTGAACAGTTTGAATCCCTCCTAACAAAACGTCTTTATCCACTTTAAATTTCATTTCCTCGCTCCTTACTATGTATTATTTAATATATACTTAAAGTAATAATAATAACGGGCCACTGTTTCTGTTAATAAGCGCGCAACTTAATAAAACAAAAACCTTTACAAACAAAACTATCCTGGGATAACCTCTTAATTTAATGTTTGATGATTTGTATAATACCTTCCACTTTTTCTTGCAATAGAGGATTTTCTTTTACCCCCTCCTTGATTTTATTATAAGAGTGTAAAACAGTGGTGTGGTCTTTCCCGCCAAAAAATTGGCCTATCTCCGGTAAAGATAAATCGGTTAATTCCCTGCTTAGGTACATGGCAACCTGCCGGGGTAAAACAATATTTTTATTCCTTTTTCTTGTTTTTAATTCTCCCAAGGTAACCCCGAAGTTTTCCGCAACACAGCGTTGGATAAAATCTATGGTGATTAATTTTTTAGGCTCCCTTAAAAGGTCTTTTAAAACCTCTTTGGTTAAATCCAGCGTTATGGGCCTTTCCTCCATTAAAGAATACGCCATGGTCCTTACCAAGGCGCCTTCAAGTTCCCGGATATTGGTTTTAATTAGTTGAGCGATGAAAAATATGACTTCATCAGGAACAGATACGGGCTCCCGTTCAATTTTTTTCTTCAATATGGCGACCCGGGTTTCCAGATCCGGCGGTTGGATATCCGTTGTAAGCCCCCAGCCGAAGCGCGAAACCAGCCTATCCTGTAAATCCGCGATTTCTTTTGGCGGCCTGTCCGAAGACAGGATTATTTGTTTATGCGCGTCATATAAAGCGTTAAAGGTGTTAAAGAATTCTTCTTGCGTGGAGTCTTTTCCTCCGAAAAAATGGACATCGTCAATTACCAAGACATCGGTATTCCGGTATTTTTGCCTAAAGGAACCGGTCGAGTGGTGTTGAATGGCGTTGATCAACTCGTTGGTAAATTGTTCGGATGGCAAGTAGGCAATTTTTATGCCGGAGCCAAGTTTATCTCTGGCTTGATGGCATATGGCCTGGATTAGGTGGGTTTTTCCTAAGCCAACCCCGCCATAAATAAATAACGGATTATAGGTCTTGGCCAGAGAGCCGGCCACTGCCAGTGAATATGCGTGCGCGTGCCTGTTAGATGGGCCGGTAACAAAATTTTCAAAGGTATAGCGGTTATTCAAATTTAAACTGTATTGATTGTCCGCCGGAGCGCGAGTCTGGCTTTTGGCCGGGGCCGCAGGCAGGGCGTTTTCGCTAATCGAATTATTAACCCCGATCTCAACCCGGGTTTTTCCCGGGCCCAACGAGTCAAAGGCCGCTTCAATGATCCCGGAGTAATTCTTTTTTACCCAGTCCCTAAAAAAGGAATCCGGCGCTTCCAAGGTAACGCAGCCTTGATTCTGGGATACCGCCCTAAGGGGCAAGATCCAGGTTTCAAATATAGTTGGCCCAAGGCGGATTTTTATTTTTTCTTGGGCTTGCTCCCAGTTTTGATTTAACTCGGGCATATTAATGTTATTAACAGTTTATTCACAACTTGAATAAATCTGTGGAAAAGTTCCAAGGTTTGTAAGAGGCGTAAATTTACCTGTTTGGGCAGCTAACCCGTAACAAAAAACAAAAACCCCGCGCCGGAAACTGTTTTCAATTTAACAATTATAACAGAAGCGAAAAACCTTGCAAGTAAAATAGATAACGCCCAACCATTATACAATAATTTATAACCGCGTCAACAAAAAATAACCTTCAGAAGCAAAATACGGCCGCCAAAACATGAAAAGCCGTAAATGCTAGCAAACAGGCCAGAGGCCTTAATTTTAGGGGCGGCGTATTTATCGACGGAATTGGGGATAACTTGAGCGTATCTCTCAATACTAAAAACACAAATTAAAATTACTGATTGACGGCAAATGCTTTTATGTTATAATTAAAAACCATTCTAAAATTGTTAACTTAAAAACCGTCCTCAGGGCAGGCCTATCTGCCGCCAGGCGGGCTGGGAGCGTAAACATGAAGAAAAATCTCAAAACCCCAACAAATATTGTTGGCAAAAGGCGTCACGGATTTCGCAGCAAAATGGCTACAAAAAACGGCCGTAAGCTCATAGCGCGGCGCAGGCAAAAAGGCAGAAAAAGGCTCACAATATAATGCTGACACGGGTTTCCCTTAATTTAATTAAGGCTTATCAGGGTTATGTAAGGGGTTTTTTGCCCTCTTGCTGCCGTTTTCACCCCACGTGCTCGGAGTACACCCGGCAGGCAATTATACTATATGGTTTTTGGAAAGGATCTTTCAAGGGGCTTAAGCGAGTTTTAACTTGCCACCCCTTTTCCGGAAAATCCGGCTATGATCCACTGGAGTAATTTATGGAAAAACGTTTACTGTTAGCAATCGCTTTATCATTGTTAGTTTTATTGAGCTGGTCTGCTTTTGCTTCCAAGACGCAACACGTTGATAATAAAGCGGTTGCGACTAATCAAGTCTTCCAAAAAGAGCCTATTCAGCCAAATGAGAAAATGTCCAATCAGGCGCTTCTCCCTACAGAACCCAAAGCGTCTTTACTGCAGGTAAACCGAAAGAATATGGAGCTGTACTTTGATGAGGCGCATGCAGCCATTAATAAGGTTGTTTTTAAGGGTTTCCAGGACCATTCTTTTCCGCTAAAATGGGGTTTTTTCTCTGATGACGCTAATCTGAAATATGTAAAAACCAGCAGCGGGCCCGAGCAGGTTATATTTACTGCTCAAGATAATTCAAAAAAGATTACTAAGAGATTTATTTTCTCTAACTCTGATTACACCATAGACTTACAGACAAAGATTGAGAATTTTTCTGCCTCTCCTCTAATAATAAATCCTACTTTAATTCTCGGTGTATTAAATTTTTCAGGGAGTAATGAGCAATCGCGTTACCAGGATGCATATGTAGTTAATCCGGAGAAGTCTTTGCATTTATCTGTTGCCAAAGAATACCATGGCGAAAAGACAAAAATACTCGGTTTTAGAGATCGGTATTTTTGTTTCATTGTCGAACCAATTAAGAATCCTTCCAGCGCTTTTATTAAGAGATTGGACAATTCTGAATCTGAAATTGGATTCTATAGCGATGAGGTAGTATTACAGCCTAAGGCTCAGATTGGACATTTATTTAGAGCTTATATTGGACCTCAAGACTTGAAAATAATCAATAGTATTAATCCTAATTGGTCTGGGATTATTTATTATGGCACTTTTGATTTTATTTCGCAGTTACTTTTACAGGCCTTGGAATTTTTACATAGTTTATTTCATAATTGGGGCTGGTCCATAGTTATCTTGAGCGTTTTGGTTTATTTAATACTTTATCCGCTTTCCATTAAGCAAATGCGTTCGATGAAAGAGATGCAGGCTATCCAGCCTAAGGTTGAGGCATTAAGGAAACTGTATAAGGACAATCCGCAAAAGATGAATAAAGAAATTATGGAACTTTATCGTTTGCATAAAGTTAATCCATTTGGAGGGTGTTTGCCGTTATTGCTGCAAATGCCTATATTCTTTGCGCTTTATAACACGCTTATGCGCTCTGTTGCCTTAAGAGGGGCTCAATTCCTTTGGATTAAGGATTTATCAGAGCCGGATCGTTTATTTACCTTACCGGTATCATTGCCTTTACTGGGGAATGAATTTAATATTTTGCCTATTGTAATGGCTTTGGGTATGTTCTTTCAGCAAAAGCTTACTTCAGCATCAAATAGCGGGGCTTCGGCCGAGCAGCAAAAGATGATGTTGATAATTATGCCGGTTATGTTTGGATTTATTTTTTATCGTATGCCTTCAGGCCTGGTTTTATACTGGCTTATTAATAGTATGTTGATGCTGGTGTTTCAATTGCGTATGAATAGGGCAAAATGACATCTGCAAAAAGTATAGAGATAGAAGGGAGCAGCGTTGAAGAAGCCATTAAGAAGGCGCTTCGACAATTGAAGTTGCCACGTAGTAAAGTTAAAATCGAGGTTCTTTCCGAAGAAGCCAGAGGGCTTTTTGGTATGCCCGGAGCAAAACCAGCTATGGTGCGCGTAAGCGTAATCAAGGATTCTACCAAGGGCGGCCCGATTACTAACCGGCATGACTAGGGTGAAAAATAAATGCTTGACATTCTCCGCATATCCAAGATAATAAGACTAAATAATAGTTAAAATGTTCCCCGTGGAAATGTTCTGCTGGGAACAGTCTTAGCCCGGAGATGAGTGTATTGAATCCCTGGTATATAACAGGTTTTTGCGACGGAGAAGCAGCATTTACCTACAGTAGGGCGAGCGGCAGCTTTGCTCTGTATTTTGGAATCAAGCAAAGGGCGGATAATCGCCAACTCGTTGATGGAATACGGGAATTCTTTGATTATATAGGCACGATATACTATCCAGCAGAGCCCAAAGATGGCTTAAAAAGCGAATCTTCGCAGGGGGCAATTTATTATAGAGTGACCAAGGCCGCTGAACTTAAGAGAATTGTTGAGCATTTTGATAAATATCCTTTGCAAAGTCCAAAGAAAAAAAAGTTATATCTTATTTGGCGGCAAATGGTTAAGTATAAATTAGATAATTTTAGAAATACAGACTATACTGTTTTGGAGGGGCTCGCAGAGGAAATGTCCAAACTGAATTCAAAGAGCCGTAATTTTAAAGCTCATAAGAAATTAAACTAATGGTTGAGTTTAGAGTGCTTTCATTATCCGTTTTTAAGCGGCGGGTGTTTCAAATGGCGAAGGTATAATGGGCAAGGTAATTACAGTCTGTAACCAGAAGGGCGGCACAGGTAAAACTACCTCCGCAATCAATATCGCGGTGTTTCTTGCTGTAGCCGGCAAGAAGGTTATGCTCATTGATTTAGACCCCCAGGCAAATGCCACCAGCGGCAGCGGAATCAATAAACATAGTGTTATAAAAAGCACTTATCATGTCCTCCTTGAAGAGCTGGATATAAAAGATGCGCTTGAGCCTACCGCAGTCCCGAATCTTTTGATCGCCCCGTCAAATTTAGACCTCACCGGCGCCGAAGTTGAGCTTGTTGGTTCTCTTGGCAGGGAATACCGCTTAAAAAAGGCGTTGGAGAAAGTAAAGCCTGAATTTGATTTTATCATTATTGATTCCCCGCCTTCTTTGGGGTTGCTCACCATCAATGGTTTATGCGCGGCAGATTCTGTGTTAATCCCGGTGCAGTGCGAATATTATGCCTTAGAAGGATTGACCCAGCTAAACAATACCATACGGTTGGTGAAGGACAATATAAATCCCGGCCTTGCTATTGAGGGAGTCCTTTTAACCATGGCCGATTTCAGGACTAATTTAACCAAAGAAGTGATCCAGGAGGTAAGGGGCCATTTTAAGGGCAAGGTTTATGATACCGTCATCCCGCGCAATATCCGCCTCACCGAGGCCCCGAGTTTCGGCAAGCCCATTTTTTTATACGATAAAGATTCTTTAGGCGCTCAAAAATATAAAGAGTTGTGCCAGGAGATACTGGGGTTACCTATAGAATCCAGCCCAGTTAAATTAGAAGGAGGGCTTTGATGGAGAGAAAAGCTTTAGGCAAGGGCATTAGCGCCTTGATCCCGGAGAAAGAAGCTGTTGTCAAGAACGAAATCATTTATGCCCAAACTGCCCGGATTAAGCCTAATCCTTTTCAGCCTCGCGAAGAATTCCTCCAGGAGCACATCGAAGAATTGGCCCGCTCCATAAAGGAAAAAGGGGTGATCCAGCCGCTTCTGGTCAGGCGTAGAGGAGATTGCTATGAACTAATTGCCGGCGAAAGGAGATTACGAGCTTGTAACTCATTGGGATTAAAGGAGATACCGGTAATTGTCAAAGATGTGGATGACCGCGATTCGCTGGAGTACGCCTTAATCGAAAATATTCAAAGAGAAAGCCTAAATCCCATTGAAGAAGCCCACGCGTATCAGCACCTGATAGACAAGTTTCAGGTAACGCAAGAGAAAATCAGCGAAGCGTTAGGTAAGGCCAGGGTAACTATTGCCAATACCTTGCGCTTGCTCAAACTCCCTCACGAGATACAGGAAGAGTTGAAGAAAGCGAGAATTTCTTTTGCCCATGGCCGGGCGCTGCTTGAAATAGAGGATGAAAATACGCAGCGCAGGCTTACGCAAGAAATAATTTCCAAAGGCCTCTCCGTAAGAGAGTTGGAAAGCTTGATTAAGATGCGCAGGCCAAAACCGTTAAATCGCCAGTCCGCAGCCGGCGGCCGGGAGCCGTATGTGGCGGTTTTAGAAGAAGAGTTGCAGCACGCCTTATCAACCAAGGTTAGGATTAGCAAGATGAAAAAGCGCGGGCATATTTTTATTGAATTTTATTCGCCGGAAGACTTGAAGAGGATCGTCAATATTATCAGGATAGGCAAATCAAATGAAACCTAGGCTGGCCGTAATGAAGCACGCGTAAGCCTTGCGGCCGAATTTGAACCGGGGCTTATTTTATGGATAACCTGCCCAGTTGCGGGTAAGCGCCGGATTAATATGAAAGGAGCAGGTGCGGGATGAATCAGGCAGTTTTGATTTTAGTCAAGCCGGATGGGCTTAAGAAATCTTTGACCGGGAATATTTTGACGCGTTTATCCGAAACAAAGCTGGAGATTGTCGCGGCTAAAATCGTGCGCGTTTCAAAAGACCTGGCGCAAGAGCATTATAAACACTTAAAGGACAAACCGTTTTTCGGCGACATTATTAAATATTTACAGGGCGACCTGCATGACCGCAAAAAGGTCCTGGCTTTGGTATATTGGGGCAATGACGCGATAAAGAAATGCCGCGATTTGGCGGGAGCGACCAACCCGGAAGAGGCCGAGTCAACATCGATCCGCGGCTCATACGGCCGGATAACCACCTCGGGTGTTTACGAAAACGTCATTCACGTTTCATCAAATGAGCCTGAGGCAGCCAGGGAAATTAAGCTTTGGTTTAATCCGGATGAGATAATCGTAGATTTATACCCGCAAAAAGAAGCTATCCGCAAAGAGCATAAAATAAAAATTTGGGCTTAAAAAAGGATTGTTAAAATGATACAGAGTATGACCGGTTACGGTAGTTTTGAGGCAATATTACCTTCATTAGGCAAAGTTTCTGTCGAGCTTAGAAGCACTAACCATAAATTCCTTGAAACGGTGCTGCATCTGCCCGAGGGCTCTCTGGCCATGGAAGAAAGGATCAAAAAGGCCATTGAATCGAAAGTTAAAAGAGGCAGGGTTACCTGTAGCCTGAATATCAGCGCAAGGAGGCAGGGGAATGTTTTTATCAATAAGGCGCTCCTCAAAAAATATATTGGTAAAATCAACAGCATAAAAGATGAGTTTAAGATTGATAGCGGGCTGGACATGAATACCCTGATACATTTGCCCGGGGTCTTGGCCCTGGAGGAAGAAAAGGTTTCTCCTGAAAGTATTTGGCCGGGGCTAAAATTAGCGGTTAACGCGGCCATGGATAATTTAGTCAAGACGCGCGCCAAAGAGGGCAAGGCCCTTCAGGGTTATTTGAGGAAGCAGGGGGAAGAGTTAAGGACGGAGCTCTCGGCGATAATCTCGAAATTAAAGAACGCCCTTAAGAGCAGGCTAAAGGGGTTTGCGACTGACGAAGAGCGGTCCAGCTTTATAAAAGATACGGATACGACCGAAGAAATAGACAGGCTTTGTTTTCATATCCGTAATTTTAAGAACAAGCTTATTAAAGGGGGAGCGATAGGCAAAGAATTGGATTTTATCGCTCAAGAAATGCAGCGGGAAGCAAACACGATGGCAGCCAAGACATTCGATGTTTCCGTATCCGCACAGGTCCTGAAGATGAAGAGCTTGATTGAGAAAATTCGCGAACAGGCGCAGAACATAGAGTGAGAAGGCAGGGGAGTAAGCGGGGATTGATATTGGTCATTTCCGGGCCATCCGGCTCCGGCAAAACCACGCTGCTTAAGAATGTTATTCTGGATAAGCCGGCGGGCAGGAAATTCGCTAAATCCATATCCGTGACTACCCGCCCCCGGAGGTCGGGAGAGCGAGACGGCCGGGATTATTTTTTTGTCAGCCGGGAAGAATTCCGGCGCCTGGTTAAGTCCAAAAAAATCCTTGAATGGACCAGGTATTTAGGTTATTATTACGGCACAAAAAAAGAGTTTCTTGAAGAAAAGCTCAAAGCCGGCAGGCACCTGGCGCTTTGCCTGGATTTAAACGGAGCAAGGGCATTAAAGAGGCTGTACCCGCAAGATACGGTTACCGTGTTTATCGAAGCTCCGTCGATAAGCGAACTACGCAAGAGGATCCGGGGCAGGTGCAATAAGACCAGGCAAGAGGAAATAAATAAGCGGATTAAGCTGGCGAAGGCAGAGCTCAATAATTTTCGCCACTACGATTATACCCTGAAAAATAAAAATTTGGCCCAAGCCGCAAGCAGGCTAAAAGATATTATATCAGGAGAAATAAGGCGCCGCGAAGAACCGGATTTCGATTATGCCGGTTAAAAGCAAAATTACGCGGGTTGGGTTTTAATCGCGTAATACAACAACGAGGAGCAGGCGATGGGATATGCGGAAAGAGAAGATATGCTGGATAAAAGCGGGCAGTCAATTTATAAGCTGGTGAACTTAGCGGCTAAAAGAGCGCTAGAGATTGCCGAAGGCCAACCTAAACTTGTGGAGGATAAGGCGTCTACTAAACCCTCTACCGTTGCCTTGCATGAAATATCCGGAGGTAAGGTGGAAGCTAAAAAGATAAAAGCCAAAGAATAGATATGCCGGTAAAACAAAAGAATATTATTTTGGGGGTAACCGCGAGCGTTGCGATATATAAGGCCGGGGACATAATCCGCAGGCTCAGGGATGCCGGATTTGCGGTTACCGTGGTCCAGACCCGGGAGTCACAAGAGCTGATCAAGCCGGTTCTTTTTGAGAGCCTTTCCGGGAATAAGGCGCACTCTGGGTTATTCGCTTCCCCGGAGGCCTGGGAGATCGAGCACATATCTTTGGCTAAGAAGGCGGACTTGATCTTAGTCGCTCCGGCAACCGCTAATATTATTGCAAAAATTGCCGGAGGGATTTGCGATGATTTATTGACTTGCGTTATCTGCGCTTCAAAAGCGCCCGTATTAATCGCTCCGTCAATGAACGAGAATATGTATAAGAACAAGGTCACTCAAGCCAATGCCGGAAAGTTAAAATCTTTAGGCTATAAACTTATTGAACCCGGAAGCGGCAAGCTTGCTTGTGGCGATGTCGGCGTGGGTTGCCTGGCTAACGTTGAGGAAATAATCCGGGAAGTAAAAAGGAATATCTGATATTTGGCGACGTAGCCAAGTGGTAAGGCAGCTCTCTGCAAAAGAGCTATACAGCGGTTCGAATCCGCTCGTCGCCTTAATTTTTACGCAGTAAAAATTACTCCGAGGCGCCTAATGATCTTTATCTAGGTTTGACGAGGAGGTTTGATAAGGGCAGCGAGTGAAGCGGCAGGGGGAGGCTCCAGGCATTCCGACATTTGATAGATTTATGCTTGGGGTTAATTGCTGGGCGCTTAAAGAATACGGAAATTGAGGGCAAGTGGTGGAATGGCATACACGACAGACTTAAAATCTGTTGGCCGCAAGGTCGTAAGGGTCCGACTCCCTTCTTGCCCAATTAAATTTTCCGGTAAGGAAAATTTAATTTGCGCTGAACGAGCGAGGCGAAAAGCCCAGCAGCCAGTGAAGCACCTAGAGATTACCGATAAATATTTTACCTGGGTTTGACGAGGAGGCCAAGAGGTCGCGGCAAACGAAGTACCTGGTGAAATTGCCCCTCGCATCGAAACTTGGATAGATTTATGCCCGGGGTTAATTTTTGAGTACCAAAGAAATAGGGAATATTGAGGGCTCATAGCTCAGTTGGTTAGAGCGTTGCGTTGACATCGCAAAGGTCAGAGGTTCAAGTCCTCTTGGGCCCACCATAAATAAAATGAGCGAGAAAAATAATTTGGATATCTTAAGGCATTCTTGTTCGCACGTTCTGGCGCAAGCCGTAAAAGAGATTTGGCCGGAAGCAAAATTAGCCATTGGCCCTGCGATAGAAGACGGGTTTTATTATGATTTTGACAAGAAAGAGGCTTTTTCCGACGAAGATTTAGCCAGGATTGAAAAGAAAATGGGCGAGATTATTTCTAAGGACGAGCCGTTCATAAGGGAGGAGTCAAATAAAGAAGCAGCGCTAGATTTATTTAAGAAGCTTAACGAACCCTACAAAATAGAATTAATCGGCGCTTTGGCCGATGCGCAGGTTTCGCTCTATAGCACCGGCAAAAGCTTTGTGGATCTATGCCGCGGGCCGCATGTCCGATCGACCGGCGAAATCAAGGCTTTTAAATTGTTGTCCGTTGCCGGGGCGTATTGGCACGGCATTGAAACGAATCCTATGCTGCAGAGGATTTACGGGACATGTTTTGAAAATAAAAATGAACTCCAGGAGTATTTAAAGAACCGGGAAGAAGCAAAATTACGCGACCATCGAAAACTAGGGCCGGGCTTAGAGCTCTTTGACATTTATCATGAAGAAGCGGGGGCGGGACTGGTTTTTTATCATCCCAAGGGAGGCTTGCTGCGGACTATAATCGAGAATTACGAGAAAGAGGAACACCTGAAACGCGGCTATCAAATTGTCATTACCCCGCATATCATGCAGGCAGGGCTTTGGAAAACCAGCGGCCACTACGATTACTACAAAGAGAATATGTACATCCTGGATGTAGACGGCCAGGAGTATGTTTTAAAGCCGATGAATTGCCCGGGCCACATTTTAATTTACAAGTCTAAAACCAGGAGTTACAAGGACTTGCCAATAAGGCTCTTTGAGTTAGGCACGGTTTACCGCCATGAGAAAGCCGGGGTTTTGCACGGATTATTAAGGGTGCGCGGGTTTACTCAGGACGATGCCCACATTTTTTGTTTACCCGAACAATTGAAGCCCGAAATAAAAGCGGTCATTGATTTTGTGTTTGATACGATGAAATTTTTCGGCTTCCAGGAGATGAGCCTTGAATTGAGCACCCGCCCGGAGAAATCCATTGGTTCGGATGAAGACTGGGCCTTGGCGACCGGGGCCCTTGAAGAGGCCTTAAAAGAAAAAGGCTTAAATTACCAGATCAATGCGGGGGATGGGGCTTTTTACGGGCCAAAGATCGATATCAAATTAAAAGACGCTTTGAAAAGGCAATGGCAGTGCGCGACCATCCAATGCGATTTTGCCCTTCCCAAAAGGTTTGATTTAGCTTATGTTGATAAAGAAGGCAAAGAGCGCCAGCCTATAATGTTGCATAGGGTTTTACTCGGCAGCGTTGAACGCTTTATCGGGGCCCTGGTTGAGCATTATAACGGAGACCTGCCTTTATGGCTTGCCCCGGTTCAGGTATTGGTTATTCCGGTAAAAGACACGGTAATGGAATATGCCAAAATGATTTCCGCAAGGCTTACGCAGGAAAAAATCCGGGTTGAGGTGGATGGCCGTAATGAAACTTTGGATAAGAGGATCCGTAATGCCGAGATAAGCAGGATACCTTATTGCCTGGTCGTAGGCGAGCGGGAAGAAAAATCGGGGCAAGTTGCGGTGAGGAAAAAAGGAAAAGGAAATTTGGGCGCAATGAGTTTGGACGAGTTCATAAATAAGGCCAAAGAAGAAACGGAAAATAAATCCGTTTAAAACAAGAAAGGAAGGGTGGTTGCTATAAAAAAATTTGTCCGGATTAATGACAGGATCAGAGTGCCGCAGGTCAGGATTATCGGGCCGGATGGCAATCAATTGGGAGTGATGGCAATTCAAAGGGCCCTGGATTTAGCGAATCAGCATGAGTTGGATTTGGTGGAGGTTTCGCCTTCGGCTAACCCGCCGGTTTGCCGCATAGTCGATTACAGTAAATTTAAATATGACGAAGAGAAGAAAGAGCGGGAAGCCAAGAAGCATCAAAAACAGGGCAAACTAAAAGAGATCCGCCTAAAACCCAATATCGATGACCATGATTTCCAGACCAAGGTAAAGCAGGCGTCCGGTTTCTTAAAGAAAAAGGATAAAGTGAGGATCAATCTATTCTTCCGCGGCAGGCAGATGGAGCATGTGGATTTGGGAAGAAAGGTTTTAGATAGATTTATTCAGGACGTGCAAAACGACGGACAAGTGGAAAAGCCCCCGATGATGGAAGGCAGGGTTATGTCATTTGTGGTTGCGCCCAAATAACCGCCGGGTTAAATCCCTGCTTGTTTAAGCAAGCAGGCTTAAAATATAAAGAAAAGGAGGATGCGATAAGTTACGCCTTTCATCCAAAGGGCGTAATTCATCTGCTCGTTAAAAATGGGAAAACTAAAGACTAAAAAAGGGGTTTCAAAAAGGTTCAAACTTACCAAAAAAGGCAAAATCAAATATTCCCGCGGCGGGAAAAGCCATCTTGCTTCCAGCAAGAAGATGAAGAGGATCAGGAAGTTAAGGAAGCGGGATATTCTGGATAACAAAAAAGAAACTAAGTACCTTAAGCGTATGCTACCTTATGGTTAAAAAAGCGTTTCGATCACGCTTAAGCGCTTCAACCCGAAGTGGCTCAAGCGATCGAAGCGAGTCGAAGGAGAGAGAAAATGGCTAAGATCAAGCACAGCGCAGCAACGCGCAGAAGGAAGAAGAGGGTATTAAAGAAGGCCAAGGGCTTTTTTGGGGACAGGAGCAAGCAGTTCCAGCAGGCGCGCCGCGCGCTCCTGCATGCCTTAAAATACGCCTATCGCGACAGGCGCAACAAGAAAAGAGAGATCCGCGCTCTCTGGATAGCGCGCATTAACGCCGCTGCCCGCGCCGAAGGGATCAGCTATAGCGTTTTTATGAACGGGCTGAAAAAAGCTAAAATTAACCTGGACCGCAAGATTTTAGCGGACTTAGCGGTAAAAGACAGCGCGGCTTTTAAGAAAATAGCCGGATTGGCCAAGAAATAAAAAAAGGAGCGGCTTTTCTTCATATGGACATTAACGCTGTTTTGTCCCAGATAGATTCGGAAATTCAGGATGTCGGTTCTTCTGAGGCGCTTGAAGGGTTTCGCCTGAAATACCTAGGCAGGAAAGGGATAGTGGCTGAATTAACCAGCGCTATCCCTTCTTTGCCTAAAGAGGAGCGGGCCTATTTCGGCCAGCAGGTTAACTCGCTGAAGAATAAGCTCCTTTGTGTAATTGAGGAAAAACAAAAGATTTTTACGGTTAGCCCTAATGATGCCGGCGCAGCATTAGATATGGGTATGCCCGGCATTGCGCAGGAATTGGGGCATCTGCACCCGCTAACCCGGATAGCCGAAGAGATCTGTTCCGTATTCAGCAAAATGGGTTTTTCTGTCGCCGCCGGTCCGGAGATAGAAACCGAGTATAATAATTTTACCGGGTTAAACATACCCCTGGAACATCCTTCCCGCGAAGCCTTCGACACCTTCTACTTAAAAGATTACAGTAAGATGCTTTTGCGCAGCCATACCTCTCCGGTCCAGGTGCGGGTAATGAAAGGCAAGAAACCACCCTTGGCAATTGTTGTCCCCGGGCGCGTGTATCGGCCGGACGCCACGGATGCGTCGCACTCATTTATGTTCCATCAGGTTGAGGGTTTTATGGTGGATAAAGACCTTAAGTTTTCGGACCTCAAAGGGCTCTTGGGGATATTTGCCAAAGCCATGTTTGGCAGGGAGATAAAAATGCGTTTTCGGCCGCACTTTTTCCCGTTTACCGAGCCCTCCGTAGAAGTTGATATCTCCTGTATAATTTGTAAAGGCCAAGGATGCCCTGTGTGCGCAAGAAAGGGCTGGCTGGAGATCTTGGGCTCAGGCATGATCCATCCCAATGTTTTTAAGCGCGTGGGCATTGATCCTAGAAAATATACCGGATTTGCTTTTGGCATGGGTATCGATAGGATCGCCATGCTTAAATACGGGATTAACGATATCCGGTTATTTTTTGAGAATGATTTAAGGTTTTTGAGGCAATTTTAAAATGAAAGTTACCTATAACTGGTTGAAGGATTTTGTCGAGGTTAAGATTCCGGCTAAAGATCTGGCGGATAAGCTGACTATGGCTGGCCTGGAAGTCGTTTCTCTCCAAGAGAAGGCAGGGGATTTTATTTTCGAGATTGAGATCACCTCAAATCGGCCGGATTGGTTGAGCGTTTTTGGGGTTGCCCGGGAAGTGGCGGCCATAACAAACTCAAAACTTAAAAACCCTTTTTTGCCCGGCAGGCGCAAAGGCTTAAAAACTAAAGCCAGGGCCATAAAAGGTAATCTCAAAATTGAAATCGAAGATAAAAGAGACTGCCTGTTTTACTCCGCGAGGATAATGAAGAACGTAAGGGTTGGGCCTTCGCCGGAGTGGATCAGAAAGAGGCTGGAATTGGTAGGCTGCCGCAGCGTCAATAATGTTGTGGATATCGCCAATTACGTGTTATTTGAGTTAGGCGGCCCGCTGCATGCTTTTGACCTGGATAAATTAAGCCCGGAGAAGATATTTGTGCGCCGGGCTAAATCAGGAGAAAAAATACTTGCCCTGGACGGAACCGAAAGCGATCTTTCCAAAGATACTTTGGTTATCGCGGACAAAGATAAGGCCGTTGCGGTTGCCGGAGTAATAGGGGGCCAGGAGACCGAAGTTAGCTTTGCCACAAAGAATATCTTATTGGAAGCAGCTATTTTCAATCCCGTCGTTATCCGCCGTTCTCGTCAGGCTATAGGTAAAACAAGTGAATCAAGCTACAGGTTTGAGAGGGGTGTTGATTTAGGTGTGGCCGCCAGAGCGTCTTTACGCGCCGCGCAATTATTAGAAGAGCAATGTGGCGCGGAAGAAGCAAGTTTTACCCTAAGGGGTTTAAAGAAACCGAAAGCAACAAAAGTCGACTTGGATATCGCTTATACCGCAAAGATATTGGGGGTAAATTTATCGCTTGCTAAGGCAAGGCAGGCCCTTCTTGGGCTTGGATTTAAAATCAGGCAGAAATCTAAAAATATTCTTAGCCTGGGAGTGCCTTCTTTCAGGCAGGACGTGAAGCAGCAGGTCGATTTAATTGAGGAAGTGGCCAGGATCCTGGGTTATGAGCGTATCCCTAGCAGCGTTCCTTCGGTCAAGCCCGATGTAACCCCGGATGGGCAAAGAAGTTTGGTTTTGGGTATAAAGAATATGCTTATAGGCCTGGGGCTGACCGAAGTAATCACTTACAGCCTTATTGACAGGCAGGGTTTAGAAAATTCAGGTTTCGGATTAGGCGTAGAGCCGGTAGGCATTATGAATCCCTTAAGCCGGGAGCAGGAAATTTTAAGGCCTACCCTGATGCTTGGGCTTGGCCGCGCGGTCAGTTTCAACCTTAACCAAAAACAAGAGCATGTTGCGATATTTGAGATTGCCAATATTTTTAAAGCAGAAAAAGAGCCTAAAGAAGAGCTTTCCCTGGGGATTGCCCTAAGCGGGGTAAAATCTTTCTTTACCGCCGCAGGCCTGGTTAAAGATGAATCCGGCCTCCTAAGCCTCAAAGGGATCCTGGAGGCAATCTTTTGCCGGTTAGGGGTAACCGGTTATGAATTTATTAACCAGGGTCCTTCTTGCGCGGATATATGCATCCAAAAAGAAAAAATAGGCATCATGGCAAAGTTAAACCGTCAGGCGTTGAATGTATTAGAGATAAAGAATAAAGACGTTTTTCTGTGTGAAATTTCTTTGGATAAACTTCTTTCTTTTGCGCAACCGGATAAAAGGTTTGTTCCTCTTCCGAAATACCCCGGGATAACCCGGGATATCAGTTTTATTTTAAAGGACGATTTCTCGGTTAAAGGCATACTTGCCATGTTGAGAGATAAGGGCCGGCCTCTTTTGCGCGAAGCCAGGGTCACGGATTATTATAAAGGTAAACAAATCCCTTGCGGTTACCGGGGGCTTACTTTGTCCTGCCTCTATGCTTCGGCCGAGCGCACTTTGACCGAAAAAGAAGTCCAGCCTACCCACGACTTACTTTGCGAATCGCTTACCCGGGAGTTTAAGGTAAAATTAAGATAAGCAAAACCAAGCTTTGCCTTAACAGCGCCGCGTCCGCTTGCTGTTAAAATATAAATGAGCAGTGTCTTCTTATCTAAAAGTATTGACAGGGCCAGATCTTGTATTATATAATTTACTCATAAATGAGAAAACTTAAACTAGCATTTATCGTTTTAAGCCTGCTCATTATCCCGCTCAATCAAACCTTAGCTGACCAAAATTCTTCATTTGGATTCTTTAAAGCGTTCTGCGGCCCGGATGTCTTAAGTAGGGCATTCATAGGTTTGGGCTTGGCCCCCCGCAAGACATCCGGGGCAATGGCAAAATTAAACGCTCAAGCCGCTCAAAAAAAAGGCATGAGCTCGCTATACGAGGTAAAGCTTGCGGCCCAGGAATGCGGCCTTAAAACACAGGCTTTAAAGTTAAATTTAGCCGGCCTGCGCGTACTGGCTAACCAAGGGCAGCTTATCGCCAATACTACCGGCAACCGTCATTTCTGCCTTGTCAGGAAAGTCTCGGATAATGAAGTTGCGGTTTACGTCCCCGGCATAAATTACCCCGATATTACAATTTCCTCCGAAGAATTCCTCCAGTCCTGGGACAGGATTGTCTTAGTGGTAAGCAATAAGCCTATTGACCTTAAAGCGTTAAAAGGCCAATTTGAATTTGTCGGCAATGAAAAGCTAAAAGAGGTCATCGGTGGGCAGGGTTGCGGGAACATCAGCGGGCACGGTTCAGGATACACAGGCGCCGGAGGCCCGGGCAGGGAGAGCCAGGGTAATGGGCCTGCGAAAAACAACACTGATTCTTCTGACGGACGCGCCGATTCTACTACCGATGAGCCGGTAGTTATCCGCAATGGAAACCTTTTCTTGGACTACGCCGACATCCAAGCGCCTACCAGAAGCCTGCCTTTAAGCCTGAAGCGTTACTATAATTCTGAAGTTGTTTCAGAGGTCCCTGGATGGCTTGCCGAGCCCGGGGCAGGCAGTTGGTGCATTGAAAACCGGGAGTATTCAGGCCAGGGAGACCGTACCACTTCAGATTTGATAGTCAACAATTTTACCATGGATCTGGACATGCAGACTATCCAGCCGGGTCCTCACTACGCCTGGGAAACCGCCTGGGTTAATTTCCGCTATACAGAAAAAACCAGCGACCCCCGCAAAGCGCAAGACTGTTACTATTTTTTAATCCACACCAACGGCGTATTGGAGTTGAGCAAATGGAAATCCGGAGTGCAATATTTTCTTCTTAACAAGCCCTCTCCTTACTTAGCCGCTAACAAAAACCATATTAAAATCATCGCTAACGCCGGCAATATCAAGATATACGTAAACGGCTCGCTGCAGATAAGCTATTCTGATCCCAATCCCGTGCTTTCGGGACGGGTGGCCCTGCAGGCATACTTTTCCCACGCGCATTTCAGCAACATAAAAATCAGCCAGGGCGGCCATAATTATACTTATGATTTCAGCCAGGATGACAATGATTTTATTTTCGGTTACGGCTGGACGCATTCTTATTCCTTAAGGATAAAAGAATACAAGACCCACGTTACTGTCTTCAGGGAAAATAACTCCCGGGAAACCTACGTCCCCAAAGGCGACGGCACGTATTTCTCCGTGCCGGTAAACTATTATTCTCATCTTACCAAGGATGCCTCGGGTTTTAGCCTGAAGTCGAAAAACGGCACGCATTACCGTTTTAACTTGTCCGGGAGGCTGGTATATATCGAAGACCGGAAACTTAACCGCACGACGCTTTCCTATTCAACCGTAAACAATAAAGCCGTGCTTACTTCCATTACCGAGCCGGCAGGCAGGAAAATTACTCTGCAATACGGAGCAAACGCGATGGTTTCAAAAGCGCTAGACCCCCAGAAGAATTACCTTCAATATTTCTATGACGCAAAAAACCGGCTCGTAAGGGTAATTGACCGTAACGGCAACGCCACGAATTACAGCTATGACCCGGTAACCAGTAATTTAATCCAGTTAACCGACCCGAGAAAGAACGTTTATAAATATACCTACCTTTATAATGACCGCGTCAATACGCAAACAGACCCCCTGGGCAACATAACGGCTTTTGATTACCTCTGGTCGACGGTGCACGTCATAAATAAGCGGGGGGAGGTTTACAAATACAATTTCGACAGCCTTTTGTCCCTGCAATCGATTGCCGATCCGAACAACATAACGGAACGCACTATAAACGACGCAAACGGCAACATCATCGATTATTACGACAAAAGAAACTACCACACCCATTTTACCTATGACGCGAACGCAAATAGGACCGGCGTTTACGATGCCAACGGAAAATGGACGAAGTGGAGTTACGACGCGGGATTAAACCTGCCGTTAAGCTTCAGCGACGCTAACGGCAATACCTGTAATTTTGTATACGACAAAAAAGGGAATTTGACCCAGTTCGTTAATGCGCAGGGCGAAGTAACCAAGAATACATACAATTCTTACGGGCAATTAATTTCTTCTATCGACGCAAGAGGCAATATCTCTAAATTCGCTTATAACGCTTACGGGAACCTCGCCAAAAAAACCGATGCCGCCGGAAACGTTACTGCTTACGGCTATGATATCCTGGGGAGGGTTGTAAAAACAATCAATCCCGCAGGATACACAACGCTTTTTACCTACGATAAAAACGGCAACCTTACATCAATTACCGACGCCTCCGGCAACGTTACCCGCTATGCTTATGATTATGGCGGCCGGGTTGTTTCCGTAACCGACCCCCTGGGAAGCATATCTAAATACGCTTATGATTGCTTCGGCAACCTCTTGAGCATTACCGATGCCCTGGGCAGGGCCACAAGATATGCCTATGATACGGCTAACCAGATGCACCTGGGCAAAGCAAGTCTCTTAAGCGTTACCGACGCAAAAGGAAACAAAACTACCTATAATTACGACGCCCTGGGCCGCCTGATTAAAATGACCGATGCCCAAAGCCGGGTATATCAATATACCTATGATAAACAGGGCAACTTAGCTTCAAGAACGGACGCAAACAACATAACCACCTCTTACCAGTATGATTCTTTAAACCGGCTCCGCTACATACAATACCCCAATAGTTCCACCGTAACTTATGTTTTAGATAACGTCGGAAATACCGTTAAGATACAAGATTCCTCCGGGGTAACTGCTTTTAATTATGACCGGGTTAACCGTTTAAAATCGCAGGTTTATCCCGATGGCTTCCGCCTGGACTATAGCTATGACCTTAACGGCAACAGGTCTGTCCTGGGTATCGCAGGATTTGGCAGGATAACTTATGGCTATGACAGCTTGAACAACATAACCGCGATTAGCTTGCCTAACGGGAAAAAGGCCCGGTTCTCTTACGACAGCCTCTCGCGCAGGGCGAGGCTGGATTACCCTAACGGCGCGCTTACAGCTTATACCTATGATAATTCCAGCCGCCTGATTCAACTGCTGAACAAAAATTCCGCCAATAAAGCCGTCTCCTCATTTTCTTATACTTATGACAATGCTTCGCGTAAGACCGCGGTAAGCTTAATCAACGGGTCATTAAATTACGCGTATGATAAACTCAACGAACTTACCCGGGAAGCAGGCTCTCTTAACGCAAAAAGCGTAAGTTCTACCTTTGCTTATGACCCGGCCGGAAACAGGTATAGTTTAAACAAAAACGGCCAAGCCGTTAACTATATCTATAACACTTTAAACCAGCTTACGAAAGATTCTACGGGCATAACTTTTAGCTATGATAAAAACGGGAATTTAACGCAAAGAAAGAGCTCCGCGGCCACGGAGAATTTCACCTATGATTATGAAAACCGCATGAAATCTTACACTGCCCCTGGGCAAAATTCCGCCTTTGCGTATGATAGTTCGGGAAAAAGGATCTCCAAAACGGTAAACGGGGTTACTACTAAATATTATTATGACGGCAATGAGCTGGTGCGCGAATCCGCAGGCGTAAATAATGTTTATTATGTCCACGGCCCGAGGGTTGGCGAGATTATCTCGGATTCAAAAGGATATTGTTACCATTATGATTCCTTGGGTTCTGTGGTAAACCTTACCAATGCAACCGGCGCCTCCGTCCAGGCCTACGGCTACGACGCCTTCGGCAACATAGTTACCCAATCCGGCTCCTCAACCAATGATAATAAATTCCTGACTAAAAAAATGGATGTTTCCGGACTAATTTATTTTGGAGCTAGGTATTACGATCCGCGGATCGGACGATTCATTAGTAGGGATCCTTTAGGTTTTGTGGACGGACCTAATCCTTACCTGTATTGCCTTAATGATCCTATCAACCTGGTGGATCCATGGGGACTGTGCGGTGAGAAAAAGAATACTAGTGATCAATACAGATCACCGTGGTGGGAAAGATGGTTCTGGGAACCATCTGGCGAAAGAAGGAAAGTATGGACGTGGGAGACACAGTATACTTTACCGCCTGAATCAGTAATAGCCGCCGGTTGGGTAGGAGACGTGCAGGTCTATTGGAGAAATCAAAGCCACTATGAACAGTGGGGCCGCTGGAAGTGGTATTTTTCGGAATACCCGAGAGCGTGGGGTTATCAATCGGGCGACAAATATAGTGACCCGACAGAAGGCGTTGCTATACCTTCAGGGCCTACTCACGAGGTTATAATTATTGCGCCTAAGCCCAACGAAAATCCAGAACCATGATCTTGAGATATTCTTATCATAGGAGGGTTAATGGATAAAAAATCTGATGGGATATTGGTACTTGGAGTTACGGCTATTTTATTGGGGATTTGGAGCTTATTGTATTATTTAGCCAGTGATCTCGCTTTGCTTAGAAATCCGTATCTAATGTCGCAATTACAATCTAAAGGATCCACATCAGCCAAAATCATCTATTCGGGGTTCATTATTAATTTTGTCATCTATTCTCTTTTTATAATCGGCGGGGTCGCTGTCCTAAAACTAAAAAATTGGGGCAGGAATTTATTAATCTTTATTTCCGTAATTCAGATAGCCAATACGCTCATCTTCCCGCATATATGGCGCGGAATGATGTCTGGCATCGTTAAATCCATAATAATACCGAGCCCAACCCTAATCTTCTACATCATTAATATTTGGTTCTTTTGTAGAAAGGCTACTAAAGAACAATTTATCTCGTTGTCTTAGCTTACTACCATATACCCCCGCGCGCTTGGGCGCGCTCCCGTATCTTGCAATCTACCGCTCGGCCTGCCTTGGGGCAGGCCTCGCTTGGCAGCCCGCTTGGCCGCTCGCTTCGAGGTAGTGCAGCGCGTGTCCGGCTCGGCTTGACCCGCCACAAACCTTGGCGGGCCAGCCGAAGGCTTGCGCCCTGCGCCCCCTATATTTCGCTGGACTTTGCTCTTTAGAGTATTAAAATAAAGGCGGGTTGACTACAGCAAAAAATCCTGAATTTTGGCTGTAGTCGCTAAATTTTGCTCTTTTACAAGGCGGAAGCGCTAACCGGGCACCCCATAGACCGACCCCCAGGGTGGGGAGGTTCATTACTGTTGATCCCAGCGGGATGACCGATGGGCCGAACCTTTACTTGTACGCAAAAAATAATCCGGTAAATCTCATTGATTTGTGGGGTTTATGTGTGGATGAACCAGGATTGATCGATGTAAGCTGGCAGATTGATCTTGCCGTAGGCGGAACCGCATTAGGCGCAAAAGCAATAAACGCTGGATTATCGGCAGGTGCAAATGCAGTTCTCTATTCAGGCCCTGGAGCAAAAGCATTAGCCGCAGCAAGTTCGGGTATTCCAATCTTTAAAACTGTTATCGGCGGCGCAATGAATAGATTTGAGCTCGCAACAGGCGTTAATCTCCCAAAATTTGTATGGGATGCGTCCTCTGCAATCTATGCGGCTACCGCCAGAGGGACAGTACAAGTCTTCTTAACTGAATCCAATTACACCAGTACTTTTTATAGAATTGAAGCCAAGGTAATAGAATTATTAGGTAAAGCTGAAATGGTTTTTAAATAAAAAAATGGGCTTACTGAATCGCTTGCTAGGAGTTAAAGTAATTCATTCTCCCCGTTTGGGGATTTTAAATTTAATCGGTAAAGATGCCGAGTCTTTAATAGTCGACGATCGCGCAGCCCTAGAAAACTATTTTTCATCGGTAGAATTATCCGATAAGAACATTCCTCTCTGCGATACACTCTTAATTTATGCCCAGATTGAACCCGACGGAAAGATTAAAGACTCACAGAACAGTTTTAGGGAAATTATTATGCATTCTAAGGCATCGGTTGTTATAGTCGCCACTGAGAATGAAGGAAAGAATTACCTTGAAGCTGCCAAGAAAACCGGCTATGGGCAAGCCAATTTCGTTCTCACCCTGAAACGCAACGGCAAAGCCTTTGCAGAATTTTTTTCCGAAATATTCCGACAAATGCACAAAGGCATCCCCATGTCTAAAGCGTGGATTAAACTAGCTCCCCAGGGCGGCAAAGCAAATTATGAAAATTGTCCCGATGCAATGCTTACCTGCGAACTAGGTCAAATTACCTTCTCTAAAGATAATTAGGTATTATTCCAATCTTCCGCGCGCTTGGGCGCGCTCCCGTATCAAACATTCATCCGTTCGCCTCGCTGGCGCTTCGGCTCACTCGGCGCTCGCTAGGCCGCTCGCTTCGAGGTTGTGCTGACGCGTGTCCGGCTCGGCTTGGGGCTGGCGGCCGGGCCGCAGGCGGCCGCCAGCCCCAGCGTCCTCGCTTCAAGATGTGTTGTACACGCCTGGAGATCTGTTGACACTTCTGAATGGATAGGAGTGTCAATTTTATCATAAGTTAACCTTTTTGGACAAGTTGTTTTATCCAACAATACTTCAATTGGCCGCTTGCCGTTTAATCTATAGCCTGAATGCGGCCTTTGGAAGTTATAGTGCCACATATATATATCTAAATCCGTTTGCAGCTCTTCTAAGCTGTAATACCATTTTTTCCTGAAGGCAACGCAAAAGAACTCTTCCAGTACCGTCCGGTTAAACCTTTCCACGAAGCCATTTGTTTGCGGCATACCGACACGTATACGGCTGTGCTCTATGCCGAAGATCTGAAGCATTAATTCGTAATCGTGTTTAAACCCTTTGCCGCAGAATTCACCGCCATTATCTGTAAGCATTCTGCGTATCGGTATGTCAAATGCCCGGTAAAAGGGGATTACCCTGTCTATGAGTATATCAGCGGCAGTTGTGGGCATCTTTGACGTATAGAGCTTGGCAAATCCGAATGAGCCGTAAGTATCCACTACTGCCTGCATATATATCTTGTCTACACCTTTGAGGCAGCCTACTTCAAAAGTATCCTGGCATAAAAGATACCCCGGATGCCTGCTGAATACATGCTCTGATGGCACTGCCTGTATATTCTCTAAAAGCGTTTGTATCTGTTCATCAGAGAGCACCATGCCTTGTTTTCTATGCAACTCTTCCAGCTTCAACAGCCTCTTAAACTTGGTCTGTAAATTATTGCGTTTCCAAATACGCTCAATCGCCGAAGCACTGGTAAGTACACCGTGCAATCTTATCTGTATCGCCACCCTGTCCTTGCCGTAAGTAGGGTGTTTTAAAGAATAATCCAGGATACGGTCTTCAATATCCTGCGGTGTCTGGTTAGGCATCCGGGGCGGTTGCCGTTCTTTTTCGCGTAAGCCTATAACTCCTGCTTGCTCAAACCGCTCCTTGATGTCATAATAGTGCTGACGCGATACTCCCATCATCTTGCAGGCTTGCCGGATATTTTGTAACTGCTCTGCAAGCTGCAGCAAAGACAGCTTATGCTTTAGAAGCATCTCTTGCGGGGTCATGTTAGATTCTCCTTTCTGGTTTTTGGTTTGTCCAAACTAATTATACCAAAAAGGTTAACATGATCCCGTTTTA